>NZ_SHMI01000001.1:0-573806 GCF_004284735.1 Shinella sp. JR1-6 | reverse complement strand
CCCACATTGGAAGTTTTCCATCGCTGGCGCGAAGGCCTCAACAGCCATTGCAATCATCGGCCCAACGCCCGGCATGGTCTGAAGCCGCCTTGCATTATCGCTCTGCCGTGACAACTCGATAAGCCGCTTCGTCTTTTCCTCGATCCGTGCGGTCTTCTCGTTGATCTGTGCTAGCAGATCACGGCATTCATCTCGCACAAGCTCAGGCAGGTCGATATCAACGTCCTCAACTATCACTGCGATGCGCTTGACGCGGCCAATCCCGAGCGGAACAGTCTGCCCATACTCGTAGAGAACAGCACGCAGAGCATTCATCAGCTCCGTTCGTTGATGGACAATACGCTCGCGTGCTCGAAACAGGATCGCCTGAGCTTGCTGGTCCGCGGTTTTGGGTGAGACGAAACGCATTTCGGGCTGACGAGCTGCAATAACGATAGCCTCGGCATCAGCAGCATCGTTTTTCTGCCGCTTCACGAACGGCCGCACATATTGCGGCGCGATCAACTTTACTTCATGGCCCAGTTTGACAAGTTCTCGCGACCAGTAATGCGCGCTGCCGCAGGCTTCCATAACGACAAGTGCAGGTGCTTGTGTCGCCATGAACCGGTAGAACTGCCCTCGCGCCAGTTTCTTGCGGAATTTCACGTGCCCTGTCATTGTCGCTCCGTGAAGCTGGAAAACACTTTTTGCCAAGTCCACGCCGATCATCATCTCTTTCATTTGCCATCCTCTCCGCTGGTGCTCTACGCCACATCATCCTGGCATAGTTCCCATGCTGTTAGGGGAGGACGGCAACCACCCCATCTCCTACCCACTAAACTGAGTGGGGGAGCATGTCCGGGCCTTTCGGGGGCTAATTCACAGGCCCCAAATATACCGATGCGTAAATCTCGCAATTCCACTGATAAGAAATGTTGTTGAACGAACAAACGTTCAGAAGGTGCGGCATTTGCAACTTCCTCCGTCACAACGAGCAGATTTAGCGTCAACTTCAGAATAGCTGCGTTGCAGCTGCTCGTTTCTTTGGATAAAAAACAGTCACAATGCATGCGGGGGACGTCATGGATATTCTCGTTCTAAAAGAACGAATTAAAAGAACTATCGAGCTTGGCGAAAGCCAGTTCAGGGAGTTCAAGAGCGCGTTTCAGGGAGAACCCGGCAACAAGCGCCCTAGAGAAACATCGACGGTGTCCAAAGACATCGCGGAAGGGCTGGTCGCTTTTGCAAACGCCGACGGCGGGGAGCTTCTGATTGGCGTTGAGGACAACGGAACAATAACCGGCATTCCGTTCAGTGAAAAACAGATCGCTGTATTGCTTCAGGCGCCAAGGACTGGCGTCCACAATGACACTCCTCTCCCAACCCCCATTTCGATCAAAATTGAGATAGATGGGTTGGATATACTGTATTTTATGGTCGAAAAAAGTACAACGACGATACACCAAACATCGGATGGAAGGTGCCTTCAAAGACGGGATCTCGAGTCAGCTCCAGTTTCTGTGCATCGCCTCCAATTCGAGCGGCAGGAACAACTGTCCCGCGAGTACGATCGAGCATTTATTGACGCCGCAGAAGTCAACTCTCTAGATTTCGATTTGGTTAAGGCTGTTTCTGAACATACTGGAAGAATGTCGCCGGAAAAGAGCCTCCAGTACCTCGGGCTGGCTGAATATGGAATTGGTCGAATGAGGTTGAGGCGCGCCGCGCTATTGCTGTTTTCGACGAACGTCCAAAACTGGCATCCGAGATGCCAAGTGCGCATCCTGCGCATTCGCGGTAGTGAACTAAAAACGGGGCGTGATTACAATGTAGTATACGACGAGACTATTACCGGTAATATCCTTCAACTTCTCACTTCCTCATGGGAACAGCTCAGGCCTCACCTCGTAGAGACAAAACTAAACGAGGATGCACTTTTCAAGCAACAGGTCATGTATCCGGAGGATGCCGTGCGTGAGGCTCTTATAAACGCGATTACGCATCGCGATTATAACGTCGAAGGAAAGGGGATTGAAATCAGCATCTACGATGATCGGATGACTGTGCTCTCACCTGGTAATCTCTTATCGACAATAAGCCTCGCCGATTTACGAAAGCAGAAAGGTGTTCACGAGTCGCGCAATGCCTATATCGCGCGTGTACTTAAGGAAATTGGTTATGTAAGAGAAATGGGCGAGGGTATGCGCCGTATCTTTCGGTTAATGAATGATGCGGACCTGGTTGCACCAGAGGTTGCTTCAGGAGAAGGTCAATTTTCGGTAACCCTCTTCCATAAGTCTGTATTCTCTCCCGCCGATCAAGCTTGGCTATCCGGCTATCGTGCGCTGAAACTGACGAGAGAGGAGATGCTTATCGCGATGCTTGGCCGTGAAGGACAACTAATCTCTCCTGCCCAAATATATAATCTGCTAAGTCTCCATGATTGGGACATTTATCGGACGGTAATTGAGCAACTCTCGGTTAAAGGCGTGATATTCAATACGCTCACGGAGGCCGAAAAGAGGAAGCGTGCGGGACGGCGCAAGGGCACAAGCAATAGAGAAATTGCCCGGCTTGCGGTGCGAGGCACAGATGTGCTGGAGCTATCTCTCAGCGAACTCTACACTGCTCTTTCAAAGATGCCGTACTCCTCGCATATTGACCTCGGATTTTCAAAAGGAGTTATCGCTTTACTTCCGATTAGTAACATCTACCGAGCGAACCCTATACGCCTCATCAAACTGTTGAAAATGCTCGATCTCATAGATAGCGCCAATCAGCCCACCGCGCGCCTAGTGGAATTGATGCAAAAGGGGCCTAGCTCGGGCGTTATTAGGGAAGATTTGAGTGGCGCTGCTCCAACCATCCCTCCTCCGAACCTTAAAGCCCCTACCTCCCCCCGCGGGAACCGCACGAAAGAACCTGATGCAATTTACGTCGGCAACCTTCCATTCGAGGTATCTGAAGGAGAGCTGTTTGAAGTGTTCAGAAGATTCGGCCCCGTATTAAGCATATCCGTGCCGAGGGATTATGTGAGTGGAAATTCTAGAGGGTTTGCTTTTGTGAAATTAAAAGATCGCGAAATCGCTGGAAGCGCCATGCGAGAGCTACAGGGGCATAGTTTCAAAGGTAGGTCATTAAAGCTCAATTGGGCGCGATAATACAAACTGGTTCAGAGGATGTTCAGTTGAGTGCTTGCGGAAGGCTGAATAATGACGACAGCACGAGTTTACATATATTAGTTAGGCGTTAAAACAGTGACCTTGCCGCCAGTTTTCCAGTTTTCAGTTCGCTCCAGCGTTTTTGGGTTGCTTTATTCGGGGCGGTAGCGGCGGGTTGCGGTGCGGAGCAATTCCGGCTGCGCAGCACCGCATCATGTCGCGGGTTGATTGTCTTAGCGAACTGGGCAGGCGCCCTCCAACCGTGGCCCAAGTGTGGTCGATGGGCGAAACGCGCTTGCTCTGCTCGACAAAGCCGTCGAAAGCTGTAGGCACGCCATCAACGCGGCCTACTCGGCGACCAAAATATCGGCAATCGTGCCGGGAAAGGTGCCTTGCGGTGTCTCGCGCGATAGGTCCTGACAGCGCTGTTCCAGCCAGGCTTTCAACGCCTGCAGACCACGAAAGTCCTGCATCTGTTGCCACAAACGTGGTCGGGCATCCTGAACGTTCTTCTCGACCTGCCCCTTCTCCCAACCCGCGGCTTCAACGCCATCCAGACCGAAAACCTCAGAAAATGCGTGTTTTATGATATTGTAATCAGCAGCGCCGATACGGCAGCCGGCAGAGTGTCGATACAATCGAAAAAGCGCTGTAGGCCAGACTTGATCAGTCGCCAGCAGTGCTCGTGAATGATTACGATGGCTAAGAACGCACGAATGCTTTCACCGACTCTCGCTTTCGTGGGCGAATGAACGGCAGGGCAATGAGTCCGCGGAATGAAGCCGCTTAAATATCGAATTAGAGATACTCTCAAGTTTATAATTGACCGGAAATAAAAGGTTTGATAACTTGAGGCATGCTCGAATTAAGAGAAATCGCCAATATTCTGTCAGGAGTTTCGGTTCGCGAGACCAAAGGGGGAACCGCGCGGTTTATGCGGCTCGCCGATCTGTCTGATATCAAAGCCGGCAGATCCGCACCCCTAGTCTTGGGTGATCCTCCGGCTGTGGCGCGAGCGCTAACCATTGAAGAAGGTGACCTGATCGTCGGAGCGCGTGGCGTGACGACGGACGTCTGCGTCGCTGCAGGGTCTTTGCTCGGCGCTTTTATTTCGTTGGACCTCTATCTCGTCCGCCCCAATCAAGCCTTTGTAAATCCGCAGTACCTTGCTGCCTTTCTCGATCTACCCACCACACAGGCCACTTTGTCCGGCGGCAAGCAGGGCACCGGCCTGGCTCGCCTCGCAAAGGAAGCGCTGGAGAAGATTGAGATTCCGCTGCCTCCACTGGAACAGCAGCAGCTGATCGCTGGACTTGCGCAGTCGTTTGAACTGGAGGCGCGACTGCTAAAACAGCTTGCCGAGCTCAATGCAATTTTAGGACGTGAAGCTGTCACCCGCGCAATTCGAGCAGCGGATACAGGACACAATTATTAAGGAGTGCCCAATGACTGCCCTTCGGCAAGACGACATTCTCGCAGCGGTATGGCGTGCCTGCGATACCTTTCGCGGGGCAATCGATGCATCCGGTTACAAAGACTACATTCTTACCGCTTTGTTCCTGAAGTACATCAGCGACGTGCGCCGCAAGCATGTCGAAGAGTTTCGCCGTGAGTATGGTGGTGACGAGCTCCGGATTCAGCGTCGCCTTGATCGTGAACGCTTTAAGCTGCCTACCGTGGAGCTGAAGAACACGAAGACGAACGAAGTCGAGGAGAGTTTCCTTGGCGACTTCTATAGCCTTTACGAGCGCCGCACGCGGGACAATATCGGCGAACTGATCAACATCGTGCTCGATGCAATTGAAAAGGCGAACGAAGGCAAACTCGGCGGGCTGTTCCGCGCCATTGACTTCAATTCTGAGACGAACCTTGGCCAGACGAAGGATCGTAATCGGCGGCTGAAAACGCTCCTGGAGGACTTCGCAAAGCCCGGCCTCGATCTTTCAGATACCTCGGAAGACATTCTGGGCGATGCTTATATCTTCCTGATTGAGCGCTTCGCCTCAGATGCTGGTAAGAAGGCAGGCGAGTTCTTCACGCCTCGCAAGGTTTCCGAGGTGGTCGCAAAGCTCGCGAACCCCAAATCCGGCGAACGCATCTGCGATCCTGCCTGTGGTTCTGGCTCTCTGCTGCTGCGCGCCGGCGAGGAAGTTACCGACGGCAATTTTCAGCTCTTCGGTCAGGAATCGAACGGGCAAACGCGATCCTTGGCCCGGCTGAACATGCTGCTGCACAAGCAGGATGGCGCGCGGATTGACTGGTGTGACACTCTCAATTCGCCAACTTTAATCGAGAGCGACCACCTCATGCGGTTTGACGCGGTAGTTGCCAATCCGCCCTTCAGCCTCGACAAGTGGTGGGGCAACAATGATTCCGAAGGCAAGCCGCTGCCCGATCCGTATAAGCGGTTCACGCCGCACATGCCCCCCAAGAGCCGAGGCGACTACGCCTTCGTTCTCCACATGCTTGCCATCACACGTCCGGACGTCGGCCGTATGGCCGTGGTCGCACCGCATGGCGTTCTGTTCCGCTCGGGCACGGAAGGGAAAATCCGCGAAAAGCTGATTCGCGACAACAGCCTTGATGCGGTTATCGGACTTCCAGGTCAACTCTTTCCGACAACGGGCATTCCCGTCTGCATCATGGTTTTCGACCGATCGCGAGAGGCGAACGGTTTGCGGGCGCATGAGCGCGACGTTCTTTTCATAGATGCCAGCCGTGACTTCGAGCCAGGCAAAAAACAAAATCGCCTGCGCGACGAGGATGTATCCAAGATCATAGATACATACCGCGGTCGCACGGAGCGCGAGCGCTACTCCCACAAGGCGACGTTTGAGGAAATCGAGGAAAACGGCTTTAACCTCAACATTCCGCGCTATGTCGATACGTTTGAGCCTGAGTCTGAAGTCGACCTCCAGGCCGTTCAGAACGAAATCCGTGCTCTCGAACACCAGCTCGCCCAGACGCGTGAGAAAATGAACTTCTACCTCAAGGAGCTTGGCATTGATGTCTGAAGCTCCTTCCCGTTCAGCTGCTCGCCGGGGCCGCACGCTTAAGCTCTATCTGGTCGATGGCACGCCATCGGGCGTGATCACTGCGGAACTTGGCGTTTCGTCGGTGCGGGCGGCCGTGGCCTCTCGCACGGCATTACCCGAACTTATCCGCAGAGAGGAAGCGACCCGCACAGGCGTCTATTTGCTCGTTGGGCCGGACCCGGATTTGCCGGGCCGTCAACTTGTCTATGTCGGCGAAGGCGATCAGGTGCGCACGCGCCTTGCCTATCACGATGCCGACGAAGGAAAGGAGTTTTTTACCCGCGCGGTGCTGATCGTCTCGAAAGACGAGAATCTCACCAAAGCGCATGGCCGCTATTTGGAAAGCCGGATGATCGCCGCCATCCGCAACGCGGGAAGAGCAAAACTCGTCAACGGCACGGAGCCACCGTTTCGCGGGCTGCCCGAACCGGAAATTGCGGATATGGAGCGGGTTCTTGACGAGATTGAAATCCTGCTGCCGGTTCTGGGGTTCGACGTCTTGCGCCCAGCGGGGCACGAAGCCGGCGAGAGCGCGCCCACGAACGAGGTCCCGAGGGAAGCTATATCGACGGCTACCTTTGACAACAACACTCTGGCATTGGGAGCCAAGGCTGCCGCACCTCCTGTGTTTATCGCCGTGATTAAGAAGGCGAAAGCAAGAGCTACGGAGCGCGCTGGGGAGTTTGTCGTACTTGAGGGATCTACGGCATACCGAGAGTTTCAGGACTCACAGTCTTTTCCGTTGCGGAGCATGCGCCAAGAGCTTTTGGAGCGCGGTGCCTTAGTTGCAGATGGGGATTCCGATCTTTTGCGTTTCACCCAGGACGTCAGTTTTAGCAGCCCTTCGGCGGCTTCTTCTTTGGTAGGCGGTTATTCTGATAGTGGCCCGAGAACTTGGAAGCTAGAGCGGACAGGCCAGAGCTATGGTGATTGGAGAAAGCGACGCATTGAGCAAGGGGGCGCGGCATGAGCGAGGCCCTCGAAGAACTCAAAGCAGAAAACCCCAGCGCTTACCCGCCTAGCATTCAGGCAGGAATACCCAAGCTTGGCGACACGCCAAAAGGCTGGACCCGCTATCGCCTTGGCAATCTGCTGCATAAAGTCGAGCGGCCCGCAAAGCTGGTCGGCACTCAAACCTATCAGCTTGTAACGGCCAAGCGGAACCGGGGCGGCATTGTCGCACGCGAAGTTTTGCGCGGAAATCAGATCAAGACCAAAACGCAGTTCTATGTTGAGGCGGGGGATTTCTTAATCTCAAATCGGCAAATTTCGCACGGTGCGTGTGGAGTTGTTCCCGCGAGCCTGCATCGGGCAGTCGTATCGAACGAATACACAGCGTTTCAAACAGCTGCTGCCCTTGATCCAGAATTTCTAAATGCCTTGTCTCATTCCATTTACTTTCAACAGACTTGCTTCCATTCGAGCATCGGTGTGCACGTCGAGAAGCTAGTTTTCCGCTTGGAAGACTGGATGGGTTGGGAATTTGACATTCCGCCACTTGAGGAACAGAGACGAATTGTAGCGTTGCTCAGAGCTTGGGATGAGACCATCGAACAGACCGAGCGCCTCATCGCCGCAAAGCGGCGGCGCAAAATGGCGTTGTTTCAGAAGCTGTTCAGCAACCTTCCGAAGCGCCCGTTATTGGAGGCCGCAGATGTCTGGTTTAGCGGCGTAGACAAGAAATCTCGTGCCGACGAGACACCTATCTTGCTTTGCAACTATATGGACGTCTTCCACAATTCGCGGATCACTTCGCAAATTGATTTCATGAGGGCGACGGCTTCAAAAAGTCAGATCGCAGACAACAGTCTGCGTAAACATGATGTAGTTTTCACGAAGGATTCGGAAACGTCGGAGGAGATCGCTGAACCCGCTGTTGTCGACGAGGATATCCCAAACCTGGTTTGTGGCTATCATCTTGCCATTGCTCGGCCGTGGGATGGTGTGGGACACGGCCCTTTTATCGCTCAAGCAATGCGCCATCAGGCAATCCGGTGGCAATTTAGCCGGCTGGCCAATGGAGTTGTGCGCTTCGGTTTAACACTCGAGGCGATTGAGCAGGCGGAACTTTTCCTACCCTCGTTGCCGGTTCAAGAACGAATTGCGGCGGTCTTGGATGCAGAAGACCTCATGATCGAAGGTTTATTGAAGCAAGCAAAAATCCTCCGCGTGCAGCAACGCGGTTTGATGCAGAAGGTTTTGACTGGCGAACGTCAACTCGATGAGCGGTTCGATGACTTCGCTCCCTCAATTCTAGCATCTGCAGTGAGGCACGCGTGACCAAAACACACACGGTTTCTATCCGCCTTCTGCGGGACAGCAAACAGCCGGCTGATGGTGTGCGCGCCGGTGTCGATCTTTCGGCGTGGGACAAGCTTGAGGGCGCGCAAATCGCACTCGACACCATTGGCGGCGGCGCGCCGAAATGGGCGAAGTTTCTTGACCTAACCGACGCGGAAAAGACCAAGCTCAACAACTCCACCGCTTACGGACTCGTCTTTGTTCAGGCATCAGGTCGCTGGTTTGCCGTTTCCTTTGGGCTTGCGCATGTGAAGCTCGCTCCAGATGCCTTTGAGCAGGACTTCGGTTTACGGGTGGTCTTGAACACGGTCGATCCCGACAAGCTGCGCAGCGCAGACATTCGCACCCCCGATGAAAACACCACTTCCCGCCGAACTCAAACGGCCCGCCGATCTGACCAGACCGCCTTCAGCATCGATATTGAACGCGACATCGTGCGCGGGCTTGCTGGAGAGCCGAAGGATGCAACCTTCGCCACGCGCGTAGCCGGTAGCGACGGCCTGACGCTGACCAAAGAAATGGACGTTGCCGACTTGCCGCAGGTGTGCGCCGATGCCTACGCAGCCTTCGGCAAGAGTGACTACAAGACCAATTTCGCCTGGATCGACCAGATCAAACATGTCCGCGATAAGGCAACCATCGACCAGCTCGACACCGCGTTGGTAGATGCTTTGGACACTTGCCTAACGGCTGCGATTCCGGACGCGCTGCATCTTGCATATCCCGTGATCTACGATCCTGAAAGGGCGCGGCATATCCGCTACAAGGGCTTCAGCAGCACGAACGTTCACACCGACCTCGAAATCGGGGGCTATGTTGCGGACCTCAAGGAAAAAGCGGTTGCCGCTTATCTTCCCGAGCATCTGTCTGGACATAAAGTCCATGAATGCAACGATCTTGGTAAAGATGACGGGCAAAGCTGGCGCATCAAGGAATGCCTCGTTTTCGAAACCGACTTGAACGGCGAGAAGTACGTTCTTTCGGCGGACCGCTGGTATCGGATCGACACCAACCTAGCGACTGAAGTAGCGAATTTCTTTGCAGCCGTAACAACACACGTCATGCCAGCGGCTTTGGCTGATGAGAACGAGGAAAAATACAACAATCGCGTCGCGACGGGCGCGCATAACATGCTTTGCCTCGACCGAAAGCTTGTAAAGCCTACAGGCGCGTCACATGCGATTGAAGCGTGCGATTTCCTCAGCGATGGCGGCGCGATGATCCATGTGAAGGATCAGACCTCGTCCTCGCGTCTCAGTCATCTGTTCAATCAGGGCACTGTGTCTGCCCGTGTCATGAAAATGGACGGCGCATTTCGCGACTTGCTGCGGGCGCAGATCGCCGTGCAAGAGGCCACGCTTGGACTGACAGGGTATCAGGCCCTAGTTGCCGACTCCGTTGGTCCGTATAGCGAAGCAGCACACCTCATCGTCTATGCGGTGTTATGCAGCGGAACAGGTACCGGCGTAAACCGATTGCCATTCTTCAGCCTTGTGACGTTCCGGCAAGCGGCAAACGAGTTGCGCGCGCTGGGGTACAAATGCGCCTTTGCCTGGATCGCTAAGCCCGCACCTACGACCACAAAGGCAGCGCGGAAGCCGAAGGCCGCAGCCGGGGCTGCGCCATGAACAAGTCCCCCGAGTTTACCACATCCGAGGCAGGTGGCGCCCAACTTCAGGCACTCAACACGCTGATCAATTGTGGCTGGCGCTATGTGACCAAGGCGGAGGCCGATCAATGGCGCGACGGCCGGCGAACACTGCCGTTTCTGGAAACTCAGACGCGAGCCGATCTTGCGCGGATCAATCGCATACAGCTTGACGGTCGGGCACACCTGTTCTCGGAAGCCAACATCGATGCAGCCATTCGTCGTCTGACCGACCGGGTTCCCGAAGGAGTCGTCCGCGCCAATGAGCGCATGACGGATGACTTGTTTCTCGGCGTTGCGCTGCCGCAAGCCATTGGTGCGACATCCCGAGAATGGCCGTTCAAGTTCATCGACTGGTCTGACTGGCGCGCGAACACATTTCAGGTCGCCGCCGAATATACGGTCAACGAAGCGGGGGGGCCGACGATCCGCGTTGACCTCGTATTATTTGTCAACGGCATCCCGCTTGGAGTGATCGAGGTTAAGGCCTCTCACGTCTCATCGGATCAGGGTGTCGGTCAGCAAATCCGCAACCAGAAGGCTGGCGAAGGCGTACCCGCGCTCTTCTACTCGGCGCAATTGCTGCTTTCGGCCAACAGTCACGATCCGCGCTACGGCACAGTCGGCACGCCGCGCAAACTTTGGAGCGTGTGGAAAGAGCGGGAGGACCCTGCCGACTTCGCTGTGCAAGTCGTGAATCGCCCACTCGACACGGTCGAGGGGAAGCGGGTGGCGCTGGATTTTGCCCCGTACATGAAACGTCATGACGGGCTGATGGAAGATCGTCGCTTCGTTACCCCGCTTGATGAAACGCTTGTTGGACTATTCCGCCCCGAGCGGTTCATGCGCCTTGTCCGGCGCTACATGCTGTTCGATGGCCCCCACAAGAAGGTTGCCCGATATCAGCAGGTCGCCACCATCGAGACACTGCTGAAACGTATTGAAGAGCGGGATGGGAACGGCAAGCGCCGTGGCGGTGTGGTCTGGCATACACAAGGCTCCGGTAAGAGCTTGACGATGGTGATGCTCGCCAAGGCCATCGTGATGACCAATCCATTGGCTCGGATCGTAATCGTTACCGACAGAACCGATCTGGACGATCAAATTTCAAAGACGTTCCGGGCAACCGGGCAGGAACCTAAACGCGCTGCAACTGGCGAGAACCTTCTCGCGCTGATCGAGGACAAGACACCGGTTGTCACGACCCTGATCCACAAATTTAGGGCAGGCCTCAACAAGCGACGAGTTGTTGACCAGTCCTCTGACATCTTCGTCCTGGTGGATGAGAGCCACCGCAGCCAGTATGGCAATCTGGATAGCCTCCACGCTCGGATGCGCGAGGTTCTGCCCAACGCATGCTTCATCGCCTTCACCGGAACTCCCATCGCTAAAAAGGAGAGGAGCACCTTTGCCAAGTTCGGCGAACTGGTTCAGCCGTCGTACTCAATGCGGGACGCTGTCACCGACAAGGCGGTGGTGCCACTCCTCTACGAAGGGCGAGAGGTGGTCACCGACGTTGATGAAGGCCAAATCGACCGCTGGTTTGAAGTTCACACACGCGGTTTATCCGACGAGCAGCGCACCGACTTGAAACGGAAGATGAGCCGGGCGCGGGAAATCGAAGGGATCGAGTCCCGGCTCCAATCAATCGCCTTTGATGTCGGGCAGCATTTCGCCGCCAACTTCAAGGGTACCGGGCTGAAAGGGCAGCTCGCAGCCTCATCGAAGCGCGCTGCCATTCAGCTCAAGAAGCTATTTGACATGTTCGGCGTGGTTAGCACTGAAGTCGTCATCTCTGCCCCCGAAATGCGCGAAAGCGAAGACGAGGTTGATGAGTCTGACGACGATCTCGTTCGTACCTTCTGGCGCAGAATGATGGAGCGGTATGGCGGCGAGGAAGCCTACAACAAGACCATTGTCGAGCAATTCCAGGGTCCGTCCGATCCCGACATCATCATCGTTGTCGACAAGCTGCTGACGGGTTTCGACGCACCCCGAAACACAGTGCTCTATGTTGCTCGCAAGCTGAAGGAACATGGCCTTCTGCAAGCAATAGCTCGTGTGAATCGCGTCTATGACGAAGAGGGTGCCCCTGAAAAGCCCTTCGGCTTCGTCATCGATTATACCGGGGTCCTAAAGAACCTTGGCGAAGCGCTGGCAAGCTATGATGCGCTACAAGGCTTCAGCGCCGAGGATATCGCCCAAAGCATCGTAGCGATACGTGACGAGGCGAACAAAGTGCCGGGGGCGCATGCGGCGCTCCTCGATATTTTCAGGTCAGTATCCAACACGTATGATGCCGAAGCCTATGCCCGTCTGTTGGCGGACGAAGAGACGCGCGAGGAATTCTATCGGCGCCTGTCGGAGTTCTCACGGACTTTCACGGTGGCGCTCGCATCCCCGGCATTCGTTGAAAACACAAAGCCAGAGCTTTTGAAACGATGGAAGGACGATCTCGGCCGCTTCACGTCGCTGCGCGCGTCCGTAAGCCTTCGTTATGCGGACAGGGTGGATTGGCGGGACTACGAAAAGCGCGTTCGTCAACTGCTCGACAGGCACGTGATCGCGCGCGATGTCGTAACGCTGGTGGAACCGCTCAACATTTTTGACGATATCGCCATTGAGGCCCGTAGGACGGAGCAGACGGAAACAGACGCCTCGATTGCCGACACAATTGCGCATCAACTGACGCGATCTATCGAAGAGAAATGGGATGAAGACCCTGTTTTCTTCGAAAAGTTTTCCAAGCTTGTCAGCGACACCATCGCCGACTTTCATAAGGGTCGGATCAACGAACTGACGTACCTCAACAAGGTCAAGCAGCTTCGGGAGAAGGTCCAGCACCGGCAGGATGAAACCGATCCGACGCCTGCCCGTCTCCGTGATGACAGCCACGCGCAAGCTTTCTGGGGGCTGGCAAAGCGCAACCTGGAGAAGGTTGGATTTGGCGACGTGGAAATCGCCGCTGACATTGCTCTGGAAGTGAGCAAGATCGTTCAAAGCCGCCGCAAGATCGGTTGGCAAAATGACCGTGACGTTGAAAATCTGATACGCAACGACATCGATGACTTTTTCTTCGAAGAGCTAAGAGGTCGGCGCGGTCTACTAATCGACCCTGCGATTCTCGATGCCGTGATAGATGACGTCCTCGCGTCGGCACGCGTGAGATTGGCTCAATGAGATCATCGGGCAACGAGCAGATTGAGATTGGCTGGGGTGAACGGCGCACCTTAGCACATTTGAGGCGCACTGAGAGACGAGTACTCCGGATAGAGGTTCAGCCCTCGGGGGCGGTAGTTGTCTTTGCTCCGTCCGGTGAACCAGTTGATGCGATACTTGACCGATTGAAACGAAAGGGCGCGTGGATATTTCGCGAACTGGATCGCATTTCGGCTAGGCCGGTCACCACGCCAGAGAGGCGGTTGATTTCCGGCGAAACACATCTGCTTCTTGGCAGGCAATACAGGCTATCGATTGAAAAATCCGATGACGCGTGTGTCTGTATCGAAGGATCAAGATTGAATATCTTGGCGCGGCGAGTGGACGATCCTGCACATTGTCGTCGTTTGCTCACGGCGTTTTATGCGCTTACCGCCCGTAGAGTGTTTCGCGAAAGGCTTGAGGCTGTTATTCCGCCATTCACGAGAAGAGGGCTAGACACGCCAATATTGGTGGTCCGCAAGATGGCCAAGCGATGGGGCAGCTACACGCCGAAGGGGCGCATTGTTCTCAACGTCGATCTAGTGAGAGCAAGCCCTATGTTGATCGATTACGTCATTTGTCACGAACTAGGTCACGCCTTCTATGCCAATCATGGAAAAGAATGGCACGACTTGTTTGACACCATCATGCCAGATTGGCAAAACCGGAAGGCACGATTGGAGGAATTTTTGAGGTGACGATGCGCCTAGACACGGAGAAGGCTGTCGATGTTTCGCAGTTAGCGCCATAAGTTAGGACAATAGCACAAGTATAGCGCAGCATAAGAGCACAGTTTGTAAAATCGTGCACTTACAACTCGATTCTCCCAATTCCGATGACGCTGATTTGCCGTGCTAAAATTTTCTGCACTGAGCTAATTTCCTCTCGACCGTAGAGGAGCGCAAGGTAGCGCAGTTCTAGTCCAGTTTCGACCGCGCATCATATAAAACAATAGCTTAGAACCATGGATAACCAATTCCGATCACGCGGACTTGCCGTGCTAAAATTTTCTGCACTGAGCTAATTTCCCTGCGACCGCAGAGGAGCGCAAGGTAGCGCAGTTCTAGTCCAGTTTTGAGCACGCATCATATAAAACAACAGCTTAGAACCATGGATAACCAATTCCGATTCCAAAGGTCACAGGTTCGAATCCTGTCGGGTGCGCCAAATTCCGCCGATTGCCATCTACAATACGCTATGGTCGCCAAACATCCGCCTTTGCGTATGGCACTGAGGTCACCTAGGCAGAAAAGCGCTCAAACGGCGGTATTCGGCGGCAAAAAGCTCGTATCGTCTGCGGTCGATCGCGATCCCGATAGAAACGTGTCGTAATTAGATTTGCATGGCCGCAATGCGCCTCCAGTTCGGCCATCGGCTCATTCGTCAAGCCTACCCAAAGCAGCTATTCGATTTGGGTTGGAAAGAATGGCGATCCTAGGGTGCGGAGCAGTCGGAAAGCTTTCCAGGCCGCCTCTACTCGGGCCTTCTTGATGTTCTCAGGCGCAATACTTAGAGTTGCTGTTTGCTGGCGCACAACAAGAACTCACTGCGGTCGCCTGCTCCGCCAACCATCGATCGCGCGGTTTGCAGCTCGACGGCCGGGCGGCGAGCACCACCTCGAACCGACCTCCGACCAGACGCGGGGAGGATGCACAATAGAGGGCCATCGGCCGGCTCCCGTCGCTGACCTCGAAGGTGAGTTTGGCGGCCGGGTCGAGACGCACATGATCCGAAACCTTGCGAATAATCGCGGAGAACCTGCCCGCCGGCATGTGGCTCTTGCCGTCCTCGTCGATATCCCAGAGTTGGACGAAGATCTCTGACCAGGCTTCCGGATTGGCGCCGCAGTCGAGTGCCGAGAAGGCGCCCGCCTTGACCTCGGTGACGTGATAGCCCGCCTTCACCGGCTGCCCTTCGTAGAGAAACACCAGCGGCGCCTCTGGCGCGGCCGCCAGCTCATCAAGAAGCTGGCCAAGCGTAATGTCGGACGAAACGGCCTTGTCGATCGCGTTCATGTGCGCTACTCCTATCATTCAATAATTCAAGGATTATTGAAATATGGATGAGCGTCAAGCCCTCACGTCATTCGCGGCCCTGTCGCAGGAAACCCGTCTCGCCGTTGTCCGAACGCTGGTCGTCGCTGGCGCGGACGGACTTGCCGCCGGCCTGATCGCCGAGCGCATGGGCGTGTCGCCGTCGAATGTGTCCTTCCATCTGAAGGAACTGGAACGGTCGGGCCTTGTCACGCAGCAGCGCCAATCCCGCTCGATCGTCTATAGCGCCAGCTACGATGCGCTGGCCGATCTCGTGAAATTCCTGATGGAGGACTGCTGTGCCGGTCATCCCATCATCCGCGAGGGTGTCGAGCGGTCCGATGGCTGCTGCAAGACGGGCGCTGCCCTGAACGAGGACGACGCCGTTGCGTAACGCGAATGTTCCTGTCGGCTTCGTCGCCGCGCTCGGCCTGACCCAGATCATCGGCTACGGCACCCTCTATTACAGCTTCAGCATTCTGGCGCCCGGCATGGCCGCGGATCTCGGCATCACGGTCCCGCAGGTCTTTGCCGTCTTCTCGGCCTCGCTGTTCGTTGGCGGCCTGTCAGCACCGTATATCGGCCGGCAGATGGATCGCATTGGCGCGGCATCGGTAATGGCGATCGGCTCGGCGTTGTCCGCACTGACCTTGATCCTGTGCGCCTGGTCGCCATCTGTGGCGATCTTTGCACTGGCCATCGTCCTGTTGGAGATATCGTCCGGCATGGTCCAGTACCAGGCGGCCTTCGCGGCACTGGTGGAAGCCGATCCCCGGTCTGCATCGCGGAGCATCACCTATCTCACGCTGATTGCGGGATTTGCCTCCACGATTTTTTGGCCGATTGCCACGGCACTGCTCGGCTATCTGTCCTGGCGGGAAATCTACCTTGTCTATGCCGGGCTGAATCTCCTCGTTTGCATGCCGTTCCACGTCTGGATCATGCGGAAGGGAAAGGTGGCCGCGACCGGCGGGCAAAGACCCATACGCGAACCTGTCATCGGGGCCATTCCTCGCGAGCGCCGCCGCGGCGCTGTCCTTGCCGTCTCGTCAGCATTCGCGCTGCTCGGCTTCACGCTTGGAGCCATGCTCGCCCATATGGTCCCGATGCTCGGTGCGCTTGGATTCGGAAGCGCCGCCGTCGTCATCGGCTCGCTGTTCGGCCCGGCGCAGGTTCTCAGCCGCCTGATCAACATGATCTTCGGCACACGCCTCGCGCCGCCGGGCCTTGCGGTTCTCTCCGCAGCCTTCATAGTGCTGAGCGTTGTCATTCTGGCGCTATCCGGCAACTGGCTCCCCGGTGCGGTTGCCTTCTCGATTTGCCTCGGCCTCGGATCGGGTATCAACAGCATCGCCCAGGGCAGCCTGCCGCTCTACCTGTTCGGCTCGGACGGATACGGTGCGCTCACCGGCAAGATGGCCGCCTCACGACTGGCCGCCGGCGCGGCTGCGCCGTTTGCCTTCGCGGCGACGATGGAGCAGTTCGGCATAGGCGCGTCGCTCGTCTTGAGCGCCGCGCTCGGCTCGATCGGCGTTGCAGCGTTTGTCGCGGTAGCGATGGCGACGAAGCGGAGCCTCGTCGCCTCGCCGAGCCCGTCAAATTGACCGCAACCAACGGGTATCGTCGATGCCTGGGCGCTTCACGGCTTTTGTCGAGCAATCCTCCTCTTGTCGACCTCAGATGCTTGTTTCCGAGTCAGTCCGATATCATCAAGTTGGTGTTCGTCGAGCATCGACAGTGGTTGGGATCGTTGCGAGGTACCCATGCTTTGGACTGACTCGATAGGAAGTTCGTCTGCGTCCCGCCGCAGAACCGCCATCGCCACGCCGATGATCAGCGCGGCTCCCAACCATTGCAGGGTGGTGAGACGCTCGCCCAGGAAGAGGAACGACCCGATGACCCCGAACACTGGAATGAGGTTGAAGAAGCTACCAGCAACGCTCGCCCGCATAGACCGGAGCGCGTACAGATAGAGCCAATAGGCAAGCGCATAGTAGAGCAGCCCCGAGAGAATGATCGTCGCGATGTCCTGAACCGGTACGGTGGCTGCGCTCGATAGATCGACCCGGGACAGTTCAAGCGGCCAGATCGCGAGCATCCAGCCGAGAGCCACGGTTTGCTGGATGGCGACCGTGAAGAGCGGATCGGCGATGATATTGCGCGCCAGGACCGTGTAGATCGCACAGCACAGAACGCCCGCGAGAATCAGAGCTGCCCCCAGCTTCACGGTTGAAGACGGCTCGCCACTCCAGACGCCGCTGACCAGCAAAATCCCGCTTGTCGCGAGAGCCACGAGGCCGACGAGTTGGCGATCAATTCGCTCTTTGAGAAACATCCAGGCAAGGCCGAGGATGAGAATGGGCTCGAAGGCCCAGAGCAAGGCCGTGACACTCGCGCTGGTCTGGGAGAGGCCGAACATGCTGAATGTGTAGGCCCATCCGGGATTGAGAACGCCGAGCAAGCCGATAGGCAACAACAAGCGGACGGCTGGAATATCCGGCTTGGTGAAAGCAACCGCCAGCCAAAGTGCGATGACGCTCGGCACGAGCTGAAAAACAAGAATTGTGACAGGTGGAAACGACGAGAGGAGTGTCTTGCTGAGGATCGTACCAAGAGCCCAGCACAAACACGCCCCTACAATCGCCACGCGAGGCGAAAGCGAGGACATGACTATCTCCAAAGAAGGTTCAGACGACGGTTGCGGGACGCCGAGAGCTAGGCGTCGTCGTCACACCGATCGTACGAAGGCAGTCTTTGGGGACGTTTGCTCATATTACCTTGGATATCCGTTGTTCTGGCATACCAGCGGGTCGAATTTGGTCGACCCGGATTCCTCTTATATCACGCTGCCCTGTGAGCGAACACCACACGGCGATGGCTGCGTTGACGTTTCCCTTATCCCGGAAAGCGCACCATCACTGTCGTTGGCGACCAGACGGCTGGAGGCCATGCTAAATCGACCTCAACGATACACGCTTCTCAAGCTCGGCCGCCTGTTCCTTCCGCTCGCTGTAACGGTCGGTGAGATAGGCGGACGCGTCGCGCGTGAGGATAGTGAACTTCACAAGCTCCTCGCAGACGTCCGCTACCCGGTCGTAGTAGGACGAGGGCTTCATCCGACCATCGGCGTCGAATTCCTGATAGGCCTTGGCGACAGAGGACTGGTTGGGGATGGTGATCATCCGCATCCAGCGACCGAGGATGCGCATCTGGTTCACGGCATTGAAGGACTGGCTACCGCCCGAGACCTCCATGACGGCGAGCGTCTTGCCCTGTGTCGGCCGAACCGACCCGACCGAGAGTGGAATCCAGTCGATCTGGGACTTCATGATGCCGGTCATCGCGCCATGGCGTTCCGGGCTCACCCAGACCTGCCCCTCCGACCATTGCGAAAGCTCGCGCAGCTCTTGCACCTTTGGGTGACTCACCGGCGCCTCATCGGGAAGCGGCAGCCCCTTCGGGTCGAAAATACGGACTTCGCATCCGAGCCGTTCGAGCAGCCGGCGGGCCTCAAATGCGAGAAGGCGACTATACGAGACTTCGCGAAGCGAGCCATAGAGGATCAGGATGCGCGGCTTATGCGTCGAGAATGCGGGGCGCAGAGAATCGAGATCGGTCGAATACAGGTGATCGCTCTGCAAAGCGGGGAATGTGTCAGACAATACGCTTTCCTTCCTGATCGAGAACCTGTTCGCCATCCTCCTTGAAGAACGGCCCCTTGAAGGTGTCGGGCAGGATGTCAAGCACGGCCTCGGACGGCCGAGCCAGCCTCGTGCCGAACGGGGTCACGACGAAGGGGCGGTTGATCAGGATCGGCGTCGCGATCATTGCGTCGAGCAACTGGTCGTCGGTCAGGTCCGGGTTGTCGAGGCCAAGCTCTGCATAGGGCGTGCCCTTCTCGCGGATGGCTTCGCGAACCGTCAGGCCGGCATCTGCAATCATCGTCGCAAGCTGCTCGCGCGCCGGCGGCTCCTGGAGATATTCGACAACGGTCGGTTCGATCCCGGCCGCGCGGATCAGCTCCAGCGTGTTGCGGGATGTTCCGCAGGACGGGTTGTGGTAGACAATGGCATCCATGGTCAGTGCCTTTCGGTGACGGTGGTTCGGGGAACGGCGGGGGCAGCCTCGTACCAATCCTTCGAGCGGTTCACGATCCACACGACCGACAACATCACCGGAACCTCGATCAGCACGCCGACGACGGTGGCGAGTGCTGCGCCGGACTGGAAGCCGAACAGGCTGATGGCGGCCGCGACCGCGAGCTCGAAGAAGTTGCTGGCCCCGATCAGAGCCGACGGACCGGCAACGCAATGCTGTTCGCCGGTTATCCGGTTCAAGAGATAGGCGAGGCCGGAGTTGAAATAGACCTGAATCAGGATCGGGATGGCGAGCAAGCCGATGACGGCGGGCTGGGCGATGATCTGTTCGCCTTGGAAGGCGAAGAGCAGGACGAGCGTTGCCAGAAGCGCCACCAGCGAGATGGGTTGCAGCTTCGCGAGCATTCCATCCAGCGCCCGCGTTGTTCCGTCAGCCGTAAGCCGGCGGCGGATGACCTGCGCGATGATGACGGGCACGACGATGTAGAGGGCAACCGACAGGACAAGCGTGTCCCACGGCACGGTAATGGCGGAAAGGCCGAGCAGTAGGCCGACGATCGGCGCGAAGGCGACGACCATGATCGCGTCATTCAGCGCGACCTGCGACAAGGTGAACAGCGGTTCGCCGCGTGTCAGGTTGCTCCAGACGAAGACCATGGCCGTGCAGGGTGCAGCGGCTAGGATGATCAGGCCGGCGATGTAGGAGTCGATCTGATCGGTGGGCAGATAGGGGCGGAACAGCCAGCCGATGAACAGCCAGCCGAGCAGCGCCATCGAGAACGGCTTGATCGCCCAGTTGATGAACAGGGTCACGCCGATGCCGCGCCAGTAAGTGCCGACCTGCGCCAGCGACCGGAAATCGATCTTCAGCAGCATCGGGATGATCATCAGCCAGATCAGAATCGCGACGGGGATGTTCACCTTGGCGATCTCGGCCGCGCCGACGATCTGGAAAAGAGCGGGCACGAGATGACCAAGTGCCACGCCGACGATGATGCAGAGAAAGACCCAGATCGTGAGATAGCGTTCGAATGTGGACATCAGGCGGACTTTCCTTCGATGCTGGTCGTGCCCTCCATCGCACCGATCTGGCGAAGCCTGGTCTCCAGCGCCATGCGATCGATCGAGGCGAGCGGAAGATTGATGAACGCCATGATCCTGTCCTTGAGGAAGCGGGCGGCCTGGGCGAAGGCACGCTGGATCTCGACGTCCGATCCGACTGCTGCGGCCGGATCCTCGACGCCCCAATGGGCGGTCATCGGATGGCCGATCCAGACCGGGCAAGCTTCGCCGGCGGCGCTGTCGCAGACGGTGAAGATGAAATCCATCTGCGGCGCGCCGGGTTCTGCGAACACGTCCCAGCTCTTCGACGAGAAACCCGTCGATGGATAGCCCAACGCTTCCAGCTCCTTCAGAGCATGCGGATTAACGTCGCCCTTCGGCTGACTGCCGGCGGAGAAGGCTTTGAACCGTCCGCCACCCTCGTTGTTGAGGATGGATTCGGCGAGAATAGAACGAGCGGAATTGCCCGTGCAGAGGAACAGCACGTTGTAGGTCTTGTCGGTCATGGTCGTGGTCCATGGGTTAGGTCGGCGGCCTGGTGAGCCTCATGATGGTCGCCGATGATGGGCAAATGGAGGAAAGCTGGCGGGTCGCCAGTACCGCAGCAGGGACGCTGTCCCGCCGGACTTCAGAAAATCCGAGGCGCGCGAAGAACAGCGCCGCGCTCGTCGTTGCGAGGAAGACGCCGCTGCCAGGGTCGAGACTGGCCACCGTCGCCTCGACGACGGCTTTCCCTAGGCCGGTTCCGCACCGATCCGGATGCACGACGACCGAACGGAGGAGGTAATCACCATCGCAGCGCTCAACGCCGGAGAAGCCAACGATCCGGCCATCCGCTGACAGCGCCTTAAAGAAGGTGCGGCCGCCATCCTCAATGTCGTCGGGGGCAGACGGGCGTCCGTCAACGCCATCTTGAGGTCAGCATCGCTGCCTGTGATCTGCTCCAGCCTGATGGTGCTCATGACACCTTCGCCTCCGTGCCGCAGCACGGCGTCAGCTCGGCGATCAGCGGGGCGCAAAGCTCCGTCGATCCACCGCAGCAGTCCTTCAGGAGGAACAACGTCAGTTCACGCAAGCCGTTGAGATCGGCGCGGTAAATGATCGACCGGCTCTGCCGCTCGCTCGTGACCAGGCCTGCCCGCGACAGTGTCGCAAGATGCGCAGACATGGTGTTCTGCGGCACATCGATGAGGCGGGCCAGCTCGCCGGCCGGAATGCCGTCAGGCTCGTGTCGCACCAGAAGCCGGAAAGTCTCCAGTCGCGTGGTCTGGGCCAAGGCGCCGAGCACCGCTATAGCTGAGTTATTATCCATACATCCAGAATAGCGGATATTATTGGACTGTCAATTGAAGGCGGCGATTAAGGCCCCGTAGGCGATAGCAAGGAAAGCTAATAATACACCGCCCAATGAATGTCAGAGCGGAGGGGTGGCCGTTTCTTACGATTTCACCGCACGACCAGACTGTCGAAACCGGCCCCAACTCGGACCTCGTTTATGGCGTGCTCGCCTGGAACTTACATCCTTCCAGGCTGCGGTGCTCCCTTGTGGCGTAAGGCTGATTTAGTGGCACGAGGAGTTGGTGTGAACGGGCTTAAAGGAGGGCTATAGCGTAGACATAGTTCTCATCATCGCCCAGCGCGGCGCGCCAAATTCCGCCGATTGCCCTCTATACTACGCTACAGCCGCGCAACGTACTCCTTTGCATCGGGCAATGGGCAGCCTATGTGCAGAAAAGCGTAGAAGCAGCGGCGTTTGGCGGTAGCAAAGTTCGAATCATCCCCGGCCAACTAGGACATTCGTCCTACGAAGGCCTCGCGTTTGCAGCTTTGTATGACGGCTATGTGCCTGCATATCGGTAGTTGAGCAATCGTCCGCTAAGCCCGAAGAAGCCATTCGGCTGACGCAGCTACCGCCCATGATGGTATCGCTCCGCTATTTGAAGGCGCTTAACTTAGCTCAACCGCTATTTGAACCAAGAGCCAATTGTTCAAGTAACACTGCGCTCTCATAATTGGCCATGTCCGAATCAGCTTCTAACCTTCGGCTAGACCGCTTCGTCGAGGCCCCTATGGCGGGCGAAATCGTGCGCGCCTTCGTGCCGCCCCCATTCCCACCTGAACCGTCGATCGACGTACTGGCTCTGCTGGAAAGGCTGAGCCTTGCCGATCGGGCCTTGGGGCGTCTGGACGGCATCACCATGCTGCTGCCGCGCCAAGAGCTGTTCCTCTAAATTTATGTGGGGAAGGAAGCCGTGCTCTCGTGCCAGATTGAGGGCACCCAATCAACCCTCTCGGACCTGCTCCACTTCGAAACCGACAAACCCGGGGCGGTTCACTTCGCCTTCGGCCCGCCAACATTCATTCCTGCGGAACGAGCTCTCCGCTGACGATCGGTATGCGATCGGCGAGTTCTTCCATGAGAAGACGAACCGCCCGCGGGCGATAGCGCCGATTGGGGCTGACCAGATAGATGTCGAACGCGGGGATGTCCCAATCCGGCAGCACACGGACAAGTTCGCCGCTGGCGAGATGGCGTGCACACTGAATCTCGGCAAGATGGGCAATTCCAAGCCCTGCCTGCACCGGCACCAGCAATTCGTCCGAGGGAGCGAGAAGCAACCGCCGGCGGATGGTGATTGTTCTCGTCCGGCTGCCTGACCGCAATTCCAGCGTCGCCGCGTTGCGCGACTGGGTCAGAAAGTCGTGATTCTCCAGATCGTCGGGCTGCGTCGGTAGCCCGCATGTCTTCGCATAGCCCGCACTGGCGCACAGGACACGCCGCGCGGTCGCAACTTTGCGTGCCGAAAGATCGGAATCCGCCAACACGCCTATCCGTACCGCGATATCGATCGCATTCGCCACCAGGTCGACGCGCCGGTCCGTCATTTCCATTTCGACATCCACGCGCGGATATCGGCACATGAAATCCAGCACGATCGGCAGCACGACGAGATGTCCGAATGCGCCCGAAGCGGACAGCCGGACCACGCCCGCCGGTTCGCCTTCACGGCCGATCAACTCGCTCGAAAACGTTTCCAGATGCCGGATCAGCGGCTGCGCCTCTTCGAGCAGCTTCTTGCCAGCATCGGTGAGACCCGAGACCGCCGCGTTGCGCTGGATGAGGGTTATCCCCATCGCCTCCTCCAGCCGCGCCAAGCGGCGCGAGAGCGTCGATTTCGCCACGTCGTATTCACGCGAGGCACGCGACAGGCTGCCAGCGCCGGCAATCAAAGCGAACCAATAGAGGTCATCCAGTGAATAAGGCAGGGTGTTCATAATTCGGAACAGTTATATCCATTTTTGGTAATATTGAAAGCAAATACTGAACGCTTAGATTTTCCCCATTAGCGGGCGCAACGATGCCCCGCTGCCATTGGAGCGAACCATCATGACAGAGATCAAATCCATCCATTTCCTCACTTTCCCGCAGGTCAGCGAACAGGACCTGCTGGCGGCCTGGGAACTCGTACGATCATTGGCCTGGAGCTTCGGGCATCAGGGTCGCCAGCTCGAGGTGACGATGGGCGGTTTCGCGCCTGGTCCAGTGGCGACGCATATGGGCACGGAAATCAAGACCGACCGCGTGCTCACACCCGCCGACCGGTTCGACGTGCTCTACGTGCCGGGCGGCATCGGCGGCGGACAGGCATCGAAGAATCCCGCCATCCTGGAGCTGATCCGCCAGCATCACGCCGAGGGCCGCTGGGTGGCGGCCAATTGCTCGGGCGTCGGCGTCCTCTTCCGCTCCGGCATCCTGGACGGCAAGACGATAACCGGTCCGGTCGCGCTCGCACGGCGGTTGCCGAAGCTCGGCGCGCGTCTGCTTTCGCCTCGCCTCGCCTGGCATACGGATACCGAGAACAAGATCTTCACCTCCGGCGGCGCCGGCACCGTTCATCCGAGCACCATCGCGCTGGTCGCACAGCTCTTCGACCAGGACGTCGCCAAGGGACTTGCTGCGAATTGGGACTCGCTTGCGCTGCATGGCGATATCCTGCTGCAAGCTGACGGCCCCGTCATGGGGCTTCATCCAGACCTAGCGAAGTCGGCGCAAGACAGCTTCGAAATGGTCTTCCTGCCTGACTGACCGTCAGCTGATGATCGCTGCCGCCGCACGGCGGCAGCGAACCCGTTGCATTCCTACCAGCGACCCTTCAAGTAACAGCGAGGCACAATGGCCAAGATATCATGCGACACCGGAACCGGAATTTGCGCCGCGCCGGCCTTGGACGATGCGACCAGCGTCGACGACACGGCCAAGACCGAGAGCGCGCTCGTCTATGTCGGTGATCCGATGTGTTCCTGGTGCTGGGGCATCGCGCCGGCGCTTCGGCGCATCCAGGACCATTGCAAGCAACGCGGCCTGGGCTTTTCCATCGTGCTGGGCGGTCTGCGGCCCGGCGGCGGCGATGCATGGGATGCCAGATTCAAGGCCTTTCTGCGCCATCACTGGACAGAAATCGGTGCGGCGAGCGGACAACCCTTTTCCTTCGGCATTCTCGATCTCGATCACTTCACTTACGATACCGAGCCGGCATGTCGCGCCGTTGTGACGGTACGGCACATGCTGGGCTCCTCGGCTCATTCGCGCCAACTCTACGATGTGTTCGCCGCGATCCAGCACAAGTTCTACGTCGATGGAGCCGATCCGACCCGACTCGGCTTTTACGAGGACATCGTGGAGGCCGCGGAGATCGATTTTTCCCGCTTCAGCGAACTATTTGCCAGCGATGAAGCGCGTGAATGGACGAGGGGCGACTTCGCGAAGAGCCGCGACTGGGGCGTGCGGGGCTTCCCAACCATGCTCCTTAAGACCGCTGATCACCTTGTTCCGATCGCGACCGGCTTCATTGGGGCGGAAGACTTGATCGACAAAGTTGACACCACCACCCGGACGTTTGGCCTATCGGGCGAAACGCGGAGTGCATAGCCTTCCACCTTGACCACCACAGATACGGCCTCGGCCATCGCACCGAGGCCAGATTGCCGGGCCATCGCCTCTGGAATGCTGTTTTAGAGACCCTATGATGGTCACTTGCCCTGCGTGCTGGGGTTTCTGGATGTTGCGCATTGGAAAATGTGCAACGGAAGGAAGAGACTATGGCGATCTTGACGAAATACATCGGCCTCGATGTCCACCGTGACACGATATCGATTGCCGTCGCCGATGACGGTGGCGACCGGGAGGTGCGATTCTTCGGAACCGTGGCCAATGACTGCACCTTGCTAGACAAAGCGCTAGCGAGCATCGGCAAGGACGGCACGCCGCTGAAAGTCTGCGATGAGGCCGGCCCATGCGGGTTCGTGATCCATCGTTTTCTGAAAAGCCTCGGGATCGACTGCGTCGTGATCTCGCCGTCCTCGATGCCGCGTCGGCCGAATGATCGTGTAAAACCGACCGCCGCGATGCGCAGACGCCGGCCCGGCTGTTGCGCGCCGGTGAACTCACCGCCGTCTGGCTGCCGGACAAGGCGCATAAGGCGATCCGCGATGTGGTGCGGGCACGCCGGCAGGCAAAGCAGGATCTGGTTTCGGCGAAGAACACGCTGAAGAGCTTCCTGCTGCGGCACGACCGCTGGTATCCGGGAAAGGCCATATGGGGCCGAATGCACTGGCGCTGGCTCTCGGACCAGCGCTTTGCTTTTGCCCACGAGCAGTTCGTCTATGAGGAACACAAGCGCCGCATCCACGAACTGGAGGAGCGCTGCGCGCGGCTGGAGCAGATTCTTGAGGAGGCGGCCCTAGATTGGCCACTGGCCCCGGTTGTGACCGCGCTCCAGGCGCTGCGCGGCATCAAGTTCATCGCGGCCGTCACACGCGTCGCGGAGATCGGCGATCTGCATCGGTTCGACAGCCCGAAAAAGCTGATGGCCTGGCTGGGCCTGATGCCGGCCGAGCATTCGAGCGAAACGCGGACCAGACGCGGCGAACTCACCCGTACCGGCAACGTCGCCGCCCGCGACGTGCTGATCGAATCCGCGTGGCAATACCGCTATCCCGCACGGGAGGGGCGAGTGCTGCGGGAAAGCAATACCGGACTGCCCAATCACGTCCGGGCCGTCACCTGGGAGGCACAGACCCGCTTGTGCGCGAAGTTCCGCCGTCTGGCCGGAACCGGCAAGCACGCGGCAAAGATCGTGGTGGCGGTCGCGCGCGAGTTGGCGGGCTTCATCTGGGACATTGCCTGCCATACGCCCGCGCCGGCCTCAAGGCTGGCCTGACGCTCGCTGTGGTTAGCCACTCACGGACGAACGGAAAGGAGAAGATCGGATCGTTGAAATTCCGACCTAGCTGGCGTGCTGCGCGCCCTGATTGACGTTGACAATCCTCGATATAGCCCTGGGGCAGTGTCTTACGACGCCCGATTTAGAGCCGGAGGAAGGTCCACGATGGAAAAGGGTCGTACGGTAGTCAATCCGCCGATGAGAGTTTGATCAATCGTCGCCACAAACAGACGCGCACAGCACACCCGCCAGGTCGTTTACTCCCCACCTTGCATCGGACTTTGTGCCGGTGTCACAATAGCCATGCGCTCATCCAGACGTGCCCATCATGAGAGGGCTATGGAGTAGATAAAGTTATCTTCTTCACCCGGTGCGGTGCGCCATCTCTTTTCTCTAAATTTCTGACCGAATTGTGCTTTTTTGGCGACGGTCGAGAATGGTCACGAGGCGCTGCAGCTGTTGTAGTCGATCTTTCAGATAGCCTGCGATGAGGCCATCCAGCTTGTCGTCCATCGGGATCGTCCGGCCGCGCAGCCTGTCTCGCCCTGCCGCGCCTTGATCGAGCATGTGGAACAACAATAGCCCGCCCCCCTCGGCGACCCGCAACGGAAAAAGCCTTTCGCGAGAGAGTCACGGCGGCGGGGCACGGTCAGATGCGGCCGGGCCCGCAAGGCCGAGGGCCGTGCGGAGCGTTGCCTCGCTCTGCCCGGCGAAACGGCTGGCGGCGATGCGGCCGCGGGCTTCGTCCCTTGGGGGGAGCGGGCCGGCCAGCTGCTCGGCAATGCCATCCGGCGTTGCCGCCACATGCGGGATGTTTTCGACAATGCAAAGGCGATGCGCGACCGAACCATAGCGCACGACAGCCGGGATGCCGAGCTGCGCCGCCCGCCCGAGAACCCCCGAGGCGTGATCGCCGAAGGGCGGGTAGAAGCACCAGACCGCATCGCTCGCCGCATAGGCCCCGAGCAGTTCGGCATCCGTAACACTGCGGTTCACGCAAACCCCGCCCGCCTCGCGGAAGACCGCTGCATAGGCGTCGATCCTAGGCTCGATCCTGCCGCAGGAAATGAACTGGAAACGTTCCCGGAGGGCGGTGCTGCGCACATAGCTGTCGGTGAAGAGGTCGAACCCCTTGCGGCGGTTCTGCGTGCCGATCGCCGTCAGGACCAGGCGCTCGCCCGGTTGTCGCTCGCTGCGCAGCAGCTCCACCGCCTCCCGCTCTTCATCCGTCAGGTCCCAAAGCTGGAAATCGTAGATCCAGCCCTTCGCGATCGTGGAAAAGGCCGGGAACACGCTGAAGGGAAGGATGGTCAATGTGTGAATGGAGCGAAAGCGCTTCAGCCAGCCGAGGATGCTCCGTTTCCAGCGGCAGGAGCAACGGGCGGAGGCCGAAAGCGGCATCGGCCGCAGCAGCAGTCCAGCCGTCCGCCGTCCAAGGAGCGCACGCAGGAGGCCAACCGCGACATAGAGCAGGAAAGCCTCCTCCACCATCAGGAACAGGACGGGCGCACGGGAAAAAATAACCTCGCGCAAGCTGGCCCGGCGCGCGCCGAACAGGCGCTCCAGGACACGCAGATAACAGGCCCTGCGGCCGGCCTCCCCCCCGGAATAGACGAGCGGCCCATCCACTCGCCCCCTGGGCCGCATGCGCCGCGTCCGCCACAGCCAGCCGCGCGCCTGTGCACCAAGATTTTGAGGCTGCAGATCCAATCGCGCAGACGAACCCGCCGCAGCCGGCAAGTCCGCCTGCATGACATTCCCCCGGAAATCATCACCAGATATGGTCCAGGCCGTACCCACCTGGGAGGAAACGCAGCGGAGACGGCCCGTTGCCGGCCACCACGTCGGAAACATCGATTCAACGGGCGCGATATGCGATCCCGGCACAACCTTATCGTTAATATTTTTACCTTAGCGTGTTATTTGTGGATTTCAAGCCGGATATTGCAACCAGAACAGACGGTCTCCGGTACCGCTCGCCTTCCGAAGATTGTCCCCTGCCCCACCGCACGCACCACCGGCTTGCCGCCCCGGACCGGACGGTTCATAAAGGGCCGCACCAGACCGGCCGCGCCAGGGACGCAGGATGAACCTCAAGGAATTTGCAGCCCGCATCGGCCTTTCACAGACCACCGTCAGCCGGGCGATGAGCGGCTATCCGGAAGTGCGGCCCGAAACACGCCAGCGCGTGCTGGATGCGGCGGAGAGGCTTGGCTATCGGCCGAACATCAGCGCCCAGCGGCTGGCGACCGGCCGGGCCGGTGCGATCGGCATCGTCTTCCAGGGCGGCGGGCGCTTCGGGCCGCACTCCAGCGAATTCATGGGCGGGCTCTCCACGCGGCTGCAGGAGGACGGCATCGACATTCTGGTCGCGACCGTCGAAACGGAAGCGGACGAGGCGGCCGCCTACCGAAGGCTCGCCGCCAGCAAGCGGGTGGATGCGGTGGTCGTGCACACGCCGGGCCGCACGGACGCCCGTATCGCGCTCCTCCAGGCGCTGGACCTGCCCTTCATCGTGCATGGGCGCAGCACGGCGGACAGGCCCTTCGCCTTTCTCGACATCGACAATTTCGGGGCGATCGAGATGGCGACGGGCTATCTTGCCGACCTCGGCCATCGGCGCATCGCGCTCATCAATGGCGACACGGTCAGCACCTTTGCCGCGGACCGCGATAGTGGCTACCACACGATGCTCAAAGCCCGCGGGCTGGCCGCCGATCCCGCCCTCATCGGCCGGGGCGCGTTCACGGACGAAACCGGTTTCCGGCTGATGCAGGCCTTCCTCGCTCTTCCTGCCCCGCCGACCGCGGTCATTGCCGGCTCCATGATGTCGGCGCTCGGCGCCATGCGGGCCATCCGCATCGCGGGGCTTGCCGTGGGAGAAGACGTCTCGCTCATCGCGCATGACGACGTCTTCCCCTATCTCAGCCCCGACAATCTCGTTCCTTCGGTCACCACGACGCAATCACCGATCCGCGCAGCGGGCGAACGGATCGGCGACATGGTCCTGCGGCGGCTGCAGGGCGAGCCGCCGGAGGCGCTGCAGGAGGTCTGGCCCGTCGATTTCCGCATTCGCGGCTCCACAGGTCCTGCGCCCGTCTGAACTCAGACCTTCAGCTCACAGCGCTCCTTTTCGGTCTCGATCGCGAGATCGAGAACCTTCTGCAGCTCCGCGGCATGGCGGAAGCCGGGCTCGACGGGCTCTCCCCTCGTCACCGCAGCAGCAAAACGCTCGTAGCTGGTCGGCACCGTGCCGGCATCGAGCTCGCGCCAGACCGCCTGCTCGACATCCTCGCCGAGACAACCGCGCAGGCGAGACCCCTCGGTCGTGTGGATGACCTCGAGCGCGCCGCGGTCGCCATGCATGCGCAGGCGCAGTTCGTTGAGATGGCCGGTCGCCCAGCGGCTTGCGTGGATGACGCCGAGCGCGCCGTTGGAAAAGTCCACGGTCATGGTGAAACTGTCGTTGGCGTCGAGGTCATACTCGCCGATGCGGTTGTCCGGCGCCTTGTCGAAGGCCCGCAGCCGCGCAAAGACATGCTCCACCTCGCTCGCCGCGCCATAGCTGGCAAAATCGAGGATATGGATGCCGACGTCGCCGAGCACGCCGTTCGAGCCATGCCGGGTGGAAAGCCGCCAGAGCCACTGGCTTTCCGTCGCCCAGTTGCCCCAGGCCTTGGAGACGAGCCAGCTCTGCAGATAGGAGGCCTCGACATGGCGCACGTGACCGAGTTCGCCGGCCAGCACCATTGCCCGCGCCTTCTGTAGCGGCGCCACGTTGCGATAGGTGAGGTTCACCATGGTAACGAGGCCGGACGCCTCGGCGGCCCGCGCCATCTCGTCCGCCTTGACGTAGTTTTCTGCAAGCGGCTTTTCGCACATCACATGCTTGCCCGCGGCAAGCAGCGCCAGGGTGGTCGGGTGGTGAGCGCGGTCGGGCGTCACGTTGGTGGCGGCGTCGAAGCCATTCCAGGCGATGGCGTCCTCCAGCGAGGTGAAGACGTTGGGAATGCCGTGCGTATCGGCAAAGGCCTTGGCGCGCGAAGGGTCCACATCGACGGCGCCGACAAGGTCGACGCCGTCGATCGCGGCAAAGTGCTGGGCATGGGTGTTGGCCATGCCGCCGGTTCCAAGAACAAGCAGGCGCATGGTGTCCTCAGCGATATCCGGCTTCGCCGGCTTCATGCAGTTTCGGGCCGCGCTCGACAATCGGCTCCAGGGCCGCTTCGACCGGCACGTTCGGCGCGTCGTGGATCGCGCCATAGGTGCCCTGCGGGTTGAAAGCCCACTTCACGCCATTGGCGAGCACCTTCTGCACGATGGCGTCGTGATAGGTAGGGTAGGTCTCGTGGCCCGGGCGGAAATAGAAGATGTTGCCGGCGCCGCGGCGCCAGGTCATGCCGGAGCGAAAAACCTCGCCGCCCGCGAACCAGGAGATGAACACCGTTTCCAGAGGCTCCGGCACGGAAAATTGCTCGCCATACATCTCCTCGTGCTCCAGCACGAAGTTCTCGCCGAGCCCCTCGGCGATCGGATGGCGCGGGTTGATCACCCACAGCCGCTCACGCTCGCCGGCCTCGCGCCATTTCAAGGCGCAGGGCGTCCCCATCAGCCGCTTGAAGATCTTCGAGAAATGGCCGGAATGGAGAACCAGCAGACCCATTCCCTCCCAGACACGCCTTGCCACGCGCTCGACGACCTCGTCGCTGACGGCGCCATGATCCTTGTGGCCCCACCAGACGAGCACATCCGTCTCGGCAAGCCGCGCCTCGGTGAGGCCGTGATCGGCCTCCTGCAGGGTCGCGGTGGTGGCGCTGATCGCCGGATCCCGGTTCAGCGCCTCGGCGATGGTGGTGTGCATGCCGTCCGGATAGATCGAGCGCACGATCTCGTTCGTCTGCTCGTGGATGTTTTCACCCCATACGATGGTGCGTATTGCCATGTAGCGTTCCTCTGAGGCCGAAAATTGAAACCGCTTTCAATTTGTCGGAATCGATAGAGGCAGACCCGATTCTTGGCAAGCGGGGGCCTCCAGGATTCCGGTCGTTTTTCAGTGGAATGTCGATTTGGAGAAAAGGTTCAGCACGAGCACGCCGGCAATGATGAGGCCGAGGCCGACAAGGGCCGCAAGATCAAGTTTCTGGCCGAAGACAAAATAGCCGACGGCCGAGATCAGCACGATGCCGAGCCCGCTCCAGATGGCATAGGCGATGCCGACGGGTACGTAGCGCAGGCTCCAGGAGAGGAAGAAGAAGGCAATGGCATAACAGACCACCATCATGGCGGTCGGCACGAGCCGGGTAAAGTGCTGCGCGGCCTGCATGGCCGATGTGCCGAGCACTTCGAAGACGATGGCGACGACGAGGACAGCGTAGACGACGGTGAGGTTCATGGTGTTTCTCTGGCGCCTTCTGGCGCAAATCATCATCAGGGATCAGGCACGCGTCAGCGCCAGCAACCGGTCCAGCATGGCGGCACGGGTTTGCGCATCCATGGTCGGCGAGCCGAGAAGATCGGCAAGCCAAAGCCCATCGACGGCGTAGCGCACCAGCATGGCGTCGAGCGCGGAATCCGTGCCGACATTCTCCGCAAGGTACCGCTCCACCCATTGTCGCCAGCGCTCGCGCAGGTGCGGCTCGGAGATGAGAGCGACGGTCAGCACCTTCCACTTTTCGCCGTCGGCAATCCCTTCCGGCAGGAAGAAGACCGAGATATAGGCCCGGGTAAAGCGCCCCTTCGGCTCCGGGTCGTCACGCATCCTGTCGGCGAGCGCCCGGTCGAATTTTTCCGTAAGGTCGACAAACAGCCCGTCGAGCAGCGACAGCTTGTTCGGGAAATGATGCAGGAGGCCGCCCTTGCTGACACCCGCCGCCTGCGAGACCGCGTCGAGCGTCACGCTCGCAGGCCCTTTCTCCAGCGACAGCTTTGCCGCGACCTCCAGCAATTGCTGGCGGACGGCTTCGGGATGTTTCTTGCGGTGGTGGGCTTTGCTCATACATAAACATACCGTCTGGACGGTTTCTTGTCAATTCGACCAAAACTCCGACATGGCGGCGCGCTTCGTCGCAGGCAAATGGCCGGCATTGCCTGCCGCCGATGCGGGCGCTAAGACCGGGGAAACGGGAAAGAGCCCATGACGGACACGACCGACAACGGGGACGGCCAAAGCGAGACGATCACGCTTTACGAGGCGATCGGCGGCGATGCCGCCGTCAGGGCGCTGACGCACCGCTTCTATGTGCTGATGGATACATTGCCGGAAGCCGCGCGCTGCCGCGCGATCCACCCGCCGGATCTCTCCGGCAGCGAGGAAAAGCTCTACGAATACCTGACAGGCTGGCTCGGCGGGCCACCGCTCTACACGGAAAAACGCGGCCACCCCATGCTACGGCGTCGCCATTTCGTCGCCCCGATCGGCCCGGCCGAGCGTGACGAATGGCTGCTCTGTTTCATCCGCGCACTGGAGGAGACCATATCGAGCGAGGGCCTGCGCGCTGTCATCCTGGAGCCCGTCACGCGGCTCGCCCACCATATGCAGAACCAGGAATAACCCGATGTCGTTTTCGCTCCGCTCCGCAAGCCTCCTCGTTGCCGGCCTGATGGGGGTGACGGGCGTCGTCACTGCCGCCGCGGCATCGCACGGCAGCGATCCGCGCCTTATGGCCGGTGCCTCCGCCATGTGCCTTGCCCATGCGCCGGCGCTTGTGGCGCTTTATGCAGCCTGGCCGAGCCTGCGTACGGCAGCGCTCGCCTTCCTGCTGCTTGCGCTCGGCACCGCGCTCTTTGCCGGCGACCTCGTCCTGCGCCACTTCGCCGGACACGGGCTCTTTCCGATGTCGGCCCCGGTGGGCGGCATCACCATGATGGCGGGCTGGCTGGCCGTGGCGCTCGGGGCTTTCCTGCCGCACCGGGAAAGCTGAGATCAGCGCTGCGGAATACGAGCGAAACGCAAGAGATTGCCGTGCGGATCATGGATATAGAACTCCTCCATGTTCCACGGCCGCACCTCCATCGGTGACAGCGTCGGCACAGCCCTGTCGCTGAACTCGCGGTGGAGGTCGCCGATGCCGCCGCCGCGCAGATACACGGAGGTACGCTCGCAGAGCGTCCGGTCGTCGGTGAGCCGGAAATGCAGCTCCATGCCCTGGCAGCGACGGAGGATCAGATAATCATCCGCCCGGTAGACGACCTCGCTGAAGCCGAGCTGCGTGGCGTAGAAATCCTGCGTCTCGCCGATGTCGAGCGACGGCAGGACCGGCAACACTTCGATACGATCAGGATCGTCGTACACGCTCATGCACCCTCGACGACGCTGAAGCCCTCGAATTTCGGCGGGCCGAGATAGATGCCCTTGTCGGCCGCGGCATTCTTGTGCGCCTGCCGGAAGTTCTCCGACTTGGTCCAGGCGATGAAATCGTCCTTGCTCGCCCAGATCGAATGAGAGGCGAAGAGAGTGAAGCCCTCCTCGGCATTTGTGTCGCCCCTGAGCAGATGAAAGGACTGGAAGCCCGGCATCTCGCTGAGGCTGGAATCACGTCCTTTCCAGATCGCCTCGAAGGCCTCTTCGTGGCCGATGGCGATCCGGAAACGGTTCATGGCGAAGAACATCGAAGACCTATCCTGTCAGAGCGAATCCCGCCGCAGGCGACGCGGCTGCGGGAAGGCTACGACATTGTCGTTGCGCGCTTCAAGAGCTTGCATGCCCTCGAAGCTTGCAGCGCGCGCCGGTGGACGGGCGCTCGCCAGCGGGAACTCCGTGACATTCTCACTTTCCAGCATGTCGGCACGGCGCGTCAGAAGGGCATAGAGTTCCGGCACGAGGCCGTCGCCGTTCTGCGCAGCCAGCTTGTGCAGTCCGATCATCATGAAGGCATCGGGTCTTTCGTCATTCACTGGGTGGTGTCTCCCTGGCTCATGCTCTGCAGGGCGCGCTCGAAGGAGGATTTGCTGCCGTTGCGCAGCGGCACGAAGGCCTTCTCCCACTTCTTGCAGCCCGTCTTCACGCGGATGCAGGCATCATGGCTGATACAGTCGATGGGGCAGAAGACGCAGTCGACCGAGGGCAGGACGTTGTCGATGCGGGAAACCGCCTCGCGCAGGCCGCCGTCATGGTGAATGAGATTGGCGCCGTAGGAGCTGGCGATCTGACGCAGATGCGCCACCTGGCAGTCCCGGCCGCCGACATAGAGGAAGCTGCGGCCCTCGAGGCCTGCCTTGCCATCCGCCTTGTCCGCCGTTTCCGTCTGCTGGCGGGCCTGCTGCTGCTGCCTGTGCTTCTCGCGCATCGCCTTCCTCTCCGCTTCGCCCGTCCGGCGCTTGACCTTGGTGACTTCCACGCTGCGGGGCAACTGCCGGCGCCGCTGCTGCCGCGACCGTCTCCTGCGGGGTTGCGATCTGCTTTCTGAGTGCGGCGAGCTGGCGCTCCAGATCCGCAATGCGCCGGTCGCGTTCAGCGATCATCGATTTCAAGACCGCTTCCGCGCGGCCTGCAGTCACGTAGTTCATGCACGCTTCCCCTTTGGCACTCCGCATGGGCGGAGCCTCAGTTCGGGGGCAACCTACAAAACTTGAGTTTCATAGTAAAGTATAAACATGACTAGTAAAGTCATATTTTCGCGCAAAAAACTCCCGCCGGCGGAAGCACGGCGGGAAAACACGTTTCAGTTGAAGACGATCGGCACGTTGAAGGCCCAGGACGATTTGCCGGCGCCCTCCGGAATCTTCGCAAAGGGCGCCGCCCGCTGCACCGAATCGACGGCTGCCTTGTCGAGCGCGGCAACCCCGGAACTGCGCGCGATGCGAATGCCGCTCGCCGCACCGCTGGCGCTGATGGTGAAGCTCACCACCACGCTGCCGCGATCCCCACCCGAAACCCGTCGCTTCGCGCGGTTGATCTTGTTGCGCACCTTGCCCGGGTAGTTGGTGACGGCCGCGTTGCCGGCGGTCGAGGAATTGCCCTTCTTCTGGCCGCCCACCGCCGCGGTCTTCACGTCCGCCGAGCCATCGACCTCGCCGCGCGTCGCGTTCTGCTTGGCCTTGCCCTTCTCGCCCGCCTTCCGGACCGGCTTTTCCTTCGGCTTCTTGCGCTCAACCTTCTTGACCGGCTCTTCCTTCTTCACCTCGGGAACCGGCTTGATCTCTTCTTCCGGCCGGATCTCCGGCTTGATCTCGGGAACCGGAACCGCGGCGATCTCCACCTCTGCGGAAGGCACGACGAGCTCCTCGACCGGCTCGGAGACGATCGGATCCGTCGGTGTCATCACCTCGGTCACTTCGGGCTCGATTTCGGTCGGCTGGATTTCCGCCACTTCCTGCGGCACCGGTTCGGTAACGTCAGGCTGGATGGTTTCGGGCGTGATCGTGTCTTCGGGATTGCCGGACTCCACGGCCTCAAAAGCACCGTTTCCAAGCATCGCCACCTCGGCGACGACGCCGCCGGCAACCAGCGCCTGCTCTTCTTCCGGCGCCGGCGCCATGGTGAGAATGGCGGCTGCGGTGGCATGTGCCAGCAGGGAAAGGGTGCCCGCGCCGAGCCAGAGCCACTTGCTTCCAGACATGATATCACCCGTCATTGCGTTTCATGCATCGCGGCGCCTCATGTGCCGCGCACCCGATACTCAGCCTTCCAGGCCTGCCGCCGCCTTGCTGCGCGTCACGATGCCGTCCATGCAGCGGCCCTTGGCGAGGCCCTCGCCTTCGCAGACCGGCGCGTCGTTGATCAGAAGGTTCTTCACCGTCTCGCACTTGATGCCCGGCACGTCGAACTGGCGCACCTTGGACTTGCCCGCCGGCAGGTCGCGGAAATCGAGCAGTGCCAGGCGCTCGACCGTTCCCTTGTCGTTGAAGATGACGAATTCGAAAGAGACCTTGGAGACGTTCTGCTCAAAACCATTGGCCGCAACGAAGGTGAAGACGCAGCCCTTCTGCGAGCCGGCGAGCGCATTCAGCTCCACATCCAGCCCCTTGGGCGCTGCGGCCTCCTGGGCAGCGGCACCGGTGATGGTGGCAGCAGAAAGCATCGCGGAAAGAAGAAGGGTGCGTACGGTCATGGGCTCGCCTGTCTCGCTGTCGGTTTTCCGTCGGCCGAGAGCGACGGCCGCGGTCAGTCTATCCGGTGAACGCCAGAATTAACATGACTTTATCGCACCGGTATTGCGTGCATAGATAAATATGAGTAATGAAGTCAAGATAGTAAACGCAAAATCCGCGTCAAACCCCTGTTCCGCCAACAAAATTTACCGGGACGGGACTGGACGACAGGAAATTCGATCAAGGCCGCGCCCATGAGCAACACGACCCGCCCGACCCCCGCCGAAATCCGCGCCTTTCGCGCAGAGAACCCGAAGATGCGCGAGCGCGACATTGCCGCACAGCTCGGCATTTCGGAAGCCGCGCTCGTCGCGGCCGAGGTGGGCTTGACGGCGGTGCGCATCGACGGCGATGCCAATCGCTTCCTCGAGCGCTCGGAAGCCCTCGGCGAGGTCATGGCGCTGACCCGCAACGAGAGCGTGGTCCACGAGAAGATCGGCGTCTTCGAGAAAATCAATACCGGCAAGCACGCCTCGATCGTGCTCGGCGAGAACATCGACCTGCGGATCTTCCCCGGCACCTGGGCGCACGGTTTTGCCGTGACCAAGACGGATGGGGAGCAGGTTCGCCGCAGCCTGCAGTTCTTCGACAAGGCAGGTATTGCCGTGCACAAGGTGCACCTGCGCCCCGCGTCCAGTCTCGAAGCCTACGAGGCCATCGTCGCCGACTTCCGCCTGGACGACCAGTCGCAGGACTTCGTCGAGGTCGTATCGGAAAAGGTCGAGGAAACCGGTCCCGTCGATGTCGCTGCACTGCGCGAAAACTGGGCGGCGATGACCGACACCCACCAGTTCTTCGGTTTGCTGCGCAAGCTGAAGATCGGCCGCCAGGACGCCGTGCGCAGCGTCGGCGAGGACTTCGCCCACCAGGTTGCCGCCGACGCCGTCGGCCACCTGATGCGGGCCGCCGCCGAGCGCGAGAGCGACATCATGTGCTTCGTCGGCAACCACGGCACAATCCAGATCCATACCGGCCCGGTGAAGAACATCCAGCCGATGGGGCCCTGGCTCAACGTGATGGACCCGACCTTCCACATGCACCTGCGCATGGACCACATCGCCGAATGCTGGGTGGTGCGCAAGCCGACCGTCGACGGCCATGTCACCTCGCTGGAAGCTTATGACGGCAGCGGCGAGATGATCATCCAGTTCTTCGGCAAGCGGAAGGAAGGCATGACGGAGCGCACCGACTGGCGCGAGATCCTCGACAGCCTGCCGCGCCCCGACAGCGTTGCGGCCTGAACCGCCGTACCGAAAGACGAATAGCGCGTTTTCGCATTTGGGCAGCGCGCCGGTTACCTGCGAAGGACCACGATCATGAGCAAGAGCTTCGATTTCCGCCGCGCCCGCCCGTGGGAAGTGGCCCTCACCGTCTTCGCCCTCTCCGCCTCGCTGCTCCTGCCGCTTGCGGCCACGGGCCAGGGCGGCTTCATCCGCAAGGCCGTCGCACAGGAGATGCAGCAGGTCGACAGCTCGAAGCTGGTGGCGATCGGCGGCGCTGTGACGGAGATCGTCTATGCGCTCGGCGAAGGCAGCCGTCTCGTCGCCCGCGATTCGACCAGCACCTTCCCCGAGGAGGCGCTGAAGCTTCCCGATGTCGGCTATATGCGCCAGCTGTCGCCAGAGGGCGTGATCGCCGTGAACCCGACCGCGATCCTCGCTGTCGAGGGCAGCGGCCCGCCCGATGCGCTCGCGGTTCTCAAAAGCGCCGGCATCCCCTTCGAGACCGTACCGGAAGGTTTTGATCGCGCCGCCATCCTCAAGAAGATCGACGTCGTCGGCACGTTCCTCGGCGTGCCGGACAAGGCAAAGGAGCTGGAGACGACGGTCGCGGCCGATCTCGATACGGCCATTGCCGACGCCGCCAAGCGGCCGGAAAGCGAGCGCAAGCGCGTGCTGTTCATCCTCTCCTTCCAGAACGGAAAGGTCATGGCGGCCGGCGGCCACACGGCAGCCAACGGCATCATCGGGCTTGCCGGCGCGATCAACGCGACGGAGGGGGCTTTCGCAGGCTACAAGCCACTCACCGACGAGGCGATCATCAAGGCCAAGCCGGACGTCATCATGGTCATGAGCCGCCCCGGCGCCGGCAGCAGCGACGCGGAAATCCTCGCCCATCCGGCGATCTCGGTGACACCCGCTGCCGCCAGCAAGGCGATCCTGCGCATGAACAGCCTGCACCTGCTCGGCTTCGGCCCGCGCACTGCCTCGGCCATCCGCGACCTGAACAAAGAACTCTACGGCAATGTCTCTCAATGATGCCGTGCGTGGCGATGGCGCACGCGGTTCCTTCCTGATGCACTCCGCCCAGTCCCGGGCGGCGGGCGACCGGACGGCGATCGCACGCCTGACGCTCGCTGCCCTCGTCACCATCTCGGCCGTCGCACTCGCCCTGTCGATCGCGACCGGTGCCTCGGACGCCTCCGCCCTCAATGTCATCGGCGCGCTCTTCAGCGGCGCGGAGGACACCGCGCTCAGCATGCGCGATCGCATCATCGTCTTCGACATCCGCATGCCGCGCGCCCTGCTCGGTTTTCTGATCGGCGCAGCGCTCGCCATGTCCGGTGCGGTCATGCAGGGCCTCTTCCGCAATCCGCTCGCCGATCCCGCCCTCGTCGGCATTTCCTCCGGCTCCGCCCTCGGCGCGGTGCTGATGATCGTGCTGGGTGCAAGCCTCCCGGCGGGCGTGATGATCGCGCTCGGCGCCTTCGCCCTGCCGCTCGCCGCCTTCATCGGCGGCCTCCTGACGACGCTGCTGCTCTATCGTATCGCCACGCGCGGGGGGCAAACCTCCGTTGCCACCATGCTGCTCGCCGGCATCGCGATTTCCGCGCTCGCCGCTGCCATCACCGGCATCCTCATCTACATGGCCGACGACAAGCAGCTGCGCGACATCACCTTCTGGAGCCTCGGCTCGCTCTCCGGCATGACCTGGGCAAAGCTCTTCGCCGCCGGGCCGATCATCCTGCTCGCGCTTGTCGTCGTTCCCTTCCTGTCACGCGGCCTCAACGCGATCACCCTCGGCGAGGCCGCAGCCTTCCACATGGGCGTCAAGGTACAGCGGCTGAAATACATCGCCGTCATTTCCGTCGCCGGCGCGGTCGGCGCCTCGGTCGCCGTCAGCGGCGGCATCGGCTTCGTCGGCATCGTCGTGCCACACCTCCTGCGCATCGTCATCGGCCCGGACCACCGCTACCTGCTGCCGGCCTCGGCGCTCTTCGGCGGCGTGCTGATGCTCGGCGCCGACATGCTGGCCCGTACCATCGTGGCGCCCGCAGAGTTGCCCATCGGCATCATCACGGCGCTCGCCGGCGCCCCGTTCTTCCTCTGGGTGCTGCTGCGCGACCGCACACGCAACGGCTGGTAAGAGACTATGATCACCGCGAGAAACCTCTCGGTCAGCCTTTCCGGCAAGACCATCGTGCACGGCGTGTCGCTGGAGGCCAAGGCCGGCCAGCTGACCGCCATCGTCGGCCCGAACGGCTCCGGCAAGACGACCATGATGAAAGCGGTCGCAGGCGAACTGCCCAGCAAGGGCGAGATCACCATCAACGGCCATGCGCTTGCCGCACTTGAACCCTGGCAGCTTGCCGTCAAGCGCGCCGTGCTGCCTCAGGCCGCCACCATCGCCTTCCCCTTCACCGTGCGTGAGATCGTCCGCCTCGGCCTCACCGTCGGCCCGAACCGCCACGCCGAGCGCATCGATGCGATCACCGCGGAAGCGCTCGCCGCCGTCGACCTCGCGGGCTTTGCCGGCCGTTTCTACCAGGAGCTTTCCGGCGGCGAGCAACAGCGCGTGCAGCTTGCCCGCGTGCTCTCGCAGATCTGGGAACCGGTGCTCGACGGCGAGCCATGCTTCCTGATGCTGGACGAGCCGGTCTCCGCACTCGACATCCGCCACCAGTTGACGATCATGACGCTGGCGCGCCGCTACTGTGAAAGCGGCGGAGGCGTGATCGCCGTCATGCACGACCTCAACCTCACCGCCATGTTCGCCGACCACATGGTGATGATGCGGAGCGGCCGCATCGAACGCGCCGGTCCACCCGCCAATGTGATGACCGACGATGCGATGGAGGCGGTGTTCGGCTGCCGCATGCGCATCAACGGCGTGCCTGCGACCGGCGTTCCCTTCGTGCTGCCGCACACCGCTTCGGCCTGATTTTCCAGCACCTTACGGAACCTTTTGCCCCCAATACCCGTTGTCTGACCGGAAAAACCGTTCTGCCAGGAAGGTGGAGCGCTGTTCGGCCCGCAGGTTTGCGGGCGACCGAAAAAGGAGAAACGGCATGGCCAACGGACTGTTTTCATCGCGCAGCAAGAGCCTTCGCAACGGGATTCACGACGAAGCCCAGGCCGTCGAAGAACAAATCGCGGACCTGCGCGCGGAGATCGCCTCCCTCGCCAAGCTGCTTGCGGACGATGCCTCCAGCGGCGCGAGTGGCATTCGCAAGAAGGCCCGTGCAGCAAAGGTGCAGGCAAGCGAAGCTGCGCATGACCTGAAGGATCGCGCCGAAGGCGATATCCGTGACATGATTGCGGCAGGCGAGGACATTCTTGCCGATTTCCAGGAGCGCTACCGCGATTCCGGCCGCCGCGCCCGCAAGGCCGTGAAGGACCATCCGCTTGCGACCCTCGGCGTCGCCGCCGCCGCCGGCTTCCTGATCGCCGCCCTCCTGCGGCGCTGATCCCTTCCTCGCACGATCCGGGACGCCAACCGGCGTCCCTCCTATGCGGAGCGTCAAAGGCATGCTTTCACTGGGAGCCATTCTCCTGCAAAATCTCGTGACCCGCGTCAGCGACCGGGTGGACGAGACGATGGACGTCGCCAAGCGCAATGCGATCGCCGGCGCCGTGATCGGGCTTCTGCTGGTTACGGCCTACGGTCTCGGCGTCATTGCGACCGCCGTGCTGCTGTCGCAGCACTACGGCACCGTGCCGGCGCTCTTCGGCCTTGCCGGGGGGTTCCTGCTGCTTGCTCTCATCGTGCTGGCCGTTGTCGCCATGCGCAACAGGCGGGAGCGGGAACGGCGCCGCATCCGCCGCCGGCAACTGGCCGCACGCCGTGACCTGATGGCCGCAGCCGCCACCGCCGCGGTGAAAAAGCCGTTCGCGGCAACCGCTGTCGCGCTCGCCCTCGGCTTCCTGCTCGCGCCGAAATCCCGTCGCGACGACGACTGATTTTCCGATGTCTGCCGACGGCACGCCGCTCAGAGCGGCATGCGAATGACCGCCGTCACGCCCTTGGGCAGATATTCGACATGCACGCTGCTGCCAAGGATCTTGTCGAGACTACGCTCGATCAACACCGAGCCGAAACCGCGCCGGCCGTCCGGGTTGACCGGCGGCCCGCCGACCTCGTGCCAGGTCATGTTGAGCACGTTTTGATCGTCTTCCTTCACCACGCGGGCGGTGATCACTACCTTGCCCGAACGTACCGACAGCGCCCCATATTTGCGGGCATTGGTGGCAAGCTCGTGCAGCACGAGACCGAGGCCGACCGCCTGGTCCGGCCCCAGCTCCACCTCGTCCTTGTGGATCTCGATCTGGCTGTCGAAATCGATCGCATAGGGCATGATCTGCTTCTGCAGCAGCATCTTCAGGTGAATCACACCCCATTCGTGATCGCTGAGCAGGCCATGCGCCTCGGACAGCGATTGCAGACGGCCGGCGAACGCGTCCATGAATTCGACTGGATCGCTCGTCTGGCGAAGGGTCTGCCGGGCAAGCGACTGCAGCATGGCCAGCGTGTTCTTGACCCGGTGATTGAGCTCGCGCAGGAGGAGCCGCGTGCGCTCGGAGGCGAGTTGCCCGTCGGTGACATCGACATTGATACCGAGGAAGACCGTCGGCCGCCCTTCCGCATCCCATTCGTGCACGCGCCCGCGCCCGAGCAACCAGCGGCCGGATTTCGCCGCCCGGAAGAGGCCGTCATATTCCTTGCCGGAGGCGAGCGCATCCCGCAGGCGCCCGATGGTGACCTTGCGGTCCGCCGGATGGACCGAAGTGAAGAACTTGCGCGCCCGCATGGGCTTGGCCGGCTTGACGCCGAGCATGCGATAGAAGGTCTCGTTGCCGGAAACCATGCCCGTCGACAGGTCCCACAACCAGCTTGCAACATTGGCGGCATCAAGCGCCAGGGCATGGCGTTTCTCGTCGCGGGAAAGTACCTCGGCAGCCAGCATGCGCCGCCGGGCCTCGTCCTTCAGCTTGATGAGCGAGGCGGCGAGCGAAGCAAGCTGTCGCAGCCGCGGAACAAGGTCCGGCACGGTGCGCGCATGCGGTTTGACGTCGAAGACGCAGACCGTGCCGATCGGCTGACCGTCCACCATGATCGGCGCCCCGGCATAGAAGCGAAGGTGCGGTTGAGCGGTGACGCTTGGCAGGCCGGCAAAACGCTCATCCTTGCAGGCATCAGGAATGATCAACGGCCCACCGCCGCTTTCGGCGATCATCCGTGCGCAGAAGGAATCTGCCGACGGCGCCCGGATTTCCGGCGTCCCCTGCCGAGCAAGAAACCATTGATCCGTGCGGCCGAGAATGGTCACAAGGGCAATCGGCGCGGAGAAGAGTCCAGCCGCAAGGCCCGCAATATCGTCGAAATCAGGATCTGGACCGAGAAACACCGGCATCGCGGCGTCAAGCGCCGCCAGACGGTCTGGCGCATCCAGAACCGCTGCAATATCGGACGATACTGTCAGAACATTGTCCTTCATACGCCTCTGGTATGCGATTCCGCGCCCGGTTTCACCCTTGGCTTTCGCCTGACGACGCTCTTCGCCCCGCTCCCCCTAAATTATCCGCCGCCCGCAGCGCGCGGGCGGCGCATGTTGCTTTTCCCTACGATGCAAAGGCGCGCGACGTAATCGGCGCAGAAACCGCATCCGGGCCATAGTCGCTTTCGCCACTGACCTGCAAGAGTTCCTGCAGGCGCTGGCGGGCACGGTTGACGCGGCTCTTGATGGTGCCGAGCGCGCAGCCGCAGATTTCGGCCGCCTCCTCATAGGAAAAGCCCGAGGCGCCGACAAGGATGATCGCCTCGCGCTGCTCATCCGGCAGCTTTTCCAGCGCCTTCTTGAAGTCCTGCATGTCGAGCGAACCGTATTGCGAGGGATGCTGCGCCATGTTCTCCGTGAAGAGACCGTCGGAATCCTGCACCTCGCGGCCGCGCTTGCGCATCTTGCTGTAGAGTTCGTTGCGCAGGATCGTGAAGAGCCAGGCCTTCATGTTCGTGCCCATCTCGAACTGCTCCTGCTTGGCCCAGGCCTTCATGATCGTGTCCTGCACGAGATCGTCGGCCTGGTCGTGCCGGCCGATCAGCGAGATGGCGAAAGCGCGCAGGCTCGGAAGAACGGCCAGCAGTTCCCGCTTGAACGTCGTCTGTTCCTGATCCATCCTACCCTCACTCGGCCCGTTGGATGCGGCTTTCCACGGCATCCAGTTTCTCGAGAAGATCCAGGAATCTTTGGGGAAGTGCCTCGTCCTGTACCTGATGGTAGAAGGCGCGAAGCTTCATCGCAATCTGCGCATTGGGGTCTTCGCTCGCGGGTGATCGTTGCCCGCTTCTTTTCTTGTCCACGCTTTTCACAGTGCCACTCTCATCTTTCATCTGCGCCTTGTGACGAATTCGGCGTGGAAATGCCCGGCGTCAAAAAAAGTTCCCTTCGCCGGAACCTTAATTTGGCTTCCGCGTTCAAACCGTCAACTGCGATTGCAGCAATTTGAGAACAGGGGACCATCATGCCGATTTCCGACCGTATCGGGCCGCACCTTCCCGCGCTCCGCCGTTACGCGCGCGCCCTCACCGGAACGCAGCCCTCGGGCGATGCCTATGTGGCAGCGACCCTTGAGACCATCCTCATCGATCCCTCCGTGATGCCCGAAGGCGAGGACGACAAAGCCAGGCTTTTCGGCCTGCTCAGCCGTATCATCTCCTCCCTCCCCGTATCCGTGAGCCGTGGCGCCGGCGCCATTTCGCCCGGCGCAGAGGCCCCGTTCGACCTTTCCGGCGTTCCCCCGCTCGGCCGGCAGGCACTGCTGCTGGCGACGGTCGAAGGCTTTACCGTCGAGAAGACGGCCGACATCCTCGATGCCGAGACCAGCAGCATCCGCACCCTTCTGGACGCCGCCTTCGCGGAGATCGCTGCGCAGGCCGAAACGGGCATCATGATCATCGAGGACGAGCCGCTGATCGCGCTCGACCTTGCGCATATGGTCAACGGCATGGGCCATCGCGTCACCGGGATCGCCCGCACGCAGGCCGAGGCCGAAATGCTCTGGAGCGACAGCCGGCCCGGCCTCGTCCTTGCCGACGTGCGGCTCGCCGATGGAAGCTCGGGCATCGATGCGGTGAATTCCATTCTCGCCCGCACGGACATCCCCGTGATCTTCATCACCGCCTATCCGGAGCGGCTGCTTACCGGTGAGCGTCCCGAGCCGGCCTTCCTCGTGTCCAAACCGTTCAATCCGGAACAGGTGAAGGTGCTCATCAACCAGGCCCTTCTCTTCACCCCGCAAGCGCGCGCCGCGGCCTGATCTCGCTCCCGGACGGCCGCAGCGGCGGCGCGGCTGGCGGCGGTGGGAGGCACGCCCACCGCCGTCTTTATTTTGTCCGCAATCCGAGTGGCAGGAGGCTATCCACGGCCATTCTCAATATTCCGGCAATGCCACAAAGGAAAACAGCCAGCGTCTGGGAGACACTGGCTGCTTGAGTATCCACGGACCGGAGGGGGACACGGTATCGTGGTCGATCACCGGTCGAGGGCCTCGCATTTGGGGGACATGCGCTGACCAGTGACGCCAGAGAAACCCCCGACACAGGATTTGGTTCCAGCCCCCTGAAGATTTTTTTCAACCGTCAGTCGATTGCTTCCAGCTCGGCCCGGTGCCGGTAAAGCGCGAGGAAGCGACGGTAGTCCCGGTCGTAGCCGGCCTTGCGGGCGGGGTCGGGAAGGAAAACCCGGCTTCCCGGGTACATCTCACGGCCTGCAGCCGCCAGATCGGCGTGCAGCCCGCCGGCAACCGCCGCCATCATCGCCGTCCCGAGCAGCACCGCATCGCTGGTCTCCGGCACGACGACGCGGCAACCAGTGACGTCCCGGTAGAGCTCCATCAGCAGCGGGTTGCGGACATGGCCGCCGGCGACATGCAGCGTGTCGAGCGGATAACCGCCCGCGCCAAGCTTTTCGAGGATATGGCGAATGCCAAGCGCAATGGCGACGGAGGTCCGCCAATAGAGGCGGCAGAGCCCGTCGAAGGAGGCATCCAGCGAGAGGCCGCTGATCACGCCGAGTGCATGAGGATCGGCCAGCGGCGAGCGATTGCCGTGGAAATCCGGCAGCACATGCAGCCGCGCGGCAAAAGCCTCGCCCTCCTCCGCCTGCATCTCGCGGATGCGCGCGGCGATGCGGGCATGGTTCGCCGCCGAAGGTTCACCGCCGGCGCTGTGCGCACGCACGATATGGTCGAGCAGCGCGCCCGTCGCCGACTGGCCGCCCTCCACCAGCCACCACCCCGGCAGCACCACCTCGTAGTAGGGACCCCACATCCCGAAACCGAACCGCTTCTCGCGGGAAAAGGCGACGATACAGCTCGAGGTCCCGCCGATCAGGGCAAGTTGCCGCTCCAGCATCTCCGGCGTGCCGGCGAAAGGCCCGAGCACGCCGAGCGCGCCGGCATAGGCATCGATGAGGCCGGTCGCAACGACACAGCCTGTGTCGAGGCCGAGCTCCGTGGCCGCTTCCGGCGCAAGAGGGCCGACAGCCGTGCCGACTGCCAGCGTCTCCTGCGGCAGCGCACCGCGTTCACGCAGATCCTCAAGGCCGATCGCCGTCAGGAAGCCGGCATTCCAAGGCTGTTTCTCATGGGAAAGGTAGTTCCATTTCGCCGTCATCGTGCAGCGCGACCGGGCATTCGTCCCCGTCGCCCGCCAGGTCATGAAATCGGCGAGGTCGAAAACATGGCCCGTCTTCGCCCACTGTTCCGGATGGTGACGCTTCAGCCACATCAGCTTGGGCATTTCCATTTCCGGCGACATGACCCGGCCGGAATGAGCGAGGACCGGATGATCCGTCGCCGTGCAAAGGTCGGCCTCCTCCAGGGCACGGTGATCGAACCAGGCGATCGTGTCCCAGCGCGCCTCCGCGCCGCCGGAGACCGCCAGCGGTCGTCCTTCCGTGTCCCGGACCACGAGCGAGCAGGTCGCATCGATACCGAGCGCGGCGATACGGTCCGCCGCGACGCCCGCAAGCGCACGCGCCGCCCTGACGGCCACACAGGCCGCCTGCCAGATGTTCTCCGAATCGTGCTCGGCGTGGTTCACGCTGGGTCGGCGCAGGGCGATCGGGTGCTCGGAGCGTCCCAGCAGAGCGCCGTTCCGGTCGAATACACCGGCCCGGGCACTGCCCGTGCCGATGTCCACCGCAACGATCAGATCGCGCATCAATGCTCTTTCCCGCCGTCCTCTTCCTTGCGGACAAACTGTAACAATTCCCACATGTCGTCAAACAGGGCATCGGGGTTGAGGCTGAGCAGCGCCTCGCGATGGCGCGGCGAGCGCGCATGAGAGCCACCGGTGAAGGCGACCACCCGCATGCCCGCCGATTTCGCCGCCGTGATGCCGGCCGGGCTATCCTCCACGACCACGCAATGCCCGGGCGCGACACCCATGACGGCGCTGGCATGGAGGAAAAGATCGGGCGCCGGCTTGCCGCGCGCGACCATGCTCGCACTGAAGATGTTCGGCTCGAACCGATCGATGAGGCCCGTGACGGAAAGCGACAGGCGGATGCGTTCGAGCTGGCTGGAAGAAGCCACGCAATGGGCGATGCCGAGCCGGTCCACCGTTTCGGCAATACCGTTGATGGGCTGCAACTCGGCACGGAAGCGCTCATAGAGCACCTTGCGCATCGCTTCGAGGAAGGCGGCGTCGATTGCGAGCCCATAGTCGGCATGCAGGATTTCCGACATGCTTTTCAGGCTGCGGCCGAGAAACCGCTCATGCGCCTCCTCCGCGCTCATGGCCACACCCGCCGTCGCCAGGGCCTCGACGAGAACCGCAAGCGAGATCGGCTCGCTGTCGACGAGCACACCATCGCAATCGAAGATCACCAGTTCTGTCTGTTTGGCGGCCATGACGTCCCGTTCCATTGTCAGGCCCCCGTGGTACTGTCTGCTCCCCTCGTTGGAAAGCCCCGGATTTGTAAGGATTTCCTCAATTCACGAGCCTGTCGCCCAGATAGTCCTTCAGCGTTGCGCGTGTCCCCTTCTGCTGGAGGGACGCAAGCGCATTGGCAAACCGCCGGGTGAAGCGGTCGGACACAGCGACCGTGCCAAAGATATCCTTCAGGGCGAGGAAGGCGTTCGGATCGTTCTTGGCCGACGTCGCCGCGGCGCGGATGCGGTCGATATTGGGGTCGTTGAAGGCGATGTCCTTGCCGCTGTCCGTCTTGCCGGCAAGGTAGTGGCACCAGAGCGCCGAGACGAGCGACAGACCGATGACGTCCTCGCCGCGCGCCAGCCGGTCGGCAGTGGACGGCAGGATGAATTTCGGCTGGCGGTTGGAGCCGTCCTGCGCAAGGCGCGGGATCGTATCGGCGATCTTCGGATTGGAGAAGCGCCGCTCGATCAGCGCATAGTAGTCGTTGAGGTCGGTATCCGGCACGGGCGGGATGACGGGGATGATTTCCTCCCGCTCCAGCTTGGCGAGAAAGGCGCGGATGTCGGCATCCTCCATCGCCTCATGGACGAAATGGATGTCGAGCAGCGCAGCCGGATAGGCGATCGCCGCATGGCCGCCGTTGAGGATGCGGATCTTCATGTGTTCGTAGGGCGCGACATCAGGCACGAACTGCACGCCGGCCTTCTCCAGCGCCGGGCGCCCCTGCGGGAAGTGATCCTCCAGCACCCATTGCTTGAACTCTTCGCAGAAGACCGGCCAGGCATCATCGATATCGTATTCGTCGGCGACGATACCGATCTCGCGTGGCCCCGTCGCCGGCGTGATGCGGTCGACCATGCCATTCGGGAAGGCGACGTTGGTGTCGATCCAGTCGGCAAGCGCGGGATCGGAGAGGCGCGCGAGGCCGGAAATGGCGGCGTGCGTGACTTCGCCGTTGCCGGGAATGTTGTCGCAGGACATGACGGTGTAAGGCGCGAGGCCGGCATCCTTGCGCGCCTTGAGGCCGGCGAGGATGAGCCCGAACACGGTTTTGGGATCAGCGGGGTTGGCGGCGTCGGCGGCGATCGCCGGATGGCCGGGATCGAAGACGCCGGAGGCCGGATTGATGAAATAGCCGCCCTCGGTGATGGTCAGCGAGACGATGCGGATGGCGGGATTGGCAAGCTGTGCGATGGTCGCCGCAGCATTGCCGGGCGCGAGATAGCCGATCATGGCGCCGGTGACACGCGCGCCGGAACGGTTGTTGTCCTGCTCGACGACCGTCGTCAAAAAATCCTGCCCTGCGAGTTTTTCGCGCATGGCGGCGTCGGACGGCAGCACACCGGCCCCGATGATCGCCCAGTCATGGTCATGGCCGAGGTTGAACAGGTCGTCGAGATAGATCGCCTGGTGCGCCCGGTGGAAATTGCCGACGCCGAAATGCACGATGCCCGCCTTGAGGGCCGAGCGCTCATAGGCCGGAACGGCAGCCGTCCTGGCAACCTCGTTGAGGGTGGCGAGCGACAGTTTCGTGGTCATGGTCCGTTCCTTCCGGTCTCGTCTGCTGGCAAGGTCCGCGCGGTGCGGGCCTCAGCTCATCCAGTTGCCGCCGTCGACATTGTAGGTCTGCGCGACGATGTAGTTGCTCTCCTGGGAGGCCAGGAAGATCGCCATGCCCGTCAGATCCTCGGCGGTGCCCATGCGGCCGAAGGGCACTTCCGCACCGACCAGGCGCTTCTTCTCGCCGCGCGGCCGGTTCTCGTATTTGGCGAAGAGCGCATCGACACCGTCCCAGTGCTCGCCATCGACCACGCCGGGCGCGATGGCATTGACGTTGATGCCGTGTTTGATGAGGTTCAGCCCCGCAGACTGGGTGAGGCTGATCACCGCCGCCTTGGTGGCGCAATAGACGCCGACCAGCGCTTCGCCGCGCCGCCCGGCCTGACTTGCCATGTTGATGATCTTGCCGCCGCGCCCCTGCGCGATCATCTGCTTTGCCGCCGCCTGAAGGGTGAAGAGCGTGCCGGCGACATTGATCGAGAACAGCTTTTCGTAGCTTTCACGCGTGATCTCGACGATCGGCGCCAGATCGAACAGCGCGGCATTGTTGACGAGGATGTCGAGGCCGCCGGCCTCCTTCACGCAGGTAGCGATGGCGGCGTCGATGGAAGCCTGCCGCGTCACGTCCATCTCCACGGCATAGGCTGCCGGTCCGATTTCGTCGGCCGTCGCCCGCGCCCGCTCGATAGCGATGTCGGCGATGGCGACGCGCGCACCCTCCCGCACATAGGCTTCCGCGAAACTGCGGCCAATGCCACGCGCCGATCCCGTGATCAGCGCGCTTTTGCCCTCCAGCCGTTTCATCGGATCGCCTTCCCGGCGTCGTCAAAGCGATGGAGGCGCGTTGTGTCGGGCGTGAGGAAGACGCTGTCGCCGTGGGTGACGGGGAAGTCGCCACCGGCGCGCACGGTCATCATGCCGATGCCGTCGGTATTGACATGCAGGAACGTGTCCGAGCCGAGATGTTCGGCAACGCCGACCACGCCTTTCCACGTCCCGCTCTCCTTGGAGAGGCGGATATGCTCGGGTCGGATGCCGACGGTGGGCGCATTGTACGGCTTGGCCGCCTCACCCTTGACGAAGTTCATGCGCGGCGAGCCGATGAAGCCGGCAACGAAGAGATTGTCGGGCTTGTTGTAGAGATCGAGCGGCGAGCCGACCTGCTCGATATTGCCGGCGTTCAGCACGACGATCTTGTCGGCCATGGTCATGGCTTCCACCTGGTCGTGCGTGACATAGATCATCGTCGTCTTCAGCTGATGATGCAGTTCGCTGATTTCGAGCCGCATCGTGCCGCGCAGCGCCGCATCGAGGTTCGACAGCGGCTCGTCGAAGAGAAAGGCCGACGGCTCGCGCACGATCGCCCGGCCGATGGCCACGCGCTGGCGCTGACCGCCGGACAGTTGCCCGGGCCGCCGCTCCAGGTAGTTGGTGAGGTTGAGCACGCGTGCGGCTTCCGTCACCTTCTTGTCGATGATGGCAGGATCGGTCTTCGCCATCTTCAAGGGGAAGGCGATGTTGTTGCGCACCGTCATATGCGGATAGAGCGCATAGGACTGGAACACCATGGCAAGCCCGCGCTTGGCCGGCGCCGCCGACGTCACATCCTTGCCGTCGATCTCGATGGTGCCGCTGGTGGTATCCTCAAGGCCCGCGATGAGGCGCAGCAGCGTGGACTTGCCGCAGCCCGACGGGCCGACGAAGACGACGAACTCGCCGTCTTCGATGGCAAGGTCGATGCCCGGGATGACCTGCGTCGTGCCGAAGGACTTGTTGACTTTCTTCAGGATGATCTTGCCCATGATGGTCCCTCCCCGAGGTCTGTTCGTTACTTCACGGCGCCGAAGGTGAGGCCGCGGACAAGCTGTTTCTGGCTGAACCAGCCCATGATCAGGATCGGGGCGATGGCGAGCGTCGAGGCCGCCGAGAGCTTGGCCCAGAAAAGACCCTGAGGGCTCGAGAACGAGGCGATGAAGGCGGTCAGCGGCGCGGCATTCGTCGTCGTCAGCCGGATCGTCCAAAAGGCTTCGTTCCAGGCGAGGATGATGTTGAGCAGCATGGTCGAGGCTATGCCCGGCACCGCCATCGGGGTGAGCACGTAGACGATCTCGCCCCAGAGCGAGGCCCCATCCATGCGCGCGGCCTCCAGGATCTCGCCGGGGATTTCCCGGAAATAGGTGTAGAGCATCCAGATGACGATCGGCAGGTTGATCATCGTCAGCATCACGGTGAGGCCGATACGGCTGTCGAGCAGGCCCGTGTCGCGGAAGATCAGGTAGATCGGCACCAGCACGGCAACGGCAGGCATCATCTTGGTCGAGAGCATCCACATCAGGATGTCCTTGGTCTTCGCCGTCGGCGAGAAAGCCATCGACCAGGCGGCCGGTACGGCGATCAACAGCGCCAGGAGCGTCGAGCCGAGCGACAGAATGACCGAGTTCAGGAAAAACTTGAAATAGTTGCTCTGCGCCTGCACGGCCGCATAGCTCTCGACCGTGCCCGAAGGCAGAAGGTTGAAGCCCTGGATTGCCTCGGTCTCGGACTTGAACGAAGTGATGATCGTATAGAGGATCGGGAAGAAGATGATCAGCGCGATGATCCAGGCGGCGATGGTGAAGACGACGGTTCTTCTTGTTGAGACGGCTCTAGCCATGGTCTTGTCCCTCTCTCACTTGTCCAGGTTCTTGCCGACGGCGCGCATCAGGAAGAAGGCGACGATGTTGGCGAGGATGACGGCGATGATGCCACCGGCCGAGGCGCCGCCGACGTCGTAGCCGAGGAGCGCGGTGCGGTAGATCAGGAACGGCAGGTTGGTCGAGGCATAACCCGGACCGCCATTGGTGGTGACGAGGATTTCCGCGTAGACGCCGAGCAGGAAGATCGTCTGGATCAGGATGACGACGGTGATCGAGCGGGCGAGATGCGGCAGCGTCAGGTAGACGAAGCGCGACACGAAACCCGCGCCGTCCATTTCCGCCGCCTCCTTCTGCTCGCCGTCAAGCGATTGCAGCGCGGTGAGCAGGATGAGGGTCGCAAAGGGCAGCCACTGCCAGGCGACAATGATGATGATCGAGAACAGCGGATATTGCGCGAACCAGTCGACAGGCTGCAGGCCGACGGCGCGGTTGATATCCGCCAGCACCCCGTAGCCCGGATGCATGATCATGTTCTTCCACACGAGCGCTGCCACCGGCGGCATGACGAAGAAGGGCGAGATGATCATGATGCGCACGATGCCCTGCCCCCACATCGGCTGGTCGAGCAGAAGCGCGATGGCAATGCCGCCGATGACGGTGATGAAGAGCACGCCGACGACGATCACGAGCGTATTCCAGATCGACTGGAAGAAGGCCGGGTCGGTGTAGAAGTACTGATAGTTGAACAGCCCCGCCCAGCTGACATTGGCCGGGTTCAGGAGGTTGTAGTTCTGGAACGAGAACCACAGCGTCATCGCCAGCGGCACGATCATCCAGACCAGAAGCAGCCCCACAGAGGGCGCCAACATCAGACGCGCCAGCCCGCGCGTGTTCTCCGTCGCCATGATTTCCTCCCGAGAGCCGGTCCGGCCGGCCTGTGCAGTCACGACATCATTCCAGGGCGGAGCCGCCCCTCATCCCCCTACCCGGACCTTCTCCCCGCAAACACGGAGAAGGGGCAGAAAGGAGCGCCCATCGTTCCTCTCCCCACTTGCGGGGAGTGGATGCCGGCAGGCAGGTGAGGGGCAAGCGCCGGAAACAACACCCCGTCTATCGGCTGCCCGGAGCACGTCCGGGCAGCCTGTCCTTGGGGAGGAGGTATTACTTGATGTAGCCGGCGCGGGTCATTTCGCGGGTGGTGACCTGCTGGGCCTGGGCGAGCGCGTCGTCGACCGACATCTGGCCGGCGAGCGCCGCCGAGAAGAGCTGGCCGACCGTCGTGCCGAGACCCTGGAATTCCGGGATGGCGACGAACTGCACGCCGACATAGGGCACCGGCTTGACGGCCGGGTTCTTCGGGTCGGCAGCATTGATCGAGTCGAGCGTCATCTTGGCGAAGGGTGCCGCCTTCTCATACTCGGCATTTGCATAGAGCGAGGAGCGCGTGCCCGGAGGAACGTTCGCCCAGCCTTCCTTTTCGGCGACGAGCTTGGTGTAGTCCTTGCTGGTCGCCCAGGCGATGAACTTTTCCGCCGCCGCGGTCTTCTGCGAGCCGGCCGGGATGGCGAGGTTCCAGGCCCAGAGCCAGTTGCCGCGCTTGCCGAGACCCGTATCGGGAGCGAGCGCATAACCGACCTTGTCGGCGACGGTCGATTCCTTGGGGTTAGAGACGAAGGAGGCGGCAACCGTGGCGTCGATCCACATGCCGCAATTGCCCTGCTGGAACAGCGCCAGGTTCTCGTTGAAGCCGTTCGACGATGCGCCCTGCGGGCCGGCATCGGCCATCAGCTTGACGTACATGTCGAGCGTGTTCTTCCATTCCGGCTGGTCGAACTGAGGCTTCCAGTTTTCATCGAACCAGCGGGCGCCGAAGGCGTTGGACGTGGCGGTCAGGAACGCCATGTTCTCGCCCCAGCCGGCCTTGCCGCGCAGGCAGATGCCGTTGATGCCGGCATTGCGGTCCGTCATCTTGCGGGCAGCTTCCCCGATGAACTCCCAGGTCGGCGCGTCGGGCATGGTCAGCCCGGCCTTCTCCATCAGGTCCTTGCGGTACATGACGAAGGAGCTCTCGCCATAGAACGGCGCGGCGTAGAGCTTGCCGTCCTCGCCCGTCAGACCCGAGCGGATGGCCGGAAGCAGGTCGTCGGCGTCGTAGTCGGCACCGAGATTGTCGAGCGGCACCAGCCAGCCCTGCTTGGTCCAGATCGGCACTTCATAGGTGCCGATCGTCATGATGTCGTACTGGCCACCCTTGGTCGCGATGTCGGTCGTGACGCGTTCGCGCAGCACGTTCTCTTCGAGCGTAACCCAGTTCAGTTCAATGTCGGGGTTCTTGGTGGTGAAATCTTCCGTCAGCCCCTGCATGCGGATCATGTCGCCATTGTTGACGGTGGCGATGGTCAGGGTTTCGGCATTGGCGAAACCGCACAGGAGAGCGGCCGAGCTGACGCCCAGCAGAAGGGTTCTCAAATTCATCATCTTCCTCCCAGAAGGGTTTTGAGCATTTGCTTTGCTCATGGGCAATTACTCGCATATTGCCGCAACAAGTCAACGACCAATCGTTGCTGCACCGCACAAGGCGGGGCAGCGCCCGTTGAATCTCATGGGAAATTTCTGCGTGGGAGACGGCTCTCGATCAGGCCGAAAGCAGGTGGCGGGCGGTCGATTCGTCGGTGATGACGCCGTTGATCATGCGCCCGCGCAGCGCCGCGAGAAGCGCCGTATATTTACGCTTGCCCTTGGCAAGGCCGATGACGGTGGTCGTCTCGCGCGGCGGCAGCGGCACGGAGGCGACGCGTTCGTTGATGCTGCCGTCGAGCAGTTTGCCGTCGCGGTCGAACATCCAGCCGCAGATCTCGCCGGCGGCCCCCTCCTCCATCAGCCGCGCCATTTCCTCCGGGTCGAGGAAGCCGTCGAGGCAGAGCGGTGCATCCGCGCCGAGTTCTCCGATCCCGACGAAGGCGACGTCGGCCTGTCGGCCGAGCTGGAGGGTCGATTGCACGAGGCTCTGCTTGTGCAGGAGGTCACGCTCCTCCGTGGAGGAGACGAGAACCGGCAACGGCATCGGATAGTGCCGCGCCTTCACCGCGTCGGCCATCGAGAAGATGACGTTGTAGTATGCCGCCGAACCATCCGGCCCGATATTGCCGGTCAGCGACATGATGCGGTGCTGCGGACATTCCATCGCCGGAAGCTGGTCGATCGCCGCCTTCAGCGTGCGCCCCGTGCCGACGGCGAGCACGATCGGCTCGGCCTTCTTCAGCCAGCGCTCGATTTCCGCCGCACCGGCTTCCGCAATGCCGATCGTCGTCGAGGTCGAGCCCGGATCGCTCGGCACGATATCGACATGCACGAGCCCGAATTTCTTTCGCAGCTCCTCGCCGAGTTCCAGGCATTCAGCGATCGGGTGATCGAGCCGCACCTTGATCAGCCGCTCGGCGACGGCGAGCGAGACAAGCCGCTGCGCCGACTGACGGGAGATGCCCATGGCGGAGGCGATTTCGTCCTGCGTGCGGCCCGCGACATAGTAGAGCCAACCGGCCCTTGCCGCATCGTCCAGCCGCCCGGCTGTCTCCGTCCGCTTCGCCATGATTTTCCCCTGATGTTCCAAAGAATTTGCTGCATCTTTTCCGGCGGCCTGTCAAACGTCATGTGACCGTGCGGCCGGAACAGCATCCCGCAATGCAACAGAAAAACATAACCGGTTTTCTCATGTTTACTTTTGTTGAAAGCACTGGAAAACCAGCATTTCTTTTAAGTTTTTACCGTTTGATAAAAAAATAAACCTGAGTTACCGTTCTCTCATTCAAAAAGCCCACGCGAATGGGAGATAACTATGGGAACGACGCAATCTGGGATCCATCGGGGGCGTCTTGCGCCTGCCGAATACGACACGAACTTTTCCGACCTGCATCCACGCCTCGATGATCACGAGGCCCTGGTCGCCGCCGACCGCTGTTACTTCTGTCACGACGCGCCGTGCATGACGGCCTGTCCCACCTCCATCGACATTCCGCTGTTCATCCGCCAGATCTCGACGGGCAATCCGATCGGTTCGGCGAACACCATTTTCGACCAGAACATTCTGGGCGGTATGTGCGCCCGCGTCTGTCCCACCGAGACGCTCTGCGAACAGGCCTGCGTGCGCAACACCGCCGAGCACCGCCCGGTGGAAATCGGCCGCCTGCAGCGCTACGCGACCGACGTGGCGATGACGGAGAACAAACACTTTTACGAACGCGCCGCCCGCACCGGCAAGGCCGTGGCGGTCGTCGGGGCAGGCCCGGCGGGACTTGCCTGCGCCCATCGCCTCGCCATGGATGGCCATGACGTCGTGATCTTCGAAGCACGCGAAAAGGCCGGCGGCCTCAACGAGTACGGCATCGCCACCTACAAGGCGGTCGACGATTTCGCCCAGCGCGAAGTCGACTATGTGCTGGCGATCGGCGGCATCGAGGTGAAGAACGGCCTGAAACTCGGCCGCGACTTCACACTTGCCGATCTCACCGGCAATTTCGACGCCGTCTTCCTCGGCATGGGCCTTTCCGGTGTCAACGCGCTCGGCGCGGAGGGCGAAAACCTGCCCGGCGTCGTCGATGCGGTCGATTTCATCGCGGAACTACGCCAGGCGACGGACAAGGCGACGATCCCCGTCGGCCGGCGCGTCGTCGTCATCGGTGGCGGCATGACGGCGATCGACGCCGCCGTGCAGGCAAAGCTCCTCGGCGCCGAGGAGGTGACGATCTGCTACCGCCGCGGCAAGGAGCAGATGAACGCCTCGGAATTCGAGCAGGATCTCGCCGCCTCCAAGGGCGTGATGATCCGCCATTGGCTCCAGCCGAAACGCGTCATCGCAAGAGACGGCCATGTCGCCGGCATCGAGGTGGAATATACCGAGATGCGCGACGGCAAGCTCGAAGGCACCGGCGAAATCGGCGCGCTCGCCGCCGACCAGATCTTCAAGGCCATCGGCCAGACGTTCGAGGCCGCCGGCCTCGGTTCGCTCGCCATGGCCGGCAACCGCATCGCCATCGATGCGGAAGGCCGTACGTCCCTCGCCAATGTCTGGGCGGGGGGAGACTGCGTGAAGGCCGGTGAAGACCTGACGGTCACATCCGTCGCACAGGGCCGCGATGCGGCCGATTCGATCAACCGCATGCTGGCCGCCGGTGTGCAGCCTTCCGTTGCCGTCGCTTGAGGGAGATGAGACATGGCTGATCTTCGCAACACCTTCGTCGGCATCAAGTCGCCCAATCCCTTCTGGCTGGCCTCCGCGCCGCCAACCGACAAGGCCTACAATGTCGAGCGCGCCTTCAAGGCCGGCTGGGGCGGCGTGGTCTGGAAGACGCTCGGCGAAGAAGGCCCGCCGGTCGTCAACGTCAACGGCCCGCGCTACGGCGCGATCTGGGGTGCCGACCGACGGCTTCTCGGCCTCAACAATATCGAGCTGATCACCGACCGCGACCTCTACACGAACCTGCGCGAGATGAAGCAGGTGAAGATGAACTGGCCTGACCGGGCGCTGATCGCCTCGATCATGGTGCCCTGCGAAGAGGAGAGCTGGAAGGCGATCCTGCCGCTGGTGGAAGAGACCGGCGCCGACGGTATCGAGCTTAACTTCGGCTGTCCGCACGGCATGTCCGAGCGCGGCATGGGCGCGGCGGTCGGCCAGGTGCCGGAATATATCGAAATGGTGGTGCGCTGGTGCAAGCAGTACACCCGCATGCCCGTCATCACCAAACTGACGCCCAACATCACCGATATCCGCAAGCCGGCGCGCGCGGCCAAGGCCGGCGGCACCGATGCGGTGTCGCTGATCAACACGATCAACTCGATCGTGTCCGTCGACCTCGACAGCTTCGCGCCCAACCCGACTGTCGGCGGCAAGGGCACCCATGGCGGCTATTGCGGCCCGGCGGTGAAACCCATCGCGCTCAACATGGTGGCCGAGATCGCCCGCGATCCGGAAACCTACGGCCTGCCGATTTCAGGCATCGGCGGCATCACCACCTGGCGCGATGCGGCCGAGTTCCTGGCGCTCGGCGCCGGCAACGTGCAGGTCTGCACAGCCGCGATGACCTACGGCTTCAAGATCGTGCAGGAGATGATCACCGGGCTTTCAAGCTGGATGGACGCCAAGGGCCACCGCAGCCTCGACGACGTCATCGCCCGCGCGGTGCCCAACGTCACGGACTGGCAATACCTCAACCTCAATTACATCGCAAAGGCCCATATCGACCAGGATGCCTGCATCAAGTGCGGACGCTGCCACATCGCCTGCGAGGACACCTCGCACCAGGCGATCACCCAGTTCGTCGATGGCGTCAGGCATTTCGAGGTGATGGAGGACGAGTGCGTCGGCTGCAATCTCTGCGTCAACGTCTGCCCGGTGGAGAACTGCATCACCATGGTGGAACTGGAACCCGGCGTGCTCGACCAGCGCACCGGAAAAACGGTGGATCCGAACTACGCCAACTGGACGACGCATCCGAACAACCCGATGGCCAGGCAGGCTGCGGAGTAGAAAAAGCCCCGTCGCGGGAAGTTCAGGCTTTCCGCGACGCCTCGTAGAGGGCAACGAGATCATCAAGGGGTATGCCGTTCAGAGTGGCACCGGCGAGCCTGCAATTCGTGAACTCGACCCCAGAAAGATTGACGTTTTGGAATTGGGACCCCGACAGGTTCACGTCGTTGACACGCCACCCGGACATGTTGCTGTCATTGAAGCGAGCGCCGGAGAAGTTGATCTGGTTGAAGGTGACACCTGACAAGTTCGCGTCATTGAAAACCGAACCCGAGAGATTGGTATCGTTGACATCCAGGACATGCGTCACGCGATGAAGCTTCATTCCCCGCTTCCTTGATAGAACCTAGTGATCGTCGACTTGGGAGTCTACCGTAAACGTCACGCGCGCAAACTCAAGCCGGGGCTATGCGACACGCCCGTTGCAGCGAGGCTTCGGATCAAATGCGAAGCCACTCTCACCCAAAGAAATTGAAGCTCTGCCCGGCGCTGTAGGCCAGCAGCGCCAGCCCGGCAAAATAGACGATCGTCATCACCACCATGCCATAGCCGGCCAACACCACCAGTCCGTCGCGCTGCGAAATACCTGCGGCCAGCAGCAGGATGGCGACGCCCGGCAGCGTGTTGGAGAAGGGAATGAGCCCGAGCGGCGCCATGAGAAGAACCCCCGCCCCCATCAGCACCAGGCCGTTGACGCGGTTCATCACGGCACCTGACGTCAGCCCCGTCATGCGCGGCTTGAAGAAGCGGTCGAACTTGCGCAGGAATTTCACGCCACGCTCCAGCACCGGCCGCAGCTTGCCGCTTTCCAGCCGCCGGTCGGCGACCTTTTGCGGCAGCCAGGGCAAGCGGTTGAGCGTGATCGCCGCGCTGATCAGGACGATACCGGCACCAAAGACAGTGGAAACGCCAGGGATCGAGACCGGGAACAGAAAGGGCAGCGACAGAAAGGCGCAGAGCAGGAGCAGGCCGCTTTCGCCCATCATCGCGAGCAGATCGCGCAGCGTGATGTGCTCGCCCTTGATCGAGTGGATGATGTCCTCGAGCAGTTCGCTCGTCTTGCGGTCCGTGTCCTTGAAGCCGATGGCCGTCGTCATGCAATGTCCTCTCGCGTGCCGCCGGCGTATGGGCGGCGATTGCGGCTTTCCTGTGGGAGTGGCGCGCCCCGACTTTTCGCTGTTGCGGATGCAAAACAGCTACGCACACATGCCGGATTTGCTCTATGAGCATGCCGCACCGCAGACAATAGGGTGATTTTCTTGACGAAGCGTATGCCGGCCCCGGCGGGCCTCTCCATCCATGCAAAAGGCCGCGAAAAGCTGAAGGGGCATCTCGCCATGCTGCTCTTTGCGGTGCTGATCGCCGGCTCCTTCTCCTTCGGGGGCCTTGCGGCGCGCTACATGGAGGCAGAGCCGCTGATGCTCTGGCGCTACATCCTGACCGTCGTCGTCATGGCGGCGCTCGCCTTCGGCGCCTTCAGGGTTCCGCTGACGCTGCCGAAGCAGGCCTGGCGCTTCCTGCTGCTCGGCGGGCTGATCGCCATCTACATGCTCACCATGTTCATGGCGCTGGAGTTCACCAGCCCCGTCGCCACCGGCGCGGTCTTCACGCTGATGCCGCTCCTGAGTGCAGGCTTCGCTTTGCCGGTGCTCGGCCAGAGGACGCGGCTCGGCGTACTCGCGGGTCTCCTCATCGCCGCGGCCGGCGCCGTGTGGGTGATTTTCCGGGGCAATATCGATGCCATCCTCGCCTTCGATGTCGGCACCGGCGAGATGATCTTCTTCGTCGGCGTCGTCTGCCATGCGCTCTACGTGCCACTGATCCGCCGCTTCGACCGGGGCGAATCGGCCGTCGGCTTTGGCTTCTGGGTAACGGTGGGCGCAACGCTCTGGTTGGTCCCGCCGGGTATCCGAAGCTTGATCGCAACGGATTTCTCCGCCCTGCCCGTCGCTGTCTACGCTGCCGTCACCTATCTGGCCGTCGTCACCACGGCCGGCACGTTCCTGCTCCTGCAATATGCCTCGATGCGTCTGCCGGCCTCCAAGCTGCTGGGCTACGGCTATCTGACGCCGAGCTTCATCATCCTGCTCGAAGGCATTCTGGGTCACGGCTGGGCGAGCCTGCCGGTCCTGGCCGGCGCCCTCGTCACCGCCTGCGGCCTGGCGCTGATGGCGCTTCTGCCGGACTGATCCGGCTCGGAACGGGCGTCAGACCGGCTCTTCGCTGACATTGAGACCGCCGATGAAGAGTTGTTCGAGGAAGCGCGCCGCATCCTCGAACCGGCCCTCGCCGGCCTGGTCCTGCCCGAGCACGGCGCGCACCTGCACGTCGAAGTCGGCATAGTGCTGGGTGGTCGACCAGATCGAGAAGATCAGGTGATACGGGTCGCATTTGGCGATCTTGCCCGCCTTCGCCCAGGTGCGGATGACTTCCGCCTTCTCGTCGACGAGCGACTTCAGCGGCCCCTTCAGTTCGTCCTCGATGTTCGGCGCGCCCTGCAGGATTTCATTGGCGAACAACCGGCTTTCGCGCGGAAAATCGCGCGCCATCTCCAGTTTGCGCCTGATGTAGCTGCGGATTTCCGACACCGGGTTGCCTTCCGCATCGAATTCGCGCAGCGGATCGAGCCAGGTATCGAGCACCCGGTTGATCAGCGCCCGGTGCATCGCCTCCTTGGTACGGAAATAGTAGAGCAGGTTCGGCTTCGACATGCCGGCCACCTCGGCGATCTGGTCGACGGTGGCACCGCGAAAGCCGTGCAGCGAGAAAACCTCCAGCGCCGCCTCGAGGATCTGCTCTTCCTTCGCCTCCTGGATGCGCGTGCGCCGCTGTGTCCTCGCCGCCCTTGGTAATGCCATCGTGCCCCCTCGGCCTTGCCCGTCGAACCGGAAAAGTGCCGCCAAATTCACCAGTTTAACCAGCCGCCATTTTCTTCGGCGCAGCCCAAGTTTTTGGTTTTTCGGCTTGAGTGCCGCAACGGAAGCTGTAATGTTTACCAACCGGTCAAATTATCAGCCAGTTATCACACAAAGGCAACTGCTGATCGGAAGGCGCAAAACAACAACGGCGCCGCCAGCCGGTGGGAACGAGAATGGGGCTGCAAAAGTCCGACGACATGGGAGCATAGACATGGCCGCACCCGGCGAGAACATGCGTGTCAACGCGGACCGCCTGTGGGATTCCCTCATGGACATGGCGAAGATCGGCCCCGGCATTGCCGGTGGCAACAATCGCCAGACACTGACCGACGCCGACGCCGAAGGCCGACGCCTGTTCCAGGCCTGGTGCGACGGCGCGGGCCTCACCATGGGCGTCGATACGATGGGCAACATGTTCATGACGCGCCCGGGCACCGATCCCGACGCCCTGCCCGTCTATGTCGGCTCGCATCTCGACACCCAGCCGACGGGCGGCAAATATGACGGTGTGCTCGGCGTGCTTGCCGGCCTTGAGGTCGTACGTTCGCTGAACGACCTCGGCATCCGCACGAAACACCCGATTGTCGTCACCAACTGGACGAACGAGGAAGGCGCCCGCTTTGCACCAGCCATGCTGGCGTCAGGCGTTTTTGCCGGCGTGCATACGCAGGATTATGCCTATGGTCGCAAGGACCCCGAGGGCAAGGTTTTCGGCGAGGAGTTGCAGCGCATCGGCTGGATCGGCGACGAAACGGTCGGCGCGCGCAAGATGCACGCCTATTTCGAATATCACATCGAGCAAGGCCCGATCCTGGAAGCGGAAGGCAAGGACATCGGCGTCGTCACCCACTGTCAGGGCTTGTGGTGGCTGGAATTCACGCTGACCGGCCGCGAGGCGCATACCGGCTCGACGCCGATGACGATGCGCGTCAATGCCGGCCTCGCCATGGCCCGCATCCTCGAAATGGTGCAGACCGTCGCCATGGAGAACCAGCCGGGCGCCGTCGGCGGCGTCGGCCAGGTGTTCTTCTCGCCCAATTCGCGCAACGTGCTGCCCGGCAAGGTCGTCTTCACCGTCGACATCCGCTCGCCGGACCAGAAGAAACTCGACGGCATGCGCGCTCGCATCGAGGCAGAGGCGCCGAAAATCTGCGCGGCGCTGGGCGTCGGCTGTTCCGTCGAGGCGGTTGGCCATTTCGACCCCGTCACCTTCGATCCGACCCTCGTCGCCACCGTGCGCAAGGCCGCCGAAGACCTCGGCTACAGCCACATGAACATCATCTCCGGCGCCGGCCATGACGCCTGCTGGGCGGCAAAAGTCGCGCCGGCCACGATGATCATGTGTCCCTGCGTCGGCGGCCTCTCGCACAACGAGGCGGAGGACATTTCCAAGGAATGGGCCGCCGCAGGCGCCGACGTGCTGCTCCATGCGGTGATCGAGACTGCGGAGATTGCGGAGTGAGCGGATGCTTCCGGCAGTGAACACCCCCTCATCCGACCCTTCGGGCCACCTTCTCCCCGCTGGGGAGAAGGGAAAACACGCTGCAACGACTACCAATGCTTCAGCGCCGCAAATGCTGACCTGGAGAGAAGAAGAAGACAGTTCCGCGCATATCCCCTTCTCCCCAGCGGGGAGAAGGTGGCCCGAAGGGTCGGATGAGGGGGCCATGCCGAACGCAAACGACACCACCAAACGACACCCGGGCAAAACCGGCCAGGCCCGGCGATTACGAAAAATCGAAACAGAAGAAGAGCGTCTTCTCTGGGGTGATCTTCGCGACCGTCGCTTCAACGGCTTCAAGTTCGCCCGGCAAATGCCCTTGGGCGCCTACATCGTCGACTTTCTCTGTCGCGACCAACACCTCATTGTCGAAATCGACGGCTTTCACCATGCCGCAAGACAATCAGACGACGCGCGGTCCTTTTGGCTGAATAGTCATGGCTATTCCCTTCTGCGCTTCTGGAATCACGAAGTCACCCAAGAGCGGCGTGCCGTCCTCGACACGATCCTTGCAGCTTTGACCGGCCAGATCACCGAACGCTGCCATGCTGCGCGTTTCTATCCGGCCAATCCTGAAAAAACGGGAGAATGATCATGAGCACAGTCATCAAGGGCGGAACCATTGTCACCGCCGACCTCACCTTCAAGGCGGACGTCAAGATCGAGGGCGGGAAGATCGTCGAGATCGGCCCTGATCTTTCCGGCGACGAGGTGCTGGATGCGGCGGGCTGTTATGTCATGCCGGGCGGCATCGATCCGCATGTGCATCTCGAAATGCCCTTCATGGGCACCTATTCGGCCGATGATTTCGAGAGCGGCACGCGCGCCGGGCTTGCCGGCGGCACGACCATGGTGGTCGATTTCTGCCTGCCCGATCCCGGCCAGTCGCTGCTCGATGCGCTGAAGCGCTGGGACAACAAGTCGACCCGCGCCAATTGCGACTATTCCTTCCATATGTCGGTGACCTGGTGGAGCGAACAGGTCTTTGACGAGATGAAGGCCGTGGTCGAGGAGAAGGGCATCAACACCTTCAAGCACTTCATGGCCTACAAGGGCGCGCTGATGGTGAACGACGACGAGATGTTCGCCTCGTTCCAGCGCTGCGCCGCGCTCGGCGCCCTGCCGCTCGTGCACGCGGAGAACGGCGATGTCGTCGCGGCGATGCAGGCGAAACTGATGGACGAGGGCAACAACGGGCCGGAAGGCCACGCCTATTCGCGCCCGCCGTCCGTCGAGGGCGAGGCGACGAACCGCGCCATCATCATCGCCGATATGGCGGGTGCGCCGCTCTATGTGGTGCACACCTCCTGCGAACAGGCACATGAAGCCATCCGCCGCGCCCGGCAGAACGGCATGCGCGTCTACGGCGAGCCGCTGATCCAGCACCTGACGCTCGACGAAACGGAATATTTCAACAAGGACTGGGACCACGCCGCACGCCGCGTCATGAGCCCGCCCTTCCGCAACAAGCAGCACCAGGATTCGCTCTGGGCCGGCCTTGCCGCGGGCTCCTTGCAGGTGGTGGCGACCGACCACTGCGCCTTTACCAGCGAACAGAAGCGCACCGGTTTCGGCGATTTCCGCAAGATCCCGAACGGCACCGGGGGGCTGGAGGACCGCATGCCGATGCTCTGGACGCATGGCGTCAACACCGGCCGGCTCACCATGAACGAGTTCGTCGCCGTCACCTCCACCAACATCGCGAAGATCCTCAACGTCTATCCGCGCAAGGGCGCCATCCTCGTCGGTGCGGATGCGGATATCGTCGTCTGGGATCCGAAGCGGTCTAAGACCATCTCGTCGAAGAACCAGCAGTCCTCGATCGACTACAACGTCTTCGAAGGCAAGGACGTCGTCGGCCTGCCACGCTTCACCCTGACGCGCGGCGTGGTCGCCATCGAGGAATCGACCGTCAAGACGCGCGAGGGCCACGGCCAGTTCGTCAAGCGCGAGCCCTTTGCCGCCGTCAACAAGGCGCTGTCGACCTGGAAGGAGATCACCGCGCCGCGCAAGGTCGAGCGCAGCGGCATTCCGGCGAGCGGCGTATGATCCGCAGCGGCCGCCTCACCCTTCTTCTCGGCATCGCACTCGCCGGTTCGGCGGGGGCGGCAGCCGATCTTGTCGATGGCAGCTATGGCAACCAGGAAGGCTGCCACTATGCCGAGACGGGAGAATCCTCCGGCGCCGATTTCTTCTTCCTGCTGAACAAGGAAGGCGTCACCACCGCGGCCTCCTTTTGCGAATTCAAGGGCGACAGGAAACAGGTTGACGGCGCGACGAAGATCGCCGCCGAGTGCCACGAGGAGGGATACGAGGAGACCACGCCGCACGAACTGACGCTGACACCCGAGAGCGGCGGCTACACCGTGAGCTTTCCGGACGGCACGCGCTGGGGGCCGCTGATGCGGTGCAAGACGTGAGGATTGGGCCGCGGCGATATACCCCCCTCTGTCCTGCCGGACATCTCCCCCTCAAGGAGGGAGATCGGCCCCGTGGCCTGATCCCCCGCCCTTTAAATCGCAACCAGCGCCTCGAGATGCGGCAGGAGCACCACGCTCTCCTGCTCGTGGGGATCTGTCCGGGCGATGACCGCCGAAGCCGGCTGGTCGGAAAGGTTTGCCGGCAGATGCGGCACGCCGGCGGGGATGTAGAACATCTCGCCCGCCCTGACGACGACATGGTTCTCCAGTCGCTCGCCGTACCAGGTGTGGGCCTCGCCGGAGAGCATGTAGATCGCCGTTTCGTGGCTCTCATGCATGTGCGCCTTCGCCCGTCCGCCCGGCGGAATCGTCAGGAGATGCATGCAGATGCCAGAGGCGCCGACCGTCTCCCGGGCAATCCCTTCGAAATAGCTGAACCCCTGTTTTCCGTCATACGTGCCGCCCGGGCGCACCACCCGGCATTCGGCCTTCGCGTCCACCGCCATCGTCTCCCCCGGCTCCAGCGTGAGAATTCCGTGCTCAAAGTGATACCGCAGACAATGCCGATTGCAATGCTGAGAATGGACATGCAGTCTGCCGCAACCCGCGCCGAAAGATGACCGCCATGTCCCATGCCACGCCTTCCAGCACCGTCGTCTCAGCAAAGGACCTCGGCCTGACCTTCCAGACCGCCGACGGCCCCGTGACGGCGCTGACCGGGGTAAACCTTGCCGTCGAGAAAGGCGATTTCGTCTCCTTCATCGGCCCTTCCGGCTGCGGCAAGACGACCTTCCTGCGCGTCATCGCAGATCTCGAGAAGCCGACATCAGGCAAGATCACCGTCAACGGCATGACGCCGGAAGAAGCCCGCAGGCGCCGCGCCTATGGCTACGTCTTCCAGGCCGCCGCGCTCTATCCCTGGCGCACGATCGAGAAGAACATCGCCCTGCCGCTGGAGATCATGGGCTACTCCAGGGCCGACCAGAAGGCCCGCATCGAGCGCACGCTCGATCTCGTCAACCTGTCGGGCTTCGGCAAGAAGTATCCCTGGCAGCTCTCCGGCGGCATGCAGCAGCGTGCCTCGATCGCCCGCGCGCTCGCCTTCGATGCCGACCTTCTCCTGATGGACGAACCGTTCGGTGCGCTCGACGAGATCGTGCGCGACCACCTCAACGAGCAGCTCCTGAAACTGTGGGCCGCCACCGAAAAGACGATCTGCTTCGTCACGCACTCGATCCCCGAGGCCGTCTACCTCTCGACGAAGATCGTCGTGATGAGCCCCCGCCCCGGCCGCGTCACCGACGTGATCGAATCGCCCCTGCCGAAGGAGCGTCCGCTCGGCATCCGCGAAACGCCGGAATTCCTCGAAATCGCCCACCGGGTGCGCGAGGGGCTGCGCGCCGGCCACAGCTACGAGGAGCACGCCTGATGAAGCTCTCCTTCGTGCTCTGGCTGTTCGGCGCGACCGCTGTCTTCATCACCGCAGCGACCGCTTCGCGCGCCTATATCGGCACCACGAACATCCTCTACCTGCTGTTCTCCCTGGCGCTCTACATCGTCGGCAACCTGATGATGCTGAAACTGATGCGCGAAGGCGGGCTTGGCATTGCCATTTCGCTCTCCGCCATTACCCAGTTGCTGCTGATCAATGTCATTGCCTTCCTGTTCTTCGGCGAACGGCTCAGCAGCACGCAGCTCGCCGGCGTCGGCCTCGGTATTCTGGCCATGGGGCTGATGCTGCTGCCCTCCCCGGCAAGGAGCTGAGCCATGGCGGAACCCGGTTTCCTGCGCGACCGCCTGCTGCCGATAAGCACCGTCGTGCTGGCACTCGTTGTGCTCTGGTATGTCTTCGTCGTCGTGTTGAACGCCCCCTTCGAGCGGGACACGGCGGCGCGGGCGGGAACCACCATCGGTTTCATGGAGCTCTTGCCCAAGACCATGATGCAGGAGCGGCCCGTGCTGCCGGCACCGCACCAGGTCTTCGCCGAACTCTGGGATACGACCGTCAACAAGGCCGTCACCTCCAAGCGAAGCCTCGTCTATCATTCCTGGATAACGCTTTCGGCGACACTGCTCGGCTTTGCCATGGGGGCCGTGCTCGGCATCCTGCTTGCCATCGCCATCGTGCACAACCGGGCGATGGACCGCTCGCTGATGCCCTGGGTCATCGCCAGCCAGACGATCCCCATTCTCGCCATCGCGCCGATGATCATCGTTGTCCTGAACGCAGTCGGCATTTCCGGCCTGATGCCGAAGGCGCTGATCTCGACCTACCTTTCCTTCTTCCCCATCGTCGTCGGAATGGTGAAGGGCCTGCGCAGTCCCGAGCAGATCCAGCTCGACCTGATGCACACCTACAATGCCTCTTCCGCACAAACCTTCTGGAAGCTGCGCTGGCCCGCCTCGATGCCCTATCTCTTCACCTCGCTGAAGGTGGCAATCGCCATCTCGCTCGTCGGCGCCATCGTCGGTGAACTGCCGACCGGCGCCGTCGCCGGCCTCGGCGCGCGCCTGCTTGCCGGCTCTTATTACGGCCAGACGGTACAGATCTGGGCGGCGCTGTTCATGGCCGCGGCGGTGGCGGCGCTGCTCGTCATCGTCGTGGGCTTTGCCCATGGCCTTGTCCTCAAGCGCATGGGGGCGCGGGCATGAACTATAGCGTCCTCATCGCCGCCATCGTCTTCTGGCTTGCCGCCTGGGCGTTCAACGAATGGCTCGTGCGCCAGAAGTTCACGAGCCCGGCCACCGACCAGGCGGCGCGCCTCGCCGTGCCGCTGGTCTTCGGCATCACCATCCTCGTCCTGTGGGAAGGCATCGTCAGGGGCTTCAACGTCCCCTCCGTCCTGTTGCCGCCGCCGAGCATGATCTGGGCGCGGCTCATCAGTTCCGTTCCGACCCTGTGGGCGGATTTCCGCCAGACGTTTCTCAAATCCGTGCTTGTCGGCTATGGGCTCGGCTGCGGCCTCGGCTTCCTCGTGGCGATCCTCATCGACCGCTCGCCTTTCCTTCAGAAAGGGCTCCTGCCGCTCGGCAACTTCGTCTCGGCGCTGCCCGTCATCGGCGTCGCGCCCATCATGGTCATGTGGTTCGGCTTCGACTGGCAGTCGAAGGTCGCCGTCGTCGTCATCATGACCTTCTTCCCCATGCTGGTGAACACCGTCTCGGGCCTTGCCGCGACGAGCCACATGGAGCGGGACCTGATGCGCACCTATGCCGCCGACTGGTTCCAGACCCTCGTCAAGCTGCGCCTTCCCGCCGCCTGGCCTTTCATCTTCAATGCGCTCAAGATCAATTCGACGCTCGCGCTGATCGGCGCGATCGTCGCCGAATTCTTCGGAACGCCCATCGTCGGCATGGGCTTCCGGATCTCCACGGAAGTGGGCCGCATGAATGTCGACATGGTCTGGGCCGAAATCGCGGTCGCCGCGGTGGCTGGCTCCGTCTTCTACGGGATCGTCGCGCTTATCGAGCGGACCGTCACGTTCTGGCATCCGTCTGTCCGCGGTGGACAGGCGTAAAATAAAGAAAAGAGGGAACTGACATGAAAACGAAGATCGCATCGCTCCTGCTGGCAAGCGCCTTCTCGCTTGCCGCGTTCCAGTCCGAGGCCGCCGACAAGGTGACTCTGCAGCTGAAATGGGTGACCCAGGCCCAGTTCGGCGGCTACTACGTCGCGAAAGACAAGGGGTTCTACGAAGAGGAAGGCCTTGATGTCGAGATCAAGCCGGGCGGCCCGGATATCGCGCCTGCCCAGGTGATCGCCGGCGGCGGCGCGGATGTCATCGTCGACTGGATGCCGTCTGCTCTCGCCACGCGCGAAAAGGGCGTGGCGCTCGTCAACATCGCCCAGCCCTTCAAGTCCTCGGGCATGATGCTCACCTGTCTGAAGGAATCCGGCGTCACCGGCCCAGAGAACTTCAAGGGCAAGACGCTCGGCGTCTGGTTCTTCGGCAACGAATATCCGTTCCTGTCCTGGATGAGCCACCTGAAGATTCCGACCGACGGCGGGCCGGATGGCGTTACCGTGCTGAAGCAGGGCTTCAACGTCGATCCGCTGATCCAGAAGCAGGCTGCCTGCATTTCCACCATGACCTACAACGAGTATGGCCAGGTGCTCGATGCCGGCATCAAGCCGGAGGACCTCATCACCTTCAAGTATGAGGATCAGGGCGTGGCAACGCTGGAAGACGGCCTCTACGTTCTGGAGGACAAGCTCAAGGACCCGGCCTTCAAGGAAAAGATGGTCAAGTTCGTGCGCGCCTCCATGAAGGGCTGGAAATATGCCGAGGAGCACCCGGACGAAGCCGCCGAGATCGTGCTTGAAAACGACTCGACCGGCGCACAGACCGAGGCACACCAGAAGCGCATGATGGGCGAAGTGGCCAAGCTGACGGCCGGCTCCAACGGCGCGCTCGACGAGGCGGACTACAAGCGCACCGTCGCTTCGCTGCTTGCCGGCGGCTCCGACCCGGTCATCTCCAAGGAACCGGAAGGCGCCTGGACGCACGAAGTGACCGACGAAGCGCTGAAGTAAACGATTTTTCTGCCGGATGCGCGACGTGCGGGGCCACAAGCCCCGCACGTTTCGTTTTTGGCACCAAGAAAAACATATGGAGCACCTGCGACAGCGCGCCGCGATTGCCATTGAAATGCCAAACGCATAAAATAATGAGGCACCATTTCGTTACCCCTTGTAAGGACAAGGTGCGCCGATTACATAGACCGCACAGCGGAGTGTGGAGGAGCTGGGGAGCCGCTCTGTGTCCGCCATATTTTTAGGGAATAGGGTCCGGCAAGAACCTCAAGAACAACGTCCGGACCGAGATCATAAAGTCATGCTTTTGGGAAAGTTCGGCCTATGGCTTCTGGACGCAGGAAAGTACTCTCTTTTTCCGTCGCGACATTCTTGACGGCAACGCCGCTTTTCGCCTTCGCCGCCGATCCGGCCGAGGGTGAAGCCGGCAAACAGCAGGCGCAAAACCTTCCGGCAATCGTCGTCACCGCCGCCGAAACGCGCCCCCTCACCGACCGCGTGCTCGCCACCGGCTCGGTCCAGGCGGTCGAGGATGTCTATGTCACGCCGCTCGTCGATGGCCTCTCCATCCGCACCCTTGCCGCCGATGTCGGCGATCGGGTCGAGGCCGACGGGACGCTCGCCACCCTGAACGACGATGCGCTGGTGCTGGAGAAGAGCCAGACCGAGGCGTCGCTCGCCAAGGCCAACGCCGCCCTCGCGCAGATCCACGCCCAGCTCGTCGAAGCCAAGGCCAATGCCGACGAAGCCGTGCGCGTTCGCGACCGGGCCCAGCGGCTCGTCAAGTCCGGCTCGCAGTCACAGGCAGCCGCCGACCAGGCCGTTGCCGCTGCGGATGCAGCGCTCGCCCGCGTCAATTCCGCAAAGCAGGCGATCGCCGTTTCCGAGGCGGACATCAAGGTCGCCCAGTCGCAGATCGACGACATCGACCTGAGGCTTGCCCGCACCGCGGTGAAATCGCCGGTCGCCGGTATCGTCTCGGCACGAACGGCCAAGATCGGCGCCATCGCCAGCGGCGCTGCCGCACCGCTCTTCACCGTCATCCGCGACGGCGAGATCGAGCTGAAGGCCGACGTTTCAGAGGACGGCGTCCTCAAGCTCGCGCCGGGCCAGAAAGCGACCGTCACGCTCGCGGGCGGCGCCGCGACGCTTACCGGCACGATCCGCCTCGTCGAACCGACACTCGACCCGGCAAGCCGCCTCGGCCGCGTCTTCATCCGCTTCGACGAGCCGGGCAAGGCCCGTGCCGGCATGTTCGCAAGCGCGGAAATCATCGTGGAGGAAAAGCAGGGCATCGTGCTGCCGCTTTCCGCCATCACCACAGCAGGCGGCAAGACGGTCGCCCGCAAGGTCGAGAACGGTGTGGTCAAGCTGGTACCGGTCGAAACCGGCATCCAGGACGGCCAGGGGATCGAGATCGTCAGCGGCCTTACGGCCGGCGACGAGGTCGTCGCCAAGGCCGGCGCCTATGTTCGTGACGGCGACCGGGTCAATCCGGTCCACGCCGAGCAGGCATCGGCCACCAAGTGAAGCAATGGCCCCGCCGCAGCGGGGCAGCTGCCGCCCAGGGCGGAGAATGCCGGGCTGGGGCGCCCGGTCGCATGGCGGGTGATCCGGAATGGGGCCGGATGCCTGGACGAGGTCCGGCAATGGCGCACCATTATTCTGCGTCCGGACCTGCACGGAATCATACGCAAACGTCTGGTCTCTTACCAAGGACTTTGGGGACATGAATTTTTCAGCTTGGTCCATTCGCAATCCGATTGCGCCGCTGCTCGGGTTTTTCCTGCTGATGTATGTCGGCATCCAATCCTTCTATGCCCTGCCGATCACCCGTTTTCCCAATATCGACGTTCCCCTGATCGCCATCACCGTCGAGCAGAGCGGCGCGGCCCCCGCCGAGCTGGAGGTTCAGGTCACCAAGGAGATCGAGGACGCGGTCGCCGGCATCGAAGGCGTCGACGACATCATGTCGACCGTCACCGACGGCAGCTCCGTCACATCCGTGCTCTTCGAGATCGAAAAGCCGACCAACCAGGCGCTTCAGGACGTCAAGGATGCGATCGACCGCATCCGCAGCGACCTGCCGGCCTCTGTGGAAGAGCCCGTCGTCACGAAGATCGACGTGGAAGGCCAGGCGATCCAGAGCTTTGCCGTCTCCTCGCCCAATATGACGCTCGAGGAGCTGTCCTGGTTCGTCGACGACAAGGTCAAGCGTGCCCTGCAGGGCCGGCCGGGCATCGGCAAGATCGATCGCTTCGGCGGCGCCGACCGCGAGGTGCGCATCGACCTCAATCCAGGCAAGCTCGATTCCTTCGGCATCTCGGCCGCCGACGTCAACCGGCAGATCCGCAGCATGAACGCCGATGTCGGCTCGGGCCGCGGCCAGGTCGCCGGCGCCGAGCAGGCGATCCGTACGCTCGGCGACGCCCGCTCCGTCGAAAAGCTCAACGGCACGATGATCGCGCTGCCGAACGGCCGTTTCGTGCGGCTTTCCGAACTCGGCACGGTCACCGACACCTATGAGGAGCCGCGCTCCTTCTCGCGCTTCAACGGCAATCCCGTCGTCACCTTCGCCGTGTTCCGCTCGAAAGGCGCCAGCGAAGTGACGGTCGCCGAATCCGTCGCCACCTCGCTCGACACGGTGCGCAAGCAATATCCCGACGTCTCGATCGACCTCGTCGATGATGCCGTCTACTTCACCTATGGCAATTATGAAGCGGCGCTGCACACGCTTCTGGAAGGCGCACTGCTTGCCGTCGCCGTCGTGCTGCTCTTCCTGCGCAACTGGCGGGCGACGCTGATCTCCGCCGTGGCGCTGCCGCTTTCGGCGATCCCCACCTTCTTCGTCATGGACATGCTCGGCTTCTCGCTGAACCTCGTCTCCTTCCTGGCGCTGACGCTGGCGACCGGCATCCTCGTTGACGACGCGATCGTGGAGATCGAGAACATCGCCCGGCATATCCGCATGGGCAAGACACCCTACCGGGCCGCGATCGAGGCCGCCGACGAAATCGGCCTTGCCGTCATCGCGACGACCTTCACCATCATCGCAGTCTTCGTGCCGGTCTCCTTCATGCCGGGCATTCCGGGCCAGTACTTCATCCAGTTCGGTCTGACGGTCGCGGTGGCCGTGTTCTTCTCCCTCGCGGTGGCGCGCCTCATAACGCCCGTCATGGCGGCCTATCTCATGCGCTCCGGCGATGCCGACGGCCATGGCGAGGAGAAGGAAGGCGTCTTCATGCGCTTCTACACTTGGGTCGTCAGCACGACGACGCGCAAGTGGTATGCCCGCTATGCGACGCTCCTTGCCGCCGTCGCCTTCCTTATCGCCTCCGTCATGCTGCTCTTCACCGTTCCCGGCAGCTTCCTGCCGCCGGAAGACGCTTCCCGCGTCGTTCTCTCTGTCGAACTGCCGCCGGATGCGATGCTCGACGATACCGACCGTACGACGACGCAGATCTATGAGAAGGTCAAGGACATCGATGGTGTGGAAAGCGTCTTCGTGCTCGGCGGTTCCTCGCCGAAGGGCGATCTCGAGCTGCGCCGCGCCTCGGTGACCGTCATCCTCGACAAGCTCGAGCACTCGCTCACCCACAAGCTGGTGAACGACGTGCTCGGCGGGATTCCGGTCATCGGGCCTTATCTGCCGAAGGTGGAGGCGAAGGGCCGCCTGCGTCCGCAATGGGATATCGAGCGGGAGATCTTCGCGGGCCTGCGCGACATTCCGGACGTGCGCATCATCAAGCTCAACGATCGCGGCGAACGCGACCTTGCCTTCAACCTTCTCTCCAACAACGAGGCGGACCTCAACAACACCGTCGCCGTGCTGGAATCGAAACTGCGCGCCGATCCGGTCCTGGCCAATATAAGCTCCGAAGGCTCGCTGCCGCGGCCGGAACTGCAGATCCGTCCGCGCGACGACCAGATGGCCCGCCTCGGCATCACGACGGCGCAGATCTCGGAAATCGTCCGCGTCGCCACCATCGGCGACATCGATTCCCAGCTCAGCAAGGTCTCGCTGGACGATCGCCTGATCCCCATCCGCGTGCAGGTCGACCGCGATTTCCGCGCCGACCTTTCGGCCATCCGCGACCTGAAGATCCAGACGGCGAGCGGCCAGATGGTACCGCTGTCGAGCGTCGCCGACATCGAATATTCGGAAGGTCCGAGCTCGGTGAAGCGGCACAACCGCAACCGCGTCGTCTCCATCGGATCCGACCTCAAGCCCGGCGTTGCGCTGGACACGGCCACCGCCCGCTTCAAGGAGATCGCGAACAGCATCGACATGCCGCCCACCGTGCAATTCGCCGAGAGCGGCGACGCCGAGATCCAGGGGGAAATGCAGCAGTCCTTCGCCAATGCGATGTTGCTCGGCCTGCTGCTCGTGCTGATGGTGCTGATCCTGCTCTTCAAGGACGTCATCCAACCCTTCACGATCCTCCTGTCGCTGCCGCTCGCCATCGGCGGCGTGGCCGCCGGCCTCATCTTGACGCAGAACGCGCTCTCCATGCCCGTCCTCATCGGCATCCTCATGCTGATGGGCATCGTGACGAAGAACGCCATCCTGCTCGTCGATTTCGCCATCGAGATGATGCATCACGGCATGGAGCGGGTGGAAGCCATGATCGAGGCCGGTCGCAAGCGCGCCCGCCCCATCGTCATGACCTCGATCGCCATGTCGGCCGGCATGCTGCCCTCGGCGCTCGGTGTCGGCGAAGGCGGCTCCTTCCGTTCGCCCATGGCGATCGCCGTCATCGGCGGCATCATCGTGTCGACCGTGCTCTCGCTCGTCGTCGTTCCGTCCTTCTTCCTCATCATGGACGATCTGTCCCGCCTGCTCGGCTGGATTTTTGGCCGCTTTGTCGGCAAGAAGGACGATGAACTGCTGGCCATGGAGCCGGAGGCGCTGACCCGCCTGGCGGACCAGACCAGCCGCGACGTCGCCGACCTCGAAAAGCGTATCGAGACGCTCGAGAAGAAAAATGGCGGGCGGAAGCCCTTCAGCGTGGTGCATCACTCGCCACTCGCCGCGGAATAACGGCAAAGCCAAACAAACGGCCGGTTCGACAGACGTCGAACCGGCCGTTTTCGTATTCATTGATCGAAATCAAATAAGACTTCCTCTTCCTCGACTATCGTTCTCCCATCGAAGACCGATGATGCCTGCGGGAGCATGGAGTGAGATCGATGAACAGGCTGATGAAACCCGGTGCCCGGGAACGGGAGACCCTGCTGAATTCCGGCCTCTTGTCCGCCCTTGGCGTGGAGAGCGTGGCGGCGATGATGGAGATAGCGGCGATCGGCAACCTGCCGGCACGCCAGATGCTGTTTCGCGAGGGTGAGCCGGCGGACATGCTGCATTCCGTTCTCTCCGGCTATGTGCGTGTCTACAAGCTCGATCCGGACGGCCGAGAAGCGGATGTCGAACTCTACGGTCCCGGCGACCTCATCGGCGCAAGCGTCGTGCTCGACGGCAGCCGCTACGGTGCTACTGCCCAGGCCGCCGAGCCTTCCCTCATCGCGCGTTTCGACCTGAAGCGCGTGCGCGACATTGCAGGGCGGCGGCCGGATCTGGCGATGGCGCTCGCCAACGCCTTGTCCGGCCAACTGTCACGGGCCTTTGCCAGCCTTGCCGACGACCGGCTGCACACTGCACCGCAGCGCGTGGCGCGCTACCTGCTCGCCCAGTGCCCGGCAGACGACAAGGCGACAAGTTTCCGCCTACCCTACCAGAAGAGCCTGCTCGCCGGCAGGCTCGGCCTTGCACCCGAGGCACTGTCGCGCGCCTTCTCCATGCTGCGCAGCCACGGCGTCAATGTGCGCGGCCGGCTCGTCCATGTAAGCGACCCCGAAGCCCTTCGACGGATCTGAGAGATGTTTGTCGGGGCGGGATCAGAGACCGCCCTCAACGCGCAGGAAATCAACGATACGGCCGACCCCCTCTCCCCGCTTCATATCGGAGAAGACGAAGGGCCGGGCGGCGCGCATGCGCTCGGCGTCGCGCTGCATGACGTCCAGATCTGCCCCGACATGGGGGGCAAGATCCTTCTTGTTGATGACCAGCAGGTCCGAACGCGTGATACCCGGCCCGCCCTTGCGCGGGATCTCCTCTCCCTGGCAGACCGAAATGACATAGATCGTCAGGTCCGCGAGATCCGGCGAGAAGGTGGCGGCCAGATTGTCTCCGCCCGATTCGATAAAGACCACGTCGAGATCGGGGAACCGCCGGTTGAGATCGGCAATGGCCTGGAGGTTGATCGAAGCATCCTCGCGGATCGCCGTGTGCGGGCAGCCGCCCGTCTCGACGCCGACGATGCGGTCGGACGACAGCGCCTGCATGCGCACCAGCGCCTCGGCATCCTCCTTCGTATAGATGTCGTTGGTAACGACCGCGACGGAAAAGTGCTCGCGCATCGCCTTGCAGAGCTTTTCGGTGAGCGCCGTCTTGCCCGAGCCGACCGGGCCGCCGATACCGACGCGCAGGGGGCCATTCTTCGATGTCATGGAAAACCTCCGGTAGATCCGGGATAGCCGGCCGGGAGCGCCGCCACCCCTTCGTTGAAACTCCGCACCTTGCCGCGCATCGCCGCACGCGCCGTCATGAGCGAAACAGCCGTGTCGCCAGCGTCTCGTGCCGCAGACTGGCGATATCCGCCCGGACGGCCGCCGAACCGAGATCATCGAGCGTCGAACGGGCTGCCGCCGCCGCAAGCGTGAGGATCGTCCCCTCCAGCTCCGCAAGCAGCGCCACGCCACCCCGCTGGCCGATAACGCCGCAGCGGATGGCGACCGAGGCAAGGTTCGAGGCGACCGCGTGCAGATAGGCGACAAGCGCCGCTTCGGCCGCAACGCCATGCCCGCCCGAAACGGCACCGACGGCCACCGGATAGGCGGCGACGGCACCGAGCGTCGCCAACACCGGATGCGGCCAGCTCGCCGCAGCAGCGAGAAAGGCCTCGCCCTGCAGCATCGTCTCACGATACCGCTCCGCTGAGCCCGACAATGCCGCCGCGAGTTCGGCAACCTCCGTCAGCCGCCCGGCATCGCCGAAGGCCCGATGCGCCTCGGCGAAAAGCACGGCATCGTTCCAGAGATTGCCGTGCGCAAGGAGGCTCACGAGCCAGGTACGGAGCGTTTCCGCATCGCTCACATCGCCATCGCTCACCACCTGCTCCAAACCGCCGGAATAGGAGAAGGCACCGACTGGAAAGGCCGGCGAGAGCCAGGTCATCAGGCGCAGCAGAGCCGCAGGCGACGCCGTATCAGCCATGGCTGTGATGGTGGTGGCCGTGCCCCGCGCCGTGATAGGCGCCGCGCAGCGGATGGAAGGGCTCCACGACGTCCCGCACCGCAGCACCAAGCCCCTTCAGCATATCCCGGATCACATGGTCGCGCAGGATGAGGATACGCATGTCCTCGATCTGCGCCGGCAGGTGACGGTTGCCGAGGTGCCAGGCAAGCTCGGCAAGATGCAGGCGATCCTTCGGCACCACCTCGTAGAGCTCCTCCGCAGCGGCGATCACCTCGATCACCTCGCCCGCTTCCGTGAGCAGGAGATCGCCATGGGCAAGCTGTACGGGTTCGCGGAGATCGAGCATCACGACATCGTCGCTGCGCATGTGCAGGAGCTTGCGACGCACATGGCGCTGATCATGGGCGAGAATGACGGCGTCGATGGGCGTGCGGGATCCGCCGGTTCCGTGCGGCAGGATTTCCGTGGAGCGATGGGGCAAGAGGCGACCTCGGGTCTCGATGGATCAAGTCCCCCCGACAAGAGCACGTTTGCCCTGTCGAGGAAACCGCCGAAGCGCCGACCTACGTCATTTGGCGTAGGTCGTCATCAGCGCCGGCGCCCGCCAGCGGCAACGCGGCGGCTCGGCTCCAGCAGTCCCTCACCCTCGTCCTCATGGATCGTCCGGTCGCGGCCGAGCGACTTGGCAAGATAGAGCGCCCGGTCCGCCGCCTCGAAGATCGCTTCGAACGACCGGCCTTGAGCTCGATCCGCGATGCCGGCCGACAGGGTGACGGTGACCGGACCCTTGGCACCCGCGACACGGCGCGCAGCAACGGAACGACGGGCTTCCTCCACCAGCAGGCTGCAATCCCCGCGGTCGTCGTTCTCGATGAAGACGGCGAACTCCTCGCCGCCGACACGCCCGACGAGATGGGGAGCGGCAAAGACCCGCTCCAGCTCATCTGCAACGGCAACGATGACCGCATCGCCCACCGCTTGCCCATGCGTGTCGTTGACAAGCTTGAACCGATCGACATCGAACAGCACGAAAAAGCCGTTAACCTTCTTCTCCGCCATATCAGCGATGAAGGCCCGCCGGTTCAGGAGGCCTGACAGCGAATCCAGCCGGCTAAGCCGTTCCAATTCGGCGCGTGACAGCGCCATTTCATGCACTGCCATGCCCAGAAGCCAGGCGATCAGGGCCGAAACGCTCGCCGCAACCAGCACCGTCGTGGGAGTATCGAAACCGAGAGCGGCGGCAAAGGGGTTGGGGAGCAGGCCGAAGTTCGCGAGGATTGCCGTAGCCATCAGATAGCCCGCAGTGGCAAGCGTGATGGTCACCAGGACGGTGTTCAGCACGAACATCGAAATATCGGCCCGCGTCTGGAAGACACCCGCCTCCCACTGGGCCCTCAGCCAAAGGGCCAGCCTGCCACGCATACATCTCTCCATAATGAACAAGGAGACCCTAAGGCACTTTCTTTCAGATTCAGCTAATGCCTTCGCTAGAAGTTTAACTGTCCCGTTTTGAAACTTCCGTTAAGGGATATGCGGAGAGGTCCGCTTGGCCGGCAGCCGCCTAGAAAAGGAAATAGCGCTGTGCCATCGGCAGCACGGTCGCGGGCTCGCAGGTCAGCAATTCGCCGTCCGCCCGCACCTCATAGGTCTCCGGATCCACCTCGATATGCGGCGTCAGGTCGTTCAGCACCATCGAGGCCTTGGAGATGGCCCGCGTGTTGCGCACCGGCAGCAGCTGCTTGGCGACGCCGAGCCGCTCGCGCAGGCCGAGATCGATCGCCGCCTGCGAGACGAAGGTGACGGAGGAATTGGTGCGCATCTTGCCGAAGGCACCGAACATCGGGCGGTAGTGCACCGGCTGCGGCGTCGGGATGGAAGCGTTCGGATCGCCCATCGGCGCCATCGCGATCCCCCCACCGATCAACACCATGTCCGGCTTCACACCGAAGAATGCCGGGTTCCACAAGACGAGATCGGCCCGCTTGCCGACCTCGACGGAGCCGATCTCGTGGCTGAGACCATGGGCGATCGCCGGATTGATCGTGTATTTCGCGATGTAGCGACGGATGCGCAGGTTGTCGTTCTCGCCCGTCTCGCCGGCAAGGCGGCCGCGCTGGCGCTTCATCTTGTCGGCGGTCTGCCAGGTGCGGATCGCCACCTCCCCGACGCGGCCCATGGCCTGGCTGTCAGAGGAGATGATCGAGAAGGCGCCGATATCGTGCAGGATGTCCTCGGCCGCGATCGTCTCCTTGCGGATACGGCTCTCGGCAAAGGCGATGTCCTCCGGAATCGACGACGACAGGTGATGGCAGACCATCAGCATGTCGAGATGTTCGGAGATCGTGTTGACCGTGTAGGGTCGTGTCGGATTGGTCGAGGACGGAATGACATTGGCATGGCCACACACCTTGATGATGTCCGGCGCATGGCCGCCGCCCGCCCCCTCGGTGTGGAAGGCATGGATGGTGCGGCCTTTGATGGCGGCCATCGTGTCCTCGACGAAGCCGCTTTCGTTCAGCGTGTCCGTGTGGATCATAACCTGCACGTCGTAGTCATCAGCGACGGAAAGGCAGCAGTCGATCGCCGCCGGCGTCGTCCCCCAATCCTCGTGCAGCTTCAGCGCGCAGGCCCCGGCCTTCACCATTTCCTCGATCGCCGCCGGCAGCGAGGCATTGCCCTTGCCGGCAAGCGCCAGGTTCATCGGAAAGGCGTCAAAGCTCTCGATCATGCGCTCGATATGCCAGGCGCCCGTGCAGGTGGTGGCAAGCGTACCGTGTGCCGGGCCGCTGCCGCCGCCAAGCATCATGGTGATGCCGCTCGCCAGCGCTTCCTCGATCTGCTGCGGGCAGATGTAGTGGATATGGGCGTCCATGCCGCCCGCCGTGAGGATCTTGCCCTCACCTGCAATCACCTCGGTCGAGGGGCCGACAATGATGGTGACGCCGGGCTGCGTATCAGGATTGCCCGCCTTGCCAACCGCAGCGATGCGACCGTTCTTGAGGCCCACATCAGCCTTGAAGATACCGGTGTGGTCGATGACCAGCGCATTGGTAATGACCGTGTCGACGGCCCCCTCGGCTCGCGTTGCCTGGCTCTGGCCCATACCGTCGCGGATGACCTTACCGCCACCGAACTTCACCTCGTCGCCATAGCTGGTGAAATCCCTTTCCACCTCGGCGAAGAGCTCGGTATCGGCCAGCCGTACCCTGTCGCCGATGGTTGGGCCGAACATGTTGGCATAGGCGGCACGGGACATTCGATAGGACATGGTCAACTTCCCCGGGAGGCAGGTGTCTTGTTCGGATGGTCGGAAACTTTGCCAACCGGAGCGGCATCGCTTTGGCGTCGCGCAAGGCGGCAAAAGATCGGGAGCCGCTCCGGTAGATCGGCGCCCATCAGAGGCGCTCCAGCCGGTCGAGACGGCCGGCAGCAATCTGGGCATCCACCCAGCGCCGCTCGGCGACAAAGGGGTGCCATTGCCACCCTTCGTGACCGAACCCGGCGATGGAAACACGATCGCCCGCCTTGGCGACGGTGTCGAGCACATGGGCGATGACGATCAGCCCGGAACTCGGCACCACATAGGGTGGCGGGTCGAAGACCGCCAGCGCAGCATCGAGCGCATGATGCACCGCAGACGGGATCACGTCGATCCGCCGACCGGTGGCGTGCGCGAATGTCTCGAAGCCGAGCGTGTAGTCGTCGCAGAAATCGTCGAGATCGGGATGGCTCACGGCAAGGGCCGGGCGCATGGCGGCAAACATCTGCGCGGCTCGCACGCACCAGAATTCGCGCGCCTGCCGCACCGCGGCACTTGCCTTCCAATAGCCACTGCCCAGCATCGCCAAGGCCGGGCGGCCGGTGTTGCAGACCGCCACGATATCGGTCCTGTCACCCCCGCGCCCCAGGGAGCGGCAGTCGTTGAAGCGGATCACGAGATCGGCGGCATCGATCACCGCGGCAAGCCCGTCGGGCACGGGCCCGTTTCCGACAATGGCGATCCTGCGCGACACCGCCCGCCTCCTCAATTTCCGGAAAATTCGGAGACGGCCTTCAGTTCGGCCGTGCGTTTGCGCGTCAGGTCGGCGAGGCAACCGGAAACCAGCATCGGCTCCATGGAGCCGCCGCGCGCCTCGAAGCCGGCCAGCTCGCACTGCCCGTCCCGGTAGCCGATCCAGGCACGCTGGGCACGTTTCAGCGCGTCAACGGCGCCGACATAGTGCTCGCCCATCTCGCGGGCCTGTTCGTCCATCCTGCGCGCCGCGGCCATGGTCACCTTGTAGGCGGCATTCAGTTCTTCGTCGGCGGCCTCATAATCGCGGCCGGCGCAGATGTTCATCTCGATCTGTGCCTGGGCGTTTTGGCAATCAACCTCCGGCTCACCGTCCTGCGCGGCGGCCATAGGGGCAGAGAGAAGAAGGAGCGCGGTGGCGAGCAGGAGGCAGGAACGTATCACCATGTCAAAGCTTCCCCATCACGCCCTGGCGGAAACCGTAGATTTCGCGCTTGCCGGCAAAAGGAATGAGATGAACCGTACGGGTCTGCCCCGGCTCGAAACGCACCGCCGTGCCGGCTGGAATGTCGAGACGCAGGCCCCGTGCCTTCTCCCGATCGAAGGCGAGACCCGCATTGGTTTCGTAAAAATGGTAGTGGCTGCCGACCTGGATCGGCCGGTCGCCGGTGTTGGAAACATCGAGCGTGGTGACCGGCAGGCCGGCATTGAGTTCGAGATCGCCGGAAGCGGCAATGATTTCACCGGGGATCATGACACCCTCCTCACGCCGCGGCTGCCGGCCCGCAGCCTTCGGCCTTCAGGACCCGCTTGGCGGAGGCCGGATATTTTGCGAGCAGTGCCGCAGGCCGGACCGGGCGGCGCACGAACTCGCCGCCGCAGTTCGGGCAGGCACCGTCAAGAACACCCGTCACGCAATCGATGCAGAAGGTGCATTCGAACGTGCAGATCATCGCCTCCGGGCTTTCCGGCGGCAGGTCGCGGTCGCAGCATTCGCAGTTCGGTCGAAGGTCCAGCATGATCTCACCTGATCGGTTCGTGCACGGTCACGAGCTTCGTGCCGTCGGGGAAGGTCGCCTCGACTTGAATGTCGTGGATCATCTCGGGAATGCCCTCCATCACCTGGTTGCGCGCCAGCACGTGGGCACCTGCTTCCATCAGCTCGGCAACCGCCCGGCCGTCACGCGCACCCTCGACGACGAAATCAGTAATCAACGCGATCGCCTCGGGATGGTTGAGTTTCACGCCGCGTTCCAGCCGCTTGCGCGCCACGATCGCGGCCATGGCGATCAGCAGTTTGTCCTTTTCGCGGGGAGTCAGGTTCATGGATGGCCCATCGCTTGATTCACGTCGTGCGATATTAAACAGGGGAATTGCGCGCACGACATACGTAAAACAGGAACCCGGCTCGAAACCGCAGGGGGTCAGAGGGTCCACACTTTCGGTACGCCCGCGCCGCCACGCAGGTGCGAAATGATCGGGATCAGCTTTTTGCGAAGCGCGAACCCATCGGGCGCAACGAGGCGCAGAACGAGCTTGTCCTGCCAATGGCTGGCACCGCCCTCCCCGTCCACCAGCAGCCGGCGCAGCGGCTCCAGATGCGCCTCTGCTGCAGCGCCACAGAAGAGCACGGTGGCAAAGGCACGAGCACCGGCCAATGTCGCCCTTTGGTCCGCCAGCGCGGCAATCCCGCCGGCCAGCGCGGTTTCCTCCGCATGGATCAGCCGGCCGGCACGGCGGATGCGCCAGCGGTCCCGGAAAAGCCCGGCCTCCATACGCTCGCCCATCGCCTTGCGACCGAGCAGAATGGCCTCGACCGCAAGGAACGTGGCGTCTTCGGCAAGATCCACCTCCAGCCGGCGGCCGAGTGCCGCCTGATCAAAAAGAATGGTCTCCTGCGGCAGCCAGTCGACTCGCGCACCGGCACCGACAGCAATGCGGGTCTCCACACTCGCAGTGGACGCATGTGCCTTGTAGACCCGTTCACAGGCTTGCGTCGTCGCCGTCAGGCGCGTTCCGGCGCGAGCCTCCAGCTCCCAGAGGACACGGTCCCCGCCGGTGAGCCCACCTGCCGTGTTGATCAACACCGCTTCCATCGTTCCGTCGAAGGTCTTGGGCAGGCGGATCTTGGCGCAGCCCTCCTGGAAGAGCACGTCGAGCCGCGTGCCGGCGGCAGAAGCCTTCGCAGCCAGTCGCCCGTGCCCGCGTGCGCGTTGAAGGCGCTGGGAAGGAACCTCCCCTTCAAGAGCAGATGGCGGTTCCGCATAAATGTTCATGGGTTTCGATACCGGAGTTGGGACACTCTTTGGTGCAGGTTTCACCAGGACGCCTCGACACGCAAGCCCCAACCGTGTCCCACCATCATCGCAGAACCCTGCCGGCGACAAAAAAGCCCGGCACGAAGGCCGGGCTCAAGCTCAAGCGGCCGGGCGACGTGCAATGCGCCGCCCGTTCCGTCAGAACGACTACTCGTTCTGAATGTAGGTGTACTTGCCGTCTTCACCCTTCTTCCAGGTGTACATGACGTAGTCCGGACGGGTGATGTCGCCCTTTTCGTCGAAGCCGAGTTCGCCGATCGCGGTCTGGAACGGACCCTTGGACTTGATGGCTTCGGCAACGGCCTGCGCGTCGGTACCGCCGGCAGCCTTGGCGCCTTCAGCGATGACCTGAACGGCAGCATAGGCATAGAGCGTGTAGGCTTCCGGCTCGAAGCCGGCAGCGCGGAACTTCTCGACGAGGTCCTTGGCGGCCGGGTTCTTGCGCGGATCGGGCGCGAAGGTCATCAGCGTGCCGTCGACGGCGTCGCCGGCGATGGAAGCCAGTTCGTTCGAAACGATGCCGTCGCCCGAGATGAAGGTGGCCTTCAGGCCCTGGTCTGCGGACTGGCGCTCGATGAGGCCGAACTCGGTGTGCAGGCCGCCCCAATAGACGACCGAAACGCCGGCTTCCTTCATCTTGGCGATGAGTGCGGAGAAGTCCTTGTCGCCGACATTGACACCTTCATAGATGGCTTCGGTCACGCCGGCTTCGTTCATCGACTTCTTGGTCTCGTCGGCAAGACCCTGGCCATACGGCGTCTTGTCGTGCAGGACGGCGACCTTGGCGTCCTTGAAGTTGGCAGCAACGAAGGAACCGGCAACAGCACCCTGCTGGTCGTCACGGCCGCAGGTACGGAAGGTGTTCCACAGGCCACGCTCGGTGTAGGTCGGGTTGGTGGATGCCGGCGAGATCTGCAGGACGCCGTTTTCCGCATAGATTTCCGAAGCCGGGATGGAAACGCCCGAGTTGAAGTGACCAACCACGAACTTCACGCCATCAGCGACGAACTTGTTGGCGACCGAAACGCCCTGCTTCGGGTCGGAAACGTCGTCGCCAAGCACGATCTTGACCTGCTCGCCATTGATGCCACCGGCTGCATTGAGGTCGGCAGCGGCCTGCTCGGCACCCTTCTGCAGCTGCGCGCCGAAGGCGGCGTTCGGACCGGTCAGCGGGCCGCCGACACCGATCAGGATGTCGGCCCAGGCGCTGCCGCTGAAGGCGACCATTGCAGCCAAAGCAACAGCCGACATGAGAGACTTCTTCATATTGTTACTCCCAAATTTAAAGCGGGCTTGTTTCAACCGGTCGCAACACCCGCATCATTGCGCCGATATCGTTATGCCGCGACCGAAAACCGGCCGCGGGCTTCCCTCTGGTTATTTCGCTTTCCAGGAAAAGGGCGATGCCTTTTCATAGAGCCAGTAATAGTTATTGGTCATCTGCCGCGTGCGATAGTAGCGGTAACCCAGCGTAGCAAACAACAAAAGCACGACCGTGTCCACGACATAGTATTGCACCGTGAGCATGGTGCCGTGGAACAGCGCATGGTGAACGAAGCGGATCGCCGCACCGAGCAGAAGCACGTAAATCACCAGCGTGGCGTAGCTCTGCCAGTTCTCGGCGACGCTCTTGCCGGTACGCCAGGCCGTCCAGCCGCCCATGATGACGGTGATGAACAGGAACTGCCAGATCGACGGTTCTTCGTAGAGAATTCCCTGCATAATACATACTCCCCTTACAGGGCCGCGCGTCCCGCAGGATATGCGCCAGCCGCCGTAAATCCTAGGATCGGCGCAGGATCCATGCGGGTCCTGCGCGGGACCACCCTCAGTGCCGGCCGCCTTCGAGATAGGCGGCGCGCACTTCCGGATTGGCCAGAAGTTCCTTGCCCGAACCGCTCATCGTCACCTGACCGTTGACCATCACATAGGCCCGGTCGGAGAGTTTGAGAGCGGCGAAGGCGTTCTGCTCGACGAGGAACACCGTGAGGCCCTCGTTCTGATTGAGCTTCTTGATCGCGTCGAAGATGCCCTTGACGATCAGCGGGGCAAGACCGAGCGAGGGCTCGTCGAGAAGCAGGAGCTTCGGACGCGCCATCAGCGCACGACCGATGGAGAGCATCTGCTGCTCGCCGCCCGAAAGCGTGCCGCCGCGCTGGGCCTGACGCTCCTTGAGCCGCGGGAAGAGCGTGAAGATCTTTTCCACGTCCTCGTTGAAATACTTCAGATTGTCGAGGCTCGCGCCCATCTGGAGATTTTCATAGACCGTCATGCGCGGGAAGATGCGGCGCCCTTCCGGCGACTGGGCGATACGACGACGGGCGATCAGATGCGTCGGCAGACGGGTGATGTCCTCGCCGTCGAACGTGACGGTGCCGGCGCGGGCCTGCGGGCTGCCGCAGATCGTCATCATCAGGGTCGACTTGCCGGCGCCGTTCGCACCGATGAGCGAGACGATCTCGCCCTTCTTGACCTCGACATCGACGCCGGCGAGTGCGCGGATATTGCCGTAGTAGGTTTCCACGCCCTTGACGCTGAGAAGCGTATCGCTCATTCCTGCGATCCTCCCTGCGTGCCCTCGATCACCTCGATTTGCTCGATCACCTCTTCGACCTCATCATCTTCGACACCGAGATAGGCCGCGATAACCTTCGGATCGTTCTTCACATGGTCCGGCGTGCCGTCGGAGATCTTCTGCCCATATTCGAGCACGACCACATGGTCAGAAATCTCCATGACAACGGACATGTCGTGCTCGATGAGCAGGATCGACGTGCCGCTGTCGTTGCGGATCGAGCGCAGGAGTTCGTTGAGCGCCAGCGATTCGCGGGGGTTGAGGCCTGCGGCCGGCTCGTCGAGGCACAGGAATTCCGGCCCCGTGCACATGGCGCGGGCGATTTCCAGACGCCGCTGCGCGCCATAGGGCAGATCGCCCGCCGGGTCGTCGGCACGCTCGATGAGATTCGCCTTCTCCAGCCAGTACTTTGCGACATCGATCGATTCGCCGGCAGCCTTCTTGTAGGCGGGCATGCCGAGCAGGCCGAGGATCGTATAGCCGGAGGCCTTCATCAGCATGTTGTGCTGGGCGACGAGCAGGTTTTCGAGAACCGTCAGGCCGGAAAACAGCCGGATGTTCTGGAAGGTGCGCGCCACCTTGGCATCGCGGTTGACCTCGAAGTCGGTCATGCGCTCCAGCAGGAACTGCTTGCCGCCCTTCTGGCACATGGTGATCATGCCCATGGTCGGCTTGTAGAAGCCCGTCACGCAGTTGAACACCGTGGTCTTGCCGGCACCGTTGGGGCCGATGAGCGCCGTGATGTCGCCGCGGTAGGCCTCGAAGGAGAGGTCGTTGATGGCCATGAGACCACCGAAGCGCATCGACAGATGCTCGACTTTCAGGATGGGATCTTTCGTCATCGTATTCGTTCCGGGCGCCATCAGCCGTGCCCTTCCTTGGTAAAGCTTCCGGAGACCGCCTTGCGCTCCTTGAGGAACGCGGTCGGCTCACGGCTTCCCACGAAGCCGCGCGGCTTCCAGACCATGACGACGACCATGGCGAGGCCGAAGATCAGCATGCGGTAGAGTTCCGGCGTGAAGTCAGGTCCGAAAATGGACTTGAGGAACGTCATCTCGCGCAGGAGCTCCGTACCGCCGACCATGACCGCCGCCGCAATGGCGATACCGACGAGCGAGCCCATGCCGCCGAGAACGACGATGGCAAGGATGATCGCCGATTCGAGGAAGACGAAGCTTTCCGGCGACACGAAGCCCTGGCGCACAGCGAAGAAGGAGCCGGCAAAACCGCCAAACATCGCGCCGATGGAGAAAGCCGTCAGCTTGGTCGTCACCGTGTTGATGCCGAGCGAACGGCAGGCGATCTCGTCTTCACGCAACGCTTCCCAGGCTCTGCCGATCGGCATGCGGCGCAGGCGGATCGTCACGTAGGCGGTGAGCAGGGCCAGCGCCAGGATGAGATAGAAGAGGAAGATCTTGTAATAGGCCGAGGACATCGGCAGACCGAAGGCCTTGGCGAAGTTGTTCGGCGCGCTGACGTCGAACGACCAGATACCGAAGACCGAAGCCTTGGGAATGCCCGACACGCCGAAGGTACCGCGAGTCACTTCCGTCCAGTTGATGAGCACGAGACGGATGATTTCCCCGAAGGCCAGCGTCACGATGGCAAGGTAGTCACCCTTCAGGCGCAGCACCGGGAAGCCGAGGATCATGCCCCAGAAAGCCGCAAGGATGCCGGCAAGCGGCAGCAGGATCCAGAAGGAGAAACCGAACTGCTGCGACAGCAGCGCGTAGGAATAGGCACCGACCGCATAGAAGGCGACATAACCGAGGTCGAGCAGGCCGGCGAGACCGACGACGATGTTCAGGCCCCAGGCGAGCATCACGTAGATGAGGATCTGGATACCGAAATTGTCGACCCACTTCAGCGAGCCCTGCACGCCGAAGAGCATGACCATCAGCGGCGGATAGATGAGCAGCGCAACGATGGCGATCTTGCTGAAGTTGCGCTTGAAGAAGCTCTCCTCGCCTTCCGCCGGCTTGGCCGAAGCGGCCGCCTTGCGGGCCGCGGCCCAGGGACGCAGATAGGCGACGGAAAGGAAGCGGCCGACGGCAGCGACGACCACGAAGATCGCAAGCAGCCCCCAGCGCTGGTTCAGCACAAGCTCGTTGCGGATGTTCTGCGTGGTCTCGAGACCGACGAAGAGGACGAAGAGGCCGAGTGCGACGAGACCGGCAAAAAAGCCCTCGCGCAGAGCCTGCGCCGTCAGGTTCCCGCCGGCGCGCTCATGAGTGTTCGAAATGTTGGACATGGATCAAACCTTCTCGACTTCCGGTCGTCCGAGAATACCGGACGGCTTGAAGATCAGGACGATGGCGAGGATGGAGAACGTCGCGACGTCCTTGTAGTCGATGGTGAAGTAGGCGGACCACAGGCTCTCGATGAGGCCGATGAGCAGACCGCCGAGCACGGCGCCCGGAAGCGAGCCGATACCGCCGAGAACCGCAGCCGTGAAGGCCTTGACGCCCGGAATGAAGCCGTCGGTGAAGACGGTCACGCCGTAATACATCAGGTACATGGTACCGGCGACGGCAGCGAGCGAGGCGCCCATGATGAAGGTCACGGAAATCGTCCGGTCGACATCGATGCCGAGCAGGGCCGCCATCTTGCGATCCTGTTCCGTCGCGCGCTGGGCACGACCGAGCGAGGTCTTGTTGACGATGTACCAGAAGGTCGCCAGCAGGATGACCGTCAGCACCATGATGATCAGCTGCTTCAGCGAGATCGAGATGCCGAAGACGTTGTAGACCGACGACACCATTGGCGGGATCGGCTTGTTGCGCGGACCCTGCGTGACCTGGATGAAGTTCGACAGCGCGATCGACATGCCGATTGCGGTGATCAGCGGCGCCAGGCGGAACGAGCCGCGCAGCGGCCGGTAGGCCACCTTTTCGATCGTCCAGTTCCACAGCGATGCCGTCAGCATGGCCGCAGCGATCATGACCAGCAAAAGTATGACGACCGGAAGGCCGACAAACACGCTGGTGAGGACGAGAAAGACGATGAGAGCGGCAAACCCGCCGAGCATGAAGATATCGCCATGGGCGAAGTTGATCATGCCGATGATGCCGTAAACCATGGTGTAGCCGATGGCTATCAAACCATAAATAGATCCAAGCGTCAGCCCGTTGACGAGCTGCTGGACAAAGTATTCCATTTGCTATCCCCCGGATGCGGTTCCTGAGGGCCGCATCTCTTGTTCTTGTCTGCTCTTTTTTCGAGCTTGTTTGACAGTCCGGATTCCATACCGCTTTCGATACAAAAGGGAAGCCCAAAAAGCCCGGATCGACAATTTCTTTAGCAAGAACGGTTAAATGGCGCGTTTGACGCCAGGAAAACCAAAATTTCGGCACGAAGCGCGGCGCTTTTGCCCAAAAAGATGCACGAAAGTCGCAAACGGCGCTGTGCCGATCTGGCACGACGCCATGTAAGCGAGAGCAAATCAGCCGCGCATACGCGCGCCGGATGGGTCGAACAGCGGTTCGGGCTGCAGGCGCGCCGGCAGCATCTCGCCCAGAAGCTCAATCGACCAGCCGGATTCGACATCGGCGATCTCCTTCGGCACATAGCCGACCGCGACCGAGAGGCCGGCCGCATGCGCATAGCCCCCCGAAGTGACCCAGCCGCGCACCGCACCATCCAGATAGATGGGCTCGTCGCCGATCACATCGGCATCCTTCGCCGCAAGGACGAAGGTACGCAAGCGGAGTGCACCGCCCGCTTCCCGCTCAGCCCGCGCCGCGTCCTTGCCGATGAACTCCGCCGCCTTGCCCGTGGCCACGAATCGCTCCAGCCCGGCCTCCGCCGGACCGTAGAGCGGGCGATACTCGCGCGACCAGCTGCCGTAGGATTTTTCGAGGCGCAGGGCGTTCAGCGCCCTTAGGCCGAACAGGCGGATGCCGAACTCGGCCCCGGCTTCGAGGATGAGATCGTAGAGATAGCGCTGGTATTGCGGCTTCATCCAGATCTCGTACCCGAGATCGCCGGTATAGCTGACGCGCCCGACGATGGCCGGCGCCATGCCGAGATCCATCCGGCGCACCGCCATGAAGGGAAACGCCGCGTTTGAAACATCCCAATGCGTCAGCTTTGCCAGCACATCGCGCGCCCGTGGCCCGGCAATGGCAAGGCCGACAAGCGAGAGGTTCAGCGCCTCCAGCGTGACGGAGCCATCCCGCGGCAGGTGCGTCTCGAACCAGCGCATATGGTAGTCTTCGGCGATCCCCGAACCGATCAGCAGAAAATCCCCCTCGCCGAGCTTGGCAAGCGTGAAGTCGCCGATCAGCTTCCCGTCATCCTTCAGCATGGGCGCAAGCGTCATGCGCCCGGTTTCCGGCAGGCGGCAGGCGAGCAGCCGGTCGAGCAAGGCCGCCGCCGCCCTCCCCTTCACCGCATATTTCGCAAAGCCCGAGGTCTCCATCAGGCCGACGCTCTCGCGCACGGCACGGGCTTCCGCGCCAACGGTCTCGAAATCCGTCGAACGGCGCCAGGAGAACCGGTCCTCCACGCCGGCAGGCGCGAACCACAGCGGCTGCTCCAGGCCATAGGATGCCCCGAAGACGGCACCGGCCGCCTTGAGCCTGTCATAGATCGGCGTCGTCTGCAGCGGCCGGCCGGCCGGCAACTCCTCGTTCGGATAGCGGATCGAGAAGCGGCGCGAATAGTTTTCCCGTACCTTGGCATTGGTATAGGCCAGCGTGGCATAGTCACCGTAGCGCGCGACATCCATGGCAAAGACGTCGAAGCCGGGATCACCGTTGATCATCCAGTTGGCGAGCGCAAGCCCTACGCCTCCGCCCTGGCTGAAGCCGGCCATGACGGCGCAGGCCGACCAGAAGTTCGTCATGCCGCGCACGGGCCCGACGAGCGGATTGCCATCGGGCGAGAAGGTAAAGGGTCCGTTGATGATCTTCTTGATGCCGGCCTTGTTGAAGGCCGGGAAGTGCCGGAAGCCGACCTCCAGCTCCGGGGTGATTCGCGCAATGTCCTCTTCCAGCAGCTCGTGGCCGAAATCCCACGGCGTGGTGAGCGGCGACCAAGGCCGGCAGGCCTTTTCATAGGTGCCCATCAGCATGCCGTTGCGCTCCTGGCGGAGATAGATCTCTCCGTCGAAGTCGACGCAATGCATCAGCTCCTTGCCGGTGGTCCGGTTGAACTCGATGACCTCGGGCATGTCCTCGGTGATGAGATACATGTGCTCCATGGCAAGCACGGGCAGTTCGAGGCCGACCATGCGGCCGATCTCGCGCGCCCAGAGCCCGCCGCAATTGACCACATGCTCGGCAACGATCTCACCCTTGTCCGTGATGACGCGCCAGCTGCCGTCCTCGCGCTGCACGAGATCTTCCACCTTGGTATGCAGATAGATCTCGGCGCCGTTCTTCTTTGCGGACTTCGCATAGGCGTGTGTCGTGCCATAGGGATCGAGATGGCCCTCGACGGGATCGAAGACCGCACCGACGAACTGGTCCGGATCAAGCAGCGGCATCAGCTCATGCGCCTCCTTCGGCGTGAGGAGATGCGCATCGAGGCCCATGTAACGGCCCTTGGCGAGGATCGACTTCATCCAGTCGAAGCGATCCTTGGTCGATGCCAGCATCATGCCCGAGGTCATGTGCAGGCCGATGTCCTGGCCGGAATAGTCCTGGATCTCCTTGTAGAGCTCCACCGTGTACTTCTGCAGCTTTGCGACGTTCGGATCACCGTTGATCGTGTGCATGCCGCCGGCTGCGTGCCAGGTCGAGCCGGAGGTCAGCTCCGAACGCTCGACGAGCACGACATCGGTCCAACCGAATTTCGTGAGGTGATACAGGACGGAGCAGCCGACAACGCCGCCCCCGATAACGACGACCCTTGCATGGCTCTTCATGAAAACTCCGGTTTTTCCGGGTTGAAGGGAATTCAATGCGGCGCGAATGCAGCCTATTGGGTTCCCCCGACGCCCGGCAAGCCCGAGGTGCGAAGCGCCATGTCGCTCCGGATGTTTTTGTCAGCGCGTGGCGAAATCGACGGAGAGATCGTGACTGCGCGCCATGACCTTGAGATCGGCGACCAGTGCCTCGGCAAAGCTGCGCATCACCACAAGATCAAAACGATCGGCACCGGTGCGGGCGAGATTGACCGAGAGATGGTTGCACAGCACGTTCGCAGCGCGCCCGACGGCGAAGGCCTCCGGATGAAGGTCGACAGCGATACCGTTCGCAAGGATGCGTGCCGCATCGGGGCCGGACAGGGTAAGCGCCACGCGGCCATGGCTCTGGTCGACCACGAAGGCGAAGGCACCGAGCCGGACGGACAGTTCGGCAGCCAGCGTTTCCGGCGCATGCACCTCCGACAGCACCAGCCATTCGCCCGGGCCGCAGAAGCGGGCCTCGAACGCACCGTCGGCGACGAGGATGCCGGCCGCTTCGGCACCGTGGCCGCGTGCCGCCAGCACCACGGCGATGGCCGTGGCACGGTGCACGGCAAGATGGTTGGTCCGCTCGCCGGGGACGGCGCCGATCGTGCCGTCCAGCGCGTGTACTGCCTGATACTCGTAAGCCATGGTCTTACCTCACGCCGTCAGCTTTCGGTTTTCCGGATCGACGAAGACCGGATCGCAGACTTCGGCAAATGTCTCCACACCGCGCAGCTGGTCCCAGACGACGATCTTCTCGCCGTAGCGCTCGCGCCCTGATTTCAGGAAGGCAAGCGCGATATGCGTGCCGAGCGTCGGTGAGAAGCAGACGGAGCTGACCCAGCCCTGGTCGTTGATCGTCGAAGGCTTGGCACCGTCCTTGAGAAGATGCGCGCCGGCGCGCATGTCCTTGTCCGCCTCCAGTGCCTTCAAGCCAACGAGCTGGGCGCGGTCGGCGGCGGTCAGGCCGAAGCGGGTGGAGAGCCGCTTGCCGATGAAATCCGGCTTGCCGGTGCCCATCATGCGGCCGAGGCCCGCATCGTCGGGCGTCACGCGACCGTCGAGCTCGGCATGGGTGACATGGCCCTTCTCGATGCGCAGCACGTTCAGCGCCTCGACACCATAGGCGCAGAGGCCGTGCGGTGCGCCCACCCGCATCAGCGCGTCGGCCACCGCTTCGCCATAGCTTGCCGGCACCGCCAGCTCATAGGCAAGCTCGCCGGAAAAGGAGATGCGGAAGAGCCGTGCCTTCAGATTGCCCTTCAGCCGCACCTCACGCGCGGCGAGGAACGGGAAGGCTGCATCGGAAAGATCGTCCTCGACGACGGCCTGCAGGATCGTACGCGCCTTCGGCCCGGCAATCGACATCTGCGCCCATTGGTCGGAGACCGACAGGAAGCGAACGCGAAGCTCCGGCCAGAGGGCCTGTGCGGCAAACTCCATATGCGAAAGCACGCCCGCGGCCATGGCCGTGGTGGTCGTCACCAGGAAATGCTCTTCGGCCAGCCGGCTCACCGTGCCATCGTCATAGACCATACCGTCCTCGCGCAGCATCAGCCCGTAGCGAGCCTTGCCGACGGGAAGCTTGAGCACGGGATTGCAATAAAGCCGGTTCAGGAACTCGGCGGCATCCGGGCCGAAGACCTCGATCTTGCCGAGCGTCGAGACATCGCAGAGGCCGGCATGCTCGCGCACGGTCCGGACCTCGCGATCGACGCTTTCCCGCCAGGTCTTTTCCCCAGCCTTCGGAAACCAGGAAGAGCGATACCAGAGGCCGGCATCGATGAAGACTGCACCGTGCCGGGTCGCCCAGCCATGCAGCGGCGAGCGGCGGGCGGGCATCGCATGTTCATCACGCGCGGGACCGGCGAGCGCGCCGAAGGAGACGGGCGAATAGAACGGCCGGAAGGTGGTGGTGCCCACCTCGGCGGGACTGACGCCGCGCATCGTGGCCAGGATGCCGATGGCGTTGATGTTGCCGAGCTTGCCCTGGTCCGTCGCCATGCCGCTCGTCGTGTAGCGCTTGGCATGCTCGACATGGCCGAAGCCTTCGCGAAGGGCAAGACCGAGATCCTTGCCGTGCACGTCGTTCTGGAAGTCGACGAAGGCCTTCGACTTGGCGCCCGGCACATGCCAGAGCGCCGTGAAAGATGGATCGATCTCCTCGCCGACGACGGGACGCTCGAAGCCGGCAACAGGGCGGCCAAACATTTCCACGACGGCGGCCGCCTTGCGCGCACCGTCCTCGAAACATTCGGACAACCGATAGTGCCCCGCCGCGGCACCGGCCATGACGAGGCCGTCGCCCGCGTCCGGCGCCAGGAACGCCTGCAGGGCCTGCGACCAGACCGGCTTGCCGCCGCGCTGGCAGGCAAGGTGGATGACCGGGCTCCAGCCTCCGGACATGGCCAGGGCGTCGCAGGGGATCAATTCCTCGAAGCCGCCGCGATCAGCAACCACGGCGCGGAGACGCTTGCTCCCCTTCGTATCGACGATGCTGCCGCCACGCATGACCCGCACACCATCGGGCGCTCGGTCCGCAGCCTCCGTGCGGCTGTCGATGAGCACCTCAACCGGCACACCCTGCGCGGAAAGGTCTGCAGCCGTGCGGTAGCCGGACGAGCCGTTGGTGAAGATCGCCACCGACCGGCCGGCGGCGACGCCGAACCGGTTGGCATAGGTGCTGGCGGCACTCGCCATCATTATGCCGGGCCGGTCATTGCCGCCGAAGACCAGCGGCCGCTCCTCCGCACCGGTGGCGAGGATCGCGTGCTTCGCCACGATGCGCCACAGGCGCTCGACCGGCCTTGCCGCGTCGATCGTCGCGCTGTGCTTCTGCACCCGCTCGACGGCACCGAAAACATTGTCGTCATACCAGCCAAAGACCGTGGTCCTGGACAACAGCGTAACGCCAGGATGCCCCTGCAATTCGTCGATCGCGTGCCGGGCAAAGACGAACGACGCCTCACCGTCAAGCCTGGTCGTTTCCGAAAGCAGCGCCCCGCCGAGGGCGAAATCCTGCTCGGCAAGGATCACACGCAGCCCCGAGCGGGCGGCGACCAGCGCCGCGGCGAGCCCCGCCGGGCCAGAGCCGACGACGAGAAGGTCGCAATGCGCCCAGCTCTTCTCGTAGGCATCGGGATCACGCGGAAGGTCCGTGCGGCCAAGGCCGGCGGCGCGGCGGATCAGAGGTTCGTAAACCTTTTCCCAGAAGACGGCCGGCCACATGAAGGTCTTGTAGTAGAAGCCGGCGGACAGGAAACGCGACAGGCGGTCGTTCACCGCGCCGATATCGAAGGCGAGGCTCGGCCAGCGATTCTGGCTGGTGGCCGCAAGGCCGTCATAGAGCTCGGCGACCGTTGCCTTCGTGTTCGGATCGCGCCGCGCGCCCGTACCGATGGTGACCAACGCATTCGGCTCCGACGGCCCGGCCGTCACGATGCCGCGCGGGCGATGGTACTTGAAGCTGCGGCCGACAAGCAGCCGGTCGTTGGCCAAAAGCGCCGAGGCGAGCGTATCGCCGGCATGGCCCGAAAGGTTCGCCCCGTCGAAGGTGAAGCCGATGGTGTTGCTGCGGTCGATGAGGCCGCCGGAGGCGAGGCGATAGGCGGTCATTGCGCGCCTCCCTGCGCCGTGGCGGCATCCGTCACGGAAAACACCTCGTGGGTAAAGTTGTCCCGTTCCACCACCAGCCAGCGCCGGCAGCCGGTGACATGCTGCCAATGTTCGCGGATACGCCCGCGTGGATTGGTGCGGACATGAACATAATCGTGCCACGCCTCGTCCGAAGCCATCGGCGCCGGGCGGGCCGGGGTCGCATCGCCGCGGATCGAAAACTCTTCCTTGGGGCGCACCCCGCAATGAGGACAGGAAATCAGGCTCGCCATGGCATCCTCAATGCAGGTTCGGCTGGGTGCCCGCACCCGCCTCGTCGATGGGGAAACCGCGCTCGAAACGATCGAGCCTGAGCGCGCGCGCCACATGGTGGCTCTCCCCCTTGGCGATGAGATGCGCAAAGCAGAAGCCGGAGGCCGGCGTCGCCTTGAAACCGCCGTAGCACCAGCCGCAGTTGAGATAGAGATTGTCGATCGGCGTGCGATCGATGATCGGCGAGCCATCCATCGACATGTCCATGACGCCGCCCCAGGCACGCAGCACCCGCACGCGGGATAGGCCGGGGATCATCGTCACCCCCTCCTCCATGACATGTTCGGCGGTCGCAAGGTTGCCGCGCTGGGCATAGGAGGAATAACCGTCGATCTCCGCGCCGAAGACGAGGCCGCCCTTGTCGGACTGCGAGATGTAGAAGTGCCCTGCGCCATAGGTGATGACGTGGTCGATGCAGGGCTTCAGCCCCTCGGTGACGAAGGCCTGCAGAACGTGACTCTCGATCGGCAGCTTCAGCCCGGCCATTTCACCGACGCGCGAGGTGTTGCCGGCGGCGGCGAGCGCCAGCCTGTTGCAGCCGATGAAGCCCTTCGTCGTCTCGACGCCGGTGACGATACCGTTTTCCCTGCGGATGCCGGTCACCTCGCAGTTCTGGATGAGATCGACGCCGAGCCGGTCCGCGCCGCGTGCAAAACCCCAGGCGACAGCATCGTGCCGGGCCGTGCCGGCGCGCCGCTGCAGAAGGCCGCCGATGATCGGAAAGCGGGCGTGGTCGAAGTTGAGGAAGGGCAGCATCTTCTTCAGCGTCTCGCGATCGAGCTGCTCGGCCGCCACGCCCTCCATCATCATGGCGTTGCCGCGCCGGACATAATGATCGCGCTGGCCGTCATTGTGGTAAAGGCTGATGATGCCGCGCTGCGACAGCATGACATTGTAGTTCAGCTCCCGCTCCAGCCCCTCCCACAGTTTCAGCGCGAACTCATAGAACGGCTCGTTGCCGGGCAGCATATAGTTGGAGCGCACGATGGTCGTGTTGCGTCCGACATTGCCGGAGCCGAGATAGCCCTTCTCCACCACGGCGATGTTGCGGATGCCGAACTCGCGGGCAAGATAGTAAGCCGTCGCAAGACCATGCCCGCCGCCACCGACGATAATCACGTCGTAGTGGGGCTTGGGTTGTGGCTCCCGCCAAGCGGGCTTCCAGCCGAGGTTGCCGGCAAAGGCTTGTTTGAAGATCGAAAGGGCGGAGTAGCGCATGCGAAATCCTGCATCAGTCGCCCCACATTCGCATATGCAGCACAAACGGCAAGGCCGGCGTCATCTTGTCGCATCCGGGATCCGGGACTGTCCACATGCTGCTATCGAGGCCGGAAAGACGGCGCATTTGCTTTCAGGCCGTCCCGCAGCTATGGCATCAGCAGGAAAGCCGGACCGGAACCATGCAGGCAGACAGGATGGAATTGAGGCAAGTCTTGGAAAGCGCGGCACTGGCCGCAGGCAGCGCCATCATGGCCATCCACAAGGCCGGGGCCGATGTCCAGTACAAGGCGGACCAGTCGCCGGTGACCATGGCCGACGAGGAGGCCGAACGGCTGATTCTCGCCGCACTCCAGCAGCATTTCCCGGACATTCCCGTCGTCGCCGAGGAGGCTGTGGCCGCCGGCCGCGTGCCGGATGTTTCGGGCGGCGTCTTCTTCCTGGTCGATCCTCTGGACGGCACCAAGGAGTTCATTGCCGGGCGCAGCGAATTCACCGTCAACATCGCGCTCATCCGCGATCGAGCGCCGGTCGCCGGCATCGTCTATGCGCCCGCGCTCTCGACCGGCTTTATCGCCGACGGCGAGCGGGCGGAACGCTTCGAAGTCGATGGCGAGGGCGCGATTTCCAGGCGCCAGCCCATCGGCTGCCGCAAATGCGGCAACGCGCTGACCGCGGTCGCCAGCCGGTCGCATGCCACGCCCGAAACGGCCCGCTTTCTCGACGACCACGGTATCGACGCCTGCACGGCGATCGGTTCCTCGCTGAAATTCTGCCTCGTCGCCGAGGGGCTCGCCGACGTCTATCCCCGCTTCGGCCGCACCATGGAATGGGACACGGCCGCGGGTGACGCGGTGCTGCGTGCAGCCGGCGGGCATACCCGCACGCTTGACGGCGCACCCCTGCTCTACGGCAAGATCCAGCAGGCGAACGACGCGGATTTTGCCAATCCGGACTTCATCGCCGCAAGTGCCGACTGGAGCGACGGGCCGGCGGCGACCACAAAATAACCAGATTGCTCGAAGAGGAATGCGCGCCGACCGGAGGGGGTGGATTTTCCGCTCCCGTTCGCCCTGCGGGCGGCGTTGGCGACCACCGGGCCGCCGCGGCATTTTTATTGTCTGTAAAGGCAATTTCGAATAAGTTGCGGCGACAAGCATTTAGGCGACGCCCCCGTTTGCTGTTGGAAAGAGTGAGCCGACGTGAAAGATGAGAAAGCGCCCCTCGTGGCGGAAACCCCGACCCACGTCGCCGACAACACGAGCAGCCTGCTTGAAATCGCCAAGCAGCGGGCCCGCCAGCGCGCAACAGAACAGAAGGTCGTGAAGATCAAGCAGGGCGCAGCAAAGCGTCCGGTCAATCCGGCCATCGATGACGACGAGAATCTTGGATCGCGGGCGGAAATACGCGCGCGCAAGCCCGCCGACCTCGTCAGTTCCGTCCTGACCCTGCCCGCAATCCCCAAGCAGAAGCGACAGCTTCCCTGGCCGATCATTTCCTTCCTGCTGGCCGCAGTCCTGCCGACGATCCTGACGGGCCTCTACTATCTCTTCCTCGCCAGCCCGCAATACGTGGTCGAGACCCAGTTCTCGGTGCGCGGCTCGAACTCGTCCTCGCTCAACGCCCTCGGCCTGACCGCGCTTGTCGGAAACAGCGCGCAGTCGGGCGATTCCTACGTGGTTGCCGACTACATCCAGTCCTCGCAGATCCTGCCTGACATCCGCGAGCAGACCGGCGTCGACATCCGCACCGTTTATTCCCGCCCGAGCATCGACTTCCTCTATCGCGAGAACGAGAGCCGTCCGCTCGACGAGTTTCGCGATTATTGGCGCGACATGGTCAATGTCAGCTACAATTCCACGACCGGCAACGTGACGATGCGCGTCTTCGCCTTCTCGCCGTCGGACGCGAAGAAGGTGGCCGACGCGGTCCTCACCGTCTCGGAAAACCTGGTCAACACGCTTTCGGAAAAGTCGCGCCGGCAGTTCGTCGAGGTCGCCAACCAGCAGGTCGCACGCTCGGAAGAGCGGCTGCGCAACATCCGCGGGCAGATCACAGACCTGCGCATTTCCGAACAGGCCGTCGATCCGACAGCGGTTGCGACGATGGAAGCCACGATCATCAGTTCGCTCGAACAGGAACTCGCTTCGTTGCGCACCCGCTACAAGGCGCTGGTCGATTCGGTCAGCAAGGATGCGCCGTCCGCCCGCGTCATCGAGCGGCAGATCGTCGCCCTGGAAGAGCAGCTGATCGAGCAGAAGAAGCGCATCAGCGGCGATGGCGCCAACGACGACAGCAGCAACAAGACGACACGCAGCGGCCTGGATGCCGGCCGGGCCCTGCCCGAAATGATCGACCGCTTCACCGAGCTCAGCGTCGAGCAGGAGTTCGCCGTCAAGGCTTATACGACCTCGCTTGCCGCACTGGAAGCAGCCATGCAGGAAGCGCAGAAGCAGGAGCGTTACTTCGCCGTCTACGTGCAGCCGCGCGAGCCGGAAATTGCCCTCTATCCGCTGGGTGCTATCAACACGCTCATCATGCTCGCCGCGGCGTCGTGCCTCTGGCTGATCGGTTACTTCGCCTTCCGGTCCGTGAAGGATCATGCGATCTGATCGCGATGAGGAGAGAGTGGCGGAATGGCTCTGCTCGCTGAAAAACCCCTAAGCTATGCCCTGCGCGAAAACGCGCGGGTGATTGCTGCGCTGGTCGTTCGCAGCGCGGTGACGCGCTTCGGGGAAAGCCGGCTGGGTTTCATCTGGATCCTGGCCGAGCCCGCCGCCTATGTCGGCATCTTCCTCCTCATCCACACACAGCTGAAGGCACATGTGCCCTTCGGCGACAATGCGTTGTTGTTCATCCTGGCCGGTGTCTTCGGCTTCCGCATGACGCGCGGCATCTCGCGCAAGACGGAACGCGCCATCATGAGCAACCAGCCGATGCTGACCTACCCGCTGGTCAGGCCGCTCGATACGCTGGTGGCGACCTTCCTGCTGGAAACGACGATCTGGATGATCATCTGCGCCGTGTTCATGGGCGGGCTCGCCATTTCGCTCGACCGGGACGTCATCGTCTATCCCGGCGAATTTGCCGAGGGTATGGCAGCGATCCTCTACTTCGCCTTCTCCTTCGCAGCGTTTAACGCAACGATGAGCGCGCTCGTACCGCGCTACGACACCTTCCTCAGCATGCTGAGCATGCCCCTGATGCTGATGTCCGGCGTCTTCTTCATGCCCGCGGAAATGCCGCCGGGCTTCCAGGCCGTGCTGTGGTGGAACCCGTTCCTGCACTGCGTCGAATGGTTCCGCACGTCGACCTATCTCGATTACCACGCGCTGCTGAGCAAGCCCTACCTGCTCGGGCTTTCGACCGCGCTGCTCACATCCGCGCTCGTGCTGGAGCGCCTGTTCCGCCGAAAGATCATAGACTGATGATCATCTTCGACAATGTCAGCAAGGCCTTCCCTCGCCCGGGCGGCGGCAAGAAGGTCATCCTCGACCGGTTCACGGCGGCCTTCCGCCCCGGCACCAATGTCGGCATCCTCGGCCGCAACGGCGCCGGCAAGTCGACGCTGATGAGCCTGATCTCCGGCGCGGACATGCCCGATTCGGGGCGCATCCTGCGCGAAGGCAAGATTTCCTGGCCGCTGGGTTTTCGCGGCGGCGTGCACAGCAAGCTGACGGGCGCGCAGAACACCCGCTTCATTGCCGATATCTACGGCAAGAACCGCACCAAGGTTCTGGATTTCGTCGCCGACTTTTCCGAGCTCGGCCCCTATCTCGATATGCCCGTGAAAACCTATTCCGCCGGCATGAAGGCACGCCTTTCCTTCGGCATCTGCATGGCGATCGGCTTCGAATATTACCTGATCGACGAGGTGATCGCCGTCGGCGACTCCACCTTCAAGAAGAAATGCAAGGACGTCTTCGACGAGCGGCGCGAGAACGCCACCCTGCTTCTCGTCTCCCACTCCTCCGGCCTCTTGCGCTCGTTCTGCGACATCGGCGGCGTGATGAACAATGGCCAGCTCACCTTCTACAACGACATCGAGGAAGCGATCGAGGTGCATGAAGAGATCCTTCGCACTTCCGCCAGCCAGCGCCGTTCGGCCTGATTTCCGAAACAAAAAAGCGTCCCGCAACCATGTTGGGGACGCTCGGCTTTCCTGAAAACCTCGGGGCGGAGGCCCCGGCCACCGCCTACTGCGATTGGGCCAGCAGGGGCATGACGTTGGACGCCTCGGGCAGTTCCACCACCCGGCCTGCCGCATCAACCGCCCGCAGCTTCTCGAGCAGCGAATTCACCGCAACCTCGATGCCCTCATAGGCATAGTAGTCACCGGGGTGCAGGCATTCCTGCGCGATCCAGTTCAGGTAGTCGCGCCGCTGCGCCACCGGCGCCACGTGGCCGGATGACCAGAAACTGTCCAGCTCGATACCCTTGTTGACGCAGAAGGCGAGCGCGGGATGCCGGTAGAAGGCCTGGCCGAGAACGGCAAGCGGAATGCCGTGCTGCAATGCCGACAGGCCGGACGTGCTGTTGATCGTCACCATGCCCGCCGCATGCCGCGTCATCAGGCCCAGCGAACCGCTGTCGAGGATGTGGATACGATCCGAGACGTTGTTGAGCACGCCGACCTGGCGGATGAACTGCTTGTCCTGGCTGTGTCCCCGCTCCATCGGATGGATCTTGAACACCAGCTGGTGCGTCGGTGGCGCGTTTCGCGCAAAGGAGACGATGCTCTTCAGGATGAGCTTCTGGTTGTTCCAGCCGCTTGCCGCCGCGCCGAGCTGGCTGTCGTCATGTACCTGCAGCGGCACGATGTAATATTTCTTGTCGTGGTGCTCAAGCAGCCGCTCCATCGTGCGGTAATTGCTGCCGAGATTGCGGAACTTCCGGTAGTAGTTCTTGATCCAGTAGAAGGCCTCGGGCGCGAGAGACCGCTTGTGCTTGTGGAAAAGCTTGCGTTCGCTCAGTGTCGAAAAGACGCCGCGCACCGAAAAATAGGTGAAGGCATAGGTTGCCATGGCACCGAAAGACGACGGGAAGTTTGTCCCGCGCGTGCGTTCGCGACGCTTTTCGTCATCCTTGTCGGAAGGTAGAAGACCCGCGATCGGCGAGCGCCAGTTGTTGCCGCCAACCTCCATCGTGACGAAGCCGGGGCGGATATAGCCTTCCTCAAGGCTGAGCACGGGAATGTTGAGCGTGGCGCATTGCTCGATGGCGATCTTGTGGATCTCGCGCTCGCAGCCGAACAGCACGACATGATCGAAACCATGCTCGCCGACGATCTCGGTAAACCAGTCCCGCCAGACATCGGCCGTTCCGGAGAAATGCAGGCTCTTACCACCGCGGGCGAACAACCGGTCTCCGGCGTTGAAACAGACACGCCAGGCATCGAAACCGCTGTCATTGAGCAGCGCCTGAGCCTTGCGGAAGAAGGGACCGACCGGGCCCTGCAGGAAGAGAACGCGCGGTGCGCTCTTGGAAGGGAACCGCTTGGAGAGCTTTCGGCGCAACGCCAGATTGATCAGCCGCGATCCACGCGCTCCAGCGACGCCATCTGCGTCGGAGCGACCCGCCTTCAAATCGGTATCATGCTGTACGCTCATGACAGGTCGGCTCAACTCAAATTATGCTGCTGGATGGAATGGTATTCGCACAAAGGCGCCGTTTTAGCAACCGCATCTGCCATGCTCCCCGATTTTCTCGCCGATCCCCCGGCATACAGACAACTGCTGCGTACAAGACGGCGACTCGGATGTGTTCCCACGTTTCTGACCGTCTTTTACCGCAACCGCGAGTCGCGAAGCAACACCCCCACGCGGTTGATCTGTTGCGCCGCACACAAAAAGAGCTTCCGCCCGACTCCGGGCGATTTCATGGCGGCACCCGAAATTTCTTCAACCAAATCCTCCGGACGGCACGGCAAGCCACTGAGAGGATGGATATAAAGCGGGTATCGGACAAGGCTTGCAGCCACCAGGGCCTCAAGATCGATGCGGCGCAAGCGGCGGGGAATGGGCAAGCGATCGTCAGTCAGGCCCCAGCCTGCATAGAATGGCGCCCCATGGACGCCGACCGCCTTGCCGCGCAGGAGCGCCTCGAAGCCGGCCAGCGAGGTCATCGTCTCGACCCGGTCCGCCCAGCCGATCCATTGCAGGATATCGCCGCTGCGAGCGACGAGATCGGCCTCCTGCGGCTCGGCGCCACCATCACGCACGCCAGAAACCACATCCGGATGCGCCTTGTAGACGATGAAGGCATCGGGAAACAGGGCCCGAGCCGCGCGCACGAGGTCGGCATTGGAGCGTACCACGGGCGAGCCGTAGCGGATGGACGCATCCTTCTCCACCTGCCCCGGCACAAGGATTTTCACCCGCCCTTCGGCAACCGCCGGCAGGTCGGCCGCCGTGCCGAGATTGTATTTGGAGACACCGCGCTGCACCAGCAGGCCTATGAGGTCGCTCGCCCGCCGCCGAAGGTCCTCGTCGACCGTACCATGCGCGATCAGCGCCTCCAGCCGGCTTTCTCCCCGTGCATCATAGTAGACATGTTCCCCGTCGATCGCGATGGAGGATGGCATGGTGAGATTCACCCCCAGCCCGCGGGACCGGATGAAGCCGTCCTCGAGCCGCATTGCCGGTACATCGGCCGGCAGCGCCACATCGCTTCCCCACAGCGCGACGACACCGTCTGCCGCCTTCGCTGCGGCAACCGCCGCGTCGATCGAGCGGGCATGGACCGGGTCACCCGCCATGCCCTTCAGGAAAGGCGCCATGGCCCTGCGCTTCCAGGGCGAGAAGCCGGCCGTAAAGACCTTGCGCCCGATACGCGCGCGCTGGTCGCGCACCGTGATCGCCTGCTCGACCGCCCGCTCCGGGGCACAGGGCTGGCGCGTGTGCAGGTCGAGATAATGCGAATAGTCGATGTAGGCTGCGTGGAAGACCTGTTCGAGCGAGGCGGACGGGCGGACGGGCGGCAGCTGGCCATGATCGACCGTGAGGCCGCGACCGGAATAGTAGGTGGTGCCGAAACAATGGACAGGCCGCTCCGCCACCAACGCCTCGAAACCGAGCTGGCTTGACACCGTGTAGACGCTGTCGGCTTCCTCCAGCAGGGGCCAGGGGTTCATGCGCGGGGGCACGACGATCTCGAAACCCAGCGCACTTGCCGCCTGCCGCAAGAGGCTGCGGTCGCCTGCCGCCGGATGGGTACGCACGACCAGGGTCTTTCCCGGGTGATGGGCGGCCGCATGCTCCAGCATGGCGCGGAAACTCGCAGCACTCGCCCCTGCCCCGGCAATGGAGGCATCGCCGGCCACCTGATCGACGAGCAGGACAAAGGGCCGCCCTTGCGGCACACCGGCAGCTGCCGGCGTCAGCACTGGACTGTTGTTGTATTTCGACAGGCGCGCGGCGCGCAGCTGCGCCATCAGCCGGCTCGCACGCGCCAGCGCAGCGGCATCGGTTACCGGCTGCGACAGCAACCGTTCGAGGCCACTCGGATGGAGCGCATCGAAATAGATGCCCTCCCGGTCGACCACATAGGAATGGCTGGGCTCCCCTCGCCCCGCTGCAAAGCCGCGCAGGAAGCCGTCCTCAAGGGTGATGGCCTCGTTGCCGGCGCGTGCCGCAAGCCGCACCGCGCGCCGGCCGGACGATCGGCGTCCCCAGCCGACGAACCCGTCGATCCGCCCGGGCAGGGCAAAGGGCCATGCAACGATCTCCGCATCGAGCAGGCGTGCGATATCTGCCCGCTGCTGCCAGAGGCCGAAGGAAAGAAGCGCATAGGTTTTGCGTGCCTTGCCGGCCATGCAGTCCTCGAAAGCCATTCCGGCTAATCTGCGGAGCGCGCGAGGCCGGCGACCCCGGCAATGCCGGAGCGCCGCACAGGCATCACCGCATCAAGCGGGCCGAATCCCACCCGTCAGAGCAGGTCCGCCGTGCGCTGGATATTGTAGGCCGCGCTCGAACCGCTGGAAACGATCGTCAGGAACTTCGCAAGGTCCGTCGCAACGTGGCGCGCCAGATAGACGACGTCCTTGTTCCGAACGGGGAAGTTCTGCGCGACGATATAGCTCTGCGTTGCCCCGAGATCGAGGCGATAGACGATCGGATAACGCCCTTCCGAATCCGCCACCATGCCGCGGGCGATGAGATCGCGGAAGCGATCATCACCGACAACGGTGCGGTAAACGTTCTCGTCCTCGTAACGGAAGACGAAATAGCCCTTCGGGTCGGCCGTCGCGACATTGCCGCCGCCGGCCAGCGCCGCAGCTTCGACAAGGCTCAACTTGGCCGCGTCAAACGGAATCTTGCCGGACTTCTTCGTCTGGCCGAGTGCAGCGAAGGTCTGCGGGTCATAGGTCAGATAGATCTGGTCATCCGGCTTGACGTAGATGTCGTCCTTCGGATTGTCGATGACCGACTGCAGCAGCACGCTGCGCGTCTTGCCGCCGCGCTTGAGGCTGACATAGGTATCATAGGGCGGCTTGGCAGCGCCGCCGGCCATGGCGATCACTTCGCTGATATGCTGGCCGCTGAGGCCGAGCGGCACGATGCCCGACTTGTTGACGTCGCCCTGAATGGAAACGGTGCGCGAGGCATTGCCGGCCATGGAAACGATGACGTCGGGCTCGACGGCCTTCGCCTTCAGCGCATCGACGATCGTGGCACGCGCCGAATCGATCGTCATGCCGGCAAAGCGCACGGAACCGACATAGGGAATCTGGCCATGGCCATCCGGCTGCACGATGACGGGGATCGTCGTGGACTTGCGATCATTTGTGGAGAACAGGCCGTCCGGGCCCGCTTCGAAGATCGTGACTTCCAGGCGATCACCGACGCCGATGACCGGCGTGCCGCCGCCACCGCCGAAGCCGAAGGTGCTGGACAGGCCGTACCGCTTGGCCGCGCTGACACTGTTGGCAACGCGCTGATCGACATTCACGACGTCGAAGATCAGCTTGGTCTGGGGAATTTCGTAGGACTTGCCGTCCGCGCCGGCCGAAAGGACCTCGTGGGTCAACGGGCCATCGCTCGGAACCACGCAGCCCGCCAGCGTCAACAGGGCACCCGCCGCAAGAATCCGCGCAAATGCGCCCAAAAGCCTGCGCGGCGTGCCCACGTCTTCAATTGCGATCATCACTTAGCATTTCCCTTCGACCGTACCTCACAAGGCACGGCGCAAGAGCCAGCCGCTTGCCACGACAGGGCGCCATAGACATGCAGTTCCAATGTCTCGTCAAGTCCCATGACCAAACCTTGTCCCACCACGCAAGCCCATGCGGCCCCCGCCGACACCATGGAGCAAATCCCTTGCACATTCGTTACGGTCTGAAAAGACGGCGGGCCGTTTGACGTTGAAAATCAACTTTTTCCACCAGCTTTTTCAGAAGGAGTGCGACAAAAAGAACGCAACTTTTCCTCCACCCGCCCGACAGCGAAGGCGCCTCCCAACCCACAGTTTATGCACATGCCTTGCCCGGCTCTGACCTTCCGGGGGCGACCGGGCGCAGAAAGCAGTGACGGGGGAGATGGGCAAAAATATGGGTGGCGGTCATCGCGCCTGCGCGGAACGGGTTCGCCGCGCAGGACCGGCAGGGCTGCCTCACACCGCCTCGATAGGTTCGGGTTCGGGCACAGGCGCCTCCGCCTCTTCCGGCTGGATACGGAACCAGGCGATATAGAGCGCCGGCAGGAAGAGCAGCGTCAGCACCGTGCCGACGATGATTCCGCCCATCATGGCATAGGCCATCGGCCCCCAGAACACCTCGCGCGAAATGGGGATAAGCGCGAGGCTGGCGGCGGCCGCCGTCAGCATGATCGGCCGCATGCGATGCTCGGTCGCCTCGCGCACGGCCCTCCAGGCATGCATGCCCTCCCGTCTTAGGTCCTCGATCTGCACGACGAGGATGACCGAGTTGCGGATGAGGATGCCGATCAGCGCCAGCACGCCGAGAATCGCGACGAAGCCGAGCGGCGCCCCGCTGCCGAGCAGCGCGATGACGACCCCGATGAGCGCCAGCGGCGCCACGGCGAAGACGAGGAAGAGCCGCGAGAAGCTCTGGAGCTGGAGCATCAGGATCGTCGCCATGGCAAACAGCATGAGCGGCACGACCGCGACGATAGGCGCCTGGCTGTCAGCGCTTTCCTCCACCGTACCGCCAACCTCGACCGCATAGCCGGAGGGCATCTTCGCCTGGAAGGCAGAAACGTCCTTTTCCAGCCGCGAGACGATCGTCGCCGGCTGCACGCCGCCAGTGATGCTTGCCTTGACCGTGATGGTCGGCTGGCGGGAGCGACGCCAGACGACGGGCTGCTCCATTTCGTAGCGAAAGTTCGCCACCGCGGCGAGCGGCACGGAGGTGCCGTTGGCCGTGGGCAGCTGGAGCTGACGCAGCGTCTCGATGGACTGGCGCTCGGCGGCCCGCGCCCGGCCGATGACGTCGATCAGGTAGACGTCGTCGCGGATCTGGGTGACGGCCGTGCCGCCGACGACGCCATTCAGAGCGGAGGCGATGTCCTGCGAGGTGACGCCGAGCTGGCGTGCCTTGTCCTGCAAAACATCGACCTTCACCACGCGGGCGGGCTCGTTCCAGTCGTAGACGATGTCCCCGAGCCGGGTGTCCTTGCCGATGACTTCGCCGAAGGCGAGCGCCTGCTTGCGCACCTCCTGGATATCCGGACCGCTGACGCGGTACTGAATCGGCCGGCCAACCGGCGGACCGATGTCGAGCAGCTTCACCAGCGCGTCCGTGCCGACGAAGGTCTCGCGCAGATAGGCCTGGAGATCGGCCCTCAGCCGGTCACGCGCCTCCAGGTCCTTGGTGACGATGACCGTCTGGCCGAAGGCCGGCGACGGTGGCTGAACGTCGAAGGACAGAAGGAAGCGCACCGCGCCCTGCCCGACATAGGAAGACCAGCGCTCGATGTCCGGGTTGCCCTTGAGCTTCTCCTCTTCCAGTTTGGCGATCTGCGCATTGGTCTCGGCAATCGAGGCATTCTGCGGCAGCGACCAGTCGATGATGAGCTCCGGCCGGTCGGAGGACGGGAAGAACTGTTCCTGCACGAAGCGCATGGCGAAGACGGAAACGCCGAAGACCAGTACGGTCGCGACGATGGTCGTCCATTTCCAGTGCATGCAGGTATCGAGCAGGCGCGCGAAGGTGCGGGCGAACCAGCCCTTCTGCTCGTGGTGCTTCTTCATCGTCTTCGGCAGGATCGTCACGCCGAGCAGCGGCGCGAAGATGACCGCGACCACCCAGGAGACGACGAGCGAGATGGCGATGACGACGAAGAGGCTGAAGGTGAATTCGCCGGCCGCGCTGTTGTTGAGGCCGATCGGAATGAAACCCGCCACCGTCACCAGCGTGCCGGTGAGCATGGGAAAGGCGGTGGACGTATAGACATAGGTCGCCGCCTTGCGGAGCGAATCCCCCATTTCCAGCCGCGCCACCATCATCTCGACGGCAATCATCGCATCATCGACGAGCAGGCCGAGCGCGATGATGAGCGCGCCGAGCGAGATGCGCTGCAGCGAGATGCCGTCGTAATACATGAAGACGAAGGTGATCGCGAGCGTCAGCGGGATCGACAGCGCCACGACGAGACCCGCGCGGATACCCAGGCTGACGAAGCTGACCGCGAGCACGATGATGACAGCCTCGAACAGTGCCCGTGTAAAACCCGACACCGCCTCCTCGACCACCTTCGGCTGGTCGGAGACGAGGTGCACGTCGACGCCGACCGGCAGTTCATGGGAAAGCAGCTCGATCTCCTTTTCCACCGCCGCGCCGAATTCGAGCAGGTTCGAGCCCTGCTTCATGCCGATGGCAAGGCCGATGGCCGGCTCGCCGTTGAAGCGGAAGAGCGCCGATGGCGGGTCCTCGTAGCTGCGGGTAATCGTTGCGATGTCGCTGAGGCGGAAGAAGCGGTTGTTGACGCGCAGATTGACGTCGCGAAGGCTCGCCTCCGAGGCGAACTGCCCGCCGACGCGCACGCTGACGCGCTCGCCGCCGGCCTGCACCACGCCGGAGGGGGCCACGGCATTCTGGGCCTGCAGCGTGGACACCACCTGCTGGGTGGAAATGCCGAGGGCGGCAAGCTGGCGCGTCGAAAATTCGAGATAGATCACCTCGTCCTGCGCGCCGACGAGATCGACCTTGCCGATATTGGGCACGGTGAGGATGCGCCGGCGGGCATCCTCGACATAGTCGCGCAGCTGGCGCGGCGAGAGGCCATCGGCGGTGAAGGCATAGATATTGCCGAAGACATCGCCGAAGCGATCGTTGAAGGCCGGGCCGACGACGCCGGAGGGGAATTCACCCCTGATGTCGCTGATCATGTTGCGGACGGTCACCCAGGTGGGAGCAACGTCGCGTGCACGGGTCGTCGGCTTGAGGTTGACGAAGATCAGCGTCTGGCCGGGTGTCGTGATGCTGCGGGTGAAATCGAGCGATTCCAGCTCCTCCAGCTTGCGCTCGATGCGCTCGGTCACCTGCAGCGTCGTCTCTTCCACGGAGGCCCCGGGCCAGGCGGCGCTGATCGTCATCGTCTTGATGGTGAAGGAAGGATCCTCCTCGCGGCCGAGATTCTGGTAGGCGAAGAAGCCGAGCAGCGCGAAGACGATCATGAAGTACCAGACGAGCGATGCATGATCGAGCGCCCAGTCCGAAAGGTTGAACTTCTTCATAGGCCTGCCTCGTCTTCAACCTTGATTTTCTGTCCCTCTTCGAGGCTGTTCACCCCAGCCGTGACGACCCGGTCGCCGGCTTTCAGCCCACCTGTGACCTGAAGCGTGCGCCCAGCAACGGGACCTGCCTCGATCGGCACCAGATGCACCTCGCCCTTCTCGCCATCGACCAGCCAGACATTCGGCTTGCCGTCCTTCCGAAACACGGCGGTTTCAGGGATCACGATGGCGGTGAGGCGCGGCCCTTCGAGCTCGGCGGTGATGGTTGTGCCGAGGCGAACGGTATTCGGCGGGTTTTCCAGCGCGATCTTCACCCGCCGCGTGCGCGTAACGGCATCGGCGGACGGCGCGACCTCGCGCACCATGCCCTTCACGGTGACGTCGGGGTTGATCTGCAGGGAGACGGTGAAGCGACTGCCGAGGGCGATGGCCTCCGCCGTCTCGGGAATATCGACCACCGCATCGCGCTCGTCGGGCCGCGCCACCGTGACGATCGCTTCGCCGGGCGAGACGGTCTGCCCAACCTCGGCACCGGTCGCCACGACGACGCCATCGAATTCGGCAAGGATGCGGGTGTAGGAAAGCTGCTCTTCCGCCTTGACCAGCGCCGTCTTCGCTCGCGTCAGGCCGGCATCGGCCGCCTCGCGGGATTGTTCGGCGCTTTCGACGGCGGCCTTGGCCGCAGCATTCGACTGGAGCAGCGTCTTCTGGCGCTCCTCGGTCGCGATCGCGCTTGAAAGCGTCGCCTCGGCGCTGGAAAGCTCGGCACGGGCCGAGCGCACGGCAAGTTCATAGGCCGTCGCATCGAGGACGGCGAGCTCGTCGCCCTTCTTCACGAGATCGCCGACATGAACGGTGCGCGAGACGAGGCGGCCGGAAACGCGCGAACCGAGCGCAGCCTGCACCTTGGCCTGCACCGTGCCGGCAAAGCGCGTTCCGGGCAATGCGGTGGGCACGACCACCATGGAGAGAACCGGACGCGGCGGTGCGGCCGCCTCTTCTTCCTTCTTGCAGCCGACAAGCGCCATGGCAGCGATGACGACCGTTGCGAGAGGTACATGTTTCCTCATCGGGCGGCTCCTTCGATCGCGGTGACGGTCTGGCCGGGACGGAGCAGCTTCGTGCCATCGGCAACGTAGGTTTCCCCCTCCTCGATGCCGCCCGAAAGCAGCGCGACATCGGTCTCGAAGGACAGGACCTCCACCGGGCGCAGATCCACCGTACTGTTCGCCTTGTCGACGATCCACAGCGCCGGCTTGCCATCAAGCCCAGCCGACAACGCCTGCCACGGCACCACCGCCACCCGGCGCGGCGCCAGGGCGCCGACGCCGACGACCGAGGAGCCGAGGGTCATTTCCGGCGGTGTGCGGTCCATGGCGATCTTGACGCGCACCGTGCCGGTCTCAGCGTCGATTGTCGGCGAGACCTCGCGCACATTGCCGGTCGTGCGCACGCTGTCATCGCTGAGCAGGGTAACGGTCACCCCATTTTCCGCCGGCCGGGCGAAGAACAGCGATTCATAGACATTGAAGACGGCGTCGCGCGGACCGGTATCGGCGATCGTGAACATGGTCTGCGCCGCCTGCGCCACCTGCCCAGTTTCGGCCAGGCGCGCGGTGACGATGCCGTCGGCGGGCGCACGCAGTTCGGTGTAGGACAGCACCTCCTTTGCCGTGTCACGCTGGGCGATCGCCGCCTCACGGGCGCTTTCGGCCGTGCGCAGGGCCGTTTCGGCATCGTCGAAATCACGGCGGGTGCTGATGCCGTCGCTCAGCAGGGATTTCTGGCGGTCGAAATTGGCCCGGGCGAGCTTGAGCTGTGCTTCCGCAGCGCGCACGCCGGCTTCCGCCGCCTCGACATCGGCCCGCTGCTCCTCGGGATCGAGCCGCGCCAGGACCTGCCCCTCCTTGACCGCACCGCCGACATCGACGAACCAACCGGTGATACGGCCTCCGACGCGGAAGGAGAGATCCGTCTCCACCCGTGCGACCACTTCCCCGGTAATGCTGATCGTCTGTTCGCGCTCTTCGAAATGCACGGCGGCGGTGTGGACCGGCCGCGCCGCGCTGTCGGCCCATGCCGGCCAGACGGCGACGGAAAGCGCCAGCACCGCCAGCAGCATCCTGCCCGCCCTATTACCCGCTGAGGTCATCGCCGTCTCCACCGTTGCAGAATACCCATTTAATATGGATCCTCATTATATCGCGAAGATCAGACTGACAAGCCGCACCCTCTACAGGCGCTGTCTTGCCGCAAGCGAGTGTGGCGGAGTCCGGCAAAAAAGCCAACCGGGAAGATTCTTTGGTAGAGGAATATAATAAGCCATATTTCTCAGCGCACTAACGGCAGCTTCGCCGTCGTGTGCAGACAAGAAAGCCGCCGGCAACCGCGAAACCTTTCCGGTTCCCACTGGGCTGCGCGACGGCTTTATCGGAGCGTCATTCGTTGGACGCTTCTCTTTCGGCCCCCTCTGGACCTGCAAGGAAGAAAGCAGAAAGTGTGCCAGATCGATGACGCGCAAAATACAAAAATGATTTCATATTACTAAAGCGATTTATAATAAAAACATCGGTCGAACGACCGTATCGGCATGGCCAATTTGTGTGCAGCGCACAAACGTTGTGCGCCTTTTTCGTCCAAAAAAACGGCCCGGTGAACGGGCCGCTTTTCAGATTGATCTGTTGGAAGGCTCAGAACTCTTCCCAATCCTGCGCCGCCGCACTGGCCGCAGCCGCCTGTCCACCGCCGCCAAAGGCGCGGGCCAGCGTGTTGCCAAGCGCCCGCGCGCCGGAGGTGGCCGGGCGATGCTCGGCAGCTGAGGCGATCACCGGGCGAGCGGCCGCGCCGGTGCCAAGGCGGAACTGCGCGATCAGGCTGTTGAGCGCGGCTGCCTCGGTTGCAAGCGAGTGGCTTGCCGCCGTCTGCTCCTCCACCATGGCCGCGTTCTTCTGCGTACCCTGGTCGATGGAGTTCACCGCGGCGCTGATCTCGTTGAGGCCGGTCGATTGCTCCCGCGCCGACCGCACGATGGCCGCGACGTTCTGGTCGATCTCCTGCACCTGATCGACGATCTCCGTCAGGGCCGATCCCGTCTCGCCGACCAACGCCACGCCGAGATTCACCTGCTCGCCCGATTTGGTGATCAGCGCCTTGATTTCCTTGGCGGCATTGGCCGAGCGCTGCGCCAGTTCGCGCACTTCCTGTGCGACGACCGCAAAGCCCTTGCCCGCCTCCCCGGCCCGCGCCGCCTCGACACCGGCATTGAGCGCCAGAAGGTTCGTCTGGAAGGCGATCTCGTCGATGACGCCGATGATGTTGGAAATCTCCCGCGAAGAATTCTCGATGCCGCTCATCGCGCTCACAGCGCGCTGCACCACCTCACCCGATTTTTCGGCACCGAGGCGGGTCCGCTCGACGAGCTGTCCGGCATCCTCGGCCCGCTTCGTGGCGTCCTTGAGCGAGGTGGTGATCTCCTCCAGCGCGGCAGCCGTCTCCTCAACGGAGGCAGCCTGCTGCTCGGTCCGCTTGGCGAGATCGTCGGAGGCCGAGCGGATTTCCGCCGAGCCGGCCTGGATGGCATTGGCGTTGCTGCCGACCGAGCGCAGCGCCGATTGCAGCTTTTCGACCGAGGCGTTGAAATCGTGGCGGACCTGGTCGAGCGAACCGGCAAAGGCTTGCTCGATGCGATGCGTCATGTCCCCATCGGCCAGTTTGTGGAGACCTTCGGCAAGCGCACCGACGGCAATGCGCGTCTGGCGCTCGCGTTCGGCGGCCTCCTCGGCACGCTGACGGCGCTCATCTTCCGAAAGCGCACGGTTCTGCTCCGCTTCCCCCTCGAGCCGCACCTTGGCAAGCGTCGCATCCCGCAGCACGGCAAGCGAGCGGGCCATTTCGCCGATCTCGTCCTTACGCTCGGATTCGCTGAGATCGACATCCGTGCGGCCATGCGCGATCTCGCTCGTCGCGACGATGACGGTTTCGAGACGCTTGCGGAAGCGGGCGGCGAGCAACCAGCCGATGGCGATCATCAGGCCGGTCGCGATGGCAATCACGATGATCGAGGTGACGGCAAGCGCGGAGAGATTGGCAAAGAGCACCGACTTCGGCACCGCGACCACCGTATACCAGGTCGTGCCCGGCACCAGCGGCACCGGCACGGCCACCGCCATGGAGGTGAGGCCGTTGGCATCGATGATTTCCATGGCCTTTTCCGGATTGGCGATCAGCGCCTGCCAGGCCGCGGTGTCGAGACCGGAATCGCCGAGCGTGTTGCCGAGAACCGCCGCATCCGGATAGCTCACGATGCTGCCGCCCTGGCTGAGCAATGCGACATAACCTTCGCCGAGCGGCTTCAACTGCGCCATGTCGGCAGCCAGCGCATCGAGCGCGATATCGACGCCAGCAACGCCCTTGAAGGCGCCGTCGAAGCTGAGCGGCACCATGAAGGACGTCATCAGCACGTTCTTGTCGCCGATGACATAGCTGTAGGGCTCCGTGAGGAGATCTTTGCCCGTGGCCTTCGGCACCTGATAATAGTCGCCGGGGCCGGGCTTGTCGTAGTCGACGAGCGCGACCATGTCGACCTTGCCCGCGTTGCGTACGAAATAGGGAATGTAGCGACCCGTGGCGTCGTGTCCCGGCTGGTTCACGTATTGCGCATCCTTGCCGTCGAAGGCATCCGGCTCCCAGCCGGTGCTGACGCCGAGCGCGAAGGGATTGTCGGCCATCAGACGGTCGAATATGCCGTTCATCGTCTCGCGGCTCGGGGCATTCGTCGCCTTCATCGCGTAGAGCGCCGAGCGCATGTTCCAGCTCAGCGCCTTGACCTGCGCGAAGTAGGTCTCCACTTCGCCCGCGCTCGCCTCTGCCGCGTTGACCATTTCCGAAATGGAGCGCTCTTCCACGGCGCGGTAGGACAGAAAGAGCAGAACGCCCGCCGTCGCAACGGTGGTGGCAACACCAGCCGCCACGATGGCGAACATGTTTCGGGCAGTCGCAGTCTTCGGCAGCATAACGTCTCCTCCCATCCGCGCGGGAAAATCCGCAGCGGCAGTCATCACAAGAATGGCGGAACATGCCGGCAGACGCGGCGAAACAGGGACGAAGTCATTTCGCAGGCCGGCAGCGTAAGCGCATGCTGGTTTATGAATGGATAAAATTTGAACCAACCGGTTGTGGAACAGAATGGGTGGAAAACGCGTCCCAGCCATAGCCGGTGGACGCGGCGGAGGCCCTTGCCGTTCAAGAAAAGTGAACGATCCGTTCGTCCGCCCCGATCTTCCGGCCGTGCCTGCGAAGGGCGATATTCGCCTCAACGCAAGGCCCCGAAGCGGGGCAGCACAGCCATCCCGGACATCCGGGGAAAGGAGCTTCGTCATGACCCTGCAGCTCACGGGCATCCACCACCTGACGGCAATCACCGCGAACGCGCCGGAGAACCTGCGCTTCTACACGCAGGTCCTCGGCCTGCGCCTCGTCAAGAAGACGGTCAACCAGGACGATACCAGCGCTTACCACCTCTTCTACGCCGACGGTCTCGCCTCGCCCGGCACGGATCTTACCTTCTTCGACTGGCCGGTCGGCCACGAGCGGCGCGGCACACACAGCGTCTCGCGCACCGGCCTGCGCGTCGCCAGTCTTGCGACGCTGGAATGGTGGAAGGCCCGCTTCGGCGAGCTGAAGGTCAAGGCCGGCGAGATCCGCGATGTCGGCGGCCGCGCAAGCCTCGATTTCGAGGATGGCGAAGGACAGCGCTTCCGCCTTGTCGTGGACGATGCCGGCACGCCCGCCAACCCCTGGGAACGGAGTCCGGTTCCGGCCGAACACCAGATCAAGGGTCTTGGGCCGATCACGCTGAGCGTGCCGGATATCCGCAACACGGAAGCGGTGCTGATCCAGGTGATGAACATGCAGGAGACCGCGACCTATCCCAATCCGGACGGTGCGGGTGACGTGCACGTCTTCTCGATGGGCGAAGGTGGCCCCGCAGCCGAGCTGCATGTCGCCGTGGAGCCGGATCTCCCGGTCGCCCACCAGGGCGCCGGCGCGGTGCACCACGTCGCCTTCCGCGCACCGGACGAGGAAGCGCTGCATGCCTGGACGGAGCGCCTGCGCGGCTTCCGCCTGCCTTCCAGCGGCGAGGTCGAGCGCTTCTACTTCCGCTCGCTCTATTTCCGCGAGCCGAACGGCATCCTGTTCGAAATCGCCACGGACGGTCCCGGCTTCGCCGTGGACGAGCCGCTTGAAACGCTCGGCGAAAGCCTGTCCCTGCCGCCCTTCCTTGAACCGCGCCGTGCGCAGATCGAGGCACGGCTGAAGCCACTCGTCTAGGCTTCAACAAAACCCCGGCGTGACAAACGGTCCGCCGGGGTTTTTTATGCCCTTGTTTTGAAAGGAGAGTCGGGATGACGAAACTGGTGGCAATCTCGGGAAGCCTTCGCAAGGGTTCCTACAACACGGCGCTGCTGCGCGCTGCCCTCGCCATGGCGCCCGAAGGGGTGGCGATCACCGAAGGCTCGATCCATGGCATTCCCCTCTATGACGGCGACCTTGAGGCCGAAGCGGGCATTCCCGAAGCGGTGACGCGCCTGAAGGAGCTTGTGGCGGCAGCCGATGGCGTCATACTCTTCACGCCGGAATACAACAACGGCATTCCGGGCGTCTTCAAGAACGCCATCGACTGGATGAGCCGGCCCTCCACCGACATCGCCCGCGTCTTCGGCGGCAAGCCCTTCGCCATCACCGGCGCCTCGCCGGGCAATTTCGGAACGCTTTTGTCGCAGGAGGCTTGGCTTCCCGTCATGCGCACGCTCGGCACCGTGCCCTGGTTCGGCGCCAAGCTTTTGGTCTCGCGCGCCGGCAGCGTCATTCAGGACGGCCGCATCGCCGACGAGGCGACCGAAAAGAAACTCGGCGACTTCATCGCCGGCTTCTCTGCCTTCGTGACGGAATACACGCGGTAACGGACCCGATCCACGGCAAAAAAAGGGGGCGCTTCGCAGGAAGCGCCCCCTTTCCGTTCGCCCCGGCGTCAACCGAGTATGCGTTCCCTATAGGCCCGGGCGAGCTCCATATCCGCCGTGCCGATATCGTGGCCTGCGGCAAGCAGCCGGTTCTCGACCGATGCGCCGGCCGCCCTCAGATGTGCCTCCAGGTCACCGGCATAGATCCCGTAAGGATCCGATTGACCGGTGATCATCAGCACGTTCACCCCCGAAAGGTCCGCTTCCGGCACAGTCTCCAGCACGTTCATGCCCCGCAACAACACCGCGTTGCGGATGATGCCGGGATGCAGCAGCATGATCGCGCCGATCATGTTCGCACCGTTCGAATAGCCGACGAACAGCGTTCTCTCCGGATCGAGCCCATAGGCCGCATTCGCCCCTTCCATGAAGGCCGCGAAGGCTTCCGCCTCCCCTGCAATGTCCTTCTGATCGAAGGTGACGGCGGTCAGCCGGCGGAAGAACCGCGGATAGCCTTCGTCGACACTGCGGCCGCGCGGACTGAGCAGCACGGCATTGGGCGCGAGCTTCGTTCCGAAAGGCAGAAGGCTCGCCTCGTTGCCGCCGGTGCCGTGAAGGAGCACGACAGCGGTGCCATCAGGATTTTCCGGCCGATGCACCCGGTGGATGAAGGGCAGGTCCCGCTCGGTCATGCGTTCCTCTCCCGGCAGGGAGAACTGTGGAAGCCGCGCCCGCACATCCTCCGGGTCAGCGCGAAAATGCTTCGGCACGAACAGTTTCTCCCCGAGCGCCTCCAGCGGTTCATCCACTGTCATGCCGGGACCATCGGTCGCGTATTCGAGCAGTGCACCACCGGGTTCACGCACATAAAGCGAGTAGAAGTACTTCCGGTCGTGCATGTTGGTCTCATCCGCCTCTTCGGTGGCGAGTCGAGCAGCGACGGCCTCTACCGCGGCGCGGTCCGGCGCGCGCAGTGCGACATGGTCGATCGTCCCGGTGCCGGGCGCGGACGTCCAGAAGCCGCTCGCGTCGCGGATGTCGAGTACGTCGGCCACATCGCCGGCGAGACGGGTGATGCCATTCGCTACCGCCACCTCCCGATACCCGAAATGACCGGCAATGAAGGCCGCGGTCTCGGTCGGCTTCTCGGAAAAGATTGTCGCGCCGCGGATGCGCTGGATGGCATCGGCGGCCGCAATGTCCTTCGTGACATGCGGCGCCGGGCCGTCCACACCCGCTTCACCGACGAGCTTGACGATGATACCGTCCGGGTCCTTCAGCCGCAGCACCGGCTCGCCGAACTCCTGCGCCGGGCCGCTCATCGCGATGTTCTGCGTCAGCGCGCGCGTCAGCCAGAAGCCGATCGCCTCCGGCTTGATGGAGAGGGCGATCTCCGCAGGCTGGCCGAGACCGACGCGACCGGGCGAGCCATCCTCCCAGGCAAGAAAGGTGACCAGCGAGCCGGGGCTGGCCGCCGCGTCGCCATAGATGAGATGAAGCTGATCGGCGTCCTCGTAACCCGCCGTACGCTTGACGAGGCGCAGGCCGAGGAAGCCCACGTAGAAATCGACGTTCGCCTGGATCTTCCGGGTAATCGCCGTGATGTGATGGATGCCGCTGACCATGAGGCACCTCCTTTCGAAGGCTACACAATCAGCATTCGGCATCCCGCGCCAGCCGCTGCCCGGTGAATGCACTGTCCACAAAACGAAACCGGCCCCGCTGGCGGGCGGGGCCGGTGGATCCCGGTGCCAGGGACACCGGATCATCTGGATTGGGTTCAGGCGGCCGCGATACGGGCCGGCGACATCGCCCGCGTAGAAGCGGACGGATCGTTGAGAAGACGACGGATTGCCGCGCGCACCTCGTCAGCCGAGGAGAAACGCTGGGAATCCAGATCCCAAACGGAATATTTGACGGCCACGAATTTCAGCCGATCCTCATCGGGAACGACAACACCGACGGCCTCACCACCGATTTCGATAACCTGCTTTTGCATAACAACTCCTGCCGCGCCGAAGACACAGCTCATTCAAATCTTGCGCTAAAATCGAGGAGGGAAGTCAGATCACATTCGGCGGAGTGCCGTATGCGCTTTCCCTGTAATCGTTTCACGACAGGAGTACGCCACACGCACGGAGGCGATGCAGTTGATATCGTACATGACACACTCCCTCTTGCTGGCGCTGACGCTCAAAAATGGACGCGTCAGAGGTGACCGGAATAAAACGCATGCGGTCTTCATGCGATGCTCCAACACATAAGCGCCCCTCCTTTCCTTGTCAATGGAATCCGCAGAAATTTGGAATAAATTACTGCGGAATTTGTGTGACAATTCGAATCGCAAAATAATCTTCGCGTCCGCAGCATTTTTCAGGAAAATATGTCGCGAAGACGAACATTCCGGGGAAAAGCCGTGACGCAACCAGATCGCGCAGGCACAACCATGCGCTTGCGCCTGGCGGGCAAAACCGAAAACCGGGGGCAAAGCTTCCCGTTGCCCTGCGGACACACCCCTTGAAGGAAGCGGGGAAAAAACGCTGTGGGACCATTCTTTTTTTAGGGGGAGGCTCGATCTTGCCGCCAAACATGAATAAAGAATGAATCGCGATTTTGTTCTGTTAATAAGTACGCCACGACCGCTGGCAGGGTAGGCCCATGAATTTCACCAGAACGCTTTTTCCGTTGAGCATGCTTCTCCTGTCAGGCTGCGTCGTCGGCCCCGACTATCAGAAGCCCGAGACCGCCCTTCCGGCCAAGTTTTCCGAAAGCAAGGCGACGAGCGGCGAGAGCGTGACGCTCAATCCGTGGTGGGAATCCTTCCGCGACAAGCGCCTCAACGATCTCGTCCACCAGGGTATGGCCGAAAACCTCAGCGTGCTGCAGGCCCTCGAGCGCATCACGGCGGCAGAGGCGAATGTCGTCGTGGCCGGTGCCGGCGCGCTTCCCAGCATCGGCGCTTCGGCGGAAGCATCGGCTAGCGGCCAGGACGGCGACTACCTGCGCCGCACCTCGGGCGGCTATTCATCCTCCTCGAAATCGTTGACCGCCGGGGCGAGCGCCTCCTGGCTGCTCGATTTCTTCGGCCAGTACCGCCGTTCGAAGGAAGCCGCGAACGCCTCGCTCGACGCCGCCTATGACGACGTCAACGTTGCGCGCCTCGCCTACCTCTCGGATCTCGTGTCGAGCTACGTCAATGCGCGTTACTACCAGGAAGCGCTGGCACTCAGCCGCAAGAACCTGGAATCGCGTCGCGAGACACTGAAGCTGACCAACGAGATCAAGGAAGCGGGTGCCGCCTCCAGCCTCGACGTGCTGCAGGCAGAAGGCCTCGTCAACCAGACGCTGGCCGAGCTTCCCGGGCTTGAGACCGGCTTCCACCAGTCGGCAAACCACATCGCGACCCTGCTCGGTCTGCCGGCCAGCACGATCACGTCCAGCCTGATCAAGGGCTCGGCACAGCCGATGCCGCGGTATGCGACGCGCACAGGCATTCCGGCAGACCTCATCCGCAACCGTCCGGATATCCGCGCGGCCGAGCGCCGCCTGGAGGCGGCAACGGCGCAGATCGGCGTGGCCGAAGCCGACCTCTATCCGAGCATCGAGCTCGGCGGCTCGATCGGTGCGACGCGCAACTTCACCAGCGCCGCCACCGGCAACCTGACGAGCTGGTCCTTCGGCCCGACGCTGACGCTGCCGATCTTCAACGGCGGCTCGCTGAAGGCGCGTGTCAAGATTGCCCGCTCGGAAGCCGAGCAGCAGTATCTGACCTGGAAATCCACCGTGCTGAACGCCGTGGAAGAGGTCGAGAACGCGCAGGCCGCGCTGATTCGCGACGGCCAGACCGTCGCTGCCCAGCGCAAGGTCGTGAACTCCTACGAACAGACGCTGAATCTTGCCCGCGAAAGCTATCGCGGCGGCGCAAGCACCATCCTCGACGTGCTCGACGCCGAGCGCAACGTCGCAACGGCCCGCCTGCAGCTCGCTTCCGCGATCCGCCAGCTTGCCCGCGACTTCGTCGCCCTCAACGTGGCAATCGGCGGCGGTGCGGAAATCGGCTCGGCAACCGTCGCCAGCAAATAAGCGGAAACAGCGCTTCCGGGTAGCATACCCGGTGTCGGACAAAACGGGAGCGGCAGGCGAAGGCTTGCCGCTCCCGTTCTTTTTTCGGGAAAGCGCAGAAGCAACGTTAGGGCGTGAAAAAGCCCTCCAGCGCCGCGGCCGTCCTGCCGTAGTGGTCGCGCAGCGCCGCAGCGGCGCCTTCCGCGTCCCGCGCAAGGGCAAGCTCCATCAGCCGCCGGTGCTCCCCGGCCACATCCCGCGTGGCTCCGGCGAGACTGACGGAAAGCCGCCGATACCGGTCGGCGCGTGAAAACAGCTTGTCGCAGATCTCCAGCAGGCTCGGGGAACCGCAAGCCGAGACGAGCGCGGCATGAAAGACCGCATGGCGCGCCTCCCAGTCCTCGCGCATCGCCGAGGGGATATCCTCGCGCGCCTGCGGAATGCGTGCCATCAGATGGTGTGCCGCGATCACCCTTCCCTCCCAGTCGGCATCTCCCCGCAGCACCGAAAGCCGGAGCGCCTCGCCCTCGCAAAGCTGCCGCGTCGCCGTGATGTCGCGCAGCTCCGCCAGCGAGAGGCTCGCAACGCTGTAGCCGCGATGATCATCCAGCACGGTGAACCCTTCCGCCGTCAGCCGGGCCAGGGCCTCACGCACCGGCGTCACGCTCATGTCGCACAGCGCCTGGAGATCGGCAAAGCGCAACCGGTCGCCGGGCTTGAACGCGCCCGTGCGGATCGCCTGCCGGATCGCCTCGTAGGCATCGCCCGCCAGGGTGCGCCCGCCTGCCTTCTTCTGGTCCATCTCATCCCGCCGAATTTATAAAAGCTTTAGGATTTTCGAAAATCATTGACTTCATGTAAAACCAAGGGAATGGTGCGCGCAACCGAAATCGGTGACATCCAACGGAGGTTCTCATGAAACTGGTGCGCTTTGGCGCGGCGGGCGCGGAAAAGCCCGGACTGATCGACGCGGACGGCAAGATCCGCGACCTTTCCGGCGTGGTGCCGGATATTGCCGGCGACGTGCTTGGCCGTGAAGGCCTGAAGCGCCTTGCCGCCCTCGATCCGAAGAGCCTGCCACTCGCGCCGGAAGGCAGCCGCTTCGGCGCCTGCGTGGGCCGCGTCGGCAACTTCATCGCCGTCGGCCTCAACTATGCCGACCATGCAGCCGAGAGCGGCATGGCCGTGCCGAGCGAGCCGGTGCTCTTCAACAAGGCCCCCTCCTGCGTCGTCGGTCCTGACGACACCATCCTCATCCCGCGCGGTTCGGAAAAGACCGACTGGGAAGTCGAGCTTGCCGTCGTCATCGGTGAGCGTGCCTCCTACGTCTCGGAGGCCGATGCCCTCAACTATGTCGCCGGCTATTGCGTCTGCAACGACATTTCCGAGCGCGCCTACCAGCTCGAGCGCGGCGGCCAGTGGACCAAGGGCAAGGGTTGCCCGACCTTCGGCCCGATCGGCCCCTGGCTGGTCACGACGGACGAAGTGGATACGGCCGACCTCGCCATGACGCTCAGCGTCAACGGCGAACGCGTCCAGAACGGATCCTCGAGCACCATGGTCTTCAAGGTGCCCTTCCTGGTGCACTACATCTCGCAGTTCATGGCGCTGGAACCCGGCGACGTCATCACCACGGGCACACCGCCCGGCGTCGGCATGGGCATGAAGCCGCCGCGTTACCTGAAGCCCGGCGACCGCATGGAAGTCTCCATTGCCGGCCTCGGCGTGCAGCGTCAGGTCGTCGCTGCGGGATAAGCCCTTTATCGCATGGCTGAAAAAGCGAGAGGGGCCTCAAGGGCCCCTCTTTCGTGTCAGCGATCAGTGCACCGTTGCAGGCGAGGCCTCATCCCCGAGAATGCGGAAAGCTTCATCCAGCGCGGCCACAAGAATGTCCGTCAGCTCGTCGACATCATTTTCGAGGAGGAAGAGCGCGACCGTTGCATTGTCCGGATCGCTGTAGCGCTCAAGGTCGTTAGACATGTCATTGTCCCTTTCCAGCCGGCACCATCCCGGTTAACGGAAAGCATAGGGACGCAGGCTTGCGTCTGGCTTGTGCCGGAAAGGTACAGGTTGCGCAAGGACGAATCCGTCAACCGCACCAGGATTGGTGCCTGCCCGTCCATGGCCTCGCCAGCCCCTCCCCGACCAGCCGCTGGCCGACCGACTGGCCGCCCCGCAGCACGAGATGTGGCGCTGCGCCGGCCTTTCCGGACGTCCCGCCTTTCGCCACCAGCGTGACGTCCCCCTCGTTGAGGATTTCGCGCAAGCGAAGCTTCGCATCCCCCCCACGCAGGCGCTCCGCATCGCAGCGCGCGCCAGCGATCGCCGGCGTATCGACATCGGCGAGCCGCACCTTGCGGCCGGCATAGAGGATCGTGTTACCATCGAGCACGCAGTAATCCGTCTGCGTCGTGCAGATGAACCATTTGCCCGAAAAGGCCGGCAGTTTCTCCGGCATCGGCAGGGCCTGCTCCACGGCCTTTTCGACCGGCCGCTGCTTCGGGCGCGCCAGCACAGCCTCGCGCTCGACCACCTTTTGCTTGCGCTCGACAGAGGCTGTCTTGATCCCTGTCGCCAGCGTTTCGGGGCCCGGCAGGCGGTTGTCCATATAGAGAATGCCGCCGACCACCGCCGCGCCCAGCAGGTACCAATGCGCCATGCCGCCGCCGCGCCGCGCCGGTGCCGCCCGCTTGGTTCCCGCCCGTTTCTTCCGCCTGCCAGCCGTCTTCGCCATCACCTGTCTCCTGCGCGAGACAGTGCGACGATCTCTTGAAGATATGGTTACCAGACTGCACCGGCCAACGCCTTTCGGCTCGCTGGAGCTTACCGGGTCGTATTGGACGCGGGGGTCGGGAATAGCGGCTGGCAACGAGACGCCGGCATCAGGGAATGGCAAAGATGCTGATCTCGCTGGCAATGCCCCGCAGGGTGACGTTGTGTGCGACGGGGCTCACGCCGCGATCCGACAGCAGGCTGGAGGCGCGGGCGTCCCGCAGCACCGAGCCGGTGGCGAAGATTTCCAGCGAGGTGGCAAGATGCTGGACACGCGAGGCGATGTTGACCGTCTGGCCGAAATAGTCCTGCCGCTCGTTGAGATTGACCGCAATGCATGGCCCTTCGTGAATGCCGATCTTCAGCAGCAGGTCCTCGCTGCCGCGCGCATCGTTCAGGGCACGCATGGCATCGCGGATGCGCATGGCCGCCGCCACCGCCCGGTCCGGCGTCGGAAAGGTCGCCATGACGGCATCGCCGATGGTCTTGACGACCGCACCGGCCTCGGCAGCGACGATCTCGCTGAGAACCTTGAAATGCGTCCTCACGAGATCAAAGGCCGCGAGATCGCCGACCCGCTCATACAGTTCCGTCGAGCCGCGCAGGTCGGTGAACAGAAAGGTGAGACTGGTGATCTTCAGCCGCTGGTCGATGTCCAGCGTATCGGTGCGGTAGAGGTCGCGAAACGTCTGGTTGGAGAGCAGGCGCTTGGCCGTGAGGAAGGGACGGCGCTGGCCGAGCAAGGTATGCAGCGCCTCATTGGCGACGCAGACAGACGGCAGTGTGCGCACATCGACATGGTTCTCCATCTGGATGCGCAAGGGCCCCGGTTGCAGCACCAGTGTCTCGTTGTGGCGATGTGTGCGATCGAAGACCAGGGTCAGGTTGCGCCGCTCCCGCGTCGGCTCCCCGCGGACGTCGAGGAATTGCGCCGCATGCGTCACGGGCTCGAAGACGATGACGAACTCCGCCGGCAGCTGCAGCGAGATGACCGCCTTCTCGCCGGGCGGCAATTCCAACGCCTCAAGTACGAATTCATCGACCTTCTCGTCGTAGCCCTCGTCCGGCAGGTCGAGCCCCGAGCCCCAATAGACCTGCCGAAAATATTCCCCCGGTGGCAGTTCATGCGGATTGTGGGCGGCGATATGGCGCACGCGAGGACTGATCGTGAACGTCACCTCGACCATCTCGTCGAGCGTCGGTTCGTAGCCGGCGGCGCAGAGCGCACAGGTGTATTCCGTGCTCTGCACGCTCTTCAGCGACGTACCGGCATCGAGTACCCCGCCGCATCCCGGGCACAGGACATTCCAGAAAAGATCGAAGATACCGAGCCGGGTGGCCTGCATGAAACCCGCAATCACATCTTCCTCGCCAAGCCCCTCGGCTGAGGCAAAGGCGAGTGCATTGACACGGCAAAGCTTGCGATCCGGCGCATCCCGAACGAGCCGTTCGAGTGCATCGACAACCCCAGGCGTCACCGACTGGCGCAGAACCTCGAATAAAGTCCGGGCTTCACTCATGCCCTATTCTACACCCATATCGTCACGAGAGACAGGTGTCGCAAAGCAAAGGCCATGGCGTTTGTCGCCATGTGGACTACAGGAAGTTTTTCTGGAAAACCGGCTGGTAGCGGAGGAGGGATTCGAACCCCCGACACAAGGATTATGATTCCTCTGCTCTAACCTACTGAGCTACTCCGCCGCCCGAAAAGAGGAACAGAACGATGTCTGTTTCCGTCCGGTGCGCGGCTTATAAGGCGCTGTTCCCGCGGGTGTCAAGCGACGTTCGCACAAAAATCACTTTGTTCACGAAGGCCTTGGCAAATGCGGGGGTTCAGGCCGCGGCCGGGGTGGACAGAATGCGCCGGAGTGCGTCTTCGGCCGCCGGCTCCCGCTCGGAGCGCAGGATGAAACCGCCGCCGTGGATACGGGCATCCTCGCCTTCGCCGGAATAGAGCGCGCAGGCCTGGCCGGGCGCCACGCCCGGTTCCCCTTCGGCAAGCTCCACATAAAGGCCACCGGGGCCAGACAGAAGGCGGGCAGGACGCGGCGGGCGCGTCGAGCGCACCTTGGCATAACAATCGAAGCCGGCAGCCGCCACGGCTTCCACGTCGCTGTCGCCGATCCAGTTGATGTCGCGCAGATAAAGCCGGCGCGTTTCCAGCGCTTCCTTGGGCCCCACGATGACACGGCGCGAGCGCGCGTCGAGATAGACGACATAGAGCGGCTCGCCCGTCGCAATGCCGATGCCGCGCCGCTGGCCGATCGTATAGTGCAGGATGCCGTCGTGACGGCCGAGCACGCGGCCGTCGATATGCACGATGTCGCCGGCAAGCGCCGCATTGGGCTTCAGCTTGTTGACGATGTCCGAATACTTGCCCTGCGGCACGAAACAGATGTCCTGACTGTCGGCCTTCTTGGCGACGACGAGGCCCATCTCCTCGGCAAGCGCCCGCGTTTCGGCCTTCGAGAGATGGCCAAGCGGAAAGCGCAGATAGTCGATCTGCTCCTGAGTCGTGGCAAACAGGAAGTAGCTCTGGTCGCGCTCGGCGTCGACCGGGCGATAGAGCGCACGGCGCTGCGGCGCGTCAGGCGTCGGGTTCGGCCGGGAGCGGATGTAATGGCCGGTCGCGAGCGCATCCGCGCCAAGCTCCTTGGCGGTGATGAGGAGATCGGCGAACTTGACGGTCTGGTTGCAGGCGACGCAGGGGATCGGCGTTTCACCGGCAATATAGCTTTCAGCGAACGGATTGATCACCGTCTCGCGGAAGCGCTTTTCATAATCGAGCACATAGTGCGGAATGCCGAGCGTTTCGCAGACACGGCGCGCATCGTCGATGTCCTGACCCGCGCAGCAGGAGCCCGCGCGGTGCACGGCGGCACCGTGATCGTAGAGCTGCAGCGTGATGCCGAGCACGTCATAGCCTTCACGTTTCAGGATGCCGGCCACGACGGAGCTGTCCACGCCGCCCGACATGGCGACGACGACACGGGTATCTTCCGGCTTGCGATCGAAATCGAGACTGTTCACGCGAGGTCCGTTCCGGTACTGCAGCGCCAGGAGGCTTGCCGCAGGTCACCTTTCACTGGGGTTTGCTTGACGCAAGGGCGACGCCCCGCGACCGGCGCGGCGTCTTTCGGGCGACATATAGAAACTTGCCGCACCGAGGGCAAGAGAAGGCCGGAAACCTCGTCGTCCCGGCCGCACACCGGCCCTGCCTTTCCGGCCCGCCGGCAGACGCGTGTGCGCAGGATATCAGATGAGGCGCAGGCGCAGGGCGATGGCGATCGCCTGCATGCGGTTGACCGCCTTGAGCTTGCGCGTCGCGCTCTTGAAGTAGCTGCTCACCGTATAGGCCGAGATGCCGAGGATGATCGCAATCTCGTCGCTGCTCTTGCCGGCGGCCGCCCAGCGCAGGCACTCGACCTCGCGGCTCGACAGCTTCTCCCGACTCGCCGTTGCCGCCACGAAGGTCTTTTCAAGGCACTCGAAAAGCTGGAGGGCGGCGAAATGCAGGTCCGTCAGCGCCCGGCGGGCGAGCGGGACCTGCGTGCCCGAAAAGGCCATCAGATAGGGGTCGGATGTCGTGGAATGCAGGAGAAAGGCTGTCGAGGCGGCAAGACCGTGGCTTTCGGCCAGCGCGATCGCCTCACCCACCTGGCCGTTCTCCCAGTCCGATGGGGCGAGCAGCGAGCTGTCGCCCTGCACGGGCAACTTCGTCATGCCCGTCTCGATCGCCAGCCGGCTCAGATGGAAGAGGTTCATCGCATCGTATTTGCGCACGAGATCGGCCGGCCAGTTGCTGACAAGCAGCCGTTCGGCAAAGCGCTGCTGCTCGTTGGCAGGAAAGCGCGACACCAGGAAATGACTGAAGCCGAAATGGTTGGCGCACTGGCGCATGAGGTGCAGCACCTCATATTCGGTCTGCACGGATTCGAGATTGGCCGTGGACAAGAATTCAGGCGACCAGCCCTGCTGCAGGAGCATGTTGTCTGGGTCTTTCATTTTCCGTTTCCAACAGCCGGCGCGAACGCCGGGAGCGTGTGCATTCTCGGTTCGGAAAACTTCAGGCGCACCCCTTCAGAAAAGCGGCGACGAAAAACGCCGCGGAAGCCATATCCCGGGGGGAACAGCTTGCGGAGGGAATTCATGATGATGCAGCCTAGGGCTTCCGGTGGCATCCATCGACGCCGCCCTTAAATTTGGGGGCGTATTAGCAGTGTTTGAATAAAAGGGAAATGAAATATTTGCATGGCTCCCATGCGGATGCCGCGCAGGCCCGGCTCGGTGAACGTAAGGGAAGTCAGTACTTACGGCCCGGAATACAACAGGCGAAGCCGCTCAAAAGATTAGAAAATTGTTAGCATGCGCTTAGGCAAATCTTAAATGTGGCGGGCTACAGTCCCGGCATATGGTCTTGAGTTTATGTAGAGAGTCCAATGACCGATCTGATACGACCCCGCGTTAAATACGTCATCGGCCCCGATGGCAGCCCCCTGACGATCGCCGATCTGCCGCCGGCCAATACGCGGCGCTGGGTGATTCGCCGGAAGGCAGAAGTCGTCGCCGCCGTACGTGGCGGGCTTTTGAGCCTCGAAGAAGCCTGTGAGCGCTATACGCTGACCGTCGAAGAATTCCTTTCCTGGCAGTCCTCCATCAACGATCACGGCCTGGCCGGCCTGCGCACCACGCGCATCCAGCAGTACCGCCACTAGACCGTTTCATTTTCGATCAAGACCCTCTACGGCTGCGCCCTGCGCGGCCGTAGTTTCGTTTCCGGTCAGGGCCGCGCTCCATGCGGCCGCAGCCTCATCTGCAGCAGGCCGGTCATGATCGCCGAGGCGGCGTAGAACCAGAGACCCGGCTGAGTGAAGGCCGAGGCCATGCCGCTCGTCTTCGCCGCGACGATGACCAGCGCGACCAGCATCACATCCATCATCGACCATTTGCCGAGGATCGGCAGCAGCCGGGCAAGCCAGCTCGCCTTGCCCGTGGCCGGCGCCGGCGCGGTCGCCTCCAGCGCGATCGCAAAAAGTTTGACCACCGGGAAAACAATGGAGAAAAGCGCGACGAGCACCGCAAGGCCTCCGCTCTCCTGCGCCCAGAGCGAGACGACGATATCGATCAGCGAGGGGGTCTCGTCAAAGAAGTAGAGTTTCTCAAAACGCACGAGCGGCAGGACGAGACCGAAGGCGAGGAACAGCGCAGAGAGCACGAGAAGGACGGGAACGACGAGGATCATGGCAGGCCAACGCTGGTTTCGATGCCCCTGCATAGCACCGCGGCGGCGCGGACGCAGCACGGTCTGTTCACATCCCGTGCGCTTGCGGGAGGGCGCCAGACAGGAAAGGATGGCACCAGACAACAAGAGCGAGGAGCACCATGGATATCAGGAACGCGGAAACCGGCTCGAAAGGCCGCTACTCGACCACCGTCGAGGGCCATGAGGCGGAGGTGACCTATTCACGCGCCTCGCCGCAGCTCGTCATCGTTGACCACACCGGCGTACCGGATGCGCTGCGCGGCAAGGGGGTCGGTCAGGCCCTGGCGGCCCATGCCGTGGAAGAGGCGCGCAAGGGCGGTTGGAAGATCATGCCGCTCTGCCCCTTCTTCCGCGCCCAGGCCATGCGCCACAAGGAATGGCACGACGTCGTCAATCTGTGACGGAACCTTAAACAACGCGAAGAGCCCTCGTGAGCGGTCTTGCGGCCGCTCGCGAGGGTTCTTCAAAACCGGACCGGGTCAGGCGCGCAGCCGGACCGCGTTGTCGCGCTCTTCGAGCGCCGAAGCCTTGGCGAACTCCGCCTCCGCCTCTTCCAGCGCCAGTTCGGCCGCATCCTGCTGCACCTTCAGTTCCCGGATCGAGACCTGGAGGTTGTCGGAACGCTGGCGCGCCGCCTTGGCGAAGGTGGGGTAAGCGAAGTGGTTGGGATCGTTGATCCCGGATTTCTTTTCTTCGATGGCGATCTGGCTTTCCAGTTCCTTCGACATCCGTTCGAATTCGGACATCATCAACTGAAGCTGGGCCAGTTGCCGTCTCTTCTCTTTCACCTGAAATTCCTTCAGGCGAACTAGGCTCTCACGCGACTTCATACGCAATACTCCCGTGGATAGCGAGACCCCGGCATTGGAGCGAACGGCCGCCAAAACGCGACACCCGTTCACCCGGCATTCCAAATCAGTGCCCGAAGCACGGCTTTTAACCGCACGCCGGAGACCGGCACTCCGCCCGAAACCCGGAAAAACGCACCGGGTCTTAAAAAAAATTCAGCGATATTAATAAAACCCTACCGCTGGTAACCTTTCGTTTACGGGCATCGTTAATCATAGGTCCGATGATTTAAGGCTCAGTAAATGCGGTTCGCTAAAAAACGGGTTCGCCACATTGATGAGTCGAAAGAGTCGGTTAACCGTGGTTCTTAAAGAGACAGTTTAAGAGACACATTTCTGATTCATCCATGAAATCAGGGAGCTGCCTAAAATAATTAACAGATCGATACACCTTGCCAAAGGGAATCAGGATTTGTTAACCAATTCGTGGCAGCCTCCAAATCAGGCAACGACTGGATCCGTATCGCGTAGGGGGCCAGGTACCTTGAGCGGCGGAAAAGGGGACAGATATGCGGGTTCTACTCATTGAGGACGACAGCGCGACGGCGCAGAGCATCGAGCTGATGCTGAAGTCCGAAAGTTTTAATGTGTATACCACCGACCTCGGCGAGGAAGGTGTCGATCTGGGCAAGTTGTATGATTACGACATCATCCTGCTCGATCTGAACCTGCCCGACATGTCGGGTTACGAGGTTCTGCGCACGCTGCGCCTGTCCAAGGTCAAGACGCCGATCCTCATCCTCTCCGGCATGGCCGGCATCGAGGACAAGGTCCGCGGCCTCGGCTTCGGCGCCGACGACTACATGACGAAGCCGTTCCACAAGGACGAACTCGTCGCCCGTATCCACGCCATCGTGCGTCGTTCCAAGGGCCATGCCCAGTCGGTCATCTCGACCGGCGAGCTTATCGTCAATCTCGACGCCAAGACAGTCGAGGTCGGTGGCCAGCGCGTCCACCTGACGGGCAAGGAATACCAGATGCTCGAGCTGCTCTCGCTGCGCAAGGGCACGACGCTCACCAAGGAAATGTTCCTGAACCACCTCTATGGCGGCATGGACGAGCCGGAGTTGAAGATCATCGACGTCTTCATCTGCAAGCTGCGCAAGAAGCTGGCCAACGCCGCCGGCGGCGCGAACTATATCGAGACGGTCTGGGGCCGCGGCTATGTGCTGCGCGAGCCCGATGGCGACTTCGCCGAAAGCGCCTGATCGGCTCTCCCCTCGCCGCTCGAGATTTCGACCCGCCGCTTGCCGGCGGGTTTTCCTTTTGTGCGAAAGTTTTTACCTTGCAAAGCTCAGACAAAAACGCGGCCGGCTCCTGGCGAGCGGCCGCGTCCACAAAAATCAACCAGATGGTGGGGCGTTTCAGGCGGCGGCCGACAGGCTGCCGAATACCTGCGTCAGGATCTTGCGGTCGAAAGGCTTGAGCAGGAAGTCGTCCGCACCGGCGCGCTTGCCCATCATCATCTTCTTGAGATCGGCCTCGACGACGCAGTAATAGATGCGCACCGACTTGCCCTGCGGCAGGTTGCGGATATTGCCGATGAGTTCGAGAGCCCCGTCCATTGTCGAATCGACAATAAGGATATTGGGCAGTTCCGCCTCGCAGCGCACGAGGGCTTCCAGCGAGCTCGATGCTTCCAGAACGAGGAAATCGAAGCCGGAGAGAATACGCTTGCCGACCTTCCGGACGACGTCGGAACCATCGGCGATCATCAACCGCTGCATTCGCTGCTCCTAGGTCTCCCGCCCGTTGGACGGGAACAATACAGGATGCAACTCTACCGGCGACTGGCAAACAAAGCGTTAGCGGCCATGGTTAACGAACCATGGCCGCCATCGATTATTCCGAGGCCGGAACGACCCGTGCCGAAAAGACGATCTCTTCGGGACTGGCGGCGACGTCGAGCTCCATACCCGCCTCGTCGGCAAGCAGCACCGTGTAATAAGGCTGGATGGAATGGGCATCGACGGCCTCTTCCGGCGTGCCGGAGAGGATTTCCATGAACTTCGGCGGCACGCGCAGCATGCGGCCCCGGGCCGCGAGCTTGAAGGTCGCGTCGAATTCCGGATTGTCGAGCGTCACGTCGATCGAGCCGCCGCGCGGAATGGCACCGTAGGCCACGAGGAACAGATTGAGCAGCAGCTTGACCCGGTTCTTCGCAACGATGGCGCGCGGTCCGGTCCAGGTGATCTCGGTCTTCTTTTCGGCGGCAGCGAAATCACGCGCGGCCTTTTCCGCCTCGCCCGTATCGATGGAGGCGCCGACCGAGCCGGAGGCGCCGAAAGCGAGCCGCGCGAACTTCAGCCGGACCGAGGCATTGAGCGCGCTGGTGCGGATGAGATCCATCGCATCGGCATCGGCGCCGCCCTCGTCGAGCAGTTCCAGCCCGTTGTTGATCGCGCCGACAGGCGAGATGACGTCATGGCAGACACGGCTGCACAGAAGCGCTGCCAGGTCGGGACCGGTCAGCGTAAGGTTCGGATTTTTCGCCATAAATTTCTCCCAGATCCACGCATCACTTCACGCGGACGGCCCTAGCATGGGCACATTCGCGGGCATCCTGCGCGACGCATAGCACGCCGGAATTGCGCGAGGCGTGCCCGATTTGAAGACAGCCATAATGACACCACATTTGGTAAACCGATTGTTAAGACGATCGGATCAAATTGCAGCATGGAACGGGGCCGGTACATGAAGAAAGGCGAACGGGACATGGGTGTTTCAAATCTGGTCAGGATGGCGTGCAGGATCGCAACAGCGACGATCCTGGCGCTTCTCACGGTGCTGCCGGCACAGGCGCAGCAGAACGGCCAATATTCCATGCAGGAAATCGTCGATGCCGGCCACGGCTTCTTCGGCTCGACCTCGGGCGGCCTTGCCAAGGTGGTCGAGCGCGCCTTCGAGGCTCACGGCCTGCCGAACGGCTATATCCTTGGGCAGGAAGGCTCCGGCGCCTTCGTCGCGGGCCTCACCTATGGAGAGGGCACGCTCAACACCAAGAATGCCGGCCAGCATCCGGTCTTCTGGCAGGGTCCCTCGCTCGGCCTCGACTGGGGCGGCCAGGGCAGCCGGACGATGATGCTCGTCTACAATCTGCCCGACGTTAACTCGCTCTACGAGCGCTACGGCGGCGTCTCTGGCTCGGCCTATGTGATCGCTGGCGTCGGCATGCAGGTCAATGTCAACCGAGACGTCGTGCTCGTGCCGATCCGCACCGGCGTCGGCGCCCGCCTCGGCATAAATGCCGGCTATCTCAAGCTGACCCGCGAGCCCACCTGGAATCCCTTCTGAGAATGAAACGGCCCCCTCACCCGTCAGGTTAACCGAGAGTTGATTTCTGAGGGAAAGCCCCTCCCGCAAGGTCGAGCGAGCCGCTATAGTGGGCTCGTTCGAACCCGTTTTGGGCCAGTTTTGAAACGAGTGGACCCGTGATCGAGTATGCCCTTCTCTTCGCGCTCGGCTTTCTCGCCGCCACGCTGACCGGCCTGCTCGTCGCGCCGGCCATCCAGAAGCGCATCGTCAAATTCACCGAGGACCGCATGCGCGCCACCATGCCGCTGAGCCCGCAGGAAGTGCGCGCACAGAAGGATATGGCCCGCGCCGCCTATGCCGCGGAAAACGCCCGTCTGTCGGAAGGGGTGCGCCGCGAGCGCGAAAAGCACACGCTGGAAATGGTGCGCAGCGAGAAGCTACTGGCCCAGGCCGCGGCGATCGGCACGGAAAATGCCGAGCTGCATGCCCAGATCGCCGACATGAACATCGAGGCCGGCGACATGCGCTCGGCGCTGCGGCGCGAGGAAATGAAGACCGAACAGCTGAAGTCGGCGCTCGCGACGGCCGACCGCGAAATCCGCGGCAAGGTCGCCGACATCGAGACGCTGCACAGCCGCATCAACCATCTCGAAGCCGATCTCGACACGATGAAGATCGATCTTGCGACCCGCGACACGACGATGGAGAACCTGAAAAGCCGTATCGGCAATCTCAAGGACGAGCGCGACAAGCTGCGCGAGGATATCAAGACGGCGAGCCAGAGTGCCAAGGCACTGGAAGTGCGCCTGTCGCGCGAGGAAGGCCGCGTGCGCCAGCTCGAAACACGGCTGACGCGCGAGCTTGCCGGCAGCGCCGACAAGGACAATGCGATCGAACGGCGCATCGCGGAAATCAGCCGCCTGCGTGACAAGGTGAAGACGTTGACAACGGAAAACAAGGAAGCCGTGAAGGCCGTGCGTTCCACCGGACTTGCCCGCACTATTGCCGCGAGCCGGCTCGCCCCGCGCCGCGGCGACAAGGTGGCCCCGCCACCAATCGACATAGCGGCACTGGAAGAGGACGTACGCAATCAGGGAACGGCTCTTTCCGAACGGCTGATGGCGGCGAAGACCGGCGAAAACGACGCGGCCCTGCGCGAGGAGATGGCCGACCTTGCCAGCAAGATGATCGTGCTGACGGCCACCCGGGAGGGGGTCGGCTCACCGGTGCACGATCTCATCGCCACGATCGACCCCGCTCTCGACGGCGACGAGCGCAGCCTCGCCCAGCGTGTGCGCGGGCAGATCAACCGCGACGAGGCATAGCACCACTGCGGCGCGGGAGTGTGGAATGAAGATTGCCATCTTGGCCCTGATCATTGGCGTGACCGGCGCGACAGCTCCCTCGCCCAAGCAAGCAGCCGGTATCGACGGACGCTATTGTGGCCGACTTTGGAGCAACGGTGTTCTCGTCGAGGCGGTCACGGTGCTGAAGCTTGCCGGCGACGGTCGGCTGAGCGGCACCTATGAATTCGCCGACGGCGACGGTCGAACCCCGGGAACGCTGGCCGAGAGCCCGCCCGGCAACGGCCTTGCCCGCACGCTCGACTGGCAGGACATGTACGGCAGCGGCACGCTTTCCATCACCTTCCAGCCGGATTTCAGCGGCTTCACCGGCACCTGGCAGGACCAGACCGGCACGCCGAACGAACTGTGGGATGGCGTGCGCTGCTGATAGGTATCGTGCGGAACAAGGGCCGGACCAGGAGCGTCTAGGCGACACGGTCCATGGCAAGGGCGATCTGGTAGAGCGCAATGCCGCTCGCCGTCGCGACATTGAGGCTGTCGAGCCCCGGCCGCTGCGGAATGCGCGCCGTCCGGAAGGAAGAGAGAATGCTGTCAGGCAGCCCCTCGCCTTCCGTGCCGAGTACGAGCGCGATGCGTCGCGCCGCCGGGATGTCCGCCACCGGCACCGCACCACGTGGTGAAAGCCCCCAGATCTCGAACCCTGCTTGCGCAAGGCCGTCAAGCAGGGCTTCGGCCCCGAGGCCACGGGAAAACGGCACGCTCAGCACCGAGCCGACGGAGACACGGATCGCCTTGCGGTAGAGCGGATCGCAGGACGTCTCATCAAGGAACACCGCATCCGCGCCGAAGGCCGCGGCATTGCGGAAGATCGAGCCGACATTGTCGTGGTTCGAGAGGCCGCATCCTGCGAGAACAAGGCTCGTTTCCGGCAGACGGCCCAGAAGCGTGCCCCCCTGTTCCACCGGCGGCTTGCTGCCCAGCGCCAGCACGCCGCGGTGCATGTTGAAGCCGGCGACCGCATCAAAGACCGCGGACGAGGCAATATAAACCGGCACCGTCTCCGGGAAGGAAGCCAGCACATCCGCAACACCCGCGAGGCGGTTTTCGAGCAGCAGGATAGCCTCGGCGGCAAAACCGTTCTCGCGGGCCGTGGGCGCTCCGAGCATGCGCAGCACCACCGTGCCTTCGGCGACGAACAGGCCGTCCCGGCCCGTCAGGTCACGCTCACGGATCGACACGAACCCCGCAATGCGCGGGTCTGCAGGATCGTCGATCTGAACCGGTTGCGCCGCCATGCCGGATCAGTTGCCAGCGACCGCGACCTCGGCGACGATGCGCCCGGCCGCGATGTCGAACAGGAACGCCTTGCGCGCGCCGTCGGCCATCACGCCATAGAACAGAATCTGCCCGCCGGAATTGGAGACTGCAGAGACGGCGAAACCATCGGGCAGCGTCGCGGTCGCCTTGAGCGGCGCATCACTCGGCACGGCGAGGGCCTCACCGGACGAGGCCACAGCTTCCGACTTGCCATCCCGCGTGTTGATCTTATAGACAATGGCCGCAAGCACCGCCATGAACATCAAGAGCATGATGCCGCCCGAGACCAGCTGCAGGCGCATCATCTTGCGACGAACGTTTTCCATGACAGGGTCGAGCGGCTTGTCTTCCTGATCGTTGTTTTCGATGTTGGACATGGCAGGCGCCCTTCCGGCAATGAGTGTAGTGAACGATGACCGACCCCTTTAAAGAAGCCGACGCCACAAGAAAAGTCCTGACGGTACCGGAAGAGGCCGAAGGGCGTATCGACGCCTGGCTCGCCGCAACGCTTGCCGGCGATTTCTCGCGCAGCCGCATCAAGGCGCTGATCGAGGAAGGCGCCGTGCTCGTCAACGGAGCGGCCATCGGGGAACCGAAGCGCAAGATCCATCCCGGCGATCGCGTCGAGATCGCTCTGCCGGAGCCGCGCGATCCCGAGCCGAAGGCCGAGGATATCCCGCTCGACGTGCTCTACGAGGACGACGACCTGATCGTCATCTGCAAACCGGCCGGCCTCGTCGTCCATCCTGGCGCCGGCAACGGGACCGGCACGCTGGTCAATGCGCTCATCCATCACTGTGGAGCGAGCCTTTCCGGCATCGGCGGCGTGCGGCGCCCAGGCATCGTGCACCGGCTCGACAAGGAGACCAGCGGGGTCATGGTCGCCGCCAAGAACGACGCCGCGCACCGCCACCTCTCCGACCAGTTCGCCGACCACGGCCGCACCGGTCCGCTGGAGCGCGCCTACCAGGCCGTCGTCTGGGGCCGCCCCCGCCAGCTCAAGGGCACGATCGACGCCCCGCTCGGCCGCGGCGCCGACCGCACGAAACGCGCGGTGAAGCGCGAGGACGCCGACGATGCCCGCGAGGCGATCACCCACTACGAAGTGGTGGAGCGTTACGGCGAGACTGAGGACGGCACCAGCCTTGCCTCTCTCGTCGAGTGCCATCTCGAAACCGGCCGTACGCACCAGATCCGCGTGCACATGGCCCATATCGGTCATCCCCTGATCGGCGACCCGGAATATGGCGGCGCGTTCAAGACCAAGGCCAATCGGCTGCCGGACGACGCGCGCCAGGTCGTGAACGCCTTCCACCGCCAGGCGCTGCATGCCTTCCTGCTGCGGTTCGAGCATCCCGCAACGGGCGAAACCATGCACTTCGAAGCCCCTCCGCCGGAAGACCTGGAGCTGCTGCTCGAAGCGCTGCGGGCGGTCTGAATGCCTGCCAGGCCTTGATTCTCAGGCGCGGGACCCCATTTTGAGGCTGTGTCGTACAATCTGTCCCGCCCCTCCGCCTTCACGCAGCCGTGAAGCCTGCGGCGCCTTGAACCATTGTTTTGCCATACCTATCTATAGGATCGTGGGATCGCCATGACCCACAGGGAGCATGGTTGCTGACGGGGATCCGGTTTTCAGGATCAAGCTCCATACCAAGGCTTGCCGGAATGGAAGCCGTCTCAGAAAGGGGTGCTGAATGGCCCGCAATACGCTGCCGTCGATCACGGCTGGAGAAGGTGGTCTCAACCGCTATCTCGATGAAATCCGCAAGTTTCCGATGCTTGAGCCGCAGCAGGAATATATGCTCGCCAAGCGTTACCAGGAGCACGGCGACCGTACTGCCGCCCATGAGCTCGTCACGAGCCATCTTCGTCTCGTGGCCAAGATCGCCATGGGTTATCGCGGCTACGGCCTGCCGATCGGCGAAGTCGTCTCGGAGGGCAATGTCGGCCTGATGCAGGCCGTCAAGAAATTCGACCCGGAGCGCGGCTTCCGCCTTGCGACCTATGCCATGTGGTGGATCAAGGCCTCGATTCAGGAGTACATCCTGCGCTCTTGGTCGCTGGTGAAGATGGGCACGACCGCCAACCAGAAGCGTCTCTTCTTCAACCTGCGCCGCATGAAGAGCAAGATCCAGGCGATCGACGACGGCGATCTGAAGCCCGACCAGGTGAAGGAAATCGCCACCAAGCTGAAGGTCTCGGAAGAGGAAGTCGTTTCGATGAACCGTCGCCTCACCGGCGATGCTTCGCTGAACGCGCCGATCAAGGCCGGCGAGGGCGAATCCGGCCAGTGGCAGGATTGGCTCGTCGACGACCACGACAGCCAGGAGCAGACGCTCATCGAGCAGGACGAACTGGATACCCGCCGCGCCATGCTGGCGCGCGCGATGGGCGTCCTCAACGAGCGCGAACGCCGCATCTTCGAGGCTCGCCGCCTCGCCGAGGATCCGGTGACGCTGGAAGAACTCTCCACCGAGTTCGACATTAGCCGCGAGCGCGTCCGCCAGATCGAGGTCCGCGCCTTCGAGAAGGTACAGGAAGCCGTGCAGAAGTATGCGGCCGAGCAGGCCCGCGCAGTCCGCGTAATCGAAGACGCCTGAAGGTAACGCATCCTGGATATTGGAGGGGGCCGGCATCGTTGCCGGCCCCTTTGTCTTTGCGCTATCGCCATCGCCTGCGCCCTCGCATCGGTGGCTACCGTGCCGCGACAACCGCCACCCCGGCCCCCACCATGACACCGCCCGCCGCGCGGTTCATGCGGCGGACAACGGCAGGCGTCCGGAGCAGCTTGCGGGCACGGCCGGCAAGGATCACATGTCCGCCGATCACCACGGCCTCGACCACAAGGATCACCGCCATCAGCACAAGGAGATGGCCGGGGGTCAGCGACGCCCCGACGACATTCGGCAGGAGTGCCACGTAGAACAACGGCATCTTCGGATTGCCCAGGTTGAGCGCAATGCCGGTCGCGAAGATCTTCAGCAGGCCACGCCGTTCGGCCACCGGTTGCAGCTCCGGCACAACGGGCATCGCCGTCCACAGTTTCACCCCCATCCAGACCAGATAGGCCGCTCCGGCGTAGCGCAGGATCGTCATGACGACACTCATCTCGGCAGCAATGACGGAAAGACCGAATGCGGCCAATGTCAGGAAGATGAGAATGCCGGCAACCGTACCGGCCCCATAGGCGATGCCCGAGGCCGCCCCGTGCGAGATCGTGCGGGCGACGATCGTCATGTTGTCAGGTCCCGGGCTCGCGGCGAACACGAAAAAGGCCGCAGCAAAGGCAAGCAAGGTCGAGAAATCCACGGAACCTCCGAAAGTCATGAGTCGCTTCCGGAGGTGTAGAATAGCCCAGTCCCGCCGATGGGAAAGTGGAAATCGTGGCAACGCGCAGGATCGGCAGCGGCGCCCGCCGCGCGGCGCTTTCGGAACGGGTCCCATAACGAAGAAAGGGCCGGCATTGCTGCCGGCCCTTTCTCGATCAGAGGTCCGCGCCCTTACTGGCTGCCCGGCGCACCCAGCGTCGCCCAGGCCTTCATCACCTTGTCAAAGGCTTCCGCGCCCGCAGTGCCCTTGTCGAGCGTAATCAGCGCGCGGCGGCCATTGCGATAGGTGATCGGAATGTCGATCCAGCTGCGGGTCCGCAGGAGGTCGATGTTCTTGGCGATCGCCTCAGGGAAGTCGTTGAGCGCGATCATGTGGAAGTCGTCGGTGATCTTTGCCGGCACGGCGATCAGCGCATCGCCGCGGTCCTGCTCCGTGCGCTTCATCGCCACGCGCTGCACGCTTTCGATGCCGCCGCCTTCGAAGTTCTCCGGCAGCGAAAAGACGAGTTCCACCAGATGGCTCGCCGGCAGCGAACGGTCGCCATTGCGGCGGAAGGTGATCAGTGCCGTCAAACCTTTCGAGGGCACATTGACCTGCGCGCGCACCACAGGTTCGGGCTTGGCATCGCCACCCGGCGACTCTTCCGCGCTCGACCATGCCACCGTGCCTTCGATCGCCGTCGGCGCCGTCTGGCCGAGGCGCTCCTCATAGAGGAACATCTTCTGCGTCACACCGAGCGCCGGCTGCTCACCGGTCGCAGCGGGCGTGCCGCCCTCGGTCGTCGTGGCGCCACCGGTACCGGCAGGGGTCCGCGCCGCGCCGTCGGTGGTGCCCGGGGTCGCTTCACCCGTCGTCGTGCCGCCGGCAGCGGCTGCGCCACCTTCCGTCGTCACGCCAGCCGTTTCCGGCGTCTGGGCGGCAACCGACTTGCCTTCCTCCGACGTCGCACCGTCAAGCGCGGCCGCCGGACCTTCATCTACCTCGGTGCCGTCCGTCAGGAGGCGTTGGGTGAACTTGCCGTTGGCGCTCGGGGTCGCCGCGGCGACCTCGGTGTTCGTCGTCGTGCCGCCGGCTCCGTCCGGCGTCTGGGCAGTCTCGCCCGACGTGGTGCTCGCCGGCAGATTGCGGCCGCCTTCGGCGGTTTCGTTCGTCTTCTGGGTTTCCGCCGGCGTCTCGGTGGAGGGAGCGGTGAACGCTGCAATGCGCTCGTTGACCCAGCCGTTCACCGTTTCGCGGTTGAACCAGTAGGCAGCACCCGCCCCGCCGACAATGGCGACCAGCGCCACCACGGCTGCAAGCGCCGCGACATTGATACGCGACTTGCGCGGCTCGGCGCGGAAGGAACGCTGCGGCGCCCGCGCCGTCTCCACGACGGGCGTGAACGGCGTCGCATCGGCAAACCCGGCCTCCGCCGCGACGGCCGCACCAGCTGCGGCCGCACCAGCCTTCGGGCTGTGGCCGAGAAGCTCGTCAAGATCGCCCCAATCACGGGAAGACGTTGCCTGTCCCTGAACTGCCGCCGGCTGGGCAGCCTTCTCCTCCGGCCAGTCCCAGGCGAGCGGGTCGACAGGGGTCTCGGCCGGCTGAGCACGGTTCTCGGCGCTCACATCGGCAGCGCTCGCCTCGTTCCAGTTCCACTGGGCTTCGGCCGCGGGCATGCGAGCATCCGCCACCGGTTCGGCTTCGGGCGCATGCTCGTCATGCACCGGATAGGTCTGCGCCTGCGGCTCGACGGCCACGGCCGTCTCCTCCGCATCGGTCTTGCGTGCAGATTCCTGCTCCGGCTCCTGCCAGGAGGGAACATAGTCATCAGCCGGTGCAGCCTCGACATGCCAGGACGGCTCGTTGTGCGCCTCGACGGCGGCCGGCTCCGCTTCCTCTTCGGCACGGTCTTCCGCAACGGGCTCGACAGGCTCGGATTCGGCATAGGCAGCCGGCATTTCTTCCGCCGGCGCCTCGGTGGCGGGCTCTTCCTCAGCGGTCTGCTCGTCCTCGTTGGGTTGCCCAACGGGCTCGGCAACAGGTTCTTCGTGATGCTCCGGCTCCCGCTCAGCCTCGGCAACGGCCTCCTCAGGCTCGGCAACGGCGGCGGTTTCTTCCGCCACCGACTCCGGTTGCAACACCTCTTCGACGGGTTCGGGCGCGGCGTCGTCAGCCGGCAACGCCTCGGCGTGGTCCAGCTCGACGCTATCGATCGCCGCCTCAAGCTTGTCGAGCTGGCGTTTCACAAGGTCATCGGAAGGGCGCGGGTTCATGGATTCGAGCTGCCGGCGGACGGCACCGCGAGCCTTCTCGTAAACCTTCTGCCGCATCTCGGCATTGTTGTCCGAGAGGCCATCCACGGCCCTTCGAATGACTGCTACAAAATCCGCCATCAGAACTTTCCGTCGTGTCCGCTCGCTATCTCATTGGAATACGTCACGGAACTGGTGTTGAGCTTGAGATTAGTCCTCAAACGGGTCGGTCACAAGTATGGTGTCATCCCGCTCCGGACTGGTCGAAAGCAGCGCGACCGGGGCGCCGATCAGCTCTTCGACCTGACGTACATATTTGATCGCCTGGGCCGGCAGATCCGCCCAGCTGCGCGCGCCGACCGTCGACTGCTTCCAGCCTTCGAGTGTGATATAGACCGGCTCGACACGGGCCTGTGCTGCCTGGTTGGCCGGCAGATAGTCGATCTCCTGGCCATCGAGCTTGTAGGCGACGCAGATTTTCAGCTCATCGAGGCCATCGAGAACGTCGAGCTTGGTGAGCGCGATGCCGGTGATACCCGAGGTCTTCACGGTCTGGCGGACAAGAACCGAATCGAACCAGCCGCAGCGGCGCGGACGTCCGGTATTGACGCCGACCTCGCGACCGACAGTCGAAAGATGCTTGCCGATCTCGTCATCGAGTTCGCAGGGGAACGGTCCTTCGCCGACACGGGTCGTGTAGGCCTTGGTGATGCCGAGCACGTAGCCGATCGCCGTCGGACCGAGACCGGAACCGGCGGCGGCCTGGCCCGCGACCGTGTTCGACGAGGTCACGAAGGGATAGGTGCCGTGGTCGTTGTCGAGCAGCGCGCCCTGCGCCCCTTCGAAAAGGATGCGGGAACCGGCCTTGCGGTGGTCGTCGAGAATGCGCCAGACCTGATCGACATAGGGCAGCACGCGGTCGGCGACGTCCGTGAGTTCCTTCTCGATCGATTCCACCGAGATTTCCGGCAGGCCGAGACCACGCCGCAGCGCATTGTGATGGGTCAGCAGCCGGTCGATCTTCGCCGGCAGCGCGTCCTTGTCGGCCAGATCAATGGCGCGGATGGCGCGGCGGCCGACCTTGTCCTCATAGGCGGGGCCGATGCCGCGGCGCGTCGTGCCGATCTTCGTGCCGCTGTTGGAGGCGGCATCTTCACGGAAGCCGTCCAGGTCACGGTGCAGGGACAGGATGAGCGGGGCGTTGTCGGCGATGCGCAGGATCTCCGGCGTGATGTTCACGCCCTGGCCGCGCAGCTTCTCGATTTCCGCCACGAAGTGGTGGGGATCGACGACGACGCCGTTGCCGATGACGCTGAGCTTGCCGCGCACGAGGCCGGACGGCAGCAACGCCAGCTTGTAGCTGACACCATCGATAACAAGCGTATGACCTGCATTGTGGCCGCCCTGATAGCGGACGATGACATCCGCGCGTTCGGAAAGCCAGTCGACAATCTTGCCCTTGCCTTCGTCACCCCATTGAGATCCGACCACCACGACGTTCGTCATTTCATCTTTCCCGTTTTCGCGCGCGAGCGCTTTACTGTTACGCACACATGCGCGCGCGCCTGACACAAACCCGCGCATCTATACTGTGTTGTCTTTGGGAATGCGACCCTGTTATGACGGCCACAATCCGCTTTTTGCATGACATCTCGTGCTTTTTCACCTTATGTGAGGCGCCAGCCGGCCCGCCCTGCATGCATCCTTCCACCCACCGGACCCAGTTGCCTTGAACAGCAGAGCCTATTTCTACCTGTGCATCACCTCGCTTTTCTGGGGCGCGAACTCGGTGGCCGGCAAGCTTGCCGTCGGCCATGTCAGTCCGATGGTGCTGACCACCTTCCGCTGGATCGTCGCACTGAGCATCATCCTGATCCTCATGCTGCCGCAGGTGAAACGTGACTGGCCGGCGATCCGCAGGCACTGGCTACAGCTGCTGCTCTACGGTGCCCTGGGCTTCACCGCCTTCAACGCTCTGCTCTATACGGCGCTCGGTTATACCAGCGCCATCAATGCCGTCATCGAGCAGGCCGGCATCCCCATGCTGATCTTCGTCTTCAACTTCGCGCTCTTCCGCATCCAGGCCTCGATCGCGCAGGTCCTCGGCTTCACCGTCACGCTGGTCGGCGTTCTGGTAACAGCCTCTCATGGCGATTTCTCGACTTTGGCGGAACTCGAATTCAACTTCGGCGATGCATTGATGCTCGGTGCCTGCATCGTCTACGCCGCCTATACGGTCTCGCTGCGCTGGAAACCGGAGATGCACTGGCAGAGCTTCATCGCCGCCCCGGCCTTCGGCGCGCTGCTCAGTGCCATTCCACTCTTCTTCTGGGAAGTATCGCGCGGCGCCGCCATCTTCCCGGATACGACCGGCTGGGCCATCGTGCTCTATGCCGGCATCTTTCCTTCCCTGCTCTCGCAGGTGCTCTATGTACGCGGCGTGGAGATGATCGGCGCCAACCGGGCCGGCCTCTTCATCAATGCCATCCCGGTCTTCGGCACGATTCTGTCCGTGGCCCTTGTCGGCGAAACCATGCACATGTTCCATGTCGTCGCACTTCTTCTCGTGCTCGGCGGAATCGCGATAGCCGAATGGGGGCGACCGAAAGAGAAGAAGACCTGACAGATGCTAGAAATGACCTGTAATAACCTGTAATCGCAGGACATTCATCCCTAAAACTGGGGCCGTCACTTAAATCTTGTTTAGATTTTTAATGTTGCACTCACCGTCAACATGGATCTATTCGAGTTTTAAGTCGTGAAAAACATCCGCATTTCCACCCGCATCTATCTGCTCACCGCCATGGCGCTGTTCTTCATGGCTACCGCCATGATCTACAAGACACAGGCCGCCAACGAGGAGGTGAACGACGAGCGCCGCCAGATGCTGCGCAACGTCACGGAATCCGCCATCTCCGTCATCGCCTCCTATGAGAAGCTGGCCAAGGACGGCGCGCTTTCCGAAGAGGAAGCCAAGACGCGCGCCATCGCCGATGTCATGGCCATGCGCTTCGGCGAAGGCGGCTATTTCTTCATCAACTCCTTCGACGGCATGATGGTGGCGCATCCGCTGAACGCCAAGCTGATCGGCACGGATGTGCGCGGGCTGAAGGACACGCAAGGCAAGGCCTTCAACATCGAGTTGATCCAGCTTGCCCAGAACCCCGGCAGCGGCTTCGTCGACTACTATTGGGACAAGCCGGGCCAGAGTGAACCGGTCGAGAAGTTCTCCTATATCCAGGGCTTCAAGCCCTGGGGCTGGGGTATCGGCACCGGCGTCTATGCCGACGACCTTGCCGCCAAGTATTCTGCGTCGCTGACGACGACGATCGCCATCACGTTGCTTGCCGGCGCTGCAACGCTTCTCGCCGCACTCGCCATCGGCCGCTCGATCAGCCGTCCAATCAACCGCCTGAAGGACGTGATGCTCGAAGTCTCGCGCAACCAAACGCACTCCACCGTGCCGGATACCGACCGCAAGGACGAGATCGGCAACATGGCCGATGCACTCGTGCTGCTGCGCAACTCCGTCATCGAGCGCAACGAGCTGGAAATCCGCCAGCGCGAGCAGCAGGGTCTGCTCGACGGTGAGCGCAGTGCCAACGAGGAGCGCCAGGCGGCCGTCGCCCGCAGCCAGTCGCGTGTCGTCGAAACCATCGGCTCCGCACTGGAACGCCTCGCCCAGGGTGATCTCACCGTCGATGTGCCGGACCTTGGCCGCGACTATGAAAAGCTCCGCCGTGACTTCAACGGTGCCACCGATGCCCTGAAATCGACCATCGCGGCCATCGCGGAATCCACAGCCGTGGTAAACGGCAGTGCGGGCGAGATCAGCCGCGCAGCCAACGACCTGTCACAGCGCACCGAACAGCAGGCCGCCTCGCTGGAGGAGACCGCCGCCGCACTCGACGAGATCACCGCCGCCGTGCAGAACTCCACCGCGCGCGCAGAGGAAGCCAAGCGCATGGTTTCCGAAGCCCGCGCCGGCGCCGCAAAGTCGAGCGAAGTCGTGCGCAACGCGATCAACGCGATGGGCCGCATCGAGCACTCCTCTTCCAAGATCGGCGAGATCATCGGGGTCATCGACGACATTGCCTTCCAGACGAACCTGCTCGCGCTCAACGCCGGCGTGGAAGCGGCCCGTGCGGGCGAAGCCGGCAAGGGCTTTGCCGTCGTCGCCCAGGAAGTGCGCGAGCTCGCCCAGCGTTCGGCCAATGCAGCCAAGGAGATCAAGACGCTGATCAACGCCTCCACGACGGAGGTCTCGGCCGGCGTCAACCTCGTCGAGGAAACCGGCAGTTCGCTCGCCGATATCGAACGCCGTGTCAACGATATCAACGAGCGCATCGTCGCCATCGCGACCGCCGCGCAGGAACAGGCCGTCGGCCTTCGGGAAATCAACACCGCCGTCAACCAGATGGATCAGATGACCCAGCAGAACGCTGCGATGGTTGAAGAAACCTCGGCCGCCAGCCAGACGCTGGCGCAGGAAAGCGGCCAGCTCGCCGGCCGCATCGCCCACTTCCAGCTGGCCGGCTCCGGCCGCGGCGAGATGCGCCGCGCTGCCTGACCGCCGCAGCAGCACACCTCAACGAAAAGGCCCGCCGGAGACATCCGGCGGGCCTTTCTGTTCGTCTTGGGAGGACGACGATCAGTCGACGTTGAAGACCAGCGACTTGACCTGGCGGATCGCCGGGTTGGCGCGAAGCTTGTTCATCACGTCTTCGGAAACGGCGGCATCGACATAGAGCAGCGCGATGGCGTCACCGCCCTGCTTGTCACGGCCGAGCTGGAAGTTGGCGATGTTGACCCCACCCTCGCCCAGCGTGGTGCCGATGAAGCCGATCATGCCGGGAACGTCGGTGTTGGTGATGTAGACCATGTGGTTGCCCACATCGGCGTCGAGGTTGATGCCCTTGATCTGAATGAAGCGCGGCTTGCCGTCGGAGAAGACCGTGCCGGCGATCGAGCGGGTCTGGTTGGCCGTCGTCACCGTCAGACGGATGTAACCGTCGAAAACGCCCGACTTGTCGCGCTTGACCTCGGAGAGGATGATGCCCTTTTCCTTGATCATGATCGGCGCGGAGACCATGTTGACGTCGGCGACCTGCGAGCGGATGAGACCGGCAAGCACCGCGCTGGTCAGCGCCTTGGTGTTCATCGAAGCCGTCGCGCCGTCGTAGAGGATCTCGATTTCCTTGATCGCGCTTTCCGTGACCTGGCCAACGAAAGCGCCGAGCACGTCGGCAAGCCGGATGAACGGCTTCAGGATCGGTGCTTCCTCAGCGGTGATCGACGGCATGTTGATGGCGTTGGAGACAGCACCGCGCACCAGGTAATCCGACATCTGCTCGGCGACCTGCAGGGCGACGTTCTCCTGCGCTTCCGTGGTGGAAGCGCCGAGATGCGGCGTGCAGACGACGTTCGGCAGGCCGAAGAGCGGGCTTTCCTTGGCGGGCTCGACCTCGAAGACGTCGAAGCCGGCGCCGGCGACCTTGCCGGACTTTAGCGCTTCGGCAAGATCAGCCTCTACGACGAGGCCGCCGCGGGCGCAGTTCACGATGCGCACGCCATCCTTCATCTTGGCGATCGCCGCCGCGTCGATGATGTTGCGCGTCTTGTCCGTCAACGGCACATGCATGGTGATGAAATCGGCTTCGGCAAAGAGTTCGTCGAGCTCGACCTTCTTCACGCCCATCTCCTCGGCGCGCTCCTTGGAGAGGAACGGGTCATAGGCGATGACGTGCATCTTGAGGCCGATGGCGCGCGAGCAGACGATCGAGCCGATATTGCCGGCACCGATGACGCCGAGCGTCTTGCCGGTGATCTCGACACCCATGAACTTCGACTTCTCCCACTTGCCGGCCTGCGTGGAGGCGTCGGCGGCGGGAAGCTGGCGGGCGACGGCGAACATCAGGGCGATCGCGTGTTCCGCCGTGGTGATCGAATTGCCGAAGGGCGTGTTCATGACGATAATGCCGCGGCGCGAGGCGGCCGGGATATCGACATTGTCGACGCCGATGCCGGCGCGGCCGATGACCTTGAGGTTGGCAGCAGCAGCGATCAGCTTTTCCGTCGCCTTGGTGGCGGAGCGGATGGCGAGGCCGTCATAGTTGCCGATGATTTCGGCAAGCTTGTCCTTGTCCTTGCCGAGCTGCGGCTGAAAATCGACGTCTACGCCGCGATCGCGAAAGATCTGGACGGCGGTTTCCGACAGTTCGTCGGATACGAGTACGCGAGGTGCCATGAGAGGCCTCCTTCAATTGAGTCTAGGGAGATGAGATCAAAGGTGGCTTCGCCCAGGGGACGAAGCCGGTCGCGAAAAAATCAGGCCGCAGCCTTGGCCAGCGTCGCCTTCTGGGTCTCGAATGCCCAGGTCAACCAGGGCATCAGCGCCGCAAGGTCAGCCGTGTCGATGGTCGCACCGGTCCAGATTCGCAGTCCCGACGGAGCGTCGCGGTAGGCGCCGATGTCGTAGGCGACACCTTCCTTGTCGAGCAGGGCGACGAAACCCTTGGCGAAAGCGGCCTGTGCATCAGCGTCGAGCGCCAGCACGTCCTTGTCGGCAATCGTCAGGCAGACCGAGGTGTTGGAGCGCGTCGCCGGTTCCTTGGCGAGGTTGGCGATCCAGTCGTTCTTCTCGACGAAGTCGAAGATGACCTTGGCATTGGCGTCGGCGCGGGCCATCAGGCCCTTGAGGCCGCCGACCTGCTTTGCCCAGAGGAGCGCATCGATATAGTCCTCGACGCAGAGCATGGAGGGCGTGTTGATCGTCTCGCCCTGGAAGATGCCCTCGATGATCTTGCCGCCCTTGGTCATGCGGAAGATCTTGGGCATCGGCCAGGCCGGCGTGTAGCTTTCGAGACGCTCGACAGCGCGGGGCGACAGGATGATGACGCCATGCGCGCCCTCGCCGCCCAGAACCTTCTGCCAGGAGAAGGTGACGACGTCGAGCTTCGCAAAGTCGAGGTTCTGCGCGAAGGCGGCCGAGGTCGCGTCGCAAATGGTGAGGCCCTGGCGATCGGCCGGGATGAAGTCGGCGTTCGGGACGCGGACGCCCGAGGTGGTGCCGTTCCAGGTAAAGACCACGTCACGGTCGAAATCGATCGTGGAAAGGTCGGGAAGCAAGCCGTAGTCGGCCGTAATCTTGCGCGTGTCGGGAAGCTTCAGCTCCTTCGCGACATCCGAGACCCAGCCCGAACCGAAGCTTTCCCAGGCGACCATGTCAACGCCGCGCGGGCCGAGCAGCGACCACAGCGCCATCTCGACGGCGCCGGTATCGGAGGCCGGCACGATGCCGATGCGATAATCATCAGGCACTTCCAGGATTTCACGGGTAAGGTCGATGGCCTGCTTGAGCTTGGTCTTGCCGATCTTGGCGCGGTGCGAACGACCGAGCGGAGCATCGGAAAGCGCGTCGAGCGACCAGTTGGGGCGCTTCGAGCAAGGGCCAGAAGAGAAATGGGTATTGTTCGGACGCACGTCCGGCGGTGTGACGGTCTTCGTCATGATCGCTATCCTTCCAGATAGATAGCCCTTCGTTGGGGAAGGGTGTCCCGCCGCCGTGAATATGGAAGAGCCGCTCTCAAGTCAAGCGGAATATGTCGGAAACGAAAAATGATCCGGCGCAAAGGAAACGGCGCGCCGGTTTCTCGACGCGCCGTTGCACAAGACAGAAGAGGTCGCTTACCAGGTGGAGACGCGGATACCGGCACGGAATTCGTGCTTCTGGAACCCCTCGTCACGTCCCTTGACGCTGACGGTGCCGACACCGGGCACGTCAGCACTGCCGCCGAAGGCCTTGCCGCCCGCCATGTCGGAGAAGCGGTAACCGAGATCCAGCTTGACGCGTTCGGTGAGATCGATGGCGGCGCCCGCCATCAGCGCATAGGTGAAGCGCCAGCTGTCGTCGCCCTTCACGCGGATCTCGTCGAAGGTTGCGCCCGCGCAGGATCCCGTGTCGTTCCGGCAGTTCGCGTTGGTCCGGAAGCTGTCCCATTTCATGTAGGTCACGCCCGCACCCGCGCCGAGATAGGGCGTTATGCCGGCATAGGTTCCGAGATCCACATAGCCGTTGGCGAGGAAGTTGGCCGCGCTGTAATCCGCCTTCTGGCCGAGACGGCAGGTCGTGCCCGCCGGGGCGGTGATGCAGGGCGAATCGAGGCTCGAGCTGCCGCGCAGCGAGCCGTTGAAGAAATCCGTCGTCAGGTCGGCGCGCAGGAAGTTGTTGAACTGGTAACCCATGCCCACGCCATAGGACACGGGCTTCGAGAAGCGGGCATTGTCGAAATCGCCTTCCGCGAAGGCCGCACCGAAGGCGTCGATCCGGTAGTTCGGCTTGTCGTGCTTGACCCAGCCGGAATAACCGAGGTCGCCGCGGATGTACCAGCCCTCGGCCACCGTGCTGCCGGAAACATCGATTTCCGGCGCATTGATGATGTCGAGATCGCTCGCTGCCGCACTCGTCGCGACGAGGCCGGCAAGAACGGCAATACCAAGCGGTGCAATGCGGCGGAACATGGTCTCGATCCCTCAAGGCCGGACAGGCCGGCGGTTGCGTGATGGGCGCACGACCACGCATCCTTAGGAGATCGCTGCCCTACACCGTTGGTTAACCATAAATCTTAAGGCATGAAGAAACGGTTAAGTACCGGGATCCACAGCACGTTCCGAAATGCGAAAGGCCGCCCGGAGGGCGGCCTTGCAGGGCAGTCGAAAGAACGGGTTTACTTGTAAACCGGCTGTTCGATCGGGATTTCGACCGGCGGGATATAGGCCTGCTGGTCGCAACCGTTGAAGGAGTAGCGCAGACCCGCACGCGCTTCGTGGCTGTAGAAGCCCTTGTCGTAGCCCGGGCCGCCGCCGGCATTGAAGCCGAACATGTCGCCCTTGGTGACGTGGCGGAAGCGGTAGCCGACGTCTGCCTTCAGGTTGCAGGTGACATCGACGGAGGCGCCGGCCATCAGCGCGTAGGTGAAGCGCCAGCTCTTCCGGCCACGGTGATCGAAGCTCGGGTCGCAGTTGGTCGGGTCGCCCGTTTCGCACGAGGTGTTCTTGAGGCCCTTCCAGTTCACATAGGTGCCGCCGATACCCGCGCCGACATAGGGCGTCACGATACCGTAGGTGCCGATGTCGACATAGGCGTTGGCGAGGAGGCTGAGGGCCGTCAGCGAGGAGACGTCGGTCGAGGTGCAGTTCACCGCAACGCCGCAACCGCCCGTCGTCGAGCCCTTGAACTTGGACTTGAACATGTAGTCGAGCGTCACGTCCGTGCGGAAGTGGTCGTTGATCTGGTAACCGACACCACCGCCTATGGTAAAGCCGCTCTTCAGGCGCGTGGAATCGAAGCTGCGATAGGTATCGTTCGAGCCCTGATAGAAGTTGGCCCCGCGCATCTTGTTGTACGACCAGCCCATGTCACCGCGCAGATACCAGCCGCCCGTCTCGATGACGGTTTCCTGCACCGGCGCTTCGATGACCTCCGGCTGGTAGATGTCGGCCGCATAACCCGACGTGCCCGTCAGCAGGACGGCAACCACGCCACTCAAAACTTTCCTCATGGCCTTGCTCCAATAGGCTTTGCTTGGGTTGGCCGGCGCGCCGGATTCCAAGTCCCTCGATCAGGCATGGATAATGGCGAGGAAAGGTTAAGGGGCGATTAACTACAAACATTTACCGTATTTGTTAATGGCCGTTCATGAATTCGGTAAACAACAAATAAAAATCGAAGGATTTTCACGACAACCGCCCCCACGACTTACCGATAAAAGAAAAGGCCGAAGCAATGCTTCGACCCTCTCAAGAAATACACCGCAGAGCGGCTCAGGCGGCGTTGCGTACCGCGCCGATCACGTCCACCAGCTCATCGACGATGCGCTCCACCTGCGCCCGGTCGTCACCTTCCGCCATCACGCGGATCAGCGGCTCGGTGCCGGAGGGGCGGATGAGGAGGCGGCCGTTGCGGGCAAGTTCGCATTCTGCGTCGGCGATCGCCTGGCGAACGGTGGCGTCCTCCAGCGGCTGACCGGCCTTGATCCGCACGTTTTTCAACACCTGCGGCACCGGCTCGAAGCGATTGCACACCTCGCTGACCGTCTTGCCGCTGCGCTTGACGCAGGCGAGCACCTGGAGGGCGGCGACGAGGCCGTCGCCAGTCGTACCGAAATCGGACAGCACGATATGGCCGGACTGCTCGCCGCCGACATTGTAGTCGTGCTGGCGCATGTGCTCGACGACATAGCGGTCGCCGACCTTGGTGCGCTGGAGGCTGAGGCCCTGGTCGGTGAGGAAACGTTCGAGACCGAGATTGGACATGACGGTCGCGACAATGCCGCCACCACGCAACATGCCGTCCGCCGCCCAGCTTTCGGCAATAGCGGCCATCAGCTGGTCGCCGTCGATGATCTTGCCGTTCTCGTCGATGACCTGCACGCGGTCGGCATCGCCGTCGAGCGCGATGCCGATATCGGCGCGCACCTCGTGCACCTTGCGCTGCAGGGTTTCGGGATGGGTGGAGCCGCAGTCGAGATTGATGTTGAGGCCGTCGGGCTCATTGCCGATCGTCACGACGTCGGCGCCGAGTTCCCAGAGGGCAGCAGGCGCAACGCGGTAGGCGGCGCCGTTGGCGCAGTCGATCGCAACGCGCAGGCCCTTCAACGTCGTGTCGCGCGGCAGCGTGCGCTTGGCATGCTCGATGTAGCGGTCATGCACACCATCGATACGCTTTGCCCGGCCGATCTCCGCGGATTTGGCGAGTTGTGCCGTGATGTCCTTGTCGAGCAGCTCCTCGATCTCCATCTCGATCTCGTCGGAGAGCTTGTAGCCGTCGGGACCGAAGAGCTTGATGCCGTTGTCGTAGAACGGGTTGTGCGAGGCGGAGATCATCACGCCGATATCGGCGCGCAGCGAGCGCGTGAGCATGGCAACGGCAGGCGTCGGGATCGGGCCGAGGATGAAGGCATCGATACCCGCCGCGGTGAAGCCGGCGACCATGGCGTTTTCCAGCATGTAGCCGGAAAGGCGCGTGTCCTTGCCGATCACCACCCGGTGGCGATGCGCGCCGCGGCGAAAGATCGTGCCGACGGCGATGCCGACCCGCATGGCAAGGTCGGGCGTCATCGGGAAGATGTTGGATTGTCCCCGGATACCGTCCGTGCCGAAATAACGACGTTTCATGTTCACTCCTGAAATCGCCGGCCTGGGCGGCGCTTTGCGCTACGCCCTGCTCTGGCTTTTTGTCTCTACGCAATTCCGGACACAAAACCGCTGCGCACGTTTTCCGGAACGGCTTTCGCATTCAATCTGCCGCACCCGCACACCCATTTCAGGGCAGAAGGTAACGATAAATCCGCGCGGTAATCCAATCCTTAAAACGGCGTAGAGCTATCACCTTTCTTTGCCACAAAAGCCGGCAAAGGACAGCCACCCGAATATCAGAATTCATTACAGTCCGTTACCAAAGGAAAACGGCCGGGATAGACTTCCCGGCCGTTTTCAACTCCGTTGGGCGCTGTCTTTATTGCGGCTGCGGTTCAAGCCCGCCTTCCGCCTCGCCGCCCTTCTTGTGGCCGGCCTTCGGTACGGCGGAGCCACGGTGCGGCGGCGTGTCGTCGCCAAGATCGCGCGCCGGCTTCTCGCCGCGGATAAGCGCTTTGATCTCGTCACCCGTCAGCGTCTCGTATTCGAGCAGGCCTTCAGCCAGCGCCACGAACTCGTGGTTCTGCTCGGTGATGATGCGCTTGGCCTCGGTGTAGGCCTCGTCGATCAGGCGGCGGATCTCGTTGTCGATCTTCTGCGCCGTCGCCTCGGAGACGTTCTTCTGCTGCGCGACCGAATGACCGAGGAAGACCTCCTGCTGGTTCTCGCCATAGGCGACCTGGCCGAGCTGGTCGGAGAAGCCCCACTGGGTGACCATCGCGCGGGCCAGCTTCGTCGCCTGCTCGATATCCGAAGAAGCACCAGAGGTGATGTTATCCTTGCCGAAGGTGATTTCTTCGGCAACCCGGCCGCCCATCATGATGGCAAGGCGCGAGACCATCCACTTGTAGCTCATCGAGTAGCGATCGCCCTCGGGAAGCTGCATGACCATGCCGAGCGCACGGCCGCGCGGAATGATCGTCGCCTTGTGCAGGGGATCGGCGAGCGGCACCTTGAGCGCGACGATGGCATGGCCGGCCTCGTGGTAGGCGGTGAGCTTCTTTTCCGCCTCGGTCATCGCCGAAGAGCGGCGCTCGGCGCCCATCATGATCTTGTCCTTGGCGTCCTCGAACTCCTGCATGGTGACGAGGCGCTTGTTGCGGCGCGCGGCCATCAGGGCAGCTTCGTTGACGAGGTTCATGAGGTCGGCACCGGAGAAGCCGGGCGTACCACGGGCGAGAACCTTGAGATCGACATTCGGGGCGAGCGGCACGTTGCGCACATGCACCTTGAGGATGCGCTCGCGGCCGACGATATCAGGGTTCGGCACGACGACCTGGCGGTCGAAACGGCCGGGACGCAGCAGCGCCGGGTCGAGAACGTCGGGACGGTTGGTCGCGGCGATCAGGATGATGCCTTCATTGGCCTCGAAGCCGTCCATCTCGACCAGGAGCTGGTTCAGCGTCTGCTCGCGTTCGTCATTGCCGCCGCCGAGGCCCGCGCCACGGTGACGACCGACAGCGTCGATTTCGTCGATGAAGATGATGCAGGGCGCGTTCTTCTTGGCCTGCTCGAACATGTCGCGCACGCGGCTTGCGCCGACGCCGACGAACATCTCGACGAAGTCCGAGCCGGAAATGGTGAAGAACGGCACATTGGCCTCACCCGCGACGGAGCGCGCCAGCAGCGTCTTGCCGGTGCCGGGCGGGCCGACGAGCAGCACGCCGCGCGGAATGCGGCCGCCAAGGCGCTGGAACTTCTGCGGATCGCGCAGGAATTCGACGATTTCCTCAAGATCCTGCTTGGCTTCGTCGACGCCGGCGACGTCAGCGAAGGTGACGCGGCCGTGCGCTTCGGTCAGAAGCTTCGCCTTGGACTTGCCGAAACCCATCGCGCCGCGCGAGCCGCCCTGCATCTGGCGCATGAAGAACAGCCAGACGCCGAGGATCAGCAACATGGGCAGCAGCGTGCCGATATAGCTGAGGAACCCGGACGAACCGTCCGTTTCCGGCCGTGCGCTGACGACGACGTTCTTCGCTTCAAGTCGCTGGACGAGCGAATTGTCACCGGTCGGCGCATAGGTCTGGAAGGTCGCGCCGGTCTCGACATAGCTGCCGACGATCTTTTCACCGGTGATGACGACTTCCTTCACCCGGCTCGAGTCCACCTCTTTGAGGAACTGCGAATAGGGGATTTCCCGCGAGCCGGTCTGCGCCGGGCTCGTCTGGAACATGCTGAACAGCGCGATCAGCAAAAGGGCGATAATCGCCCACAGGGCGAAGTTGCGGAAATTGGGATTCATCGAACGTTCCGGGCACTTTCCCGGCCGGAGTTTCCCGGCCGCTTCTCTGTCGCCTAACATAGGGTCGCCTTGCGGCCTTGCCAAGGCAAAGCGCACGGGGTCAGGGCTTTTCTCTCAATATCGTCAACGACGCGCACGGCCCTAAAGCCGGCCGCCATCGACATTGCCTCTATCTTACCACAACGCTTTCGTGCGCGCCTTCATTCGTTCGGCGGAGACGAAAACGGCACAGACCCGAGAATTCCTGCCAATGCATTGGCAAGCGGAAGGTCGAAACGCGGCAGGAAACGGACATGGGGCGCGACCAGCGGCCCCAGAATGGCGAGATCCGCCGGCACGCGCGCTCCGTCCTCGAATTTCAGGCGCGGCGCGGCGCGGCTGGCGCGCAAGGCAGCGCCGGTCAATCCCGCATCATCCTCTCGCCCTGCCCCACTGCCGAAAGCCGACACGGTGATCGCCCGGCTGGCGCGGTTGACGACACGGTATCGCCCATCCCAGACGGCCGTCGCTCCCGCCGGAAGGACAAGGGTCTCGATGCCCCGGCATTCGCGGTAAAGGAAAAGACCATCGCGCCGGCGATCGAAGACAACGCGGCCGGCGGTCAGCCGCGACAGTGTGCCGCTGGCAAGGAAGCTTCGCAGGCGCTCGGCCGATGCCGTTTCAAGAGTATGAACCCGCCCACCCGCCACTGCCGCCAACAGCAGGAGGCCGCGCCAGGCGCCCGCATCGGTGAGGAGCGTGCCGATCGCCGCCGATTCCAGCACAAAAGCGGCGCCTTCCGCCCGGGCGTTTCCGGTGAGGAAGATTGCGGCCTGCCGGGAAAGCAGCGCCCTGTCCTTGCCCGCGTGATCGGGCAGAACGCCGCGCGCCCGGATACGGACGCGCTCGAAACGAGGATTGTCGTTGCTCGGATCGTCACGCCAGCTCTCGCCGCGCGCCGCAAGGAAGGCGCGAACGGCCGCCCGGTCGAGGGCGAGGAACGGCCGCAGCAGCCAGACCGCACCGTTCAACAGAACGGCATCCGCCATCCCGGAAAGGCCGATCCCCTCCGCAGATCGCGCGGCACGCATCGCCACGGTCTCGCTCTGATCGTCGCGCGTGTGCGCCGCAAGGATGGCATCGGCTCCCATGTCCACGGCAGCAGCAGCAAGAAGGTCGTAGCGCTTGGCGCGGGCCGCAGCCTGCAAGCCGGAATGCGGCTTTCCTCCCTCCCAACGGCGAACGCTATGCCCAATACCGTAGCGCGCGCAGAGTGCGCCGACCCAAGCAGCCTCCTCAGCCGAGCCGGGGCGCAGGTCGTGGTCGATCGTGCAGGCGGAAAGGGTGATGCCGGGAAAGCGCCCGGTCGCGCAAAGCGTGGCGAGGGCCACGAGCAATCCGGTTGAATCGCTGCCACCGGATATGGCGACGAGCAGATGCGCAGGGCGTTTGAAACTGTTCAGAAAACGGCCGGCTACCTCGACGACGGGATCGTCCGCGCGGGCCATGGCGTTTCTTCCGTCCGCAGTCAGCAGGACAGGCGGCTCTGTTCGGAGGAGACCTTGGTCTTCACGGCCTTGGAAGCGTCGGGATAACGCTTGTTCACCTCGCGCAGCGTGGCGCAGGCGGTTTCACGGTTGTCGAGCGCGGCAAGCGACATGCCAAGCTTCAGCAGCATTTCCGGCGCCTTCTTCGACTTGCTGAACGTCTGGTGCGCGTTGAGGAAAGTCTTGGCGGCGTCGTTGAAATTGCCTTGCGAATATTGCGCCTCGCCCAGCCAGAAGTTGGCGTCGGCCGCCTTCTCGCCTTTCGGGAAGATGTCGAGATAGTCGCGGAATTCGCGTTCGGCGAGCTGGTAGTCGCCGGAAAGCACATGGCCGTAGGCCACCTGGTAGAGGTCGTCGGGATTGTCGAGCGAGGCGGACGACGACTGCGAGGCCTGCGGCAGGCCGTCCTCGACGCCCGGCAGCGTGTTGTCGTTGCCGATCGAGGCGCTCTGGTTGTTGAGATCCGGATTGGTCTCGGCACCGATCGGGTTGCCGTTCTCGTCGAAACGGATGGACCCCAGTTCCTGCGGCTGCGCACCACCGCCCGTGTTCTGGTTGCCCGCGGTCTGGTTCCGCGTGTCGGTTCCGGCGGGATCATCCGCCGGCACCCTGTTCGAGGCGATCTGCTGGTCGGCCGTGCCGCCATTCACCGGCTTTTCAAGGGCGCCGCTCTTGCCGGAGCCACTCTTGCCGCTTTCGAGATCCTGGAAGCGATATTCGTTGTCTTCCTGCGCCTTGCGAATCTGCTCCTGCATCTGGAGGAGCTGGTAGCTCATTTCCTCGATCCGGCCGTTGAGGCTGCGGATCTGTTCCTCGAGCTGCCCGACGCGCGGATCCATGGCCTGCGCGAGGATAACCTCACCCGTTTCCATCCGTTCGTTCTTTGCCGGCAGAAAACCGTTGGCAAGCGGGAAAAGCGGCGATGCGCTGATCGGCCCGACCATGCCTGCTACCGCTGCCAGACTGAGAACGCCTGCCGCGACAAGTTTCTTCATCTATCTTCGTCCTGTTGGTCCCATTGTACGCCGAAGCGCTGCCGAAGAGTTTTCCAAATACTCCCAAAAAGCAACGGAGTTCGGCCAAAGTGTGTTGAAAAAAGAAAGGCGGCCTCTCGGCCGCCTTTCCCGCATCCTTCCGAAGAAGGAATTACATGCCGGCGCCACCGAGAACGGTCACGGCGCGGCGGTTCTGAGACCAGCAGGAAATATCGTCGCAGACGGCGACCGGCTTTTCCTTGCCGTAGGAGATCGTCTTGATACGGTTTGCCGGGATACCGCGCGACGCGAGGTACTGGCGGGTCGAAGCTGCACGGCGTGCGCCGAGCGCCAGGTTGTATTCACGCGTGCCGCGTTCATCAGCATGGCCTTCGACCGTGATCCCGTAGTTCGGATACTTCTGCAGCCACTGGGCCTGACGGTCGAGCGTCGCTGCGGCGTCGGCACGGATCGAAGTCGAGTCCGTGTCGAAGAAGATGCGGTCGCCGACATTGACGGTGAAGTCCTGCTGCGAGCCCGGCGTCGCGGCGCCAGCGCCGCCATTGAGGCCGAGGTCACCGGCATTGTTCGGCATGTTCTTCTTAGAAGCGCAGCCAGCAAGTGCCAGGCTCATGAACAGGGCGATCATTGCCGGATTGCGGGCGATGGTCTGCATGCGGCCAGCGGCCGGGGAATGAATGCGGCTCATGAGCCGGTCTCCTTGCATCAGTTCTTGCGTCAAGTTCGTTGAAGCGTCGGTTTCAATCAGGGTTGCCAGACTGTAACCGCGGTCAGTTAATCCGCGTTCAACGTTTATGGTTAACGATTGCTTGTAAGACCGTCCCCGGCCCCCGCGCATCAAATGGAGACGGGCCTGCCGCGTCTCGCTGCCGCCTGATTTACAGGACTTTGCGGCAAGAACGCGGCAGGCCCGCCTCATATGTGTTGCTATTCCAGAAGCGGCGACCAGGCCGGGTCGGAAGCAAAGCCCTTGGTCTGCACGGCCTGTTCGTTGTAGCCGGAAAGGTCGATCGAATAGATCTGCGGGCCCCCAGCGCCGGCCGGCTGGCGGAAGAACATCAGCACGCGGCCGTTCGGCGCCCAGGTCGGGCCTTCATTGTGGAAGCCCGATGTCAGGATGCGCTCGCCCGAACCATCCGTCTTCATCACGCCGATCGAGAACTTGCCGCCCGACTGCTTGGTGAAGGCGATAAGATCGCCGCGCGGAGACCAGACCGGCGTGGAGTAGGAACCGTCACCGAACGAAACGCGGCGCTGGTTGGAGCCGTCGGCACCCATCACATAGAGCTGCGGCCTGCCGCCCCGGTCGCTTTCGAACACGATCTGCGTGCCGTCAGGCGAATAGGAGGGTGCGGTATCGATCGCCGCCGTCGAGGTGAGGCGCGTCGTCGTGCGCGAGCGCAGGTCCATCGTGTAGATGTTGGCATTGCCTTCCTGCTGCAGGCTCATGATGACCTTCTGGCCATCCGGCGAGAAGCGCGGCGAGAAGGTCATGCCCGGGAAGTTGCCGACCACTTCGCGCTGTCCCGTCTCCAGCTGGAGCAGGTAGACGCGCGGCTGGTTGCCCTCGAAGGACATGTAGGTGATTTCCTGGCGGCTCGGCGAGAAGCGCGGCGTCAGGACCAACTCGTTGGAATTGGTGAGGGCCCGGGCGTTGAAGCCGTCCTGGTCCATGATGGCGAGCTGGCGCTTGCGGGCGTTCTTCGGGCCGCTTTCGGCGACATAGACGATGCGGGTGTCGAAGTAGCCCTTTTCGCCCGTCAGGCTCTCATAGATCGCATCGGCGATGATATGCGCGACACGGCGCCAGTTTTCCGGCTGGGTATAGAACTGCTGGCCGGTGATCTGCTTGCCGGCGAAGGTGTCCCAGAGACGGAATTCGGCGCGCAGGCGGCCATCGCCTTCCTGCGTCACGCGGCCCGTGACAAGGGCCTGCGCATTGATGACCTTCCAGTCGTCGAAGCGCGGTGCCTGGTCCGGGTTGGCGATCTTCTCGATGAAGGCCTGTTTGTTGACCGGCGCGAAGAGGCCGGACCGCTTCAGGTCCGCCGCGATCACGTCGGTGATGCGCTGGCCGAGATCGCCGCCGGCGATGAAGTCGGTAACGGCGATCGGCAACGGCTCGACATTGCCCTTGTTGATGTTGATTTCCACGAGCGCCCAGGCCTGCGGCAGGGAGGCCGCAAGGCCGGTCAGCACGACCAGCAAACGGAGAAGAGTGCGTCTGAACATAAATCTAGGCCTTCCTAGTTCTTACATCATCTGGCTGGGGTCGAAGTTCACGACGACTTCGCTCCAGGCGTCATATTTTTCTGGCGGCAGGCCCTTGAAGGGCCGCGATTTCATGATGGCGCGGCGGGCACCGCCGGCCAGCGCCCGGCGCGCGGAATCCGAACCGCCCGTCGCCACCACTTCCGGCTCGCCGATGATGTCGCCGTTCTGGTCGAGCTGCATCTTGACCTGGATGCGCACGTCGGCGGAGTCGGCAAGGCCGGGAATGATCGACCAGTTGTTCTGGATCTGGCCGCGCAGGGCGTCCATTTCGCTTAGCGACAGTTTCGTGCCGCTCGTCGTCTTCTCGCCACCGAGTGCGGTCTGCTCCTGCGAGCGTTTCGCGCCGCCGCCGGCCGCTTTTTCCTTGTTGAGAAGCGCAGCGATCTCGTCCGAGTTGAAATCGCTTTCGTTCAGCGAGCTCGCCTTTTCCTGCTTCTTCTTCTGGTCCTTCTTGCGGTCGGGCGTCTTGGCGGTCTCGGCCTTCGCCGTCTCCACCTTCTTCTCGGCCGGCTTTTCCGCGGTCTCGGTCTTCTTCGTCTCGACCTTCGGCTTCATTTCGGGAAGCGGGATCTTGTCCGGCAGCGCCTCGGCGTCCTCGACTTCGGCTGGCTTTTCCTCGGACGGCGTCGCCTCGGGCTTCGGGTCCGGCTTGACCTCCTGCTTGGTCTCGGGAAGCGCAGCGACCTCGGTCGAGGGCTCGCTGGCAGTCTCTTCCTGCTTCACGTCCTCGACGGGCTTGGTGTCCGGCGTCTGCACGACCTTTTCGGCCTTTTCCGGCGCGGCAGCGGTCTCGATATCGCGCGGCTTTTCCTCCGGCGTCGGCAGGTTCTTCAGGTCGACATCATTTTCGCCGGCGTTTTCCGCATTCTCGACCGGCGTCTGCTTCTTGGTCGGAACAGGCGCGGCCTTTTCCTTCAGCTCGGCTTTCTTGTCGCCCTGCTGGATCTGCGTCAGCTCCTCGATCGACACGATATCGACCGGCATCGCCTCGACATTGGCGACGTCGAAACTTTCAGGACTGCCGAGCGAAACCAGCGCCCAGGTGAGAACCAGGGAGTGGATGACGGCGGATGTGGCGAGACTGCCCTTCATGGCGTGCGATCACGTGTCCGGTTTCTGCTCGGTGACGAGGCCGATATTGCTGAATCCGCCCGCCTGGATGCGCGACATCACGTCGGCGATGACGCCGTACGGCGCCGTGCCGTCGCCCCGCACGAAGACGCGCTCGGTATAGCCCGTCGTCGCTACGGCCTGGAGCTTGGCGGCGATCTCGTCGACAGGGATCGGCGTTTCCTGCAGGTAGACCTGGCCGTCCGCCTTGACGGAAACGGTGATCGGCTGCGTATCGGCGTTCAGGGCCTTGGCCTGCGTCTTCGGCAGGTCGAGCGGCACGCCGACAGTCATCAGCGGCGCGGCCACCATGAAGATGATGAGCAGCACGAGCATGACGTCGACGAACGGCGTCACGTTGATCTCGCTCATCGGGGCCTTCTTGCCTCCGCCGCGACGGCGGCGGCCACCGCCCGCATTTTTCGCTCCGACTGACATGCCCATGGGGTCGTCTCCGTCTTTCTAAAGGCCGGTCACTGCGCCGCGGCGCGCGGCTGCAGCTTTTCATCGATCTGGCGCGACAGGATGGCGGAGAACTCGTCCGCGAACCCTTCCATGCGCGCCGTCAGCTTGCCGGCATCGGCAGAGAACTTGTTGTAGGCAATAACCGCCGGAATTGCGGCAAGGAGGCCGATGGCGGTGGCGAGAAGCGCTTCGGCGATGCCGGGTGCCACAACCGCAAGGCTCGTCTGCTTGGATCCGGCAATCGCCTGGAACGAGGTCATGATGCCGACAACCGTACCGAAGAGGCCGACGAAGGGTGCCGCCGAACCGATGGTGGCGAGCGAGCCGAGGCGCGCTTCCAGCGTTTCGGATTCGCGTGACAACGTCACGTCCATGGCCCGGTCGATACGCATCTGCAGGCCGATCGGCGATCGCGCCCCGCGCTCGAAGCTCTTTTTCCATTCGCGCATCGCTGCGACGAAGATGGCGCTCATGCCCGACGTCTGGCGGTCGGAGAGCGTACGATAAAGCTCTTCCAGCGACTGCCCGGACCAGAAGACCTGCTCGAAGCTGTCGAGCTGGCGACGCGCCTTTCCGTAGCTCACCGTCTTGTCGACGACGATGGCCCAGGTCCACACGGACGCGGCGATGAGGCCGAGCATGACCAGCTTCACGACGAACCCGGCCTGCATGAAGAGACCCCACAGGGTCACATTATGCGCCGCTTCCAAACCCACTTGTTCCATAGACCTATGTCCCCGAATCCAAACACCCGGCACGGGCCCTTGCGGCTCGAACCGGGTAACATTCACGCCTTCGCGGTCTCCTGGGAGGTGGATCTCGCATCGGCATTCACAAACAAGACGTTGCCAGGAGGATTAGATCCGCACCCGCTCCGCATGTCCGTCAAGAATGTCCGGTTGATGCCGCCGGCCGCCATGCCGGTCAAACGCTTACAACCTGCCTTCTTCACGGCAATTTTGGTTAAAGGATGACGTGCAGTGCACAAAACCATCCTCATGGAGCGAGTAAGACATCATTATGGTTAAGGGAGTGTTACTGCTGATGTATGCCGGCCACTTCCTGCGCTTTCGCAAGGAACCGCGCCGCAAGCCCCTCCGGCAGGCGCCGCGGCCGGCCCGCGGAATTGATGACCGCGATGATGACGCGGGCGGCGATCAGAAGCTGCTCGCCGCGACGGATCTCCTGGTTGAGGATCATCTTCGCCCCGCCGGCCTTTTCCGTCGAGGTGAGGATGGTCAGGATGTCGTCCATGCGCGCCGGCGCCTTGAAGTCGATCTCCATGCGGTGCACGACAAAGACCAGACCCTCGCGGTCCTCTTCCAGAATGAGGCTGCCCTGTTCGACACCGAGCAGGCGGAGGTAATCCGTACGCCCGCGTTCCAGAAAATGCAGGTAGCGGGCGTGATAGACGACGCCGGAAAAATCCGTGTCCTCATAGTAGACCCGCTGTGCAAGCCGGTGTCCGGCGTGCGTGAGCTCGCCCGAGAGATGGTGATTGTAATCCGTCATGGCGCTTCTCTTCCGCAAAGCGCCCGCAATTGCAAGGTTTTCGCGCTCACCCCAGCTCGACAACCATGATTTCCGGCGGCGAACCGAAACGAACCGGCGCAATCGAGCAGCCAAGTCCGCCGGAAACGCAAAGATGCCGCCCGCCCTCGACGACATGGCCATAGGCGTAGCGGTTGCCGTATTGCGACGGCACCACGGGCGAGTAACCAAGAAGGCGAACCTGCCCGCCATGGGTATGGCCCGACAGCGTCACCGCCACACGATCCGGCACATCCGGAAAAATATCGGGCTCATGCGCCAGAAGGATCACTGGCGCATCATCGGTCACCTGGGCGAGCGTACCGGGCAGATCGTGGACGCCGACGAAGCTTCGCCGCCCGAAAGCCGTGCCCGGCCGAAGCGCCAATTGATCCCCAAGTCCGGCCAGCCAGAACACGTGGCCGTCCTTTTCGAGCCGAACGGCCTGATTGACATAGACAGGAATGCCAACCGCCTTAAGCGCTTTTTCTCCAAATGTCTCAATCACCGGATTCCGCTGAAAGGTAAGGTCCTCCCAGTAGTCGTGATTGCCGAGGATGGCGTGAACCCCGAGCGGCGCAGAGAGGCCGGACATGGCCTCGGCCCACTCGCTTGAATGGACATAGTCCGTCACCAGATTCATACCGCTGGCGTAGTCGCCGAGCAGGACGATCAGGTCGGCGTCTAGTGCATTCGCTCGTTTGCAGATAGCCTTGATTCGGCTAGCCGTCATCCAGGGCTTGCAGGCATGGACATCCGCCAGCGCCGCTATCCTAAGCCTCAAACCCTCAGGCCAGCCGGGCGGCGTCAGCCGATAGGTCGTGGTGCGCAGCCGCAGCATCGGCTCGACGCCGACCGCATAGGCCGAAGAGGCGAAGCCCGCGGCGATGAAGCCTCCAAAAGCCTTCAGCAAACCGCGGCGTGTGATCACTCAATCGTCCTCGGAAAACAGCCTGAACTGCGTCGCCTCCAGATCTTTCGGTGGCGTCAGTCCCATATGTTTCCAGGCATTTACGGTCAAAACACGGCCGCGCGGCGTGCGCTGGATAAAACCCTGCTGGATCATGTAGGGCTCGATGATATCCTCGATCGCATCGCGCGGCTCGGAAAGCCCCGCTGCGATCGTCTCGATGCCGACAGGCCCGCCGCCGAAATTGTGTGCGATCATCGAGAGATAGCGCCGGTCAAGCTGGTCGAGGCCCATATTGTCGACGAGAAGCCGCGTCAGCGCCTCGTCGGCAATCTTTTGCGTCACCGCCTCGGCCCTTGCCACTTCGGCGAAATCGCGCACGCGGCGCAGAAGGCGGCCGGCAATGCGCGGCGTGCCCCGCGCCCGGCGGGCGATTTCGCGCGCACCCTCGTCCGTCATACCGAGGCCCATCAGCCGCGCACCACGGCGCACGATCAGTTCCAGTTCCTCGGCCGTATAAAAGTTGAGCCGTACCGGAATGCCGAAACGGTCGCGCAGCGGCGTCGTCAGCAGGCCGAGGCGCGTGGTGGCGGCGACCAGGGTGAACTTCGACAGGTCGATCTTCACCGAACGCGCCGCCGGGCCTTCGCCGATGATAAGGTCGAGCTGAAAATCCTCCATGGCCGGATAGAGGATTTCCTCCACGGCCGGGTTGAGGCGGTGGATTTCGTCGATGAAGAGGACGTCGCGCTCTTCAAGGTTGGTCAAAAGCGCCGCAAGGTCGCCGGCCTTCGCGATGACGGGGCCGGACGTCGAGCGGAAATTGACGCCGAGCTCCTTGGCCATGATCTGCGCCAGCGTCGTCTTGCCGAGGCCGGGCGGGCCGACGAACAGCACATGGTCGAGCGCCTCGCCGCGGTTCTTCGCCGCTTCGATGAAGATCTTGAGGTTCGCCCGCGCCTCCGCCTGGCCGGTGAAATCGTCCAGCGTCTGCGGCCGCAAGGCCGTATCGATGTCCTCGCCGCGCTTTTCCGGCGAAAGCAGTCTGTTCTCGTCGCTCATCGCGCCCTAATCCCATTGTCCACGGCGGAAGGCAACCGCGTCACCGCGACAATTCCTTGAGGCCGAGGCGGATGAGCTTGGCGCTGTCGGCCCCCTCCCCGCCGTTCTTCAGCGCCGCAGCGACGGCGTTGGCCGCCTGGTCGCGCGAATAGCCGAGATTGGTGAGCGCCGAGACGGCATCGGAAACCGGCGCGGAGGCCACGCCTTCACCCAGCTCCTGCTTGAGCCCGATCGAGGCAGACGCCTCCCCGGCAAAGGCCGGCGCCTTGTTGCGCAGCTCCGTCATGATGCGCACCGCGACCTTCGGTCCGACGCCCGGCGCGCGCGACACCGCCGTCTTGTCCTGAAGCGCGATGGCGTTCGCCAGTTCCCCCGGTGTCAGTGTCGACAGCACGGCCAGCGCCACCTTGGAGCCCACACCCTGCACGCTCTGCAACAGCCGGAACCATTCCCGCTCCAGTGCCGTCAGGAAGCCGAACAGCTTGAGCTGGTCTTCCCGCACATAGGTCTCGATGAACAGCACCGCCGCCTCGCCGCTTGAACCTAGCTTGCCGAGCGTACGTGCCGAACAGAAAGCGACGTAACCGACGCCGTGCACGTCGAGCACCACATATTCCTCGCCGATCTCGTCGATTGTGCCCTTGAGTTTGCCGATCATGAAAGAATCCGTCAGGGATGGGTTTCGGGAGAGATGATGTCGAGCGCGGGAAAATAGCTGCGATAGCGCGCGGCGTCGCGGGTGAGCAGGCGGTGGGAACGCGCCGCAGCATGGGCGCCGACGAGAAAGTCCGGAAGCGTTCGCTCGCGCAGCCCGCCGGCCCGGCGATAGGCATAGTGCGCCTTGCCGGCAGCGAAGGCCGCTTCATAGGATAAAGCCTCGCGCCGCATGCGCAGCCAGCCGAAGGCGAGATTCAGTTCCAGTTCACTCAGCGACGAGGTCGCAAGCTCCGACCATACGACAGGATTGAGAACCAGTTCCCCCTGCTCCAGGCATCGCTTCAGGGCGGCGAAGGACCAGCGCCGCTGCGGCCGGTCCGGCCCCAACATGTCGATAAGGACGTTGGTATCAACGACGGTCGAGGTCATCACGCGGTCCTCGCAGCCATTCGAAATATTCGTCCGGCGTCATGCCATCCAGATTCCACGTTCCCTGAACGCTGGCCGCCCAGGCATCGAAATCATCGAAGTCCGGCTTGCCGTCGCCCACCTTGACGAGCATCACGCCCTCATCGGACACGACGAAATCCACCTCCGAACCGGGCTCAATGGCGAGCCGATCACGGATTGGCTTGGGGATCGTCACCTGGCCTTTTTCCGTCACGCGCATGGTAATACCTCTGCGGTATTACTTATTGGTCAAGCAGGAACAAGTCAAGAACAAATCAGCCGGCGAGCTTGGCGAGGCGGCCGGAGAGGCCCTGGCGGTTGTGGGCGTGGCAGATGGCGATGGCAAGGGCATCAGCAGCGTCGTTGCCGGTGAAGGTCGCTTTCGGCATCAGCACCTTCAGCATCATGTGGATCTGCTGCTTTTCGCCGTGGCCGACGCCGATGACAGCCTTCTTCACCGCATTCGGCGCATATTCGGCAACGCGCAAGCCGGCGCGGGCCGGCACGAGCATGGCGATGCCGCGCGCCTGGCCGAGCTTCAGCGTCGCAGTCGCGTCCTTGTTGACGAAGGTCTGCTCCACGGCGGCCTCGTGCGGCTGATAGCTGTGCACCACCGCGCTAAGACCGTCGTGCAACTGGCAGAGGCGGGAGGCGAGATCCATGTCTCCGTCGGAGGTGACAGTGCCGGACGCGACGAAGCGCAACGAATTGCCAAGCGTCTCGATGACGCCCCAGCCGGTGCGGCGAAGCCCCGGGTCGATGCCGATGATGCGAATCGTTTCCTGCATGACGAAACCCTAATGCCCATGGGCGGACCCTGCCAGCGAAATGTGAACAAAACAAAAACAGAGCGGCAATTCCGCGCGACACTGCGAAAACCCCGAACCCATCGCTTGGATTTCACGAAACTGAACCTACATGGGAGCACAATCAAATCTGCTCACAAAGAGGCCGCGGCCATGGTGCCCTTCTCCATCCTCGATCTTTCCCCGATCATCGAAGGCGGCACCGTCGCCCAGTCGCTCGAAAACTCCCGGCGCCTTGCGCAGGAAGCCGAGGCACTCGGCTACAAGCGCTTCTGGCTCGCCGAACACCACGGCATGCGTGGCATTGCCAGCGCCGCCACCTCGCTCGTCATCCAGCACATCGCGGCGGGCACGGAGAAAATCCGCGTCGGCTCCGGCGGCATCATGCTGCCGAACCATTCACCGCTCGTCATCGCCGAACAGTTCGGCACGCTTGCCGCGCTTTTTCCCGACCGGATCGACCTCGGCCTCGGCCGCGCGCCGGGCACCGACATGCGCACCGCGCAGGCGCTGCGCCGCAATCTCGACAGCGCCGCCAACAATTTCCCGCAGGACGTCGTCGAACTGATGCAGCTGATGGGGCCTGTCAGCCCCGAGCAGAAGGTCATCGCCATTCCCGGTGCGGGAAGCAACGTGCCGGTCTGGCTGCTTGGCTCCAGCCACTACTCGGCGCATCTCGCAGGCATGCTGGGCCTGCCCTTCGCCTTCGCCTCGCATTTCGCACCGGACATGCTGCTGACGGCGCTGGAAATCTATCGCGACCGCTTCGAGCCTTCGCAGTACTTGGACAAACCCCATGCCATGGTGGGCGTGATGGGGGCTGCGGCCGATACGGATGCGGAGGCGGACTATCTCTTCACCTCGATGCAGCAGTCCTTCGTGCGCCTGCGCCGCGGCACGCCCGGCGCCTTCCCGGCACCGGTCGACGACATGGATCCGCACTGGAGCGAGAACGAGCGCATCAATGTCGAGCACACGCTGCAATATGCCGTCGTCGGCGGACCGGAAAAGATCAAGCGCCGCATCGCCGACTTCCTGTCGATCACCAAGGCCGACGAACTGATCGTCTCGATGCCGATCCATGACATGGAGGCCCGGCTGAATTCCGTGCGGCTGTTTGCCCGGGCACAACAGGCGCTGGCGGAAGCGGCATAGCGGAAAAAGCCACCTTGAAGCGCCTCAACCTTCAGGCTGCGGGCAAATCCGCCCCGTCTCTTCCGCATCATGGCTCCTCGGCCCAAAACCGAGAGTGACAAAGGCGGGCGGGCAGGTTTACCGACAAACAAAAAGCCGGGCCCCTGCGGCGCCCGGCCTTTTTCACTGGCGTCGTCGATCAGGCCGAAAGCTTGGCCATCACTTCGTCGGAAACCTCGAAGTTCGAATAAACGTTCTGCACGTCGTCATCGTCTTCCAGCGTGTCGATCAGCTTCATCAGCGACTGCGCCTTTTCCTCATCGACCGGCACGGTGTTCTGGGCCTTCCAGATCGCCTTGACCGTCTCGGCTTCGCCGAGCTTGTCTTCCAGCGCCTTGGAAACGTCGCCGATATCCTCGAAACCGCAGATGATCGTGTGGCCGTCCTCGTCGGTCGTCACATCCTCGGCGCCGGCCTCGATGGCAGCTTCCATGACGGCGTCGGCATCGCCGACCGAGAGCTTGTAGGTGATCTCACCGACGCGGTCGAAAGAGAAGGAGACCGAACCGGTTTCGCCGAGCGCCCCGCCGGCCTTGGAAAAGGTCGAACGGACGGAGGAAGCGGTGCGGTTGCGGTTGTCGGTCAGCGCCTCGACGATGACGGCGACGCCGCCCGGGCCGTAACCCTCGTAGCGGACTTCCTCGTAGTTCTCGCTATCCGCGCCGGAGGCCTTCTTGACGGCGCGCTCGATATTGTCCTTCGGCATGGACTGCGCCTTGGCGTTCTGGATCGCCAGGCGCAGGCGGGCGTTCATCGACGGGTCAGGCAGACCCGTCTTTGCCGCGACCGTGATTTCACGGGCAAGCTTGGAGAACATTTTCGACCGCACGGCATCCTGCCGACCCTTGCGGTGCATGATATTCTTGAACTGTGAATGGCCAGCCATGGCACCCCTGTCTCATCTGTTCGGCGCCCGTTTCTCTGGTCGCCGGCGGTGTGCGGGGCGTGTCGCCGCGGTAAAGCGTCGCCCTGCCGCCCCGATTTTCGGAATGCCGCCTTATAATTTCATTGCTGGCGCACGTCCAGCAGTCCCGCAAACAAAGCGGTGCCCCGCATCAGTCGGCACGCAGACGTGCCCGGCTCAACAGGAAGGAGTGGCCATCCGTGCGCTCGCAGGTCAGCCCCGTGCGCTCCGAATAGCAGGTAAAGGGGCCGGCCGACCATGTTTCACCATAGGCGATGGTCCTGTCGCCGCCGCAACATCCCTGGTCGCCTACATTGGTAAGCACCACCGCCTTGCCACTTCGACCGAGCGTTGCACGCACATATTTCGGCTCCACGCGGTCGCAGGAAAGTTCGGGACCGCCATCGGCCGGCTGATAGGTCTCCGTGCCGCCCTCGGGAATGTAGATGCAGCCGATATTGCCTGAGGGCATGACAAAACTTTCGGCAACGCCGAAAGAGCGCGTCGGAAGCTTTTCAACCGGCGGGGTGACGATCTCCCGCGGCTGGCCGGACTCCGCACCGGGGCCACCCGGCGTCGGCGCGCTGCTTGCGAAGGCAAGAGCGGAAGAAAGCAGGGCGGCGGGCACGGCAAGAAGGAAACGCATGAAAAGCTCCGGGCATCAGACGCCGGAGAGAATATGAATCGTCGGCCGCTTGGGCAAGTTGCGGATCGAAACCGTGATCGTCGCGTCGTCATCGGTCACGGCATCGAAGCCCTCGCCGAACATGGAAAGGAACTGGCTGATCGGCGGCCCACGGCGATGCATCGGCAGGATCAGCGCCGAACGCAGGCGCTGCACGACACGGCTCATGCTCTCGGCCCCCATGGTCAGCCCGCCATCGACTGGCACCATCAGCACGTCGAGCCGGCCGATTTCGGCATATTGTTTCTCGGTCAATTCGTGGTGCAGGTGGCCGAGATGGCCGATGCACAGGCCCGCCACCTCGAAGATGAAGATGGAATTGCCGTTCGGCTCCATCGCCCCGCCCCAGCCGCGGATATCGGTCTGCACATTGCGGATATAGGTATCTCCCGCCACGACGTCGTGATCGGCCCCCTTTTCCGAACCATCGAGCCAGCCGTGCAGTACATATTCGATGCCCGGCTCCGGGGTCAGCGTGTAGTGGCTGGAATGGGCCTTGTTCATCGTGACCACGGTCGGCAGCGCCGGCGGCTTGTACCAGCCGTTGTAGTCCGTCGCGATCTTCACGCCGGCCGGCGTCTCGATGAAGAAGGTCGAGTGGCCGACATAGGTGATGCGCACCTCCTCGTTCGCCTTGGCCTGCACCTTGAGGGCAGCGCCGCCCGAAAAGCTGGCAAAGGTGACGGAGGGCAACGAGCGCGCGATCATCTGGCACTGGCTGACCGGCGCTTCCGCCTGCGCGAGTGAAACCCGCGGAGCGGCAAAAACCGCGGCGGCGACAAGGATCAACGGAATGAGCAGGAGATGCGGCATCGGCGGCTCCGTTCATTGGTCGGCGCGACTATGCGCCCGCGAGGCGGGCGGGTCGAGATTGCGCGGCCGGCCGGCCGATCACAATCCGTTGAGCCATCTCGCGCGGAACCTTGCACGCCGCCTCACGTTCTCCATCCATCAATCCAACGATTGCGAGGAGCAGCCATGTCCAACCTCACCAAGGCACGCGAGAACCCGAAGGAACAGCTTTTCGACGAGATCGACAGGATCCATGCCGGCATGCTGGGCGTCGACGGCAGCCATATGCAGATGCAGCCGATGGCCCCGCAGCTCGACCGCCAGAGCGCGACGATCTGGTTCTTCACCAAGACCGACGCCGAGATCGTCGAGGCCATTTCGCCCGGCACGCGCGCCCATTTCTGCGTCGTCGGCAAGGACCACGACTACCATGCCTGCCTTGCAGGCCGGATTTCCGTACGCAAGGATCCCATCAAGATCGACGAATACTGGAGTTCCGTCGTCGAGGCGTGGTTCGACCACGGCAAGAACGATCCGAAACTCACCCTGCTGGCGCTGGAAATCGAGGACGCGGAAGTCTGGGCCTCGACCGGCAGCAAGCTGAAATTCGGCTGGGAAATCGCCAAGGCCAACTTCAACCCCGACGAGGAACCCGACGTCGGCGTGAAGGCGCATCTCAACTTTTCAAACGGCTCGGCCGATCACCTGCGCCACATGATCTGAGGTTCGGCCGGCGTTCGAGATCAGGCCCAGAAATCCGGCAGCGTTTCGGCAAGGCGCGGGCCGAGGCGAAGCGGGGCGATCTTTTCGGCAAGGCCGGTGCGGTCGGAAATCTCGACCGCCAGGCCGCAGATGGTCGCCGGGCCGGACGCCGCCTCGAAGCGGCCTTTCGGCATTTTGGAGATGAAGCGGTTGAGCGGCTCCTCCTTCTCCATGCCGAGGGAGGAATCGTAGTCGCCGCACATGCCGGCATCCGACATATAGCCGGTGCCGCCATTGAGGATCTGGCAATCGGCGGTCGGCACATGGGTGTGCGTGCCGACGACGACGCTGGCACGACCATCGACGAAGTGGCCAAAGCACTGCTTCTCGCTGGTCGCCTCCGCATGGAAATCGAAGATCACGGCATCGGCCTGCTCGCCGAGCGGGCAGGAGGCGAGGATCGTCTCGCCGGCGGTGAAGGGGTCGTCGAGTTCGGGGTGCATGAAGACCCGGCCCATGATGTTGGCGACCAGCACGCGCGCGCCGTTCCGCGCGATGAAGAGGTTCGCGCCGCGGCCGGGCGTGCCGGCGGGGTAGTTGGCGGGGCGCAGGAACTGGTCGTGCCGGCTGGCGAAGGTCACCGCCTCCTTCTGGTCCCAGACGTGGTTACCGGTCGTCACGACGTCGGCGCCGGCGTTGATCGTCTCAAGGAAGATGTCTTCCGTGATGCCAAAGCCGCCCGCCGCGTTCTCCCCGTTGACGACCACGAAATCCAGCTTGAGATCACTGATCAGCCCCGGCAGGCGCTGCCAGACGGCCGTCCGCCCGGTCTTGCCCACCATGTCGCCGAGAAAGAGAAAACGCATCGAAGAACCTTACGAAACCTGTTGGAACAAACGAAGGCCGCTTTCGGTGAGGATCGCGTCCAGCGCGACGTCATGCGGCTCCGCGGGTACTGATGCCACTTCCTGGCAATCGAAAGCAATGCCGATCAGTCTCGGCACACGGCCTTTTGCCTTGAGGCGATCAATGGCCCGGTCGTAGTGGCCGGCGCCATAGCCGATGCGGTGGCCTGCCCGATCAAAGGCGGAGAGCGGCACGAGAAGGATATCGGGATCCAGTGCCGCCGCCTCCGGGCCCGGCCCGATCGTGCCGAATCCGGTCTTGATGACGGGCGCACCGACGACCAGCTCCCGGAAGATGATCGTCTCCCGGTCGAGCACAACGGGTAGGCAAAGCCGCGCCCCGCGCGTGCGAAGATGCGCCATCAGCGGGCGGATATCGGCCTCCGAGCGGATCGGCCAGAAGCCCGAGATGACCGTGCCGGGTTCAAGTTCGATACGGTCGCCCGCAAGCTCCACCATGGCGAGACTGCCTTCGATACGCGCTTCGGGCGCCATTCCATCGCGCAGCGCCAGTCGCTCGTTGCGGATCGCCGCCTTCTGTTCCTTGGGTGTCACTGTCGTCTCCAGCCGTGCTGCCGTGGCTTATCAGCTAGCAGCGCCGGAAGGCAAATCCTCATCCCGTTACGACGACGGGAGGTCGCAGAATCTGTGCCGCAACGGGACAAAGAGGTAAAAAACCGCCCCGGCCCGTTAAGCATTGGAACAGCTTGTGCTTTCGGCAGCAGGCTTCAGCGGTTAAGCGGGGCGCATGTCCTCGGAAAATGATCTTTCCCCCCTCCCCGAGCTGACCGAGATCGAAAAGCGGTGCCTCGAACTTGCCGCCAACGGCAGGACGCCGGCCGATATCGTGCTCGAAACCGACATCGCCATGGCGCGCGTGACGGACGCCATGCACAGCGCGATCGAAAAGCTCGGCGCCCGCAACATCACGGGCGCGATCACCCGTGCCGCCCGCCTCAGGCTGATCTAGAGCATTTCCGCGTTGTCCGACGCCGAGCCGATCCCGCTTCGGCTGGAAATGCTCTAGGCAGCGGCCGAGGCCTCTGCCAGCCGCAGCATGGCAAGCGCCGCGCCCTCGTCCGTTATCAGCGTGTTGCAGCCGACGCGGCGGATGGTGGCACGGATCGCCGGGGCGCGGTGCGCCCCGCCCGAGACGAGCACGATGTGGCGCGCTTTCTTCACCGTGTCGAGATCGATCGACATGACCCGATGGCGGATCGGATGGTCGATCGTGTGGCCCTCCGCATCGAGGAAATTGCACATCGTATCGCAGACGCAGCCGGCCGCGATCAGCTCTTCCAGCTCGTGCCGGGCAATGAAATCTCGCGAGAGCGAACTGGAACGCGGGCCGATGTCGCCGCAGCTGACGACCGCGATATCCATGTTCTCCGCCAGTTCGAACAACGTCTTCAGGCCGCATTTCTCAATGAGGCTGCGCTTGGTTTCCCGCGAATCGACGAGCAGCGGCGCCAGGAACAGGTAGCATTCCGCCCCGAGCTGGCTGGCAAGCCGCCAGGTATATTCGATCGGGTTGATGTGGTGCGCCTCGACGACGCCGCCGAGCAGCGAGACGACCTTCACCCGCTCCCGCCGCACCGGGCGAAAACTGGCGAGCGAGGCGGTGAGCGTGCGCCCCCAGCCGACGCCGACGGTGCAATCATCCGGAATCGCCTCCGTCAGGAACTGGCCGAGTGCAAGACCGACGCCCTTGGCCGTCGCCTCCGCGCTGTCGGCCGCCGGCACCACCACCGCCTCGTCGAGCCCATAGGCCTTCTCCAGCCGCACGGCGAGCTCGACGCAATCGGCAACACCCTCGTTGATCCAGATCTGCACCTCCGAGCGCTTCAGCGCTTCATCCAGCATGCGGATGACCGTGGTGCGGCTGACGCCGATCTTTTCCGCCACATCCTTCTGGGTGAGGCCCTGGTTGTAATAGAGCCAGGCCGCCCGGAGGCGCAGTGCCGCCGATTCCGAATAGGCCGTGTGTGTGTCGCGCCGGAGCCTTGCCACGTCGCCTCCATCCTTGTCTGCAATGTCTGGGCGCACCATAACACGGGAAACGAAAAATGCGACATATGTTCAGAAGATTGATCAAAAGTGCTTGACTTTTTCCCGAGGAAACGATGATAGTCCGCCTCATATCGGCTGGCGGCACTCCGTCGGCAGATTGGTTGTGCCAGCCCGCGCGGTGACTGAAACAGGAAGCACAGTTGCCGGGCGCGCTTTCACAGGGAACATGGAGGAGGGCCTGGCGTTCGAGCCGAACGCGGCCCAGCAACAACCATTCGGGATATCGGATATGACGTCCAAGCTTGAACAACTCCGCGCGATGACGACCGTCGTGGCAGACACCGGCGACATCGATGCCGTGCGCCGCCTGAAGCCGGTCGATTGCACCACCAACCCCACGATCGTCCTGAAGGCGCTCGGCACGCCCATGTTTGCCGACACCGTAGCGGAGGCCATCCGCTGGGGCCAGTCGCAGGGCGGCAACCGCGAGGGCGTCGTCTCGGCCGTGGCCGATCGTCTCGCCATCTCCGTCGGTGCAGCCCTTGCCGAACTCGTGCCCGGCCGCGTCTCGACGGAAGTCGACGCCGATCTCTCGTTCGACACCGAAGCCTCCATCGCCAAAGGCCGCGAGATCATCAAGGCCTACGAGGCACGCGGCATCGCCCGCGACCGCATCCTCATCAAGCTCGCCTCCACCTGGGAAGGCATCCGCGCCGCGGAAGTCCTCCAGAAGGACGGTATCGACTGCAACCTGACGCTGCTCTTCAACAAGGCCCAGGCCATCGCCTGCGCCGATGCCGACGTCTTCCTCATCTCGCCCTTCGTCGGCCGCATCCTCGACTGGCACGTCAAGGCATCCGGCAAGACCTTCACGGCGGAAGAAGATCCGGGCGTGCTCTCGGTCCGCGCCATCTACGACTACTACAAGTCGAACGGCATCAACACGATCGTCATGGGCGCCTCCTTCCGCAACACCGGCGAGATCGAAGCCCTGGCCGGCTGCGACCGCCTGACGATCAGCCCGGCCCTGCTCGAGGAACTCGATGCGGCCGAAGGCACGCTGGAGCGCAAGCTCTCGCCGGAAAAGGTCGCCAAGGTTTCGCCGGTCAAGCTCGACGAAAAGGCCTTCCGCTGGATGCTGAACGAAGACGCCATGGCCACCGAAAAGCTCTCCGAAGGCATCCGCGCCTTCGCCAAGGATCTCGGGAGCCTCCGCGCCATGATCGACAAGGAACTGAAGGCGGCGGCGTAAGCTGTTCGCTCCAAGACCATGAAAGCCGCCCAGTGGGCGGCTTTCTTTTTTGCGCCTTAACCATAGAGCGACAAACGTCCTGGTCGGGCTCGCGGAGCCGCTGCCACACGCCTAGATTACATCGAGGTGAAACGGCGAAAGGATTTTGGCATGAAGCGTTTTCTGGCGGCGACGGCCCTGTTTTGCATGGCGGGATTTGCCGCGTCGGCGGCTGCGCAAGACGCCTTCGATGGCGAATGGCAGCAGGTCGCCTCGAATGCGGGCGAATGCCCGAGCTGCCGCATCACCATTCGCCAGACCGGCACATCGCTGCAAATCATCGCCAACAACGACTGGACGGCAATCGCGGAGACTAACGGGCGTGACGCTGCGGGAGGCGCCGGCTTCTGGAAACGGGGAACGCGGAAAACCTATTCCGGCAAGACTTTCGACATCCGCATCCGCCGCAATGCCGATGACAACCTTCTCATGAGGATGAAAATCGAGCCGATCCGCGGAGAAAACCGCACGATCAACGGTCTGTTCAAGCGGATCGAACGCTTGAAAATCTAAAAAGTGCGATCCACGACGACCGATGGAGATTTACGATCCTGGGTGCCTACAAACGTAGGTGGGCACCGTGTGACCAAGCCCACGGGCCGGGTCAGGGACAGCTCCCTTTGGATCGAGTATGGCCCCAGGGATTGTGGTTCCTGTCGGGAAGCGCAGATCGCCTCCGCTATATAGGCGCAAAGCGGCCGCTTCGCCAGTGGCAATTGTTTAGGTTCAGTTGACCGGCGGCTTGCCTGAGAGTTTGGCCGCCATGCCCTGGATCTGGCTCGTCAGTTCACCGAGCGCCTGGGCGATGGCGTCTTCGCTGCGCGAGACCTCGCTCATCACGCCTTCTCGCCCCTTGCGCAGGTCCTCCGTCTCCGCTTCCAGCTTGCTCAGCCGGCGCTTGACGTCGTTGAGCTCGTCCATGACCATGATACCGGCCATGACGGTCAGGCGCAGGTCGCCGATCTCGCCGAACTGGCTCTTCAGGTGCCCGACATACTGATCGAAGCCGGAGGCGAGCTCTTCGAGATGCGCCTCCTGGCCCTCTTCGCAGGCCATGCGATAGGCCTTGCCATCGATCTGTACGGTTACCTGTGCCATGCGGGATTTCCTGACTGATTATCGATCGAGCACGGCCCGGATGGTTTCCATGGCCGTGACGAGCCGCCGGGAGACCTCGCGGTTGACCTCCTCCAGGCGGTTTGCACGGAATTCGGACTGGTCGAGCTCCTGGGCGAGCCGCGAGCGATCGGCATTGACACGCCGCACCTCGCCTTCGACCTCACCGTGGTCGCGTTCGCGGTCGAAGCGCATGTCGAGCGCATTGTCGAGGCTGAGTATCGCTCTGCGAAGCTCCTCGATCGCCGCTCTGACTGTTTCCCCGTTCGTCATAAAGCCTTCACCGGCACTCTCAAAAAACACGAATCGCCGCCGCCAGCGCCGGTTCTCTCCCATTGACAGTATTCAACTGCGGGCACGAGCGTCAACAGCACGGCCATCGCGGCGGGAAAGCCGCTGTGGATCAGCATCACGGCGGGTTGCGCAAGGTGCCCGATACAGCCCCGTTGCCGCGGCAAAAAAGCCGCCGGAATCCCCCCGCAAAGGCCGGAAAAACCGCCGAATTCGTTGACTCCGACGGCTTACCTGCTATGTGTCACCCGCTTCCTAACCGATGCCCGAAACGGCACCGGCCCTGACACCCCGAAGAATACGGAACAGTCATGATCTCTCGCGAAAAACACGACCGGATGGCGAACGCAATTCGCTTCCTTTCCATGGATGCCGTGGAAAAGGCGAACTCGGGTCACCCCGGCCTGCCTATGGGCGCAGCAGACATCGCAACGGTTCTTTTCACCCGCTTTCTCTCCTTCGATCCGAAGACCCCGTCCTGGCCGAACCGCGACCGTTTCGTGCTGTCGGCCGGCCACGGCTCGATGCTCCTCTACTCGCTGCTTTATTTGACGGGCTACGAGGACATCACGATCGACGAGATCAAGAATTTCCGCCAGCTCGGCGCCAAGACGGCCGGCCACCCGGAATACGGCCATGCCGCCGGCATCGAGACGACCACCGGTCCGCTCGGCCAGGGCATCGCCAATGCCGTCGGCATGGCGCTTGCCGAGCGCAAGCTGCGCGACGAGTTCGGCTCCGACCTCATCGAACACTATACCTACGTTCTCGCAGGTGACGGCTGCCTCATGGAGGGGATCAGCCAGGAAGCAATCTCGCTCGCCGGCCACCTGAAGCTGAACAAGCTGATCGTGTTCTGGGACGACAACAACATCTCCATCGACGGCCCGATCTCGATCGCCGACTCGACCGACCAGCACGCCCGCTTCCGCGCCAGCGGCTGGAACACGATCGCTGTCGACGGTCATGATCCGGATGCGATCGCCGCGGCGATCGAAGTGGCTCAGAAATCCGACAAGCCGACCATGCTCGCCTGCAAGACGACGATCGGCTTCGGCGCCCCGAACAAGGCCGGTACGCACAAGGTGCACGGTTCGCCGCTCGGCGCGGACGAAATCGCCGCCGCCCGCAAGGCACTGAACTGGGAATCGGAAGCCTTCGTCGTTCCTTCCGACGTGCTTGACGCCTGGCGCCTTGCCGGCCTTCGCTCTGCCAAGACCCACAAGGAATGGGACGCGCGCCTCGAAAAGACGGACGCCGAGAAGAAGGCGCAGTTCGTCCGCCGCTTTGCCGGCGATCTCGAGAGCAGCCTGGATTCGGCCATCTCCGCCTACAAGAAGAAACTTGCCGAAACCAAGCCGAACCCGGCGACCCGAAAGGCTTCGGAAGACGCGCTCGAGGTCATCAACGGCGTTCTCAACGAAACGATCGGCGGCTCGGCCGACCTCACCGGCTCGAACAACACCAAGACGAGCCAGACCAAGTCGATCACCCCGACAGACTTCTCCGGCCGCTACATCCACTACGGTGTGCGCGAGCACGGCATGGCGGCAGCCATGAACGGCATGGCGCTGCATGGCGGCCTCATCCCGTATTCCGGCGGCTTCCTGATCTTCTCGGACTACTGCCGTCCCTCGATCCGCCTTGCCGCCCTGATGGGCATCCGCGTCATCCACGTCCTGACGCACGATTCCATCGGCCTTGGCGAAGACGGCCCGACGCACCAGCCGGTCGAGCACATGGCGGCCCTGCGCGCCATCCCGAACCTGCTCGTCTTCCGCCCGGCCGATGCCACGGAAACGGCCGAGTGCTGGCAGCTTGCCCTCGAAAGCCACAACCGCCCGTCCGCCATCGCGCTGACCCGCCAGAACCTGATGCCGGTCCGTCTGGAGTACGAGGAAGAAAACCTCTGCGCCCGCGGCGCCTATGATCTCGTCTCGGCCAGCGATGCCCAGGTGACGCTCTTTGCCTCCGGTTCGGAAATCGAGATCGCGGTCAAGGCGCAGCAGGCGCTGTCGGCCAAGGGCGTTTCGACCCGCGTCGTCTCGGTTCCCTGCTTCGAGCTCTTCGCCGAGCAGCCGGAAGCCTACCAGCAGGCGGTCATCGGCAATTCGCCGGTCAAGATCGCCATCGAGGCCGGCATCCGCCAGGGCTGGGATCACTTCATCGGTTCGGACGGCCTCTTCGTCGGCATGTCCTCCTTCGGCGCATCCGGTCCCTACAAGGACCTTTACAAGCACTTCGGCATCACGCCGGAGGCCGTTGTCGCCGCCGCGGAAGCCAAGCTCGCCTGAGTGCGTAGGGCGCGACCTGTCGCGCCCTCCCCCGCCAAACGTTTATTGATAGGGAGAGACCCCACATGACTGTGAAAGTTGCCATCAACGGCTTTGGCCGCATCGGCCGTAACGTTCTGCGCGCAATCGTCGAATCCGGCCGCACCGACATCGAAGTCGTTGCCGTCAACGACCTCGGCCCGGTCGAGACCAACGCGCATCTCGTTCGTTACGATTCCGTGCACGGCAAGTTCCCGGGCACCGTTACCGTTTCCGGCGACACCATCGACGTCGGCCGCGGCCCGATCCGCGTTACCGCGATCCGTGATCCGAAGGAACTGCCCTGGGGCGACGTCGATATCGCGCTGGAATGCACCGGCCTGTTCACGACGAAGGAAAAGGCTGGCGCGCATCTCGCCAACGGCTCCAAGCGCGTCATCGTCTCCGCACCGTGCGACAATGCCGACAAGACGATCGTCTACGGCGTCAACCACAACACGCTGACGAAAGACGACCTCGTCATCTCGAACGCGTCCTGCACGACGAACTGCCTGGCGCCCGTCGCCTATATTCTCGACAAGGCCTTCGGCATCGAGAAGGGCTACATGACGACGATCCACTCCTACACGGGTGACCAGCCGACGCTCGACACCATGCACAAGGACCTGTACCGCGCCCGCGCCGCAGCCCTGTCCATGATCCCGACCTCGACGGGTGCCGCCAAGGCCGTCGGCCTCGTTCTGCCGCAGCTCGCCGGCAAGCTCGACGGCTCGGCGATCCGCGTACCGACCCCGAACGTCTCGGTCGTCGACCTGAAGTTCGTGCCGTCGCGCAACGTCACGGCTGACGAAGTCAACGCCGCCATTAAGGCCGCCGCCGAAGGCGAACTGAAGGGCATCCTCGACTACGTCACCGGCCCGCTCGTCTCGATCGACTTCAACCACGACAGCCATTCCTCGAACTTCGCTGCCGACCAGACCAAGGTCCTCGACGGCAACCTCGTGCGTATCCTGTCCTGGTACGACAACGAGTGGGGCTTCTCGAACCGCATGTCCGACACGGCCGTTGCCCTCGGCAAGCTGATCTAAGCAGAAACGCAAAACACCCGGGTAGCGATGCCCGGGTGTTTTTTCACGACCAGACACCAGACTTCCGGAGCGGCCGCATGACCTTCAAGACCCTCGACAACCTCACCGATATCGCCGGCAAGCGCGTGCTCGTCCGCGTCGATCTCAACGTGCCCGTCAAGGACGGCAAGGTCACCGATGCAACCCGCATCGAACGCGTCGCCCCGACCATCCGCGAACTCTCGGAAAAGGGCGCGAAGGTCATCCTGCTCGCCCATTTCGGCCGCCCGAAGGGTGAGGTCGTCGCCGACATGTCGCTTGAGCAGATCCTGCCCGCCGTCAACGACGTTCTCGGCAGAAAGGTCGGCTTTGCCGCCGATTGCATCGGCGAGCCGGCCGCCACCGCCATCGCCGCCCTGGCGAACGGCGATATCCTGCTTCTCGAAAACACCCGTTTCCACAAGGGTGAGGAGAAGAACAGCCCGGACTTCACCGCGGCTCTGGCTGCCAGTGGCGACATCTACGTCAACGACGCCTTCTCCGCCGCCCATCGCGCCCATTCCTCAACCGAGGGCCTTGCGCATCTGCTGCCCGCCTATGCCGGCCGCACCATGCAGGCCGAGCTGGAAGCGCTGGAAAAGGGCCTCGGCAATCCGGCCCGCCCTGTCGTCGCCATCGTCGGCGGCGCCAAGGTCTCCACCAAGATCGACCTCCTCATGAACCTTGTGAAGAAGGTCGATGCACTGGTCATCGGCGGTGGTATGGCGAACACATTCCTCGCCGCCCGGGGCACCAATGTCGGCAAGTCGCTCTGCGAGCATGACCTTGCCGATACCGCCAAGCAGATCATGATCGAGGCTGCGACCGCAACCTGCGCCATCGTTCTGCCGGAAGACGGTGTCGTCGCCCGCGAGTTCAAGGCCAATGCCGAGAACGAAGTGGTCGATGTCAGCGCCATTCCGGCCGACGCCATGATGCTCGATGTCGGTCCGAAGACGATCGAGGCAGTCAACGCCTGGATCTCGCGCGCTTCGACGCTCGTCTGGAACGGCCCGCTCGGCGCCTTCGAAATCGCGCCCTTCGACACCGCGACGGTGGCTGCCGCCAAACATGCCGCCGCACGCACAAAGGAAGGCGCACTCGTCTCTGTCGCTGGTGGTGGTGATACAGTCGCGGCCCTCAACCATGCCGGCGTTGCCGACGATTTCACCTATGTCTCGACCGCCGGCGGCGCCTTCCTCGAATGGATGGAAGGCAAGCCGCTGCCGGGCGTCGATATCCTGCGCCAACAGAAATAATGCCAAAGCCCTTGCGCTTGGCGCTGGATCGCCTACATTCCTGACATCGTCAACGTTCAGAAAGGAAGGTGATCCAATGTCTAATGAGATTTCGGTCTTGGCTTCGGGCATGGGAATTGTGGTGAACGCAACGAGGCAGCCCTCGTTCTGATCACGCCTTCCTTCGGGTCCAAAGACCCGGGTCCACGCCGGACCAAACCTCATGGGGGCCACCTTCAGGTGGCCCTTTTGCGTTTCCGAGACGGCGCTGCCGCGCTGAACCGCAACAAAGGAGTGGTTTGCGGTCCTTTGATCTCGATCCGCCGGGCCTTTCTGGCAACAGCCTTGTCTTACGGACGGACCAGCACGGTCAGCATCATCAGGGCGATGGCGACGACGGCGATCTTCCAGAAATCCGCACGGCGTTTCAGCCCCGGCAGGCCGAGAGGCCGGATGAGATGCAGCAGCATGACGGCAAGCAGCAGGGCGGGAAGGATTTTCGACATGACGGCCTTTCTCCCCCCTTCCTGTCACACCTCAGACACTTTTCCAAGCGATCAGCACGAGACCTGAAATTCGTACGCCCACGTGCTTTGCATCTGGCAATCGCGGACAGGTGCGCTATTCCTTACCCATTGGCGAAACTCACGAAAACCTCATGCGAAAAAACCTCATATCCGTCTTCGCGCTTTTCATGGGCACGCTGTTCCTCTTTCTCGGGAACGGCCTGCACGGCCTGCTTCTGCCGATGCGCGGCGCCTTCGAAGGGTATGAGACGACGATGCTCGGCCTGCTGGGTACGTCCTGGGCCTCGGGTTTCGTTCTTGGCTGCCTTCTCGCCCCGACCGTCGTCAAGCGCATCGGCCATGTCCGTGCCTTTTCCGGTTTCGCCTCGCTGATCGCCATCATCGCGCTTCTGACGGGCATGCTGGTCGATCCGTTCTGGTGGATCGCGCTGCGCGCCGTCACCGGCTTCTCGATCGCCGGCACCTCGATGATCATCGAAAGCTGGCTGAACGAGCGCGCAACCAATGAAAGTCGCGGCCTGATCTTCTCGCTCTACATCGCCATCACCCTCGTCGGCACCGTCGGCGGCCAGATGACCGTGGCGCTGGGCGACGTGACGACGCCCCTGCTCTTCATGTTCGCCGGTATCCTCTATTGCCTTGCCATGCTGCCGACGACGCTCTCCACAGCCGCCTCGCCGCAGCCGCTGAAGCAGGTCAGGCTCGACATCCCCGCGCTCTACCGCACCTCGCCGGTCGCCAGCGTCGGCATCGTGCTGATCGGCATCGCCAACGGCGCCTTCGGCACGCTCGGCGCGGTCTTCGGCGCCAATGCCGGCCTCTCGCCCAGCACGATCGCCATCATGATGAGTGTCGCCATCTTCGCCGGCGCCGTGATGCAGCTGCCCGCCGGCCGCCTGTCCGACCGCGTCGACCGGCGCATCGTGCTCGCGGCGCTGTCCGCCATCGCCGCTGCTGCGGGTCTGTCGCTCTTCGTCTTCCAGCCCGCCTCGGTCACCATGCTTCTGGTGCTGACGGCGCTCTATGGCGCCATGGCGAACGCGCTCTACCCGATCGCCGTCTCGCACGCCAACGACTTTGCCAGCCCGGAAGACTTCGTCAAGGTCTCCGGCGGCCTTCTGCTGCTCTATGGCGTCGGCACGATCATCGGCCCGACGATCGGCGGCCCGATCATGTCGGCGGTCGGCCCCTATGCGCTCTTCATGGTCACCTGCTGGGCGCATATCCTGATCACCGCCTACGCCATCTTCCGCAGCCGGCGCCGCGCCGCAAAGCCGGCCGAGATGCGCGAGAACTACACAACCCTCAATCCCGGCACGCTCACCACGCCGGAAAGCCTTCAGCTTTCGCCGCGCGCCCTCGCCCAGCCGCAGGCCGCCGACGAGCAACAGGAGGAGCGACCCGCATGAGCTTTTTCGAAGACGACCGCCCGGCAAGGAAGATCGCTCACGAGATCGGCAGCGACCTCGCGCTGCTGTCCGTCGACGAGCTTTCCGCCCGCATCGACCTGCTGCGCGCGGAAATCGAACGGCTGGAGGCCGAAAAGCTGAAGAAGGGCGCCAGCCGATCGGCCGCGGAAAACCTGTTCCGGTAGGCGCGTCGGACCGCCGCAGCCTTGCCGAAAAGGCACAGACACAAGCAAACCGGCAATAGAGTTAACCGGCCATTAAGCCTTCCCTGTTATTACTTGAACATCCGGTCCTTCCGGGTTCAGACATTTTCACCCTTCGGGGTTCGGTCTGATTTTTCTCCCTGTTTTACCTTGAGAGCCGCTTTCCGCGGCTCTTTTTTTGTCTGCCGCGCCCACAAAAGGAACCTGTCCCGAAAGAATTGTGGAGATTAACCCTTTCTTAAGAATACCCTTGCGCGAATTAGGTTATGGGATCATCCTCACGACATAGACCGGCCGATTGGAACACCACGGGCCGACCTTCCGTTACCTGCATGTGATGCGTTCAACAGGGATGAAACCATGTCCGAAAGAGGATTGAATACCGTCAGCTTCGCTGGCCACGTTGCGTCGTCGGCGCAATTCAAGTCCCTGTACGCCGAAGGCATGGGTCTGGTCGAGGAGACCGCGAGCTATCTCGACGGCGTCGGCCGCCAGGCTTCCAAGGTGCTGCCCCGCATGGCCTCCGTGCTTTATGCGGCAGAGTCGATGCGCCTCACCACCCGCCTGATGCAGATGGCCTCCTGGCTGCTCCTGCAGCGCGCCGTCAACAATGGCGAGATGAGCCGCGACCAGGTGCTTTCGGAAAAGAACAAGGTCCGCCTCGACAGCTTCAACGTCGACAAGACCGCACCCGGCTGGAACGACCTGCCGGAAGCCTTCCGCGACCTCATCGAGCGCTCGCTGCGCCTGCAGAACCGCATCGCCCTGCTCGACCGCGAGATCTATCGCCCGCAGGAGGTCCAGACCTTCGCACCCGACAACCAGAACAGCGTGCAGGCCCAGATCAACCTGCTGCAGACGGCCTTCGGCAACAACTGAGCGACAGGCCAGACGTGACGATGGAGACCCGGCTCAGGCCGGGTTTTTTGTTGCACGGACCGCCCTCGCCTGCCCGCCGGGATCATCTCCTCCCAAAACGCAAAAAACCCGGCCGAAGCCGGGTTTTTCAAATTCGTCCGAAGCAGGCGGATTAGAGGCCGAGGCCTTCGAAGCGCTTCTTGAACTTGGAGACGCGGCCGCCGCGGTCCATGAGCTGCTGGTTGCCGCCGGTCCAGGCCGGGTGCGACTTCGGGTCGATTTCGAGGTTCATCGTTGCGCCTTCCGAACCCCAGGTCGAGCGGGTTTCGTACTCGGTGCCGTCGGTCATCACAACCTTGATGGTGTGGTATGCGGGATGGATATCAGCCTTCATGACAACTTTCCTGCCTGTTCCGGGGGCCAATTGTCGCAACGGATTGCGACAGCGGGGCCAAAGACGTAAATGAAGCCGCGGTCGGTCGGACCTACGGCTTCCCAATTCGATGGCGAGCCTATACAGGAAGGCCGTCTGGATAACAAGAGCCGAAAGACAATTCGTGCCGGAAGGCGCTGGAAACGGGGGTATGGTGTCCACAGACAAAGAGCAGGGCGCACAGGAAAAATCGGCGCGCCGCAACATTCGTCCGCTGGGCAGGCTTGCTCCCTATATCGGCCGTTATCGCGGCCTCGTCGCCGGGGCGCTGGTGGCCCTCGTAATGGCCGCCGTCACCACGCTCATCCTGCCGCTCGCCGTCCGCCGTATGATCGACCACGGCTTCTCCGGCGCCGATGCCGGCTTCATCAACACCTATTTCATGATGCTCTTCGCGCTGGCCGGCCTGCTCGCGCTGGCGAGCGCCATGCGCTATTACTTCGTCATCACGCTCGGCGAACGCATCGTGGCGGACCTGCGCCGCGACGTCTTTTCCCATGTGACGAGGCTTTCGCCCGCCTTCTTCGACGTCAACCAGTCCGGCGAGATCGTCTCGCGACTGACCGCCGACACGACACAGATCAAATCCGCCGTCGGCGCCACCGCTTCCGTCGCGCTGCGCAACCTCATCCTCTGTTTCGGCGCCATCGCCATGATGGTCTATACCAGCCCGAAACTCTCCAGCCTCGTCATCGCCGCCATTCCGGTGATCGTCTTCCCGCTCGTCGCCTTCGGCCGCTCGGTGCGCCGCCGCTCGCGCGAGGCGCAGGACACGCTGGCCGCGGCCTCCGCCTATGCCGGCGAGGCGATCGGCGCCACCCGCACGCTCCAGGCCTTCAACGCGGAAGACGCCGCCCGCGCCCGCTTCTTCGGTGCTGTCGAGCAGGCCTATGGCGCCGCACGCTCCGCCATCCGCGCCCGCTCGCTGCTGACCGGCTTTGCCATCGCCATGATCTTTGGCTCTGTCGTTGCCGTGCTCTGGTTCGGCGCCCGCGACGTGCTGGCGGGCACGCTTTCGGCCGGCACGCTCGGCCAGTTCCTGCTCTATGCGGTCTTTGCCGCCGGCAGCCTCGGCGCACTGTCGGAAGTCTGGGGCGAGCTTTCGCAGGCTGCCGGCGCTGCCGAGCGTCTCACCGAACTTCTGGCCGAGCCGCCCGCCATCACCGCGCCCGCGAACCCCGTGGCCCTGCCGCTGCCCGCCCGCGGCGAGCTCACCTTCCGCGATGTGCATTTCTCCTATCCCGCCCGCCCCGGCTATCGCAGCATCAACGGCTTGGACTTTGCAGTAAGGCAGGGCGAGACCGTGGCCATCGTCGGCCCCTCCGGCGCCGGCAAGAGCACGATCCTCTCGCTGGTGCTGCGCTTCTACGATCCCGATACCGGCACCGTGCTTCTCGACGGCGTCGACCTTCGCGCCGCCGATCCGGAAGAGCTGCGGCGCCGTATCGCGCTGGTGCCGCAGGACGTCACCATTTTTGCTGCGACGATCCGCGACAACATCGCCTTCGGCATGACCGGCGTGAGCGACGAGGCCGTGCAGGCCGCAGCAAGGGCCGCACAGGCGGAAGAATTCATCGCACGGCTCGACAAGGGCTATGACACCATGGTGGGCGAGCGCGGCGTGACGCTGTCCGGCGGCCAACGCCAGCGCATCGCCATCGCCCGGGCCATCCTCAAGGACGCCCCGCTGCTGCTGCTCGACGAGGCGACCTCCGCGCTCGACGCGGAAAGCGAAACGCTCGTCCAGAAGGCCCTCGACGGCCAGATGGGCAAGCGCACGACGATCGTCATTGCTCATCGTCTCGCGACCGTTCTGAAGGCCGACCGCATCCTCGTCATGGAGGCCGGCCGTATCGTCGAGGAAGGCACCCACCAGTCACTCATAAGGCAGGACGGCCTCTACGCCCGCCTCGCCCGCCTGCAGTTCGATCACGGTGGTCAGGCGTTCCTTGGAGAAGACCGCGCAACCGGCTGAATGCGGCCCCTTGCCTGACGGGCTGGGCGCCCTATCCTGAGGTGGCGGACTTCACGTCACCTCGGGAGGAAACCACGTGACATTTTCGACGCTCACCCGCCGGACCCTCATGGCCCTCGGCACCACCGTGCTTGCATCGCTGGCACTCGGCCAGCCCGCCAGCGCCCAGCAGTTTCCCGACAGGACCGTCACGCTTGTCGTGCCCTTCGCCGCCGGCGGCTCGACGGATGTCGTCGCGCGCATCATCGCGCAGAAGATGGGCGACATCCTCGGCCAGCAGATCATCGTGGAAAATGTCGGCGGCGCGGGCGGCAGCCTGGGGGCCGACCGTGTGGCGCGCGCCGAACCCGATGGCTACACGATCCTGATGGCGACCGTCGCCACCCATGCACTGAACCCGCTGATCCTCAAGACCAAGCCCTACGATGCGGAAAAGGACTTCGCGCCGGTCTCCTTGCTGGTCATCGTGCCGAATGTCCTGGTGGTGAATCCGGAGCTGCCGGCCAAGAATGTCGAGGAACTGCTGGCCCTGCTGAAGGCCGATCCGGAAGGGTACAGCTATGCCTCCTCCGGCAATGGCACGCCGCTGCACCTTTCTGGAGAGCTCTTCAAATCGATGGCCGGCGTCAGCATGCAGCATGTGCCCTACAAGGGCTCCGGCCCGGCACTGAACGACGTGATCGGCAACCAGATCCCGATCATGTTCGACAACCTGCCGTCTTCCTCCGGCCACATCAAGGCTGGTACGCTGCGGGCGCTCGCCGTCACCACGAAGGAGCGCGCCGCTTCGTTCCCCGACGTGCCGACGATCGCCGAAGCGGGCATTCCCGGCTACGAGACCTATACCTGGAACGCGCTCTTCGCCCCGGCCGGCACGCCAAACGAGGTCGTCACCAAGCTCAACGAGGCCGCCAACGCGGCGCTGAAGGATCCGGCCGTCGCCGAGCGCATGAAGGAGTTCAGCGCCACCATCGTCGGTTCGACGCCGGAAGAACTCGGCAAGCACGTCACCGCCGAGCTTGCCAAGTGGAAGCCGGTTGTCGAGGGCGCCAACATCCAGATGGACTGACGCTGCCTGTCCAAAGCAATTCCGCTTCGGCGGGATTGCTTCAGCGTTCGGTGAGTTTCAGTTCGATGCGACGGTTGGTTGCCCGCGCCGCATCATCGCTGCCTTCGGCGATCGGCTGGAACTCGCCGAAACCGGCCGCAACAAGCCGGTTGGCCGGAACGCCCCTGGAGATCAGGAACTTGACAACCGACGTCGCGCGGGCGGAAGAAAGCTCCCAGTTGTCGCGGTAGCGGCCCGTGCCCGACAGCGGCACATTGTCCGTGTGCCCGTCGACGCGCAGCACCCAGTTGATCTCCGAGGGGATCTCGCGAGCAAGATCGAGCAGCGCGGTGGCAAGCTTGCTCATTTCCGCCTGCCCCGCCTCGTTGAGGTCGTTGCCGCCAGAGGGGAACAGCACTTCCGACTGGAAGACGAAGCGGTCGCCGACGATGCGGATGTTTTCCCGGTCGGAAAGGATTTCACGCAGGCGCCCGAAGAAATCGGAACGGTAGCGGTTGAGCTCCTGCACGCGCTGCGCCAGCGCGACATTCAGGCGGCGGCCGAGATCGGCGATCTTCGTCTGCGACGACTTGTCCTTGGCTTCGGAGGCCTGCAGCGCCTCCTCGACGGCGGCAATCTGGCTGCGCAGCGCCGCGATCTGCTGGTTGAGCAGCTCGATCTGGCTCATGGCCCGGGCGCTCACCTGCTTTTCCGAATCGAGTTCGCCCTCCAGCGTCGTGACCCGCGCATTGGCGGCATCCGAAACCCCGGCGCCACTGTCGAGCAGTTGCTGCAGGCGGGTACGGTCACTCTCCGACTGGGCAAGCGAGGCCTGGAGATTGGCTAGCGCATCCTCGAGGTCCTGCTTGCCGCTCTTTTCCAACGCCAGAAGCTGGGTCAGCTCGTTGATCTGGCTGGTCAGCCGGTTGAGCACGTCGTCCTTGCCGGAGATTTCGCGGCTGAGGAAGAACTGCGCCAGCACGAAGACCGTGAGCAGGAACATGATGGCGAGCAGCAGCGTCGACAGCGCGTCAACGAAGCCCGGCCAGTAATCGACCGTGCGCTGGCTGCGCCGATTGCGGGCGAGCGCCATCCTTATTCGCCCCCGGCCTTATGCACCTTTTCCGTCGTGCGCTCCGGCAGGCGCTCGACGGTCTTCTCGCCGCTGCGTGCGGCAAGCCGGTCGAGCGTGCGGCGCAGCGCTTTCGCTTCCTCCTGCTGTGCCTCGATCCAGTCGCGCAACATCTGCTGCTCGCTGCGCATGTTCTTGACGAGGCCCTGGATACCTTCGGCAAGGCTGGCCATGGCAGCGGTCGAACGCCCGGGCCCGCCCTCCTGCGCCAGCTTGAGGATCTGCTGGGCCAGCGCCTGCACGTCGGTGGAGGAGTTGGCCGCCATGTCGACCACCGGCTGCAGCTCCGAGCCGACATCGGTGACGGACGAAAGCCAGTTTTCGAGCTCCGTATAAAAGCGGTTCTGTGCGCGGCCGGCCTGAAGGTCGAGGAAGCCGAGAATCAGCGAGCCGGAGAGGCCGAAAAGCGAGGTGGAGAAAGCCGTTCCCATGCCTTCGAGCGGCGCGGAAAGGCCTTCCTTCAGCGCATTGAGAATGTCGTTCGCCGTACCGGCACCGGCATCGAGTGACTGGATGACGGCGCTGATCGAGCCGATCGTTCCGAGCAATCCCCAGAAGGTGCCGAGCAGGCCGAGGAAGACGAGAAGGCCGATCAGGTAGCGGGAGGTGTCGCGCGATTCGTCGAGGCGCGTGGCGATGGAATCAAGGATCGACCGCAACGCCGTGGTCGAGAGCGCCACCGAATGACGCCGACCGATCAAAGCACGCATCGGCGCAAGCAGGACGGGATCGCGCCCGACCTTCTCGGCGCTGCCGGCCGCGCGGAACGAATTGAACCAGCGCACCTCCGGCCGCAGCGCCAGCACATGGTTGAAGACCAACAGGATGCCGATCAGCAGAACGCCGAGAATAAGGCCGTTCAGGCCGGGGTTGCTGAGGAAGGCCGATTGCGCCTGGCGGAAGAGGATGGCGGCCACGAAGCCGACGATGATGAGGAAGATCACCATCGTCCAGAAGAAGGCCATGGGGCTTGAGAGTTTGTGGGGATAATCTTCCCCGGTCTCGGGCGACCCTCCCCAACCCGACAGCCCAAGCTTCGCCATGTCGTCGTCTCTCCGCTTCCTTGTCGGGCGGGAGACTAGAGGAAGATTGCGCCGAATTGAAGGGCTTAGCGGCAACAGCGGCGCGGAATGCGCCGCCCAATTGCGGGTCTTAGCGGGTCGGCACCGGGCGATGCACGACTTCGCTCAGCGCCTTGTGGATATATTCGTTGCCCGCGATGATCGTACCCGTGTCGAGCATGGCGCTGCCGCCCGTCAGATCGGTTGCATAGCCGCCGGCTTCGCGAATCAGGAGAATACCAGCCGCCAGATCCCACGGCGCCAGATCGCGTTCCCAGAAGCCGTCGAAACGGCCCGCGGCGACATAGGCAAGGTCGAGCGCGGCAGAGCCGAGACGACGCATGCCGGCGACTTCACCCATCACGTGGCGCAGCTCGATAAGGAACTTGCCATGGTTGCCGCGGCCGAGATGCGGCACGCCGCAGCCGATGACCGCATCCGACAGGTTCTTACGGGCCGCAACGCGCAGGCGCCGATCGTTGAGGAAGGCGCCGCCGCCACGCTCGGCGGTGAAGAGTTCATCCGTCGCCGGGTTCAGCACCACGGCAGCAACGATCTCGCCGTTGCGCTCGAGCGCGATCGAAATGGCGAAGGCGGGAATGCCGTGCAGGAAGTTGGTCGTGCCGTCGAGCGGATCGACGATCCAGCGATGTGCCCCGTCGGTGCCGGCGATCTCTTCCGATTCCTCGCCAAGGAAACTGTAGGTCGGACGGGCCTTCATCAGGTCTTCACGGATCAGCTTCTCCGCCTTTCGGTCGGCCTGCGAGACATAGTCGCCCGGGCCCTTGAGCGAGACCTGCAGGTTCTGCACCTCGCCGAAGTCGCGCGCGAGCGACTTGCCGGCCTTGAAGGCGGCCTGAACCATGACGTTGAGAAGAGCTGAACGAGCCATGTAGAAATAATCCTTCGGGAATGTCCGGCGCTTCGAAACGGCAGAGCCGCGGCGCGAAAGCACGCCGTGACCGGAATATGTGGCCTCAAAACCACAAATCCCCCGAAGTTTCAAGCCTTCGCCCCCTGCAACGGCTGCAATGCAGGGGGCCTGATGCTGCAAAGGGTAAACGGGACGGCCTCAGGAGCCGGACCGGTACTTGTTTGCCGCGTCGACTGCGGCCTTCTGTTGTGTGTCGCTGAGGCCGAGATAGAAGTCCTCGAGCGAGGGATCGTTGAGCCCGGCGCGGCGCGCCAGAACGAACCACTTGCCTGCCTCGACCGGATCGGCCTTCGTGCCGATGGCATGGATATAGAGCTGGGCGAGCTTGCTCTGGGCCACGGCATTGCCGCCGCCGGCCGCCCGCTTCAGCCACTTGAAGCCGGCCTCGTAGTCACGCTCGCCGCCCGTGCCGTTAACCAGCCACATGCCAAGATCGAGCTGGGCCGTATCGAAGCCGGCGCGCGCCGCGCGCAGCAGCCACTCACGGGCACGCCTGGTCTTCTCCTCCGGCAGATCCTTCAGGCCGATATAAATCTGCGAAACGGCATATTGCGCATCGGCAATGCCCTGCTCGGCGGATTTTTCATAGTAGGGCAACGCGGCGCGCAGGCCCTTTTCTCCCGGAGAATCGGCCACCAGCACCTGTGCATAGTTGAACTGGGCGGAGGCATTGCCAAGCTCGGCCGATTTCTTCATCAGCTCGTCCGCCCTGGTGCGGTCTTCCCTCGAGCCCGAGCGCTCCATCAAGAGGATGGCATATTTGAACATGCCGGTCGGATCGCCGCCGCCTGCCGCCTGCTCATACCAGAACATGGCCTGTTCGCGGTTGCGCTTGACGCCGAGGCCGCGATCGAGGACCTCGGCCACCAGCGTCTGGGCTGCCGGATCGCCGAGCTGCGCGCGCGGCAGGGCCAGCTCCATCGCCGTCAGGTAGCGGCCGCGCTGGAAAGCGCCATACGCCTCGTCGATCTTCCCGGTAAAGGGTTTTTCCGCCGGCAACGCCGGCAGGTCCGCCCCCATGCGGTCGAGCACCGAGAGGCCGGTCGAAGGGCCATCGGCCGGCTTTTCCGTCTGCTTGTCCGTCTTCGCAGCAGACGCGTCATCGACAGATACCGGCTCAACGTCGGTCGCCGGATCCTTGGCGACCTCAGCACTGCCGGCCGTGACGGACGGTCCCTTCTTCGCCGTTTCCGCAAGGGCGGGAATGGCCACGACGACACCCGCGGCGAGAAACGCCACCGGCGCGATACGGCAAGCTTGGATGAGAACGGCCCTGATCATGCGCGCCTACTATTGCTCAAACCGTGGCGCTTTTTCGTCAAGAAGCGCATTGACGGCGGCAACCACATGCGGCGCCTGCGCCGGATCGGCGAAAACCGCCCGGTCGAGCGCCACAAATTCCGCACCCGTCTCGGCCGCAGCAAGCGCGGACTGCGGATCCGTACCGCCGAGCACGATGCAGGGAATCTCCACCATCGAGGCCCACCATTCGGCAAGCGCAAGGTTCTTCGGGTGCGCCTCCGGCTTGATGTCGCCGCCGATCTTGCCGAAGAAGATGTAGTCGGGCTGCACCTCGCCGATCTCCAGTGCCTTGTGCCGATCGGTCGCGTTGCCGCCGCCGACGATAAGTTTCGGCGTGAACTTCTCGACGGCCTCGCCGAGCGCCTCGAGCCCGCCGGTGATGTGAATGCCGTCGGCTTTCGCGCGGCCAGCAACGCGGGTATCGCCGGCAACGAGCGCTGCAGCGCCTGCCTGCTGGATGATTGGAACCAGGGTTTCGGCATGTTTCTGGAACTGGCCGTCGTCCAGCCCGTATTGCGGCAGGATCACCGAGGCGACGTCGCCGCCCTTCAGTGCGCCCTCCAGCATCGCGGCGCGGGCGGCAAGGTCCTCGCCCTCGGGGAGGATCAGCACCAGACGGCAGCGGGGTTCGGCATCGGACATGGATGAACTTCCTTAGAATACGGCACTCAGGCTCGTCATAACAGATCAAAGCGGATAGACGGAAGGACGAACAGGATCAATCGCCCTCCATGTCCATCGACCCCACCATCTACTACGCCGCCATTCCCGCAGTTCTCCTGGTCGGTTTGACGAAGGGCGGCATGGGCGAGGCATTGGCCCTGATGGGCGTGCCGTTGCTTGCCATGGCCGTTCCGCCGGTGCAAGCCGCCGCCATCCTGCTGCCCATCCTCGTGGTCATGGACTGCGTCTCGCTCTGGATCTGGCGCCAGCACAACGATCGCACGCTGCTCAAAATGCTGCTGCCCGGCGCCCTCGTCGGCATCGCGATCGGCTGGGCGACATCGGCCTATGTGCCACGCGACGCATTGCGCCTCATCATCGGCCTCATCACCGTGCTCTTCGTCGCCCGCTACTTTTACAACAGCTGGCGCGCACGACGCGGCTATGTCGTCCCGGCGAAGCCGCACCGGCTGCTACCTGCCGCCTTCTTCGGCACGCTGTCCGGTTATGGCAGCTTCGTCGCCCATGCCGGCGGTGCGCCCTTCCAGGTTTACGGCCTGCCGCTGAAGCTGCCCCCGCGCGACTATACCGGTGCAGGCGTGCGCTTCTTCGCAATCCTCAACGCGATCAAGCTCGGCCCCTATTTCGCCCTCGGCCAGCTCGACACGACCAACCTGACGATTTCCGCCACGCTGGTGCCGCTCGCCATCGTAGCAACCGCTATCGGTGGTTTCCTCGTCAAGCGCATGAAGCCCGAGGTCTTCTACCCCTTCATGTATGCCATGGCCCTCATCGCCGGCCTGAAGCTCTCCTGGGACGGGGTTCTGGCCTTCCTCTAAGCCCGGAAATCCAGGGCCTTCGCAGCGCACAAAACGCTTGCCGCAAATGCTGCTTTGCCATAGCTTCCCGCCATGGCGCACCCGGACCCCTTTACGGCGATTGCCGACCCCAACCGCAGGTTCCTGCTGGAGGAGCTGCGCCGCGCGCCGCGCACGGTGAACGAGCTTTCCGAAGGTCTGCCGATCAGCCGCCCGGCTGTCTCGCAGCATCTGAAGGCCCTGCTCGACTGCAATCTCGTCAGCGTCAAATCCGAAGGCACGAAGCGCATCTACGCCATCAACGCGAAGGGCTTCGACCGGCTCAATCTCTGGCTCGACCAGTTCTGGGCGTAACGCCTTCGTCCCATCCTGAAACAGAACGCCCCGGCGCGTCATCATGGCGGCCAGGGCGTCTCGACATCTAATGTTTTCGTGTACCGGGAGCGGTTTCGCGAAATGGGCTCCTACCCTGGTCCTCCCATACAGACCAACTGTTCCGCGACCCTCACCCCTTCCGTAATTTTGGAAAAATCCCTGTCCTTTCAGTGAGACGAACCGCGAATGCGCTCGATCTCATCCTTGATGCGCAGCTTGCGACGCTTGATGTCTGCAATCGTCTGGTCCTCAGAGGAGGGCTGGTTCATTGCAGCGTGCAGCTCTGCTTCCAGAGCGAAGTGCTTCTTTTCGAGCGTGGCCAGATGAGCCTCAATCGTCATGTGACAGTTCCTTCCTTTTGCTTGCACCCGGTCATTTGCATGCCGGGTGATCCAGGTTGCAACAGAACTAGTGTGCCATGTCATTTTTCATTTGTCGAAGGCGAAAACGTGGCAAGGGATAACTTCCCGTTACCAGGGGTTTCGTGGTAGGAGCAGCCTTCATACAAGCTGGGGACCGCGGTTCTGCCGCGCCGCCGACGACGGGGAAAGAATAGCATGGCAGACCAGGAACAGGCTGAATTGCGGCTTGCCGCCGCACGGCTTCGCCAGGAGCACGAAGACTACGATGCCGCTATCAATGCAATGATCCAGGTCGGCTGCGAAGCCCTCAGAATCCAGCGCATGAAGAAGAAGAAACTGGTCCTCAAGGACAAGATTTCCAAGCTGGAAGACCAGATCATCCCCGACATCATCGCCTAACCGGACGAGACGCCTTGGACACCACAGAAACGCCCCCCGTCGCCATCATCATGGGAAGCCAGTCCGACTGGGAGACGATGAAAAACGCCGCCGATACGCTCGATGCGCTCGGCGTCGATTACGAGGCCCGCATCATTTCGGCGCACCGCACGCCAGACCGGCTCTACAGCTTCGCCCGCGGCGCGAGGGCGGAAGGCTTCAAGATCATCATCGCCGGCGCCGGCGGCGCCGCCCACCTGCCCGGTATGGCCGCGGCGATGACGCCGCTGCCGGTCTTCGGCGTTCCGGTCCAGTCCAAGGCGCTCTCCGGCCAGGACAGCCTGCTCTCCATCGTGCAGATGCCTGCCGGCATCCCGGTCGGCACGCTCGCCATCGGCAAGGCCGGCGCCGTCAATGCCGCCCTGCTCGCCGCTGCCGTTCTGGCGCTGAGCGACCCCGAGCTCGCCCACCGCCTCGATGAATGGCGGGAGAACCAGTCGAACGCCATCGCCGAGTACCCCGTGGACGGCCCGCTATGAGCACACGCACGATCGGCATTATCGGTGGCGGCCAGCTTGGCCGCATGCTGGCCATGGCGGCTGCCCGGTTGAACCTGCGGACCGTGATCCTGGAACCGCAGGCCGATTGTCCGGCCGCGCAGGTCGCCAACGCCCAGATCGTCGCAGCCTATGACGATCCGGATGCGCTTGCAGAGCTTGCCCGCGTCTCGGACGTCGTGACCTACGAATTCGAGAACGTGCCGGTCTCCGCCGCCGAGGCGCTTGCCGCCGCCGTAGCGGTCTATCCGCCGTCGCGCGCGCTGGAGGTCTCGCAGGACCGGCTCGTCGAGAAGCGCTTCATCCGCGATTGCGGCATCCTCACCGCCGACTTCGCCGCCGTGGACAGCCAGGCCGAGCTTGAAGACGCGCTCGACCGCTTCGGCGGCGTCGGCGTGCTGAAGACGCGCCGCCTCGGTTACGACGGCAAGGGCCAGCGGCTGTTTCGTTCACCCGCCGAAGAGCGCGACGGCGCCTTCGAGGCACTTGGGGGCGTACCGCTGATCCTCGAGAGCCTTGTGCCCTTCGAGCGGGAAGTGTCGATCATTGCCGCACGCGACCGCGACGGCACGATCGCCTGCTACGACCCGGCGGAAAACGTCCACCAGAACGGCATCCTGCACACCTCGACCCTGCCCGCCCGCATCAGCGAGGCGACCGCGGACCAGGCCCGCAAGGCCGCACGCGCCATACTCGACAAGCTCGGCTATGTCGGCGTCATCGGCGTCGAGTTCTTCGTGCTGCCGGATGGCGGGCTCGTGGCCAACGAGATCGCGCCGCGCGTGCACAATTCCGGCCACTGGACGGAGGCGGCCTGCGTCATCTCGCAGTTCGAACAGCATATCCGCGCCGTCGCTGGCCATACGCTCGGCGACCCTCGCCGCCATTCCGATTGCGTGATGCAGAATCTCGTCGGCGACGATATCGAGGACGTTCCCGCATGGCTCGCCAGACCCGGCGTGCTTGTTCATCTCTACGGCAAGACGGAAGCCCGGCCAGGCCGCAAAATGGGGCATGTCACGCAAATTCTGGGCTGATGCGATTCCGGGAAAACTGCGCGCAAAGGCCAAAAAAGCCGTCAGGGACGCTGGAAAACCAGCCTGTGTCGCGGAAAACCCGCCGCAAATGGTTGACAGCACAAAAGTGACAGGGTACATGCCTGCCAACCCGAAAGCGCGCCCGAAACGGCGCGTTTTTGATTGAGGAAATCCGGCGAACTCGAGTCGCCCTGCAATACGCGGATCAGAAAAATGAAGATCAAGAATTCGCTCAAGTCGCTCAAGGCTCGTCATCGCGAGAACCGCCTTGTTCGCCGTAAGGGCCGCATCTACATCATCAACAAGCAGAACCCGCGCTTCAAGGCTCGTCAGGGCTGATTGTCGCCGCGGTCGCCATCCTGCAATGGGATGTGGTGATCGAGAAATATCGATTTGAAGTTGGGCCATGGCGGTTTACAATAACCGCCATGCGCTTTTTTATGCTTTCAGCACTCTGCCTTTCCCTCTCCCTGATCGGCACCGCACCGACTGCCGCGCTTGCGCAGGCCGTAAAGGCATCCGTCGATCCAGCTGCATCCAGCGCCTTCACGACCCCGGCACAACGCCTCGACAAGCTCTTCAGCGAGCTGAAACACGAGGGAAACGCGGATAGCGCCCGCGGCATCGCCGACCAGATTCGCCGGGAATGGCAGGATTCGGGTAGTGCCAGCATCAACCTCCTGATCCAGTGGGCCGACAAGGCAATATCCGAAGAAAAGAACGCCGCGGCGCTCGATTTTCTCGATGAGGCGATTCGCCTGAAGCCCGACTATGTCGAAGGCTGGAACCGACGGGCCACCCTGCACTTCAAGATGGGCAACTATCGCAAATCGATGTCCGACATCAACCAGGTGCTGGCCATCGAACCGCGCCACTTCGGCGCACTCGCCGGCATGGCCGCGATCCTCGCGCAGTCGGGCCGGGACGAGATGGCGTTGAGAGCCTGGGAGCGCTTCCTCGACATCTATCCAACCGAGCGGCAGGCGCAGAAGGAAATGGGGGACCTTGCCGAAAAGCTGACCGGCCAGCGGACATAACCTTCGGCAGTGAACCGGCACGGCGCGGTTTTCGTAGATCGGTTATTTCCACCGCCTGAAACCGGACCCTGCCTTGCCCTCCGCCCTCCGCACCATGCTGACAGCCCTGCTCGCCCTCCCTTTCGCCCTTGCTCTTGCTGGCTACGCCTTCACGGCGTGGAAGGCACGAGCGATCGAGGCGGCATTCCCCAATATCGGTGAGCTGGTCGATGTCGGCGGCTTTCGCATGAACAGCGTGCTGGTGACCGCAGGCGCAGATGCCGATCTGCCTCCCATCGTCTTCATCCACGGCGCCAGCGGCAACCTGCGCGACCAGATGCATGCCTTCCGGACACAGCTGGAGGGCCGGGCGACCATGCTTTTCCTTGATCGGCCCGGCCATGGTTATTCAGAGCGCGGCGGGCCGGAAAACGCCTGGCCGGACGGGCAGGCCCACGCCATCGCACGCCTGATGGAGATACGGGGCATCGAGAGGGCGATCATCGTCGGCCACTCCTTCGGCGGCGCCATCGCCGCAAGCTTCGCATTGGAACATCCCGAGAAGACGGCCGGCCTGCTCTTCCTCGCCCCGGCCACCCACCCCTGGCCCGGCGGCATCGACTGGTACTACGACGTCGCAAAAATGCCCGTTCTCGGCTGGCTCTTCACCCGCATCGTCGCGCTTCCTGCCGGCCTGTCCCGCATCGACAGCGGCACACACTTCGTCTTCGCACCCAACAGGCGCCCCGACGGCTATATAACCGAGACGGCCCCCGCCCTTGTTCTGCGCCCCGACGCCTTCCGCAACAACGCCACCGATGTCGCCAATCTCCTGGACTATGTCCGCCGCATCCAGCCACGCTACAGCGCGATCCATACACCGACGGTGATCATAACCGGCGACACGGACGGTGTCGTCTACGAGGAGATCCACTCACGGGGGCTGGCGCATGACATAGCGGGATCGGAACTGGTCTGGATCCGCAATCTCGGCCACAAGCCGGACTATATCGTCACCGGTCTTGCAATCGAGGCACTGGAAAAGATCGCCGGCAAGCCGCGCGACCTCCAGGAATCAGCAAGGCGGGCCGAGGCCCGCCTTGCGAAAGATCACGAGGAATGACGGCTCAGACGCCGCTGACGCCGTCCGCCCCGATATAGGCGATACGCAGCATGTTGGTCGCGCCGGGCGTGCGCAGCGGCACACCGGCCGAGATGATGATGCGGTCGCCCGGCTTGCCGAACTCTTCGGCGACGACGATGCGGCAGGCGCGGTTCACCATATCGTCGAGGTCCTCCGCATCGCCCGTGACGACGCAGTGCAGGCCCCAGACGACCGAGAGACGGCGCGCCGTCTCGATGACCGGCGACAGCGCCAGGACCGGCACATCCGGCCGCTCGCGCGCGGCGCGCAGGCCCGTCGTGCCCGAAGACGTGTAACAGACGATGGCCGACAGCTTCAGCGTCTCGGCGATCTGGCGGGCAGCCAGCGAGATGGCATCGGCGCCCGTTGCTTCCGGCGTCGAGCGCTGGGCATAGATGATGCCCGGATAGTGCGGGTCGCGCTCGACCTTGCTGGCGATCGAAGCCATGGTCGAGACGGCTTCGACCGGATAGTCGCCCGAGGCGGATTCGGCCGACAGCATCACGGCATCGGCACCCTCGAAGACGGCGGTCGCGACGTCGGAGACTTCGGCGCGGGTCGGCACCGGTGCGGAGATCATCGATTCCAGCATCTGCGTGGCGACGACGACCGGCTTGCCGGCGCGGCGGCAGGCGCGGATAAGCTGCTTCTGCAGGCCCGGAACGGCTTCCAGCGGCATTTCCACGCCGAGGTCGCCACGCGCCACCATGAGCGCGTCGGACAGTTCGATGATCTCGTCGATACGCTCGATCGCCTGCGGCTTTTCAATCTTCGACATCAGGCCTACGCGGCCGCGGGCCACCTTGCGCACTTCGGCAAGATCCTCCGGGCGCTGGATGAAGGAAAGCGCCACCCAGTCGACACTGCCGGTAGCCAGAACCGCATCGAGGTCGACACGGTCCTTCTCGGTCAGCGCGCCGACACCGAGCAGCGTGTCGGGCAGGCTGACGCCCTTGCGGTCGGAGATCTTGGTACCGGAGACGACCGTGCAGACGATGGACTTGCCATCGGAGGTTTCGGCGCGCAGATGCAGCTTGCCGTCGTCGATCAGCAGGCGATGGCCGGGCTTGACGGCTTCGAGGATTTCCGGGTGCGGCAGGTAGACGCGTGTGTTGTCGCCGGGCACATCCTTGTTGTCGAGCGTGAAGGTCTGGCCGGGCTTCAGCTCTTCCGAGCCGTTGGCGAACTTGCCGACGCGCAACTTAGGCCCCTGGAGATCGGCAAGAATGCCGATCGGGCGACCACAGCGGGCTTCCACCGCGCGAATGCGGCTGATCAGCGTGCGCATCACGTCGTGGCTGGCGTGGCTCATATTGATGCGGAACAGATCGGCCCCGGCCTCATGCAGCTTCTGGATCATCTGCTCATCGGACGATGCGGGTCCGAGCGTGGCGAGGATTTTAACTTTTCTGTTCCGTCTCATCAGTTCTGGCTTTCCTGGGTCCCTGGCGTATCTGAGAGCTGCACCATCCAGCTCCCCTGTCGGCCCGTGTCATATTCCTTGAAGCCCATGCGCTGGAAACCGCGTGCGAAACAGTCCTGCACGCCGGTGATCTTGAACTCGTTCTCGGCGACGCACATGTTGACGTCACCGGTCCAGCGGCCGCCGCGAGCGGCGTCTTCGGCATAGAGATAGTAGTAGCGCGATTGCAGCTCACCCTCGATCAGCGTGGCGCAGGTGGTCGCGGGAACCTGCCACCAGCCTTCGGTCATCCAGCCTTCCTTGGCACGGTAGCCGATAGCGACGCCGACAAGGTTCTGTGTGCCGTTGCACACGCGGAAATCGGCTTTCGCCGTATCCGGCACGGACAGCGCGGCAAAGCCGGCAAAGGCGAAAAGGCCGGCCTGGAAGAGGCCGCGGGCTTTCGGGAAAAACGGGCGATGGCTCTTGGCTCTCACGGCTTCCGATGCAACTCCGTTGATTTGAATAAGCGCTTTCTTGCGACGGCAGGGCATGAATGTCAACGCAACACTAATCGATTACAATTTCACGACAGGAGAAGGAATCTTTCCTGAAAGGCGAGAGGCTGCGCTTGCGGCTCCCATCGCCCCATGCGATCAGTCGGCATGAGCGGCGCAATTCGGCAAAAGGCATGCAGGATCACTCCCCCTTCGAAATCATTGACGGCGACCTCGGCCTCGGGCTCGTCATCCTGGCGGACCACGCCACCCATCATCTCCCCCAACGCTATGGCCGCCTCGGCCTGCCGGACAGCGCCTTCGAGCGCCATATCGCCTACGATATCGGCGTCGAGGGCGTGGTGCGCGGCCTCAATGCCCGGCTGAATGCGCCGGTCGTCATGAGCCGCTTTTCCCGTCTCCTGATCGACCCCAATCGCGGCGAGGACGATCCGACACTCATCATGCGCATTTCCGACGGCGCGATCATTCCAGGCAATCACCCAATCACATCAGAAGAATGGCAATACAGGCTGGAAACCTTCCATCGCCCCTATCACGATGCCGTGTCCCGTACGATCGGCGCCGTTGCCGACAAGACCGGCAAGGCGCCGCTCGTCCTCTCCATGCATTCCTTCACGCCGGCCTGGAAGGGTGCCGCCCGCCCCTGGCAGGTCACCGTGCTCTGGGACAGCGATCCCCGCGCCGTGCACGCGCTGCTGGCGGCGCTTGAAGCGCCCGGCGACGTCGTGGTGGGCGACAACGAGCCCTATGACGGGGCGCTGCGCGGCGACACGATGTTCCGCCACTGCATGAAGCCCGGCATTCCGCATGCCCTCATCGAAATCCGCCAGGACGAGATCGGCGATGCGGCAGGCATTGCCCGCTGGGTGGAGCGCCTCGCTCCGGTCTTCGCCCGGTTGAATGCGGACGAGACGCTGCACACCTATACCGTATTCCCCTCCCGCACGGGACCCTATTGAGGCCAAGACGATGACCGAGCTCAGCAAGGAACAGCAGACCGAGTTCGAGGCCGCCGCCTTCCGGCGCCTCCTCAAGCATCTCGGCGAGCGCAGCGACGTGCAGAACATCGATTTGATGAACCTCGCCGGCTTCTGCCGCAACTGTCTGTCGAACTGGTACCGCGAGGCGGCGAACGAAGCGGGCGTGCCGCTCGACAAGGAGGCGTCCCGCGAGATCGTCTACGGCATGCCTTACGAAGAATGGCGCGCGCGCCACCAGCGCGAGGCGAGCGAGGCACAGGAGGCCGCCTTCGAGGTGAACCGCCCGAAGGAATGAGCCTTACCCCCGTGAAAATCGGCGGGAGGCCTTGATCTTGCCGGAAGTTCGCGGCAAGTCACGGCCTTCGAATTTTATCCCACCCAAGGAGAAGACCATGTCGGATGCCCACGGCGTCGCCCGCGACCAGCTTCGCGCGTTCATCGAGCGCATCGAGCGCCTCGAGGAAGAAAAGAAAACCATCGCCGACGACATCAAGGACGTCTATGGCGAAGCCAAGGGAACCGGCTTCGATGCCAAGATCCTGCGCAAGGTCATCCAGATCCGCAAGCAGGACAAGGACGAGCGCATGGAGCAGGAAGCCATCCTCGACACCTACCTGCAGGCCCTCGGCATGATCGAACTTCCACCGGAAGCGTGAGCCGTCTCCCTCTTTTTTGGCCATGCTCGGGTCAATCTCGAGGATGGCGGCTGAGAAGAGGCAAGGTCAGACCACAAAAAACCCGCCGGATCGCTCCGGCGGGTTTTTTATTGGAATGATCGGCGAACCTTAGTTCTCGGCGTTCTGGAACTTGCGCACTTCCATGAAGTTGACGGCGGTTCCGCTGAAGCGACCGGCATCGATCGACTTGCCTTCCGACTGGAAGCCGGCCATGTAGACCGTCGTCGGCGCGGCACGCAGTGTGCGGCTGACGAAGCGCGGCGCCTTGACGGGCTTCGAGAGCGTCGCGACACGGCCCTGGGTCAGCGCCCATTGCGAGATGATCTTCTGCGTCAGCTTCGGCTCGGTGCGGATGGCACCGCGGCTTGCCGCATCGGCATCCTTCTTCTTCGGACGGCCGCCCTTGGACATCGTCTCTTCCGCCGGCTTGCCGTCGAAGGCGTCGAGCCCGGCCAGCGAACGCGTGCCTCCGGCATTGGTGGAGACGAGCGCCGCCATTTCGACCGGACCGCCGGCAGTGCCATCCGTCGTCGGATCGGCAAGCGCGGCAAGCCCGGAGCGGTCGGCAGCGGTCGGCAGCGCGACATCGGCTTCCGCAGCCGCCATCAGCGCGGTCTGCGTCTGGTCAAGCGAGACCTCGGGACGCAGGCCCGGCACTGGAACCATGGCCAACTCCTCCGCATCCTCGACGGCCGCTTCGGCGGTCATGACCGCACCAGGCTCGGCATCGCCGGGCTCGGTGCGCGCACCGAGCATGACGGGAAGCGGGATCTTGTAGGTCGCAAGGTCCTCGAATTCAGGCTTCTGCTCTTCGGTCGTCGCCGCTTCGAGGGCCGCAACGGCGCCGCTCGTCGTCGGAGCGACAAGGGCAAGCTCGCTCGTCGTCTCGGCAGCCTTGAAAGCAGGGCGGCTGCCCGGCACCGGCGCGTTGAAGGCAAGCTCCGTCTCGGCTTCCGCCACGACCGGCTTCTTTTCTTCGACGACCTTCGCCTTCGCGCCCGCACTCTCGCCGCCTTCATCGAAGCTGTCGGCAATGGTGGCGCTGCTGGCGATCATCTCGGGTTCTTCATCCTCGTCGCCGCCGCCGCCGAAGAGAGCGGCAAGGAAACCGCCCTTGCGCTTGGACGCGGTCGGGCTCGAGCCGCCGCCGGCCACCTGGATCGAGTCCGCGCCGACGCGGCGCTTGTAGTCGGCCACCGCCTGCTGGTAGCCAGGCAGCGGCTTGCCGTCCGTCGGCACATGCATGGTCTTGCCGTCGGGGAAGAGGCGGGCAAGCTCCTGGCGGCTCATGCGCGGCCAGGCGCGCACGCTGCCGACATCAAGATGCACGAAGGGCGAACCGGAGGTCGGGTAATAGCCGACGCCGCCGACCTGGAACTTCATGGCGGCGGCGCGCAGGTTTGCGAGCTTCACGCCGGGAATATAGAAGTCCATCGCCTTGCCGAGCATGTGCTGGCTCTTCTTCGCCACACCCTTGGAGCGCGAACGCAGCATGCCGTTGGTTGCCGGCGAGCGATAGGCCGAGACGACGTTGATGTAACCCTTGCCGCCCACCTTCTGGTAGACTTCCCACACAAGGTCGAGGAGCCGCGGATCCATCTTCGTCGGCTCGTTGCGGCGCCAGTCGCGCAGGAACTGGTTGATCTGCTTCAGGCCGCGCGCATCGTAACGCCCGTTGCGCTTGAAGGTGATCTCGGCCTTTTCCTTGGTATGGATGAAATAGAGCTTGAGCGTGCGGTTGCCGCTCTCGGCCTGGACCGTCGCGGGAATGGCCGTGGGCAGGATGAGGGCAGCAGACAGCACAGCCGTGGACAATGCCTTAGGCAGCTTTTGCAACACTGTCTTGCAGAGGCTGCCCAGGGAGGCCCCGGGGCGCTTCATCGATGCGAACAAATTTGCCAACTCTTTCCCCGTCCGAAGGACAACGAACGTCCGTTATCCCAGATGACTGCCAATTGCGGTGAGAGCATGGCAAATACGCCACACTCGTCGTTGCGCACCCGTTATAGTGAACAATCCACTAACAGGGAATAAACGGCAATCGAGAAATCGCAAGTGGCCGGGATTCAAGGGGTTTTTACGCAGCTTCTTTCAACGGATCGTCCGGGTCGATGCCATAATCCTTCAGTTTGCGATAAAGAGTCGAGCGGCCGATGCCCAATTTGCGGGCAACCTGGCTCATCTGGCCATGATAAAACTTCAGGGCAAAGCGGATCAATTCCTCCTCCACATCGGCCAGCTTGCGCACGTGGCCACCCTTGTCGACGCTGGCAATGGCGTTGTCCGGCCCGGTTTCGACGCTTGCCGAATCGTTCGGGCGAAAGTCCGGATAGACGCTGGGCAGGCGCGTTTCGGCGGCCGGCTCGGGCAGACGCTGGCTCGCCGATTCCCAGGTGACGACGCCGTCTTCGGCAAGGCCGTAGCCCGGAACCTGTGCGGCGATCTGCGGAAAATCAGCGGCGGTGAGTTCTGCGCCTTCCGAAAGCACGACAGCACGGAAGATGGCGTTTTCGAGCTGGCGAATGTTGCCCGGCCAGTCATAGGCGGTCAACAGCGCCATGGCGGCAGCGGAGACGCCAAGCGGGCGGGCGAGCTTCTGTTCGCCGGCAAAGCGCTGCACGAATGCACGCACCAGAACCGGGATGTCCTCCTTGCGCTTGCGCAGCGCCGGGATCGTCACCGGGAAGACATTGAGGCGATAGTAGAGGTCCTCGCGAAAGCGACCCTCGCGCACCTCGTTGATGAGGTCGCGGTTGGTCGCAGAGATGAGGCGGACGTTGACCTTCTGCGGGAAGCGGGCGCCGATCGTCTCGATCTCGCCCTGCTGCACCGCACGCAGAAGCTTCACCTGCACTTCAAGCGGCAGGTCGCCGATCTCGTCAAGGAACAGCGTGCCGCCGTCGGCTTCCATGAACTTGCCGGTATGGCGCTCCGTCGCACCGGTGAAGGCGCCCTTCTCGTGGCCGAACAGGATGCTTTCGACGAGATTGTGCGGGATCGCACCGCAATTGACGGTAACGAAGGGCTTTTGCGCCCGGTCGCTGGCCGCCTGGATGGCACGCGCGACCATTTCCTTGCCGACGCCCGATTCGCCTTCCAGCACGACAGGGATGTTCGACTGGGCGGCGCGGCGGCCAAGCTCGATGACGCGCAGCATTTCGGGGCTGGCCGAAACGATATCGTCGAAATGTACGGCCTCGCTGCGACCCCGACGCCCGCCGCGGCCGCGGCCTTCGCGCTGGTCCATCTTCAGCGCATTGCCGACGGCAACGTTCAGCCGCTCCGGTGAGACCGGCTTCACCACGAAATCGAAGGCGCCGGCGCGCATGGCCATCACGACCGTCTCGATACCGCCCTGCCCCGTCTGCACGATGACGGGGATGGTGTTCTCCCGCTCGGCAAGCGCATCGAGGAAGGCCGAGCCGTTCATTTCCGGCATCATCAGGTCGAGCAGGATCACATTGATCAGACCGCCCTTGCGATCGAGCAGATCGAGCCCCGCACGGCCGTTTTCCGCCATATGGGCGACATGGCCGGAGCGCTCGATCATGTTCTTCAACAGCCTGCGCTGGACAGGATCATCGTCGATGACAAGAATATGGGCCGTCACTGGAACCTCCTTGCCTGAAGCGTGCGTCATGCACGCCCAAGGGAACTCAACACCAGGGGACCATGGCAGAAAGGGTTGAACATGCCGTTTTGAGAAAAGCTTGCATTTTAACCAACGCCGACGCAAGCAAGGGGCCGATCCGCCCACCTGCCCGCCCACCTGGAAGAGAGACAGACGATGACCCGATTTTTCCAATCCCCCCGCATCGACTTCGCGCCGGCGGACGCTGCCGCCAGCGCCGAACTGGGCGATCTTCCCGGCTGGAATCTTGCCGATCTCTATCCCTCGCAGACCTCCCCCGAATTCCAAGGCGACATGAAGAAGGCAGAAGCCGGCTCGCTCGCCTTCGAGACAAAATGGAAGGGCAAGCTGAACGCCGCGACGGAAAAAACCGGCGACGACGGCATCGGCGCGGCCGTAAGCGAATTCGAGGCGCTGGAAGACGTGATGGGCCGCCTCATCTCGTTCGCCGGCCTTACCTATTTCACCAATACGACCGATCCGGCCAACGGCAAATTCTACGGCGACATCCAGTCCAAGCTGACCGATCTCGGCGCGCATCTTCTGTTTTTCTCGCTTGAACTCAACAGGATAGCGGACGAGCGCATCGAAGCGGCGCTGGCGAAGGACGCGCTTGCCGCGCACTACCGCCCCTGGATCGAGGATCTGCGCAAGGACAAGCCCTACCAGCTCGACGACAAAACGGAACAGCTTTTCCTCGAAAAATCCATGACGGGCGCGGCGGCCTGGAACCGCCTCTTCGACGAGACCATGGCTTCGCTGCGCTACACGATCGACGGTGAGGACGTGCCGCTGGAAATCGCCCTCAACCAGCTCCAGTCGCCCAACCCGGACGACCGGCGCAAGGCCGCCGAAGCGCTGGCAAGAACCTTCAAGGATAATATCCGCACCTTCACGCTGATCACCAACACGCTCGCCAAGGACAAGGAAATCGCCGACCGCTGGCGCGGCTTTTCCGACATCGCCGACAGCCGGCATCTCGCCAACCGCGTCGAACCCGAGGTCGTTGCGGCCCTCGCCGCTGCCGTGCGGGACGCGTATCCGCGCCTCTCGCACCGCTACTATGCGATGAAGGCAAAATGGCTCGGAATGGAGCAGATGGAATTCTGGGATCGCAATGCGCCCCTTCCCGAGACACCCGACGCAATCATTCCGTGGAGCGAGGCGCGCGATACCGTGCTGTCAGCCTACAGCGCCTTCGCGCCCGAGATGGCCGATATCGCCCGAGAATTCTTCGACAAGGGCTGGATCGACGCGCCGGTGCGCCCCGGCAAAGCGCCGGGCGCTTTCGCGCATCCGACGGTACCCTCCGCGCACCCCTATGTGCTCGTCAACTACATGGGCAAGCCGCGCGACGTGATGACGCTCGCCCACGAACTCGGCCATGGCGTGCACCAGGTGCTGGCCGGCGGCCAGGGCGCGCTGATGGCCTCGACGCCGCTGACGCTTGCCGAGACCGCCTCGGTCTTCGGCGAAATGCTGACCTTCCGCAGTCTGCTCGACAAGACCAAGGACAAGCGCGAGCGCAAGGCGATGCTCGCCCAGAAGGTCGAGGACATGATCAATACGGTCGTGCGCCAGATCGCCTTTTACGAATTCGAGCGCAAGGTGCATACCGCCCGCAAAGAGGGTGAACTCACCTCCGACCAGATCGGTGAACTCTGGCTCTCCGTGCAGGAGGAAAGCCTCGGCCCGGCGATCCGGATTTCCGAGGGTTACGAGACCTATTGGGCCTACATCCCCCACTTCATCCACTCGCCCTTCTACGTTTACGCCTATGCTTTCGGCGATTGCCTCGTGAACTCGCTCTATGCCGTCTACAGCCAAGCCGAAGCCGGCTTCCAGCAAAAATACTTCGACCTGCTCAAGGCCGGCGGCACCAAGCACCACACCGAGCTGCTGAAACCGTTCGGCCTCGATGCGAGCGATCCGTCGTTCTGGAGCAAGGGATTGTCGATGATCGAAGGGCTGATCGACGAATTGGAAGCGCTTGATAAGGCCTGATCTCGAAAGAAGAAGCCGCGCATGACCGACCGCGAACGCTTTGTGCTCCTCAGGGACGACCGCGAGGACCGGACGGTGGTTTTCGCCGAGCCGCTTGGCCTCGTCACCGTGCGCGATCGCGCCGGCTTCGAACCCGCCTTCGCGGCCTTGCAGGCGGCGCATGACAACGGCCACTGGATCGCCGGCTTCATGAGCTATGAGGCCGGCCATCTCTTCGAGGAGAAGCTGGCGCCCTTCGCGCCGGAGAACCGCCCGACGCCGCTGATGAGCTTCGGCATCTTCGAAAAGCCGGCGGACGACCATCCGCTGGCAAGACCGCGCCAGCGCACGGAAAACGAACCCTTCCTCACCGAGCCGAAAGCCGGCTGGGATTTCGAGACCTACCGCAGCCGCTTCGGCCGCCTGCACCGGCATCTGAGGGAGGGCGACTGTTACCAGGCGAACCTCACCATGCCGATCCGTGCCCGCTGGACCGGCGATCCGCTCGCCGCCTTCTGGTCGCTGATCGAACGCCAGCCCGTGCGCTACGGCGCCTTCGTCTCGCTCGACGGGCCGCTTCTCCTCTCCCGCTCGCCGGAACTTTTTTTCGATATCGACAAGGACGGCTGGATCGAGACGCATCCGATGAAGGGCACTGCGCCGCGCGGCGCCAATGCGGCGGAGGACGCAGACATCATCGCCGCCATGCAGGCCGATCCGAAATCGCAGGCGGAAAACCGCATGATCGTCGACCTCCTGCGCAACGACATCTCGCGCATATCAGAGGTCGGCACGCTCACCGTGCCCAAACTCTTCGCCGTCGAGACCTATCCGACCGTGCACCAGATGGTCAGCCATGTGCGGGCGAAACTGCTGCCCAACATCTCGATCCGCGACATCTTTGCCGCCCTCTTCCCCTGCGGCTCGATCACCGGCGCGCCGAAGATGAGCGCCATGAAAATCCTGCACGACCTGGAGGATGGTCCGCGCGACGCCTATTGCGGCGCGATCGGCGTGATCGCGCCCGACAGCACCATGCGCTTCAACGTGGCGATCCGCACCGTCTCGATCTTCGAAGAAGGCGAAGCGGTCTTCAATGTCGGCGGCGGCATCGTCTTCGATTCGACCGCCGAAGCGGAATATGAGGAGTGCCTGCTGAAGGCGCGCTTTGCGGTGGGGGATCAATGGATCTCTCGCTGATCGAGACCCTGCGCTGGGAACCCGGCACCGGTTTCCTGCGGCTGGAACGGCATCTGACGCGGCTCGCACATTCGGCGAGTGTGTTTGGACTGAACGGCGCAGAGGAGGCGCGGCAGGCCCTATTAACGGCGCTCGCCGCTCCTGCTCTGCCGGGTATCTCGCCTCTGCGCATCCGTCTCGAACTTTTTGCCGACGGCCGGATCGACGTGCAGACGGCTCCGTTCACGCCGCTCGCGCCCGACGCGATCTGGCGCCTGAAAATCGCCAGAACCCGCCTTTCGTCCGTGGATCCACTGTTGCGCCACAAGACCTCACGCCGCGCCGCCTATGCCGCGGCCCGCGCCGAATTCCCCACCGAAACGGCAGACGAAGTCCTCCTTCTCAACGAACACGATATGCTTTGCGAGGGCACCATCACCTCGCTCTTCCTGGATGACGGCACGGGTATCCTCAAGACACCGCCGCTCGCCTGTGGCCTGCTGGCCGGCGTGCTGCGGCAGGAACTGCTGGAAAGCGGCAAGGCAGCTGAGCAGATCCTGCGACCGGAAGACTTCGGCGAGGGCACGGTCTTCGTCGGCAATTCCTTGCGCGGGCTCATCCGGGCAACGCTTTCATGAAAACACCCGCCTACACGCCCTATGATGGCTCTGCCCGCCTCTTCACCATCGGCCTCGGTCCGCTCGACCCTGCACGCTGGATCGAACCGGATGGCGATCTCGAGCGCTACCTTCTCGAAAAGGACCGGCTGATCGCCGACCAGCGTGATGTCGTCTTCGTGGAGGAGGTCGGCACGCGTGCCGCACAACAGGAGGTTCTCGACCTTCTCGCGGACCATGTGGCGACGCAGCATCCCGCATTCTATCGCCGCGAAGGCTCGGCGATCGCCACCGATGCGCGTACCATTTCCCTCGACGCCGACGATGCGCCGCTTGTCACCGCTGGTGCGCTTGTGCAGGAGGACCTCGTGCTGATGCGGCGCGACGAAACAGGCTGGCGCCTTGTCGCCGGTTACGTCGCCTTCCCCTCCTCGTGGTCCCTGCCGGAGAAATTCGGCCGGCGGATGGAGGATATCCATGCGCCCGTACCGGATTTCGGCGAGGGTACGCGCAATGCCCTTCTGATCAACCGCATGTTCGACAATCTGAAGGTCGAGCAACCGGTCTTCCGCTTCAACTGGTCGATCAATCCGGATGCCGACCTGCACTACCCTGCGTCCAAGGCCCATGGCGCCCTGCCGGACGGGCACGCACTGTCGCTCGAGACCACCTTCGCCCGCGTCGAACGCCAAACGCTGCGCAAGCTGCCGGTCTCCGGCGACATCCTCTTCACCATCCGCATCTATACCGATCCGCTTGCCGCGCTGCGCACCTTGTCCGATGCGCGGAAGATTGCGCTCGTCTTTGCCGACCAGCTGGAAGCGCTGAACCTGCCGCAAGCGACCTACAAGGGGCTCGCCACGAAAAGGGCGGCGCTGGTGGCGGAATTGCGGGCGGTTGCGGCCGGTTAAGAATATCACGACGGAAAACCACGGCCGCCCTTTATTGTGACAGAAAACTGTGCTCTAGCGCTGCCATATTATGCTATGGGGCCCGTCGAGACCCTGATTTTACAGCAAAAGCGGCCGTCCGCAGGAGAACCAAATGGCAGACAGCACCTATCCGGTTTATGGCGAGATCACCGGCCCGATCGTGATGATCGGCTTCGGCTCCATCGGGCGCGGCACGCTGCCGCTGATCGAGCGCCACTTCAAATATGACCGGAACCGGCTGATCGTCATCGAGCCGCGCGAAGACGCCGCCGACGCGGAAATCTACGCCCGCCACGGCGTGCGCCATGTCAAGGCCCATGTCACCAAGGAGAACTACAAGGACCTCCTGAAGCCGCTCCTCACGGAAGGCGGCGGCCAGGGCTTCTGCGTCAACCTCTCGGTCGATACCGGCTCGGTGGACCTGATCAAGCTCTGCCGCAAGCTCGACGTGCTCTATGTCGATACGGTCATCGAACCCTGGCTCGGCTTCTACTTCGACAAGGGCATGAAGAACGCCGACCGCACCAACTATGCGCTGCGCGAAACGCTGCGCAAGGAAAAGGAAAAGAACCCCGGCGGCACGACCGCGGTCTCCACCTGCGGCGCCAATCCGGGCATGGTCTCCTGGTTCGTCAAGCAGGCGCTTGTGAACCTTGCCAGGGATCTCGACATCAAGTTCGATGAGCCGACGCAGGACGACCGCGAAGGCTGGGCCAAGCTGATGAAGAAGGTCGGCGTCAAGGGCGTGCACATCGCCGAGCGCGATACCCAGCGCACCAAGAACCCGAAGCCGTTCAACACCTTCTGGAACACCTGGTCGGTCGAGGGCTTCATCTCGGAAGGTCTGCAGCCGGCCGAACTCGGCTGGGGCACCCATGAGAACTGGATGCCGAAGAACGCCAAGAAGCACAAGAAGGGCTGCAAGGCAGCGATCTACCTGGAACAGCCCGGCGCCAACACGCGCGTGCGCTCCTGGTGCCCGACGCCCGGCCCGCAATACGGCTTCCTCGTCACCCACAACGAGTCGATCTCGATCGCCGACTTCTTCACCGTGCGCGACAAGGACGGACACGTCACCTACCGCCCGACCTGCCACTACGCCTACCATCCGGCCAACGACGCCGTGATCTCGCTGCACGAGATGTTCGGCAATGGCGGCAACCAGCAGCCCGTCCTGCACGTTCTCGACGAGAACGAACTGGTCGATGGCGTCGACGAGCTCGGCGTGCTGCTCTACGGCCACGACAAGAACGCCTACTGGTACGGTTCGCGCCTGTCGCTGGAAGAGACCCGCCGCATCGCCCCCTATCAGAACGCGACCGGCCTGCAGGTGACCTCCGCCGTGCTCGCCGGCATGGTCTGGGCGCTGGAAAACCCGAAGGCCGGCATCGTGGAAGCCGACGAGGTCGACTACAAGCGCTGCCTCGAAGTGCAGACGCCCTATCTCGGCCCGGTCGAAGGCCACTATACCGACTGGACCCCGCTCGACGGCCGCCCGGGCCTCTTCCCGGAAGACCTCGACACGAAGGATCCGTGGCAGTTCAGGAACATTCTGGTTCGCTGAACCGGCCTTCATTTCGCAACAGGACGCCCGCGGCAAAACCGCGGGCGTCTTCGCTTTCAATGGGATAATGCCCGTCGCCCCGGCGGCGCGTCTTGCTTTCGACGTCTCTTCGCGGCATGGTTTGCCGAATTGGACGGGTGGTTCGCGCCGCCGTGACCCTGGGAGACCCATATGAAGCCGATCACAGTCCTCAGCCTGCTGACCGCCGCCGTCGCGCTTGCCTCGTGCCAGTCCGAGCGCGCACCGCGCGACCTGCCGGTGACCCAGCGCCCCGTGGCGCAGGGCGTGGAGGGGGCCTGGGTAGACCCGAACGGCATCGTCTCCACCTTCCAGGCCGGCACGTTCACGACGCGCACGACCGACACGAACCAGCTTCTCGCCTCCGGTACCTACATCAACACCTCGCCGACGCTGGTCGAGATCAACATGACCTCGCTGGTGCGCAACACCCAGTCCAAGGTCAATTGCGCGCTGGTCAGCCAGAGCCAGCTGAACTGCACGACGGCGGAAGGCGCACAGTTCTCGCTTGCCCGCCGGGCTTGAGCGACCGGCATATGAACGGAAAGGGCCGCAAGGCCCTTTTTTCGTTTTACCTCATAAACATGCGCGGCCTGTGGCCCCTCACCTTTTCTCTTGAACTCCTCCGCGACCGGTGAAAACATCCGCCGGCTGGCTGTCATGTTTCCGGTTTATCGAGAAACGGATCGCCCCTCCCGCGGCATCGCGGGCAAACAAGGAGAAGAGGACCATGACGTTTTTCCGATCCGGCCTTCTGGCCGCCTCCATCATCGCGCTCTCCAGCGGCTCGGCGCTTGCCGATTACGAGCTGAACATCCTGCACATCAACGACCTGCATTCGCGCATCGAGGCGATCAACAAGTTCGATTCGACCTGCTCTGCCGAGGAGGAAGGCAAGGGTGAGTGCTTCGGCGGCGTCGCCCGCCTCAAGACCGCGATCGACACCCAGCGCCAGGCACTGACGGGCAAGAACGTGCTGCTGCTCAATGCAGGCGACAACTTCCAGGGTTCGCTCTTCTACACCACCTACAAGGGCGCGGTGGAGGCCGAGTTCCTCAATCTCATGAAGTTCGACGCCATGACCGTCGGCAACCATGAATTCGACGACAGCGAGGATGGCCTCGCGACCTTCCTTGACAAGGTGCAGTTCCCCGTCGTCACCGCGAACGTCGCGGCCAGCGCCTCCTCGAAGATCGGCGACCGCATCAAGCCGTTCATCGTGCTCGACCAGGGTGGCCAGAAGATCGGCATCGTCGGCGCGGTGGCGAACGACACAGCGGAACTCTCCTCGCCCGGCCCGAATGTCCTGATCGGCGACGACGTCGCCGACATTACCGCCGCCATCGGCGAATTGAAGAAGCAGGGCGTCAACAAGATCATTGCGCTGACCCATGTCGGCTATCCGCGCGACCTTGCGGCCATCGCCAAGATCCCCGACGTCGACGTGGTGGTCGGCGGCCACACCAACACGTTCCTCTCCAACACCTCGGACAAGGCGGAAGGCCCTTACCCGACGCTGGTCGACAATCCCGGCGGCTACAAGGTGCCCGTCGTGCAGGCCGCGGCCTACTCCAAGTATCTCGGCAATCTCAAGGTCGTTTTCGACGATGCGGGCGTCGTGAAGGAATCCTCCGGTGAACCGGTGCTGATCGACGGCTCCATCAAGCCCGACGAGGCCGTGCTCGCCCGCATCAAGGAGCTGGGCGGCCCGATCGAGGAGCTGAAGAACAAGATCGTCGCCGAGAGCGCCGCGCCGATCGACGGCTCGCGCGAAGTGTGCCGCGCCGCCGAATGCGCGATGGGCAATCTGGTGGCTGACGCCATCCTCGACCGCACCAAGAGCCAGGGCATGACCATCGCCATCACCAATGGCGGGGGCCTGCGCGCCTCCATCGACGGCGGCCCGGTCTCCATGGGCGAAGTGCTGTCGGTGCTGCCGTTCCAGAACACGGTCGCGACCTTCCAGCTCAAGGGCTCGGACCTCGTCGCCGCTCTCGAAAACGGCCTTGGCCAGATCGAGGAGGGCGCTGGCCGCTTCCCGCAGGTCTCCGGCATGAAATATTCCTTCGACAAGTCGAAGCCGGCAGGCAGCCGCGTCGTCTCCGTCGAGGTGAAGGAAGGAGAGGCCTTCGTGCCGCTGGATCCGGCCAAGACCTACGGCATCGTCTCGAACAACTACATGCGCGCCGGCGGTGACGGTTACTCGGTCTTCGCCAAGGCGGGCCAGAACGCTTACGATTTCGGCCCGAACCTGGAACTGGTCGTCGCCGACTATCTTGCAGCACATCGCCCCTACCAGCCTTATACGGACGGCCGCATCACGGAAGTCGCCAATGCCACGGTCGTCGAGACCCCGGCAAGCACGGAGACAGCGACCGGAACCGAGGCCAAGCCCGCTGCAGGCGAAACGGCAACCAAGTCGGCCGAAGGCACCGCAACATCCGGCGAAGCCGCATCGGGCACCACGACCACGACGGCAGAAACCGCAACGGTGGCGGCAGGCGGCAAGCATGTCATCGCCCGTGGCGACACGCTTTGGGATCTTGCCAAGGCGGCCTATGGCGACGGCACGCTGTGGCGCAAGATCGCGGAAGCCAACGGCAATCCGCGGCCGCGCGCCCTGCATGTCGGGACGGAACTGTCCATCCCGACCAAATAAGGACAATTTGTCTCCACTATTTCTGCCGGCCCGGGCTTTCCCGGGCCGGCATTTCTTTTTAGAACGATTCTGAGCCGACCGGGCGTCCGCCGCGTTAAGAGCAATCCGGCGCGCATGCCGCGGTCTTGCACCCGCACTTGCAAGAAGAAAAAGCCCAAGAGCAATGAACGACACCCCGCACGCCGAGGACCGCACCATGCAGGACATCGCCGCCAAGCCCGCCGACCACACGCCCGTCAAACACGGTAAGGTCGGTGTGCTGCTGGTCAATCTCGGCACGCCCGATGGTACCGATTACACCTCGATGCGCCGCTACCTGAAGGAATTCCTGACCGACAAGCGCGTCATCGAATGGCCGAGGATCGCTTGGTATCCCATCCTCTTCGGTATCGTCCTCAACACCCGCCCGGGCAAGGTCGGCAAGGCCTACGAGACGATCTGGAACAAGGAGAAGAACGAGAGCTACCTGCGCACCTATACGCGCAGCCAGGCCGAGCTGATGGCAACGGCCCTCTCCGATTGCTCCGACGTCGTCGTCGACTGGGCGATGCGCTACGGCCAGCCTTCCATCGCCTCGCGCATGGACTATCTGCAGAAGGCCGGCTGCGAGCGCATCCTCGTCTTCCCGCTCTACCCACAATATGCGGCCGCAACCACGGCAACCGTCAACGACAAGGCCTTCGAGACTCTTTTGAAGATGCGCTGGCAGCCCGCCCTACGCACCGTGCCGCCCTACCACGACGACCCGGCCTATATCGACGCGCTCGCCATCTCGATCGAGAAGCACTTGGCAACGCTCGACTGGGAACCCGAGCGGGTGCTGACCTCGTTCCATGGTATTCCTCAAAGCTATTTCGACAAGGGCGATCCCTACTACTGCCAGTGCCAGAAGACCGCACGGCTGCTGCGCGAACGGCTCGGCTGGTCGAAGGAGAAGCTCGTCGTCACCTTCCAGTCGCGCTTCGGGCCGGAAGAATGGCTGCAACCCTATACGGACAAGACCGTGGAGAAGCTGGCACAGGAAGGCATCAAGCGCATCGCCGTTCTCAATCCCGGCTTCGTTTCCGACTGCCTGGAAACGCTGGAGGAGATCGCCGAGCAGGCCGCCGAGAGCTTCCTGCACAATGGCGGCGAAAAGTTCGCGCACATTCCCTGTCTCAACGATTCGCCCGAGGGCATGGCCGTCCTCGAAAAGGTCGTGCGACGCGAGCTTTCCGGCTGGATCTGATACCGGATAAATCTTGTCTTCGTCCAAATAGACTGGCGTCGCGGTCCGTATTCCTTAAAGTGGCGCCGCGTCGCATTGTCTGTTGGAGAGAAGAACTATGGATTTAGCCGGACTGGATATCGTCGTCATCGCCCTCGTGGTGCTGGTCATCCTGATTCTTTTTGCCGGGATCAAGACCATTCCGCAGGGATATCAGTACACGGTAGAGCGCTTCGGCCGTTATACGCGTACGCTGGATCCCGGCCTTAACCTGATCATCCCCTTTATCGACCGCATCGGTGCGAAGATGAACGTGATGGAGCAGGTGCTCGACATCCCGACGCAGGAAGTCATCACACGCGACAATGCCAGCGTCGCCTCCGACGCCGTCGCCTTCTACCAGATTCTGAACCCCGCCCAGGCGGCCTACCAGGTCGCCAATCTCGAGCATGCCATCATCAACCTCACCATGACCAACATCCGCTCGGTCATGGGATCGATGGACCTCGACGAGCTGCTCTCCAACCGCGACAAGATCAACGACCAGCTTCTGCGCGTCGTCGATGAGGCCGCCAATCCCTGGGGCGTGAAGATCACCCGCGTCGAGATCAAGGACATCGCGCCGCCGAAGGACCTCGTCGATTCCATGGCGCGGCAGATGAAGGCCGAGCGTGAAAAGCGCGCGCAGGTGCTGGAAGCGGAGGGCTCGCGCAATGCACAGATCCTGCGCGCGGAAGGCGCCAAGCAGTCTGCGATCCTCGAGGCCGAGGGCCAGCGCGAAGCGGCGTTTCGTGATGCCGAGGCGCGTGAACGCCTCGCCGAAGCCGAGGCCAAGGCAACGAAGATGGTCTCCGAGGCCATCGCAGCCGGTGACGTGCAGGCCATCAACTACTTCGTCGCACAGAAGTACACCGAGGCTATGGCCTCGATCGGCAAGGCGCCGAACTCGAAGGTTGTGCTGATGCCGATGGAGGCTTCCTCACTCATCGGTTCGCTCGGCGGTATCGGTGCGATCGCCAGGGAAGTCTTTGGGAGCGGCGGCGCGCAGGTGGCCAGCACGCCGCGCACGCGCCAGTCGACGCCCGCCACGACAACCACCGCCTCGACGCCTGCGTTCCGAAACCCGTTCGATACGCCGCAGGGAAGCTGAAATGATCCAGCGCATCGTCACGGAACTCGGCCCCTGGGCATGGTGGGTACTCGGCATCGTGCTGCTGATCCTCGAAGTGCTGATGCCCGGCGTCTTCCTCGTCTGGATCGGCATCGCGGCAGTTATCACCGGCGCTCTCTCGCTGCTGCTCTGGGAGACGGCCTTCTGGACCTGGCATGTGCAATGGCTGGTCTTTGCCGTTCTGTCGCTTGTCGCCGTTTTGATCGGCCGGCGCATCGTCAGCGCACGCGGCACCGCCTCCGACCAGCCTCATCTCAATCAACGCGGCCAGAGCCTCGTCGGCCGCACCGCGACGCTGGAGCAGCCGATCAGCGAAGGCCGCGGTCGCATTCGCCTCGATGATACGATGTGGAGCGTGCAGGGCCCGGACCTGCCGGTCGGCGCGCGCGTGCGCGTCACGGCCAGCAATGGCCGCGATCTCATGGTCGAGCCTGCCTGAAACAAAAAACCCGCATTTCCGGGAAATGCGGGTTTTGGTACGAGCCGTGGAGGATGCGGATCAGGCAACGCCGATTCGCAGCAGATCGTGGAAATGCACGACGCCGACAGGACGGTAAGTCTCGTCCGTAACGATCAGCGCGGAAATGTTGTACTGGTTGAGCAGACCAAGCGCGGCGGTTGCCAAGGTCGACGGCTTCACCGTCTTGGGGCCGCGCGTCATGATCTCGTCGACGCTGAGTTCGGCAAGATTGCGCGAAAGGTTGCGCGCGATATCACCGTCGGTGACGATGCCGACGAGAATGCCCTCGTCATTGATGACGCCGACGCAGCCGTAACGCTTCTGCGACAGGAGCAGAACCGCATCCGGCATAGACGTGCCGAGAGGAACGAGCGGCATGTTTTCGCCGCTGTGCATGATGTCGCCGACATGGGAAAGACTGGCACCGAGCTTGCCGCCGGGGTGGAAGGTCTTGAAGTCCGTTGCGGTGAAGCCGCGGGCTTCGAGAAGGGCAACCGCAAGCGCGTCACCGAGGGAAAGCTGCATCAGCGTGGAGGTGGTGGGCGCCAGGCCGTGCGGGCAGGCCTCCTGCTCCTTCGGCAGCAGCAGCAGCGTATCCGCCTCGCGGGCAAGAGCCGAGCGCTCGCCTGACGTGATGGCGATCAGCGGGATGGAGAAACGGCGGGAATAGGAAACGATACCCTGCAGTTCGGCCGTTTCGCCGCTCCAGGACATGGCGAGGATGACATCGTCACGCCCGATCATGCCAAGATCGCCGTGATTGGCCTCGACGGGATGCACGAAGAAGGATGGCGTACCGGTGGAGGCAAGCGTCGCGGCGATCTTCGCCCCGATATGCCCCGACTTGCCGATACCCGTCACGATGACGCGGCCGCTGATATCGCCGATGACGCGAACAGCTTCGCAAAATGCGTCGAAGAGCCGCCCTTCAAGGGCCGTCGAAAGGGCGGCAAGGCCAGCCTTTTCGGTTTCGACGGTACGGATTGCCGAGGCAATGGCGCCGGCACTGTCAACTTTTGCCTGTCTTTTGATCATGCGCCTCGTTAGCGCTTTTGCAATCTTCTGTCCATGCACGAAAGAACGCAGATTGTTACGGCGAGTGAGCTGGCGGTCGGCAACCAAGCGTTAACCACAACGATTTAGCCAGTGTTGTTTTACATACACAATGCGCATGCACCAGATTTTAGGGGCGCCATGATGAACTGGCGTCTGAGGTGTGAATGATGGAAATGACAATTCGGCCAAAGGCTTGACGATGACGTTCCGGTGCATGTGCGCGCGGCGAAGGTCGCTATCGAGAAGATTCTCGAGGCGCGGGTCTTGAAGGGCACGACTGGCGCGAAAGACTTGCCGCAAGAATGCACTGTTTTGCTAGACGTGTTCGCCGAGGTGCGGAACTGAGCTGGATGGGATGCACACCATTCCTACCAACGGCGTTGTCGTTGCAAAAATCCGTACTCTGCAACGCCGCGAATGTTATGCGCAGAACTCGAACAATATTCGCAATTTTTGCGACAATCACTCCTGGAGGACTATGTGCGACCGCTAGAACACGCCGACATTTCCACGTTTCGAGATGTGCAGTTCGTCCTGACCGACATGGATGAGACGCTGACCTATCAAGGCCGGCTTGCGGGGCACACCTATTTAGCTCTTGAGAATTTGCAGGCGGCAGGAGTGAAGGTAATTCCGGTAACCGCCGCCCCGGCCGGATGGTGCGATCAGATGGCCCGCATGTGGCCCGTGGATGGCGTAATCGGGGAAAATGGCGGATTCTTCTTCCGCCGTCATGATGCCGGACATGGCATCGAGCGACATTTCTGGCATAGTGATGATGACCGGCCGGCCGTATCCGAACGCCTCGAGGAAATCGGGCGGCAAGTGCAACGCGCCGTTCCTTCCGCCAGCTTTGCCGACGATCAGCCGTTCCGGCTCACCAGCCTTGCCTTTGAACAACCGAAGGATGCGGAAGTGCGCGCCGCGATCCTTAACGCACTTTGCGACGCTTCAGCCGATGCCACAGTTAATAATCTTTGGGTGCTCGGCTGGCTCGGGAAATATGACAAGCTGGCGATGGCGCGGCGGGTGCTTCTAGAACACTATGGCCTCGACATAGACGCTGACCGCTCGGCGGTCCTTTACACCGGAGATTCCACTAACGACGCGCCGATGTTCTCGTTCTTCCAGCATACGGTAGGCGTCAGTACCGTGACTGACTACCTCGACCAGCTCCCCCAATCGCCGCGCTGGATTACGCGCGGGCCGGGAGGTGCAGGCTTCGTTGAAGCAGTAAATGCCGTGATCGTGTCGCGCAAATCCTGACTTTCCGCCGAAATCCTCCAACACTGAGAAATCAGCGATTTTCTTGTCGCGATATTCGGTCGCGAGAAGCTCAGCTTCGCGACCGAACTTTGCAACATCACCTAAACCGGGCTACGACTTCTTCAATGCCAATCCGACACCCTTTCAGGAAAAGCGCGTGTCAAAAGCCTTGGTGTAGTCGGTTTCCTGCTTCAGCAACCCCACCCTGACCAATTCGTCGGTGAGCCATTTGTAGCGCTCAGCGGTCAGGCAACCGATGCCCTTATCCAGCGCATCGCCGCTATCAACGATGCCGTGTTTGTTGATCTTCTCGATGGCATATCCAGTTTGGCCAGAACGGCGACCATCTTCTCGCGGACGCACTGCACCGGATCGGCAGCGGAGCGAACCGGAACTGCGCTGGCGAGCTTGAGGACCTTGAGATGGGACATGCTGCGATCCTTTCCGAAACCGTTGAACATGTTCTCGAGATACAGCCGTCTGCCAAAAGGGCGAGCGAAGCGCTTTCTGAGGTATGCCCGATTTAGCCCTTAGATTGCAGGGCTGATTTGAACATGCCTGAGAAGGGATGGAAAGCGGTCAGCGACTTTCCAATTGGCTGGCAAAAAACAGCCTTCATTCGGCTTCCATGAAGTCGAACGGCTTTGCAGGGGCGAACTGGTCCGATGCCTCGCCGGCAAGGATACGGGCCATGTCAACCCCGAGATCCAGTTTGCGGACATGCGCGCCTTCAGAGAAGTCGAGTTTCTTCAAATCCACCCAGAAAACGTTGGGTGACGTTGCCGATTCACCATAGAAAAGCATGCTCTTCTGGTCCGCCACCACACGCCAGCGGGTCGTGGAAAGGTTCGGTGCCTCTGGAATGCTTACGCCATAGGGTGCCGAAGCGTTGCGGATCACGCTGAAAACGGCGGCGGCGGCAACCCGGGGATCGTCGCTCTGGGTCACCGTGTTGATATAGAAGCCGGCGCGTACGAAACGGTCTTCGGAGCGCCCGCTGCCGGGAAGGAATTTGAGGGAGTCGACCGCACTCCAGTATTTTTGCAAGGCGAGTTGGTCATCATAAGGCGGATCGTTCGTCACCACCTGATACGCGCGGCCATGATGGATGTTCAGCTTTCCATCGATCCACTCAAGAATGGCGCTGTCGCCGGTGGCGTCGGAGAGCGTCAAATGCAGTGGCGCGAGGCTGCCGGGACGGCCGGGCACCTCGCCGCTCACGACCTGCACAGGATGGGCGCGCGTATATTCAACCGCTTCCGAGACCGTTGCGAATTGATCGAGGTAGAATTGCGCCCAGATCGAGAGCGACATGCGCGACGTCGTTCCGTCGTCCTCCGGAAATTTCGTGGCGTTGAGCCATAGCAGGCTGGCGTTGAGGCCGGCTTCGTTCATGCCGTCGACCGTCGAGATATCGTAGCCGGAAACGGCCAGACTGCCGAACTTCGATGTCCATTCCACCGACCGCGGACCGGCGGCCCCGCTGCGCTTCATACCGCGGGGAAAAACCCAGAAGTTGCTGATCATCGGGTCCTTGAAGTCCATGTTGCGACCCGTCAGAATCCGCCCGTCAGGCCCCTGATAGACGACCCGTGTGCAGGCCTGGGCCTCGGCGGTCAGCAGCGCCGCAGCGGCGGTCAAGGTAACGAGGAAGCGTGTGAACCGAGACATGTTGAACATCATTCCATCCATAAGAAGGCTACGCGAAACCGTTGCCGATCAGAACCGATAGGTCAGGCCGAGAACCGGGCCGCTGAGGCGCGTGTCATAGACGTGACCGCCGCGCTTGTAATCAACGTCGAGTACCTTGTAGCCCACGGAGGCGGATAGGCGATCGCTGAAGACATAATTGACGGTTGCCAGCGCCGACCATGTGAGATCGGAGCCGGCGCCGAATCCGCCGATGTCAGCCTGCGCCTGCACCGACAACTTTTCCGTGATAGGAAGGAAGGCGCGTAGACCGACCAGTGGATCGACCCAGCCGAGGCTTTCGTCGTGATTGACAGACCCTCTCAAGCCGCCAATGCTCCCGGTAAGCGTCACATCGTTCGAGATGTACCAAAAGCGAGCGCCGCCAAGGGCATCCAGAGTGAACTGCGATGTATCGACAACCCGGTACCCGCCCATCATCGTGGCAGTGAACTGCCTCGTGTCAACCTTCGCATCGATGTTGCCGCCCGGCGGGATCACGCCGACACCCGGAATCGTCAATGCAGGCAGGGGCCCGACCCCATGGCCATCCGTCGTATCGACATACATGATGTCGCCCGAAAAGACGAAGCGGTCGTGGCGTCCCCAGATGTTGATGAAGCCGCCGAAATTCAGGTCGTCCATGACGTCGGAGAACGACTTTTCTACGCCGATCGTCGGGCCTCGTTGAAACGGAGAAATGCGCCCGTCGAGGCCGGCCGCCCACAAATAGGGCGTGACCTGCAAGGCCCAATTTTGGGTGTCTACCGGGACTTGCCCTTCCGCCAAGTTGAGAGCAGTGTCCGCACCATACGCGGAATGCGCACCGCAAAGGGATAGGGCAAGGACGACGGCATACCAAGGCGACAGAACCTCGCCGATGCCGGCGACGAACGGTCGCTCTTGAGGAGTGTGGTAGGCTTGATTCCGACCGTTGACCAGATCTTGTAATTTTTTGCCGGATCGAAACAGCATGACGCTCCCCTCTCTTTCCATTCACGTCAACTAAATTACTGATATCAATTAATAAATTGCGACATTTGATACTATGCTCCATACAGATCTCACCAAGTTCACGCAACCCACGACAGATTTGATTCAAGAAACTAGCGATCTGCAGGGGACGCTTTAAGCGTCCTCACCTCCTGCCATGAACGGCAGAAATTAAGGTCGGAAGCGGAAATGCCAATCGCGCAGCGACAGAAGCTCCACCATCCAGCATTCCAAGATCGCCGTCAAAATGGGACATCCCGTCATCGTATTGGAGACAACAGGGCATCCCATGCCACGGGGGAAGGCACGAACGGATGACGGTATGTCAGGGAAACTGTAACCCTAGGTCTTCGCTCGAAAGTCCATGCAGCTATCCGGGAATTCATTACGGAAATCGTCTTCGACAGCGGCGACCATTCCGCAATCGTCATCATAGCCAATGGTGTTTCCCATATCGGATTCAGCATGGGCGTTTCAATCGACAGTTCAGAGCACTAGCAGCGTAGTCGCATGGGACGAGAGTTCGCTCCACCGAATTTTCGAAGAGGTCCCTCGCTTGCAGCGATGCACAGCGTGCTTTGCTGAAACACGGTAAGGGGAAAAGAGATCCTTACAGATTTTCACCACCTGTTAACCATAAACTAACCCTTGGCTAATAGAGTGTTACCATGCGCGGAGACGTGGAAAATAACGCCGTTTTCCAAACACTTAAGCGCGAAGCGCCCGTGTAAGCAAAACAGCATTGGACTTTACGTTCGCTTAGGAAATCAAAAAGGGTCGCAGGCCACAGACATGCCAAAGGTAGAAGCAAGAGATCGCGAGGCAAGGATGCCCCGCCTGTCATGGCCTCTGGCCGGTCTTCTGCTTGCCGGCACCATGCTTGCAGCCACCCCGGCGTTCGCCCAGCAGCAGACCGTAAACGAGACACCCACATTCCAGGAGCCGCTCGACCCCCTCGTCCAGGCAACCGGGAGCGAGACGCCGGACACGATGGCGTTGCCGGGTGCCGAGACCACGGCATCGACCGAAGCGCTGAGCGACCCCGCCCTCACGGGCGACCAGGCAGAGGCGCTTTCCGAAGCCGCAAGCGACAACGACGCCATCCGGCGCACCGCCAGCGAGGGTGAGCGGCTGAACCTGCGGGAAGGCAGCGCCGACGCGACGAGAAGCAATTTCGGCGACCCCTATGAGCCGACCGGCATCCGCGTCGGCACGTTCGTGCTGCGTCCATCGATTACCCAGAGCATCGGCCATGAGCGCACGAAGGCCGGCAGCACGACGCGCCGGACCTATTCGCAGACCGGTTTTCGCGGCTCGCTGACCTCCGACTGGTCCCGCCACCAACTGATCATCAATGCCGAGGGCATCTACCAGCGCAACATCAGCGGCACCGGCGAGACGGAGCCGCAGGCGCGCATCGACAGCGACCTGCGCCTCGACCTCAGCGACGACACCATCGCGAACCTCACCGCCGGTTATAGTTTCGAACGCGAGGATTCCGCCGATCCCAACGCCGTCGACGGCGCCAGCGCCCAGTCCGGCGTGCATGGCTTTACCGCCGGTGCGCGCGTCCAGCGCGATTTCGGCGTGATCCGCGGCACGATCGGCGCCGAGATCGATCGCGAGGTCTACGGCTCGGTAAAACTCGCCAATGGCGGGAAGCTCAGCCTTTCCGATCGGAATTTCACGGAAGGCACGCTGACGGGACGCGTCGGCTTCGAACTGTCGCCCGCGCTGATTCCCTATCTCGAGGCTTCGATCGGCCGTTCGATCTATGACGAGAAACGCGATTCACTCGGCTACGAGCGTTCCAGTTCAACGGTGGTCGGTCGTGCCGGCGTGGAAATCGACCTTGGCGAGAAGCTGCGTGGCGATCTCGGTATGGGCTATCGGCGCTCCGCCTTCGACGACAGCCGCCTGAAATCGATTGCTGCCCTCGCGCTTGACGGCACGCTCACCTGGTCGCCGCAGCGTGGCACGGAACTCCGGCTCGGCCTCGCCACGGCGATCGAACCGTCTACCACCGCGGGCGAAAGCGGCTACGTCTCCTATGCCACTACGGCCGAACTGACGCACGAACTGCGCGAAAACCTCGTCGCGCGCCTGAGCGGCGCCTATACGTGGCGGGATTTCCGTTCGTCCGGCAGTGCCGATCAGAATGTCTACCTGGTCGGCACGGGTCTCACCTGGGACCTCAACCGCTGGCTCGCGCTGACCGGCGACATCTCCTACGAGTTGACGAGCCAGTCGCGCGGCAGCGACACCGGCGTCACGCGCGCCGGCATCGGTCTCGTCCTGCGTCGCTGAAGCTTATTTCAGCTTGGCGACGAGTTCCTTCAGCGGGCCTTCGACAGCCGGGCGGATATCCGCACGGGCCAGCGCGAAGGCGATGTTGGCCAGAATGAAGCCGTCCTTGGCGCCACAGTCATAGGTCTCGCCGCGGAAGTGGTAGGCGGCGAACTTCTGGACATCGGCAAGCTTCACCATGGCGTCGGTGAGCTGGATCTCGTTGCCGGCGCCCCGCTCCTGCGTGGAAAGGATCGGGAAGATTTCCGGCTGGAGAATGTAGCGGCCGTTGATGAAGAAATTGGAGGGCGCAGTGCCCTGCGGGGGCTTCTCGACCATCTTGGTGATGGCAAAACCGTCGCCGATCTTTTCGCCGACGCCGACGATACCGTATTTATGGGACTGCTCCGGCGCACATTCCTCGACGGCGATGACGTTGGCCCCGCTGTGCTCGAAAAGCTCGACCATCCCCTTCAGGCAGCCCTTCTCACCCTTCATGATCATGTCGGGCAGGAGCAGCGCAAAGGGTTCGTTGCCGACCAGCTCGCGGGCACACCAGACAGCATGGCCGAGACCCAGCGGCTCCTGCTGGCGGGTGAAGCTCGTCGAGCCGGCGACTGGCAGGATGCTTTCGAGCAGCGTCAGCTCGGCGGTCTTGTTGCGCTGGCGCAGCGTCTGTTCCAGTTCGACCTGGATGTCGAAATAGTCCTCGATGACCGCCTTGGAACGCCCCGTCACGAAGATCAGGTGCTCGATGCCGGCGTCCAGCGCCTCGTCCACCACATACTGGATGACGGGCTTGTCCACGACGGTCAGCATTTCCTTCGGAACGGCCTTGGTGGCCGGGAGGAAGCGGGTGCCGAGACCGGCCACTGGGAAGACTGCTTTGCGAACCTTGCGTGCCTGCGACATATTCACCTCGTTGCGCCCGTCGCCATCATGGCCGGGACGTATTTGTGCCGAAATAGAAGCCAATTGCTATTTTTTTGCAAAGGAAGACTTTTTTGCGAAGGAAGACGGGGCAAATTTTTGATGGTAAAGAATTTGTTGACTTCGTTTTTATAAGTTTTGCGTTCAGCCGGTGGTTCCACGCCATCGTACCGAAATTTGAGAAACGGACACGACAGCTGATGACACAGAATCTGAAAACCGTTCTGCGCCGATCCGCGCTCACTCTCCTCCTGTCGGCCGGGCTTTTCGCCCAGGCCACCGCGGCCCGCGCGGACGCCCGCTTCCAGAAGTGGATCGCCGACTTCTACGCGACAGCATCGGAAGCCGGTATCAGCAAATCGACCTACCAGAAGGCGTTTTCCGGCGTCAAGACACCCGACCCGGCCGTCCTCGAAAAGGCCGCCTACCAGCCGGAATTCAAGCACAAGATCTGGGACTACCTTGATTCGCGCGTCAACCCGTACACGGTGCGCATCGGCCAGGAAATGGCGGCAAAACACGGCCGCACGCTCGCCGCCCTCGAGCGCCATTTCGGCGTCGACCGCAACATCCTGCTGGCCATCTGGTCGATGGAATCGAACTACGGCGCGGTGCTCGAAAAGGACGACCGGCTGCACTACGTACCGCGAGCGCTCGCAACACTCGCCTATGCCGACAAGAAGCGTGCGAAGTTTGCACGCACGCAGCTGATTGCCGCCTTGAAGATCATCCAGCGCGGCGACATTGCGGCCTCCGACATGACCGGCTCCTGGGCCGGCGCCATGGGCCATACCCAGTTCATCCCGACGAGCTATCTGATCTATGCCGTCGACGCTGACGGCAACGGTCACCGCGACATCTGGAATTCGGTGCCGGACGCACTGGCGACCGCCGCAAACCTGCTTGCCAAGAACGGCTGGCAGGCCGGCAAGACCTGGGGTTACGAGATCATCGTACCGACCGGCGGGAGCAAATATTCCGGCCAGACGAAGACGCTTGCCCAATGGGCGAAGCTCGGCTTCACGCGCCCGAACGGCTCCGGTTTCAAGAACGGTGCGGACCGCGCCGAGCTGAAGCTGCCGGCAAACGGCGGGCCGGGCTTCCTGATGACCAAGAACTTCTTCGTCATCAAGCGCTACAACGCATCGGATTCCTACGCGATGGGCGTCGGCATGCTGGCCGACCAGCTCGCCGGCTATAGCGGCGTCAAGCAGCGCTGGCCGCGTCCGGAGGGCACACTCGACATCACGGAAAAATTCGAGCTGCAGACCCGTCTCAAGGAACTTGGCTACTACGACGGCGAAGTGGACGGCAATTTCGGCTCCGGCTCCAAGGCCGCGATCCAAGCCTTCCAGAACCGCATGGGCCTCTCGGCGGATGGCGAGCCGAGCCTGCAAGTGCTGAAGGCCCTGCGCCGCTAGGGCCTGTCGCAGTGAGGCGAAGGCGCCCCGGCCCCGACATGCGATAGTGCTCGAATCCCATAGAGACGAACAGGGGCGCTCCGGCGCCCCTTCTTGTTCGGGCTTTCGCTTGGCCCGCGCATTTGCCATCATGCCGCCACCGGGATCCGGCAGGGTAGCGGTCGAGACGGGAGCCTTCGCGATGAGCACGACAACGACCATGCGGATTGTGCGCCTCGGACTGGCCTTTGTGGCTGGGGCGAGCATCGTGGTGACCGCTCTTCCGGCCGAAGCCCAGCAGCGCAAGGAGCGCAAGACCATCCTGGAACTGCTCTTCGGCAAACCGAAGCGCGAGGAGGCCGCACCGGAGCGACAAATCAAGAAGCCGCGCACCGTCAACCGCAAGAAGAAGCAGACGACGACCATCGCGACGAAACCGGAGCCTGCGGCGATCGAGAAGCTGCCGGACGCCAAGGTCGTGCTTGTCGTCGGCGACTTCATTGCCGGAAGCCTCGGCGAAGGCCTCGTCGCCGCCTTCGAATCGACACCCGGCATCATCGTCGAGCGGCGCACCAACGGTTCTTCCGGCATCGTACGCGAGGACTACTACAACTGGCCGGCCTCCCTGCCCGGCCTGATCGCGGAAACGAAGCCCGCCCTCGTCGTGCTCAGCATGGGCGCCAACGACCGGCAGCAGATGGCGGTGGCCGGCGAGAAGGAAAAGTTCCGTTCCGAGGCCTGGACAAAGGAATATGAAGCACGGGTGGAGCGCCTTGCCATGCTCGCCCGCCAGGGCGGCAAGCCGATGATGTGGATCGGCATGCCGGCCTTCCAGTCTTCGGCCATGACGGCCGACATGACGACGCTGAACACCATCTATCGTGCTGGTGTCGAGAAGGCCGGTGGCGAATTCGTCGACATCTGGGACGGCTTCGTCGACGAAAACGGCAAGTTCGTCATTTCCGGCTCCGACATCAACGGTCAGCAGGTGCGCTTGCGCGGCTCCGACGGCATCAACTTCACCAAGGCCGGCAAGCGTAAGCTCGCCTTTTATGTGGAGAAGGAAATCCGCCGCGTGCTGGGCGACGCCGCTGCCGACGGCCCCGGACTGCAGGGCGACCTCAAGGATCTGGTGGTGACCGCACCGGCCGAGGACACCGAAATCACCAAGACCCTGCCGATCAGCCTCTCCGACCCGGCACTGGATGGCGGCACCGCGCTGCTCGGGGGCACGGCGATCAAAGGCAACGGCAAGAGCCTGCGCGAAAAGCTGGTGGAGAAGGGCGAGATCGCCGACGCCCCGCTCGGCCGGGTCGACGATTTCCGCTTGAATAAAATTGCAACGCCTTGATCATAGACGGGTGCTTTGACGGCGCCCTGCCTTCGAGGCTGTTGTGCGCCTTTCGCTGCTCGGCAGTCGAATCAGGCCACGATCCGGGGCAACATGATTCGGGCACAGAGACCGGGCTTGCGGTTTTCCAGCACGAAGCTGCCATTCGCCTCCTCGACGAAGCTCTCCGCAATGGCCAGTCCCAATCCCGCGCCTTCGCTCGTCGTGTCGAGACGGCCGCCGCGCTTCAGCACGAACTCGATCTCCTCCTCGGGGATGCCCGGCCCGTCATCGACGACTTCGATGACCGCGGCCGCCCCCTCCGCCCGGGCAAAAATACCGACAGTGGTCTTGGCGTAACGCGCAGCATTTTCCGCAAGGCTGCCGAGGATTTCGGCGAGGTCCTCGGCATCGATGCGCAGAATGAGGCCCGGTTCGATTTCCTGCTGCCAGTCGAGGTCACGCCCGGCCGGCGTGCGCGAGACCACGCTGACGACCTGCGAGGCGACGCGGCCGAGATCGCTGCGTGCCGTGTGCCCGCGCTCGGCCTGGCGGGCACGAGCCATCTCGTGATCGACATGGCGCCGCATGCGCAGGATGATCGCCTCGATATCGCGAGCGACGCTCTCCTCGCCCCGCTCGCGCAGGCGCAGCACGTCGCCGGAGAGGATCTGCAACGGTGTCTTGAAACCATGGGCAAGGTCGGCTGCCCGCTCGCGCGCCTTGCGCAACTGGTTCTCCCGTGATTGCAAGAGGGCATCCACCTCGCCGGTGAGCGGCAGGACCTCGTCCGGGAAATCGGTCCCGAGCCGTTCCGCCTTGCCGGCGCGAATGGCCGAAAGGCGCTCCGTCAGCGTCGCCAGCGGACGAAGGCCGACGAAGATCTGCACGAAGCTCGCAGCCAGGAGAAGGACGGCGAGCACCTGCACATAGGGCAGAAGATCTCCCTCGAATTCATCCGTGGCGCGCGAAATATCGGTTCGATCGATGGCGACGGCGACACGCAGGGGCAGCGCCCCGGCCCGCTCGCTGGTCACAACCTCACGCTCGACGAGCAGCAGCGACGCATCCCCCGGCCCCTTGATGGTCGCCGTATGCACACCGCCGGCCGGGATATCCGGCAGGGCCAGCACATCGTCCCAGAGCGAACGGGAGCGCAGCCGCTTCCCGTCCCCCTCGATCTGCCAGTAGAGCCCCGAAAGCGGCCGCTCGAACCGCGGATCGACCGGCGGCTTGACGAGGTGGAGCGTGGCGCCCGGCTGTTCGGCAAGACCGGCGATCACCTGGTTGAGATGCAGCATCAACTCGGCGGCGATACGCCGCTCCACATGCCGCTCGAACAGTGTCGACAGAACGAAGAACGCCGCCACGAGGGCGGCGATGATGGATGCGGCGCCGGCAAGCGCCAGGCGGAGACGCAGCGAACGGCGCGTCACGGAGCGGTCTCGCCCATATAGTAGCCGAAGCCGCGCCGCGTGCCGATGGCAACCGCGCCAAGCTTCTTGCGAAGGCGTGCGACAAGTGCTTCCAGTGCATTGGCATCGCGGGAGAAATCATCGCCGTAGAGATGTTCCTGCAGCTCGGTCGGCGGCACGATGCGGTCGCGGTGATGGCCGAGATAGCTGACGAGGCGATACTCAAGCGGTGTCAGCGATTGCGGCACGCCGTTGACGCTGACGCGCATCGCCCGTGTGTCGATGGTGACGGTTCCGATGGCGATCGTCGCCGCGCCGTGCCCGACGGACCGGCGGATGAGCGCACGGGCACGGGCCAGCAGCTCCTCGAACTGGAAAGGTTTCGGCAGATAGTCGTCGGCGCCGGCATCAATGCCCTCGACACGCTCGGCCCAGCTTCCGCGGGCTGTCAGCACCAGCACCGGCATGTGGCGGCCGTTGGCGCGCCAGCGCTTCAGGAGAGACATGCCATCCATGCTGGGCAGGCCGAGATCGAGGATGATGAGGTCATAATCCTCCGTATCTCCCAGGAACCAGGCGTCCTTGCCGTCCGAGGCGGTCTCGACGGTATAGCCGGCCCCCGTCAGCACGGCGGAAACATCGGCCGCAATGCGGGCATCGTCCTCGACGAGAAGCAGGCGCATCAGTCGTCGTCGTCCTCTACGATCGCCATCGTCTTGGCATCGAGCTGCAACTCGATGATCTGGCCGGACGGCTGGATGAACTCCAGCTCATATATATAGCGATCGCCTTCACGCTCAAGCTCGACTTCGATGAGATCGCCCTCGACATGCTTGCGGGCTTCCACGATGATCTGCTCGAGCGGACGCACGAGGCCCTGTTCGAGGGCGCGGCGCGCTTCTTCATGCTCTACCGCATCGTCGTCATCGTCCGCCTGCGCGCCCATCGGCGGCACCACGGAAAGGGCGATGAACAGGGCCAGCGCCAGCGGAAAAGGGGTCAATATCTTCTTGATCATGGGCCTACCTATACGCGCATCAAGCTGACAAATCGCTGACAGCGCCTGTCAGGCAAGCAACAGGCGGGCTGTGCGAAACCTCTCCTCACAACGACAGGAAAGGACTTCGCAAATGCGCCCCATCACGACCGGCCTTCTCGCCGCCAGCCTGCTTGCCCTTAGCGTGCCGGCCCTTGCAGAAACCACCACTGCACCCGTTCGCAAGACGCTGGAACAGGTCGCCACGGAACTTTCGGCCAAGGGCTACGTTATCCGCGAGCTCGAAATGGACGACGGCCACTTCGAGGCAAAGATCGTGGATGCAAAGAACGTGATCAGCGAAGCCAGGATCGACAGCTACACCGGTGAGATCCTTCGCCTCGAGCGCGAAGACTGATCCCCGCCCTCTCCCCATTCCATTGACCTCCCAAAAGAACAAGGACACTCCTCATGGTTAAGATTATCGGCACCTCCTCCAACAACACGCTCAAGGGCCAGTCGACGGGCGACGACCTCTACGGCAAGGGCGGCAACGACAAGCTCTTCGGCTATGGCGGCAATGACGACCTGGAAGGCGGCACCGGCAACGACTGGCTGCAGGGCGGCACCGGCAATGACGAGCTGACCGGCGGCTCGGGCCGTGACACCTTCGTCTTCTCCGCCGGCCGCGACGAGATCGACGATTTCTCCACGAGCGCCGACAAGATCATCATCGACAGCGCCCTCGGCGTGAAGAGCTTTGCCGAGCTGAAGGCGATCGCCAAGTCCGTCGACGGCGGCGAAGACGTGCGCTTCGACTTCGGCAACGGCAATACGCTGACGCTCGAGGACACCAAGCTGTCGAGCCTCAAGGAAAGCCACTTCTCCTTCAAGGCAGTTGACACCGACGAGCCGAAGGACCCGCGTTCGGGCGATGACGTGCTGAACGGCAACAGCAAGGCCAACACCATCTCCGGCGGCGACGGCAACGACCGCATCTCCGGCCACGGCGGCAACGACAAGCTTTCGGGCGACGCCGGCAACGACAAGATCTGGGGCGGCTCCGGCCATGACGACCTGGAAGGCGGCTCGGGCAACGACCAGCTCTTCGGCGGTTCGGGCAATGACGATCTCGAAGGCGGGTCCGGCAACGATCGCCTGGACGGCGGCACCGGCAACAACGAGCTTGAAGGCGGCGCCGGCCGCGACACCTTCGTCTTCAAGACCGGCAAGACCGAGATCGAGGACTTCCAGGCGAACTTCGACACGATCGAGATTTCCAAGAGCCTCGGCGTCTCCAGCTTCGCCGACCTCACCGACATCGCCCGCACGGCCGATGGCGGCAAGGACGTGGTGTTCGATTTCGGTCAGAGCGAACTGCGCCTCGACGACATCAAGCTCGCCAACCTCTCGGCGTCGGACTTCCTCTTCGTCTGAGGCAGGCGCGGCCCCTCATCCCGCTGCCGCGACCTTCTCCCCGCAAGCGGGGAGAAGGGATTTTGCGGCAAGGCCACGCCCAAAACACTGGAAAGCGATGCGGCATACGCCTTCTCCCCGCTTGTGGGGAGAAGGTGCCGGCAGGCGGATGAGGGGCACTTCACCAACAGCAAAGGGCGCGCCGGTTTCCCGGCGCGCCCTTTCGTCGTTGTCAAAAACCTCAGCGCGGCAGTGTGGTGGAGCCCATCAGCGCCTCGTCGATCGCGCGGGCAGCCTGGCGGCCTTCGCGGATCGCCCAGACGACCAGCGACTGGCCGCGGCGCACGTCGCCGGCGGTCCAGAGCTTTTCCACCGACGTCTTGTAATCGCGGTCGTTGGCGATGACGTTCGAGGAGCCGCGCTTGTCGGTGTTGATCGCGAGCTTGTCGCCGAGATCCTTCAGCACGCTGTTCGTGAAGGGCCCGCGAAAACCGATGGCGATGAAGGCGAGGTCCGCCTTGATGATGAACTCCGTGCCGGGTATCGGCTTGCGGCGATCGTCCACCTGGCAGCACTTGACGCCCGTCAGCACGCCGTCCTCGTCGCCGACGAATTCGAGCGTACCAACCTGGAATTCGCGCACGGCGCCCTCGGCCTGCGAGGAGGAGGTGCGCATCTTCGTCGCCCAGAACGGCCAGACGGCAAGCTTGTCTTCCTTTTCCGGCGGCTGCGGGCGGATGTCGAGCTGCGTGACCTTCACCGCGCCCTGGCGGAAGGCGGTGCCGACGCAATCCGACGCGGTATCGCCGCCGCCGACGACGACGATGTGCTTGCCGCCGGCGAGGATCGGATCGGACGGCCAACCGACGCTGTCGATGTTCTCGCGGCCGACGCGGCGGTTCTGCTGCACGAGATAGGGCATGGCATCGTGCACGCCGGTGAACTCGACGCCCGGGATGCCGGCATCGCGCGGGGTTTCCGAGCCGCCGCAATAGAGCACGGCGTCATGCTCGGCGAGCATCTCGTCCATCGGCTTGTCGACGCCGACATTGACGCCGTAGTGGAACGTGACGCCCTCGCCGCGCATCTGGTCGACGCGGCGGTCGATAAAATTCTTCTCCATCTTGAAGTCCGGAATGCCGTAGCGCAGCAAGCCGCCGGCCTTGGATTCGCGCTCGTAGAGATGGACCTCGTGGCCGGCGCGGGCGAGCTGCTGGGCGGCCGCCATGCCGGCCGGGCCGGAGCCGATGACCGCAACCTTCTTGCCGGTCTTCACCGTCGCCGGCTGCGGCACGATATAGCCCATCTCATAGGCCTTGTCGGCGATGGCCTGCTCGACGGTCTTGATGGAGACCGGCGCGTCCTCCAGGTTCAGCGTACAGGCTTCCTCGCAGGGCGCGGGGCAGACGCGGCCGGTGAATTCCGGAAAGTTGTTGGTCGAATGCAGGTTGCGGATCGCCTCTTCCCAGTTGCCGTTGTAGACGAGGTCGTTCCAGTCCGGGATCTGGTTGTGGACGGGACAGCCCGTCGGGCCGTGGCAATAGGGAATGCCGCAGTCCATGCAGCGCGCGGCCTGCTTCTGGACCTCGGGGTCCGACATCGGGATGGTGAACTCGCGGAAATGGCGGATGCGGTCGGAGGCCGGCTGATACTTCGCCACCTGCCGGTCGATTTCCATGAAACCAGTAACCTTGCCCACGTAAAAAATCCTCACTCAAAGACGGGCGCCGCTCGGGGCCCGATGCCGGAAGGCCGGCCAAGATGAATTCGATGCTGATGGCGTCTTCGCGCCATCAGCGTGTGAAGGGTGGTGAACCGCTGCCTTATTCGGCAGCGATGCCCATCCTCATGCGCTCCATCTCTTCGAGCGCGCGGCGGTATTCGACCGGCATGACCTTGCGGAATTTCGGACGATACTCGGCCCAATTGTCGAGGATCTCCTTGGCCCGCGGCGAACCCGTATAGTGCAGGTGGTTCGAGACGAGCTGGTAGAGCCGTTCCTCGTCATGGCGCGTCATGTCGTCGGACACATCGACCATGCCCTTGTGCATGAGGTCGCCGCCATGGTGGTGCAGCTTTTCCAGCATGTCGTCCTCTTCCGGCACCGGTTCGAGTTCGACCATCGCCATGTTGCAGCGGCGGGCGAAATCGCCTTCCTCGTCCAGCACATAGGCGACACCGCCCGACATGCCGGCCGCGAAGTTGCGGCCGGTCTGGCCGATGACGACGACGACGCCGCCCGTCATGTATTCGCAGCCATGATCGCCCACGCCCTCGACGACCGCGACGGCACCGGAATTGCGCACGGCAAACCGCTCGCCGGCCACGCCGTTGAAGTAGCACTCGCCCGAGATCGCGCCGTAGAGCACCGTGTTGCCGACGATGATCGATTCATGCGGCACCGCCCGGTTGTCCTCCGGCGGACGCACGACGATGCGGCCGCCCGAAAGGCCCTTGCCGACATAGTCGTTGCCGGCACCGATGAGGTCGAAGGTGACGCCGCGGGCAAGGAACGCGCCGAAAGACTGGCCGGCCGTGCCGTGCAGCTTCACGGAGATCGTGTCGTCCTTCAGACCCTTGAAGCCGTAACGCTTGGCGACGGCGCCCGACAGCATCGCACCGGCCGAACGGTCGACGTTCTTGATGTCGACCTCGAAGGCGACCGGCGTCTTCGATTCGAGCGCAGGCTTGGCCTCCTCGATCAGCTTGCGGTCGAGTACGTCGTGGATCGGATGGTTCTGCCGCTCGGTCCAGTAGGTTGCCTCCTTCGGCGCTTCGACCTTGTGGAAGATGCGCGAGAAGTCGAGACCGTTGGCCTTCCAGTGCGAAATCATCTTCTCCTTTTCGAGCAGCTCGGAGGCGCCGATGATCTCGTTCAGCGAGCGAACGCCGAGCGAGGCCAGGATTTCGCGCACCTCTTCGGCAACGAAGAAGAAGTAGTTGATGACATGCTCCGGCGCGCCCTTGAAACGCTTGCGCAGCACCGGATCCTGCGTGGCGACCCCCACCGGACAGGTGTTGAGATGACACTTGCGCATCATGATGCAGCCGGCCGCAATCAGCGGCGCGGTGGCGAAACCGAACTCGTCGGCCCCGAGCAGCGCGCCGATGACGACGTCGCGACCGGTCTTCAGGCCGCCGTCGACTTGCAGCGCGATGCGCGAGCGCAGCTTGTTCAGCACCAGCGTCTGGTGGGTTTCGGCAAGGCCGATTTCCCAGGGCGAGCCGGCATGCTTCAGCGAGGTGAGCGGCGAAGCGCCCGTGCCGCCGTCGAAGCCGGCAATGGTGATGTGGTCCGCGCGCGCCTTGGCGACACCGGCGGCGACCGTGCCGACGCCGACTTCCGAGACGAGCTTGACGGAGATATCCGCCTCGGGGTTGACGTTCTTCAGGTCGTAGATGAGCTGCGCCAGGTCCTCGATCGAATAGATATCGTGGTGCGGCGGCGGCGAGATGAGGCCGACGCCCGGCGTGGAGTGACGGGTTTTCGCAACCGTCGCATCCACCTTATGGCCGGGCAACTGGCCGCCCTCGCCGGGCTTGGCGCCCTGCGCGACCTTGATCTGCAGCATGTCCGCATTGACCAGATATTCGGTCGTCACACCGAAGCGGCCGGACGCGATCTGCTTGATCGCCGAACGCTCCGGGTTGGACGACCCGTCCGGCAGCGGCAGGTAGCGGTCTGCCTCCTCGCCGCCCTCGCCGGTGTTCGACTTGCCGCCGATCCGGTTCATGGCGACGGCAAGCGTCGTGTGCGCCTCACGGCTAATCGAGCCGAAGGACATCGCGCCCGTCGAGAACCGCTTGACGATATCGACAGCCGGCTCCACCTCGTCGATCGAGATCGGCTTGCGGCCGGCCGCGTCCGCGCCCTTGATCGAAAAAAGGCCGCGGATCGTGTTCATGCGCAGCGCCGAGCTGTTCACCAGTTCGGCGAATTCCTTGTAGCGATCGGCCGCATTGCCGCGCACCGCATGTTGCAGCGAGGCGATGACGTCGGGCGTCCAGGCATGCTCCTCGCCGCGCATGCGGTAGGCGTATTCGCCGCCGATATCCAGCGTGTTGGCGAGCAGCGGATCGCGGCCGAAGGCCGCCTTGTGGCGATTGAAGGTCTCCTTGGCGATCTCATCGAGGTCGATGCCCTCGATGGTCGTCGCCGTGCCGAAGAAGTACTTGTCGACCAGTTCGGACGACAGGCCGATGGCGTCGAAAATCTGCGCGCCGCAATAGGACTGGTAGGTCGAGATGCCCATCTTGGACATGACCTTCAGGATGCCCTTGCCGATCGCCTTGATGTAGCGATAGACGATTTCCTCCGCATCCACCTCCTTCGGAAACTCGCCGCGCTTGTGCATGTCGGTGAGCGTGTCGAAGGCCAGGTACGGGTTGATCGCTTCCGCACCGTAACCGGCGAGAAGACAGAAGTGGTGCACTTCGCGCGGCTCGCCGGATTCGACGACGAGGCCGACCGAGGTGCGAAGCCCCTTGCGGATCAGATGGTGGTGCACGGCGGCGGTCGCGAGAAGCGCCGGGATCGCCACGCGGTCCGGCCCGATCTGGCGGTCGGAGAGCACGATGATGTTGTAGCCCGAGGTGACCGCCTGTTCGGCGCGCTCGCAGAGCCGGTCGAGGATTTCCGGCAGGCCTTCGGCACCGCGCGAGACGTCATAGGTGAAGTCCAGCGTCTTGGTGTCGAAGCGGTCCTCGACATGGCCGATGGAACGGATCTTTTCGAGATCGCCATTGGTAAGGATCGGCTGACGCACTTCCATGCGCTTGGCCTTGGCCGCGCCGCCATGGTCAAGGATGTTCGGGCGCGGACCAATGAAGGAGACGAGGCTCATGACCAGTTCCTCGCGGATCGGGTCGATGGGCGGGTTCGTCACCTGCGCAAAGTTCTGCTTGAAATAGGTGTAGAGCAGCTTGGTCTTGTCGGACATGGCCGAGATCGGCGTGTCCGTGCCCATGGAGCCGATCGCCTCCTGCCCGGTCGTCGCCATCGGCGACATCAGGAGCTTGGTGTCCTCCTGGGTGTAGCCAAAGGCCTGCTGGCGGTCGCGCAGCGAGACGTCGCGGCGCAGCGCGCGCGGCTCGACCGGGCCGAGGTCTTCCAGGATGATCTGGGTGTTGTCGAGCCATTCACGGTAGGGATGCTTTGCAGCAAGCGCGGACTTCACCTCCTCATCGGAGATGATGCGGCCCTCTTCCATGTCGATGAGCAGCATCTTGCCCGGCTGGAGGCGCCACTTCTTGACGATGCTCTCTTCCTTGACCGGCAGCGTACCGGCTTCGGAGGCAAGGATGACGCGGTCGTCGTCGGTGACGAGATAGCGCGCCGGACGCAGGCCGTTGCGGTCGAGCGTCGCGCCGATCTGCCGGCCATCGGTGAAGGCGACCGCGGCCGGGCCGTCCCAAGGCTCCATCAGCGCGGCGTGATACTCGTAGAACGCCTTGCGCTGCTGACCCATCAACTGGTTGCCGGCCCAGGCCTCGGGGATGAGCATCATGACGGCATGCGCCATGGAATAGCCGCCGCGCACAAGGAATTCGAGCGCGTTGTCGAAACAGGCGGTATCCGACTGGCCCTCATAGGAGATCGGCCAGAGTTTGGTGATGTCCTCGCCGAACAGCGGCGACGAAACAGAGGCCTGGCGGGCCGCCATCCAGTTGACGTTGCCGCGCAGCGTGTTGATTTCGCCGTTATGGGCGACCATGCGATAGGGATGCGCCAGCTTCCACGACGGGAAGGTGTTCGTCGAGAAGCGCTGGTGCACGAGCGCGACAGCCGATTCGAAGCGCGGATCGGCAAGGTCCTTGTAATAGGCGCCCACCTGGTAGGCGAGGAACATGCCCTTGTAGACGATGGTCGTCGAGGAGAGCGAGACCGGGTAGAAGTTGCTCTCTTCGCCCTCGTATTCGTCGTAGATACGGTTGGAGATCACCTTGCGCAGGGTGAAGAGGCGGCGCTCGAATTCGCCGTTCGTCGCGGCCTCACGGCCGGCGCCGACGAAGACCTGAACATGGCGCGGCTCGGTGGCGGCAATCTCAGGGGCCTTGGAGAGGGAAGAATTGTCGACCGGCACGTCGCGGAAACCGATGAGGACCTGTCCCTCTTCGGCAACGACATCCCCGATGACCTTCTTGAAATAGTCGACGAGCGTCTCATCCTGCGGCATGAAGATGTGGCCGACGGCATATTCGCCTGCCTTCGGCAGCGTGATGCCCTGCTTGGCCATCTCCTCGCGGAAGAAGCGGTCCGGAATCTGGACGAGAATGCCTGCACCGTCGCCCATCAGCGGATCTGCGCCGACGGCGCCGCGATGCGTCAGGTTTTCGAGCATGAACAGCCCGTCCTGCACGATCTGGTGCGACTTCTTGCCTTTCAGATGCGCCACGAAGCCGACGCCGCAGGCGTCATGTTCGTTGCGCGGGTCATAGAGTCCCTGTTTTTTCGGCAGGCCCGTTGTAGAAGCGCGCGTTTTGGCGCCCGTCGCAGTCGTCTGCGACCGGGTCTGCCGACAGTCATGTGCTTGGGTCTTCTCCATCATCGTCTTCCCTCCTGTGGCCCATCCTGCGGGCATTCGTTTTCGCCCGTGTGACCGTCATCTGCCTTTCGGCTGGGCCGGCCCCGCGAGCGACTGCTTCATGAACCCGATGCGACCAACAAGCGACGGTCGACCGGAATGATCATCAGGACCGTCTGGACAGCCAGGGTTTCGGAAGAACTCTCTTCCCTCCCCCGGCGCCGTTTCGGCAACGCGCCGCAGTCGCGGACGGTGCCTCTTCGGTCTCTTGACCGAAATAGGACAGTAAACCTGTCCTATTTCATGGGCTCTATGCCAGAAACCCCCCCCGGCCGCAAGGCCATCATGCCAAATAATCACCACCTCATGAAGAAAAATTGCCCGCCCCGCCATATGCTTAAAATTAAATTACGGACGCCCGGCACATTGTTTCCATTCCTTTCATTCTGGAGCCATGCGGCACTTTCGGCGGTTTTCGGCGATTGATCGCCTTCATTTCTCCATTATGGTCCTTTCGCAGCCTCATTCGAACTGGAAACCGCATGTTTTTCGCTTCCGACAACTGGGCCGGCGCCCATCCCGACATCGCACAGAGCCTCGTGACCGCAGCCGGCGGCTTCGCCTCGGCCTACGGCACCAGCGACCTCGACAAGCGTGTGGAAAAGACCTTTTCCGAGATTTTCGAACGCGACGTCGCGGTCTTCTTCGTCGGCACGGGCACGGCGGCCAATTCGCTGGCGCTCGCCAGCTTCAATCGCCCCGGCGGCCAGGTCTTCTGCCACCGCGAGGCCCATGTGAATGTCGATGAATGCAATGCGCCGGAATTCTTCGCCACCGGCGCCAAGCTGGTGCCGATCGACGGCCCCGCCGGCAAGCTCTCCCCGGATGCACTTGCCGCCGCCATCGGCCGCTTCCCACCGGATTTCGTGCATGGCGGGCAGCCGATGGCCGTCACCATCACCCAGGCGACCGAAGCCGGCACGGCCTATACGCTGGACGAAATCGCCGCCCTTTCAGACGTCGCGAAGAAGGCGCACCTGCCGCTGCACATGGACGGCGCGCGTTTCGCCAACGCCCTAGCGCATCTCGGCACGACGCCGGCGGAAATGACCTGGAAACGCGGCATCGACATCCTCTCCTTCGGAGGCACGAAGAACGGCTGCTGGTGCGCCGAAGCGCTGATACTGTTCGATCCCGGCAAGGCGCAGCAGATGCATTTCCTGCGCAAGCGCTCGGCCCAGCTCTTCTCCAAGTCCCGCTTCATCGCCGCCCAGTTCGACGCCTATTTCAAGGACGGCCTGTGGCTGAAACTCGCCCGCCATTCCAACGCCATGGCCGCCCGCCTTGCGACCGGTTTTGCCACATCGGATACGGCACGCCTCGCCTGGCCGACCGGCTCGAACGAACTTTTCGTCGTCATCCGCAACGATGCGATGAAAGCCTTGAAGGACAGGGGCGCGGTTTTCTACGACTGGCCGGCCGGCCCCGAGCTGAAGGCGACCATGCGCGCGGACGAAACCCTCATTCGCCTCGTCACCAGCTTCGCCACGACAGAAGAGGACGTCGACAGGTTCCTGTCAGTGCTTTGACACACGAAAAAGGCGGCGCCCTGCGGCGCCGCCCTTGTTCATTCCCGAGACAGCGAAAAATCAGTTCGTCTGCGCTTCGATCTGCTTGGCTTCGCGCTGGACGGCGGCGATCTCGATACGGCGCGGCTTGGCGGCTTCCGGAATCTCGCGGAGAAGATCGATGTGGAGGAGACCGTTCTTCAGCGAAGCGGCGCGCACTTCCACATGATCGGCGAGCTGGAAGCGGCGCTCGAAGGCGCGCTTGGCAATGCCGCGGTAAAGATACTGGTTTTCCTCAGCCGCTTCGTCCTTCTTCTCGCCCTTGACCGTCAGCGCATGTTCGCGCGCTTCGATCGACAGTTCACTCTCATCGAAACCGGCCACCGCCATGGTGATGCGATAGGTGTTTTCGCCGGTGCGTTCGATGTTGTAGGGCGGATAGGTCTGGGCCTGATCGGGCTGGCCGAGGCTGTCGAGCATGGTGAAGAGGCGATCAAAGCCGACGGTGGAGCGATAGAGGGGGGAGAAATCGACGTGACGCATGGTGTCCTCCTTTAGAGCAACGGTTGCGATCTTCCTGAAGGCGACACCCGATTTCTAAAGGTGCAGCCCGGTTAAACCGGCCTCCGCCCCATTCTGGCGACGGAAACCTCGACGGACCCTGTTGGCGCCCGTGACAATGAGATGGGAATGGGTTTTCGGCCGTTCAAGGGGTCCCAAGCGGCCGAAAAGGCCACGCCCTAAAAATTTTCGAGATGAACGGCGGATGAACGGCGACTTCGGGCAGCGTTCAGATTGATCCCGCTAGAACAGCGTCATCGGAAGCGAAAACTTCTGACGACCGGGGTGTAACGTCCCTTCCTTCCCGGTCAAATTGCGCCGGACTGCATGTGAAGCCACCCCCGTGCCCACATGCAGCCGGCTTTTTTCTTTGACGACACTTGCGCCAGCGCCTATCCATCGATCATCGACGCCCGCCGAGACCCGCCAGCGCCATGGATTCCATCCTCAACGCCACCGCCGACAATCCCGTTCCGGAGAACCATTCCGCCGGTTTCCTGGAGGGCAGTGGCGGCGTGAATATCCGCTATGCCGTGTTCCGCTCGAAGGAGCGCGAGGCCAAGGGCACGGTCGTGCTGCTGCAGGGCCGCAGCGAATGCATCGAGAAATACTTCGAGACGATCAACGACCTCACGGCCCGCGGCCTGTGGGTCGCCACCTTCGACTGGCGCGGCCAGGCCGGCTCGGACCGGCTGATACCGGACAGCCGTGCCGGCCACGTGATACGGTTTTCCGACTACGAAGCCGATCTCTCGCTCTTCCTGGAGAAGATCGTGCTGCCAGATGCCCGCCTGCCCTTCTTCATCGTCGCCCATTCGACCGGCGCGCTCGTCGCCCTCTCGCAGGCGCCGGCCCTTGAAAACCGCATCGAGCGCATGGTGCTCGCCGCGCCCTTCATCGCGCTCGCCGGCCAGTCGATGAGCCAGCGCAAGATCACCATCATCGCCCGCCTCGCGTCGCTGCTGGGTTTTGGCAAGCGCACCTTCCGCAAGGGCGACCCCCCGCTGGACTTCGCGCACAACATCGTGACGTCGGATCAAAAGCGATTTGCCCGCAATGCCGGTATCTTCACCGAACATCCGGAGCTTTCCATCAGCTGGCCCTCCGCCCGCTGGCTGAACGAGACGCTGAAGACCATGGCGCGCGTGACGCACCAGGATCATCTGACGCGCATCCGCATTCCCACCCTGCTGCTGTGCCCGACGCGGGACGCCCTCGTGCCGCGCAAGGCGATCGGCGATCTCGCGCGTATCTTCCGCGCCGCCCGCCTCATCGAGATCGACGGCGCACGGCACGAGCTGTTCCAGGAGGCTGACCGCTATCGCGCGCAGGCGCTCGCTGCGATCGACGCCTTCATTCCGGGAAGCGACGCCGAGCGGACGGGGCTCGGCGCCTGACCGCGAAGCTTCATGCCTTCAGCAGCGCCATCGCCTCGTCATAGACCTTGCGGTTGCCGGCCGCGATAATCTCGCCACCCATTTCCGCCGGGCCGCCATCCCAGGCGGTGATGATGCCGCCCGCCTGCTCGATGACGGGAATGAGGCCGCCGACATCGTAGGGCTTGAGCCCGCATTCGACGACGAGGTCGATATGGCCGGCGGCAAGCAGCGCATAGGCGTAGCAGTCAACGCCATAGCGGAAGAGCCGCACCTTCTCCTGCACGGCTTCGAACCGCGTCTTGCGGCTCTCCGTGAAGAGATGCGGCGAGGTGGTGAAGAGAATCGCGTCGGACAAGCTGTTGCAGGAGCGGGTCGACAGGACCTTGCTGCCGTCCGGCCCGGCATAGTGCGACGCCTTGCCGTCAGCGAAATACCGTTCGCCGGTGAAGGGCTGGTCGATCACCCCCATGACAGCCTCGCCATTGCGATAGAGACCGATCAGCGTGCCCCAGACCGGCACGCCGGAAATGAAGGCCCGCGTGCCGTCGATCGGGTCGATGACCCAGACATATTCCCGGTCGAGACCGACCGAACCATGCTCTTCACCAAGGATGCCATGCTCCGGAAAATGCTGCTCGATCAGCGCCCGGATCGCCAGCTCCGCCGCCCTGTCGCCCTCCGTCACCGGATCGAAGCCAGCAGCTTCCTTGTTGACGACATCGGCACCGGCGCGAAAGCGTGGCAGGGTTTCCTTCCTTGCAGCTTCGGCAAGGCGGTCGAAGAAGGCGCGATCAGGCAACATGGGGGATCTCTCGGAGGGACTGCGGACCGCCCTTCCTTACTGCATCGACACGCAAAACGGAACCGGGATGGTGCGAAAGCCTGCGCAGCGCAGGCAAAGGAAATTGCTTAACGGATCGCAAATTTGTTCCGCAGTTGCGCTTGACATTTGTGCAGCGCAATATTATTGTTTTCTTACAGTCACTCGTGGCTGTAAATACCCTCCTTGGGTGTTTCCTCCCTAGACTTAACCGCGCCCCAAGCGCGGTTTTTTTTGAGAGGAGACCGGCCCCTATTCGGCCGCCAGCGCCCGGTCGACGGCGTATTCCTCGACATGGTCGGAAAAATCCTGCAGGAACGCTGAAATCGCCGTCTGCAGCACCGCGAAGTCTGGTCGCTTGGCCAGTGTCGTTTCATCGACATAAAGGCCGCGGTTCACCTCGATCTGCAAGGCATGCAGCCCCTTGGCAGGCCGGCCGTAATGTTCGGTGATGAAGCCTCCCGCATAAGGCTTGTTGCGCACCACGGAAAAGCCCATGTCCTCCAGAAGCCGCATAGCAGTGCGTGAAAGCTCGCCCGACGCACTGGTGCCGTACCGGTCGCCGATGATGAAATCCGGCCGCATGCCCGTGCCGGAGACGCGGATATTGCCCGGCATCGAATGGCAATCGATCAACACCGAGAAGCCGAAGGTGACATGGGTGCGCACGACAAGACGGCGCAGGCACGCATGATAGGGCTTGTAGACCGTCTCCACCCGCTCAAGCGCCTCCTCCACGGGAAAACGCTGGCGGTAGATCTCCATGTTCTCGGCGACGACCCGTGGCACGGTGCCGAGCCCGCCGGCGACCCGAATCGAATTGATGTTCGCAAAGGAGGGCAGCGCACCCTCGAACATGCGCGGGTCGAGCTCGTAGGGCTCGCGATTGACGTCGAGCCAGGCACGCGGGAAGTGCGCGATCAGCATCGGCGCGCCGAGCGCCGGCGCGACCGAGAACAGCTCATCGACATAATGATCTTCCGAACGGCGGATACCAAGTGAATCGAGACGCGACTGCGCCAGAAAGCCCTGTGGATAACGTCGGCCGCTGTGGGGGGAATTGAAGACGAGGGGCACGCTTTGCGAAACCGGCTCCAGCACTTCGAAGTGGCTGTTTTCGCTCAAAGCCTCCGCCATTGTTGCCCTTTTCCATGCCTTCAAGTCATTGCGTGTGCCATGTTGCCAGCGGCCACCCTGCGTGTCCATACTGAGAAACAAGGGATAAGGGCTTGCCCTGCCCCATTCACCGGATATTTACCGGAATACGCTCTTGTAACAGAACCGCCCGTCCGCGGGCAGACAACCTTAGCAACGGTTCCCGAACTCCATGACACCCAAGATTCTCCTCGCAGAAGACGACAACGATATGCGCCGGTTCCTCGTGAAGGCGCTCGAAAAGGCGGGCTACCAGGTGCTGTCCTATGACAACGGCGCCAGCGCCTACGACCGGCTTCGCGAAGAGCCCTTCTCGCTGCTCCTGACCGACATCGTGATGCCGGAGATGGACGGTATCGAGCTGGCCCGCCGCGCAACGGAACTCGACCCGGACCTGAAGGTCATGTTCATCACGGGCTTCGCCGCCGTGGCGCTCAACCCGGATTCCAAGGCCCCGAAGGACGCCAAGGTTCTGTCAAAACCGTTCCACCTGCGCGATCTCGTTGAAGAAGTCAACAAGATGCTGGCCGCCTAACCCCCGGAAAAGACCGCAAAATCGGCCCGTAAAAAAAGCTTCAAAAAGCTATTGACGCGCCTCAGGGTTTTGTGGTCTATGCCCCTCATCGGATGGGCGTGTAGCTCAGCGGGAGAGCACTACGTTGACATCGTAGGGGTCACAGGTTCAATCCCTGTCACGCCCACCATTCGAATTCCAGAGGCCTTTCGGGAAACCGGAAGGCCTTTTGTTTTTCCGCTGTCGCGTCTTGCCGGCAAGGCCGGGCGCTGGGTACGAAGCATTCTCCCCCACAGCGCAAAACCTGCTTCGCCGACCCGCCCCTGATCCTGACCGGAAACCGGCGCCTGCAAGGTGAGGATCCGGAGAATCCAACAGCGCGCTCCAACTCCCCATCACACCGTCATGTTTTCAGCCCGCGCCGGCGCGGCTCTTGAAAATTGTCCGGCTTTCCTCGCGGCACGCCGCATGCCGCCGGCTTTTTGCTCCGTCCGGATGGCTACGCGGAAATACACATATGCCGTGCAGGAAAGAGTTGACGACGAGGGGTATTTTGCGGTCATATGGGTGGCACGTCCAGCCGCATATCGCACTGCGGACCAGCGCCAAGCAGGTGAAATTACACCCGAATCCGGCAGGTCGGCGGCACGCGGCGCGCATACTCCACCACTCGATTACCCCAGGAAACCGTAAAGTGTTTATCGCCTGGCTATGCTTGCGGCCGTCTACCCCTCTACCAAAGATGGCGCACCCCGTTGGAGGACGGGCATTCGAAAAGTCGACGTGATCGGAGGAGTATCCATGAGCGACGCATCCAGCATACACCCGGTGGACGAGAAACTGCCCGCAGGCAGGCTCGCGACGCTGGGCATCCAACACGTACTCGTCATGTATGGCGGCGCCGTCGCCGTGCCGCTCATCGTCGGGCGCGCCCTGCAGCTCAGCCCCCAGGACGTGGCGTTCCTGATTTCTGCCGACCTCTTCGTCTGCGGCCTCGTCACCATCATCCAGTCGCTCGGCTTTGGCCGGCATGTCGGCATCCGTCTGCCCGTCATGATGGGCGTGACCTTCGCTTCCGTCGGCCCGATGGTCTCCATGGCAACGATGACGCCGGGAACGGAGGGTGCCCGCATGATCTTCGGCGCCATCATAGGTGCCGGCTTCATTGCGCTGCTGATCGCCCCCATCATGGGCCGGTTGCTGCGCTTCTTCCCGCCCGTCGTGACAGGCACCATCATCCTCGTCATCGGCGTGTCGCTGATGCGCGTCGGCATCAACTGGACGTTCGGCAACCCCTTCGGCCCGACCGCGCCCAAGCTGATCGACCCGGCGCATGCCGAATGGCTCGCCCAGATGAAGACGCTCGCCGAAAGTGGCAGCCCTGCCGTGCCCAGCGGTTTTGCGATCGCACCGACCGTGTCCAACCCGGTCTATGCCGAGCCGAGCCATATCGCGCTGTCGGCACTGGTGCTCGTCTCGATCCTCGCCATCGCTCGCTTCGGCCGCGGCCTCATCAGCAACATCGCGGTCCTCAGCGGCGTCGTCATCGGCTGCGTTGCTGCCTCCATCCTCGGCATGATGCATTTCGACCGCGTCGCCGATGCCGGCTGGTTCGCCGTCGTCACGCCGCTGCGCTTCGGCATGCCGATCTTCGATCCCGTGCTGATCGCCACCATGACGCTCGTCATGATCGTCGTCATGATCGAATCGACCGGCATGTTCCTGGCATTGGGCGAAATCACCGAAAAGCCGGTTTCCCAGCAGAAGCTGACCGCAGGTCTGCGTGTCGATGGTATCGGCACGATGATCGGCGGCCTGTTCAACACCTTCCCCTATACCAGCTTCTCGCAGAATGTCGGCCTCGTCGGCGTCACCGGCGTGAAGAGCCGCTATGTCTGCGTCGCCGGCGGCATCATCATGATCATCCTCGGCCTCATCCCGAAGATGGGTGCCCTCGTCGAGGCCGTGCCGACCTTCGTTCTCGGCGGTGCCGGCCTCGTGATGTTCGGCATGGTGGCCGCGACGGGCGTGCGCATCCTCACGACGGTGGACTTCAAGTCCTCGCGCAACAACCTCTTCGTGGTTGCGGTCTCGGTCGGCTTCGGCCTGATCCCGCTGCTGGCCCCGAACTACCTGATGTGGATGCCGCATGCGATCCATCCCATCATCGAATCGGGCATCGTGCTCGCCTCCATCGTCGCCGTGCTGCTGAACGCCTTCTTCAACGGCGTACGCTTCGAGCAGTCCGATGCCGTCGAGGCCGCCCGCATGGCCGACTCGCATTAAAGGCCACTCGCTCACCTCAAACCCGGCTTGCCTCTGCGCAAGCCGGGTTTTTCCGTGAACAAGGGAGCACGCGGCATTCTCCTGAGTCCACTTCCAAGGCATAGCTGAGGGCGTGGCGGACAACCGCCTCCGGGAAAGGCGGTTTCGAGGAGTATTCATGGCCGGCATGCTGAATGGACGCGAAGCGCTCGTGTTGGCCGTCACCCTGTGGACGGCGCTATCGATCAACGACATTCTCATGTTGCCCGGCGGCCTGCCCATCATCGCACCGGGTTGGCTGAGCAGCATCCTGCTCGCGCTGCTTCTCGCAAGGGTGTTGCAGCGCCTTCAAAATCTGTCGAAGGTCCAGGCGATAGGTTTCGGCACGCTTTGCGTGTTCGCCGCCGCGACCACCCAGGCGGTGTTCGACATCACCGTCATCATGACGGTCGGCCCGCACGCCTTGCCCGGCGGCCAGAGCGTGCCGGGCTTCGCCATCGCCAATACCTGGGAGAAGGCTCTCCTGCAGTTCCGCTTCAGCCTGATCTGGAACGGCATTGTCTTCGGCTTCTATGTGGCGGCGCTCTCCCTGCTCAATGCGCAGCGCCGCAAGCTGGACGCGGAGATGCGGGCGCTGCGCTACGAACTCAACCCGCATTTTCTTTTCAATACCCTGAACTCCATCGCCGGCCTCATCGAGGAGGGATCGGCGGGGCGGGCTGACCGCATGGTCCTGTCGCTTTCGCGCTTTCTCCAGAAGACGCTTTCGCTCGACCCGCTCCACGATGTCCCGTTGGCCGAGGAAATCGCCCTGCAGCGCGACTACCTCGAAATCGAGCATGAGCGCTTCGCAGACCGCATGGCCTTCGATATCCGTCTGCCGGCCGAACTGGAAGGGGTGATGGTCCCCAATCTCATTCTCCAGCCGCTGATCGAGAACGCCGTCAAACATGGCGTCGGCCCGTCGCGAAAACACGTCGCGATCGTGCTTGAGGCGAAACGGGAGGGGGATCATCTCGTGCTGAGTGTCGAGAACGACCTTCCAACTGAGGACATGGGCAGAAAGCCGCCTGGAATGGGCATAGGCCTTCGCAACATCCGGGAGCGGCTGCAGGCCCGCTTCGGCAACCGGTGGCGTTTCTCGTCAGGTCCGGTGGATGGCGGCCGCTACCGGGCCACCATCACCTTGCCGCTCCGAAACGCCTGAGGGCGATCACCGGCATCCCATCAATTCAGAGGGATCGAAAGGCCGCCGCCCGAAGCCGCCGGGCGAGCGTAGGTCGTGTTGTTCGCAGCGGTCGTGCTGCATCCTGCCAGCGACAGGACCGTAAGTGCGGCGACGACGAAACCGGTGATAGGGCGCATGAATCTCTCCTTTGCGGTATGCCCGTATGACATAGGCATGACGAAGGCTTGCGTCCACCGCCGCCGCCTTCATATCCCGTGCGTTCATCGTCAAGCCCGGGATGCCACACCCGCCAGCTTCGTCATGGCACCTCGGTGCGCCCCATCAGGCCGGAGATATCTCGCGCGGCGAGATCGAGAATATGGCGCGAGCAGGCCTCCGCGCGCGCACCATCCCGCAAACGCAGCGCATCGACCAGCGCCCGATGCACGCCGAGCGCTTCGTCATGACGCTCCGTCGCCCGGTTGGAGGCGTGCAACGCGTAGGAAAGGGCAGCGTGGATGATCGAGGACAACTGGTGGAAAACCTGGTTGTGACTCGCTTTCAGCAGCGTCTCGTGGAAACGTGTATCGGCGGCGGTGAAGGCTTCTAGGTCGCCTTCGGCATAGCTCATGTCGTCACAGGCGCACTCGAGGTCGGCAATCTCCTGCGCCGTCGCGCGGGCGGCCGCGAGGAAGGCGGCAGCCGGCTCGACGGTGCGTCGTGCTTCGAGGATGGAGCCGAGAAGCTCGGCCGAGAGCACGTCCGGGCCCATCCATTCCAGGATTTGCGCGTCGAGCACGTTCCACTCCGAACGGTCGCAGACCAGCGTGCCGACCCTCGGCCGGCCTCGCACGAGCCCCTTCGTCTCCAGCACCTTCAGCGATTCACGGATGACGGTGCGGCTGACGCCATAGCTTTCGCACAGGTCGCTTTCCCGCGGCAGAGCCCCGCCGGGCGGAAAACGCCCGCCGCAGATATCGCCCCCGATCGCCGCGGTCACGTTATGACGCACCCGGGGTCGGCGCGATGACGGCCGATGCGCCTGCCTTGCGAGCTTCTCCGCCACGTTGCCCCCACCAGTTCAATCATTGATCATACAAATCGGAAGCAATCATACGACAAATTGACGGCCAGGGCCATTACCACCTGTTGCGGAGCACAGGCAATTCGCAATATTGACTTTTGCTGACAAAGTGCATAATGCGCCGACCTCAACAGCAGGAGCCGCCATGCTCGCCGACATCCCCCCCGTGCTCGTCCTCAACCCGAAAGACAATGTCGGGGTCGTTCCTGCCAATGTCGACGCCGGCCGCATGCTGGTGAACGGCGTTTCCGCCATCGAGCGCATACCGCGCGGACACAAGGTGGCAATCGCACCGATCGCGGAAAACGAACCGGTGCGGAAATACGGCCAGATCATCGGATATGCGACACGGGCAATCCGCCCCGGAGAACACGTTCACCTGCAGAACCTTGCCATTCTCGACGTGGCGCTGAAACACGAATTCTGCGTCGACAATGCGCTCCCGGCAATGGTGCCGGCGGCTGAGCGTCGCACGTTCGATGGCTACGATCGCGGCAACGGCCGCATCGGCACGCGCAACTACATCGGCATCCTCTCGACCGTGAACTGTTCCGCCACGGTCTCGCGCTATGTGGCGGAGCATTATGCCCGCAAGTTCCGCGAGACCGGCCATGACAATATCGACGGCGTGGTGGCGCTGACCTATGGCGGCGGCTGCGCGCTGAACCTCAAGTCCGAGGGCGGACGCATTCTCACCCGCACCTTCAAGGGCTATGCGCGCAACCCGAACTTCGGCGGCATCCTGATGATCGGCCTCGGCTGCGAGACCTTTCAGTACGGCCCGCTGGTCGAGGAGGCCGGGCTGGAGGAGGGGAAAACCTTCCGCACCATGATGATCCAGAACCAGGGTGGCACGCGCAAGACGATCGAGGCGGCTTGCGAGATGATCGACGACATGCTGCCGGATGTCGGCCGCATCCGCCGCACGCCACAGCCCTTGTCGGGCATCAAGCTGGCCCTCGAATGCGGCGGGTCGGACGGCTATTCCGGCATCTCCGCCAATCCGGCCCTCGGCATCGCCTCGGATCTCCTGGTCAAGGAGGGTGCGACGACGGTGCTGTCGGAAACGCCGGAAATCTATGGCGCGGAACATCTCTTGACCCGCCGCGCCGCCCGGCCTGAAGTGGCGGAAAAACTGCTGGCCCGCATCGACTGGTGGCGAGACTACACGGCAAAGAACGACGCCGAACTCAACAACAACCCCTCGCACGGCAACAAGGCCGGCGGCCTCACCACCATTCTGGAAAAATCGCTCGGCGCGGTCGCCAAGGGCGGCTCGATGCCGCTCAACGCCGTCTATGAATATGCCGAGGAGGTGACGGAGCCGGGCTTCGTCTTCATGGACACGCCCGGCTACGACCCGGCGGCCGTGACCGGCCAGATCGCCGGCGGCTGCAATCTTGTCGCGTTCACCACCGGTCGCGGCTCGGTCTCCGGCTACAAGCCGGCGCCGTGCATCAAGATCGCCACCAACACGCCGATGTACGAACACATCAAGGAGGACATGGATATCAATTGCGGCACGATCGTCGACGGCACTGAGACGATCGAGGAGGCCGGCCGCCGCATCTTCGAATTCGTCATCGAAACCGCCTCCGGCCGCAAGACGGCGAGCGAAGCGTTCGACTACGGCGACAACGAATTCGTGCCCTGGCAGGTCGGCGCGATCACCTGACCGTCAGAGGTGCATGACGATGTTGACGAGTGTGCCCGCAGGATCGCGCACGAAGAACCGTCGCACACCCCAAGGCTCGTCCGCCGGTCCGTATTCGACGATGTAACCGCCCTCAAGGACCGCTGCATAGACGGCATCGAGATCGTCCACCTCGACCGAAAGACCCGGCACCGGCGTGCCGGAACCGCCCTCGGAGGCAAAGCTCACCTGTAATGGCATACGATCCTGCGTGCCGTAGGTGACGATCCAGCCGTGGTCCATCAGCAGCTCCAGCCCGAGTATCCCGCGATAAAAAGCGGCCACGCCCGCCGGATCGGCCGTTTCGATATTCGCGACGATGCGCCTGACCGTCATCCTTTCCTCCTCACCGAGCGACGGGCGTCGCGTAGGCAGGCATGTCCGGCCGGTGCGCCGCACGCAGCTCCGCGACGCGGCCGATCACCTTGGGCAGCGAGACCGTGATGTGATGGCGGAGCGTTTCGGCCGCACGCGCCCTGTCGTCGACGTCGAGCGCACGGAACACCGCAAGATGCTCCGCTATGAAGGGCTCGTCGGCCGGCATCCGGTGCGAAACGCCGATAATGTGCTTGCTGACATTCAGCATGAAACGGGCACGGCGCAGCGCGATCAGCAATTCGCGGTTCGGGCAATAGCCAAGGCAGGTGATGTGCAGGTCGGTCTCAAGGCCGTCCATCGCTTCGACGGAGAGATCCGGATAGACGGCCAGCGCCTCTTCCAGTCGCTGCGTCATCGCACCGCGCTCCGCGGGCGGGATGAAGGGCGCAGCCTGGCTCAGCGCCAGCGGCTCCAGCGCGACGCGGATATCGTGCAGGTCGCGCATGCGTTGCTCGTCGAGCGGCACCAGCGTCCAGCGCATGCGCTCGTCTTTTTCCGTGATGCCGAGTGCTTCCAGCCGGGTCAGCGCATCACGCGCGACCTGCCGGCCGACGCCGCGCGCACGGGCCAGCTCCACCTCGTTGATGCGGTGGCGGCCGAAGACGGACAGATGCACCATCTCGCGCTCCAGGCTCTCGTAGATCGCCTCCCAGGCCGGTGCCTTGCGCAAGGCCGGCGCCTCCTCGTCGAGGCCGAGCATCTCGGCGGTCAGCACCGCCCGCTTCGGCCCGCCGCGCCCCTGCCCCACCAGAAAACCGCGCCCATCGAACCGCCGGATCTGCCCCGCCGCCTCCAGAAGCGCGAAAGCCTGGCGCACCGGCGTACGGGTGGAGGCGAAGAGGGTCGCGACCGGCCCTTCAAGCAGCAGGGCGCCCTTCGGCAGCCGCCCGGAAGCAATCGCCTCGGCAAGCACCTCGCGGATACGCAGATAGAGCGGGCTCTTGTCGAGCGCCCCTTCGGCGCTTTCCACACCCGTTTCCGCCAAAGCCTGCCCCGTGCCGATCATGGCGCGGACCATCGCATGAATGTACCGTGCCGACAACGGTCATGTCTGCCATGACTCCCGGCAAGGAAATTGCGTCGCACCGGCGAAAAATCTCCATTCCTTTCGTGACGCGCGGGGCATTTTGCGCTAGGGAACCCTGCTGAGGCTCGCAATGCGGCCCGAAAAAGCCCATATGTCAGCCGCGTCCACTCGAGGAATTGACCATGCCCGCATATCGCTCCCGAACCACCACCCACGGCCGCAACATGGCCGGTGCCCGCGGCCTCTGGCGCGCAACCGGCATGAAGGATTCGGACTTCGGCAAGCCGATTATCGCGGTGGTGAACTCCTTTACCCAATTCGTGCCCGGCCACGTCCATCTGAAGGACCTCGGCCAGCTCGTCGCGCGCGAAATCGAGAAGGCTGGCGGCGTCGCCAAGGAATTCAACACGATCGCCGTCGACGACGGCATCGCCATGGGCCATGACGGCATGCTCTATTCGCTGCCGTCGCGCGAGATCATCGCCGACTCGGTCGAATACATGGTCAACGCGCATTGCGCCGACGCCATGGTCTGCATCTCCAACTGCGACAAGATCACGCCCGGCATGCTGAATGCCGCGATGCGCCTCAACATCCCCGCGGTCTTCGTCTCCGGCGGCCCGATGGAGGCCGGCAAGGTCGTGCTGCACGGCAAGACCCACGCGCTCGACCTCGTCGACGCCATGGTCGCCGCCGCCGACGACACGATTTCCGACGAGGACGTCAAGGTCATCGAGCGCTCCGCCTGCCCGACCTGCGGCTCCTGCTCCGGCATGTTCACGGCCAATTCGATGAACTGTCTGACCGAAGCCCTCGGCCTGTCACTGCCGGGTAACGGCTCCACGCTCGCGACCCATGCCGACCGCAAGCGCCTCTTCGTCGAGGCGGGCCACCTGATCGTCGACCTCGCCCGCCGCTACTACGAGCAGGAAGACGAGAGCATCCTGCCGCGCTCGGTCGCCAACAAGAAAGCGTTCGAGAACGCCATGTCGCTCGACGTTGCCATGGGCGGCTCGACCAATACCGTGCTGCACATTCTGGCGGCCGCCTATGAAGGCGGCATCGACTTCGACCTCGACGACATCGACGCACTGTCGCGTCGCGTCCCATGCCTCTCCAAGGTCGCGCCCGCCAAGCAGGACGTGCACATGGAAGACGTGCACCGCGCCGGCGGCATCATGCGCATCCTCGGCGAGCTCGACCGCGGCGGTCTCATCCATCGCGACACGCCGACCGTGCATTCCGAAACCCTCGGTCACGCCATCGACCGCTGGGACATCACCCGCACCAGCAGCGAGACTGTGCGCACCTTCTTCCGCGCCGCACCGGGCGGCATCCCGACGCAGGTCGCCTTCAGCCAGGAAGCACGCTGGGACGAACTCGACACCGACGGGGAAACGGGTGTCATCCGCTCCGTCGAGCATCCCTTCTCCAAGGATGGCGGCCTTGCCGTCCTCTCCGGTAATATCGCGCTCGACGGCTGCATCGTGAAGACCGCCGGCGTCGATGAATCGATCCTGAAATTCTCCGGCCCGGCTGTCGTCTTCGAAAGCCAGGATGCAGCCGTCAAGGGCATTCTCAGCGGCGAGGTGAAGGCCGGCGACGTCGTCGTCATCCGCTATGAGGGCCCGAAGGGCGGCCCGGGCATGCAGGAAATGCTCTATCCGACGAGCTACCTGAAGTCGAAGGGTCTTGGAAAGGCCTGCGCGCTGATCACCGACGGCCGCTTCTCCGGCGGCACGTCCGGCCTTTCGATCGGCCATGCCTCGCCCGAGGCCGCCCAGGGCGGCGCGATCGGCCTCGTGCGCCAGGGCGATCTCATCGAGATCGACATCCCCAACCGCACGATCAACCTTGCGGTCCCGGAAGAAGAACTCGCCGCCCGCCGTACCGAACAGGACAAGCTCGGCTGGAAGCCGGCCGCGCCGCGCAAGCGCAATGTCACGACGGCGCTCAAGGCCTATGCCGCCTTCGCCGCCAGCGCCGACAAGGGCGCCGTGCGCATCCTGCCGGAATAAGCTTCGACCGGGCGCGAACATCCTGTTTCGCGCCCGGCTGTTTGCTCAGAGGTGGCGCGTCTCGGCCGGCGTATTCCACCAGGCATTGTTGCGGCCGTCAAAATACTGGATCGGCAGCGCTGCCAGTTCGCTGTCCTCGATACCATCGAGGCAGGCGACATTGATCGAGACATACTCCCCGCCGATCGCTTCGACATAACCGTGGCCGAAGGACGAGACGCCGCAGGTCTTGCAGAAGCGGTGGTGGCCGCTCATCGTGCCGAACTGGTAGTCGGAAAGGTCAGCCTCGTCGCATTGCAGGCGAAAGGCATCCGGCTTGATCTGGGCACCCCAATAGCGCTTCTTCGAGCAGATCGAGCAATTGCAGCGGCCCGTCCCCGCGGAGAGGTCAATATCGGCCTCATAGCGGATTTTTCCGCAATGGCAGCTTCCCTTGTAGGTCTTCAACATCACGTTCTCCTCGCTTGCACCGACCCGACTAAAATGACAACATGCTGTCAAAACCACCTTCGCAAAATGACAGCATGTTGTCAATATGAGCTCTGACCGCACTCCCGCCGGCGATGCCTTCGCCACCTTTGCCATCTCGGTCCTGCGCCTCGCCGGGCATTTGCAGACGGCGGGCGACGCGCTGGCCAAACCCGCCGGCCAGACCAGCGCCCGCTGGCAGGTGCTCGCCGCCGCCGCCCATGCGCCCATGTCCGTCGCCGATGCCGGCCGGGCGCTTGGCATGACGCGGCAAGGCGTTCAGCGCGTCGCCGATCTCCTCGAGAAGGACGGCCTCGTCGCCTATGCCGAGAACCCCGCCCACCAGCGCGCCAAGCTGATGGTGCTGACGGATGACGGCGTGGCGGCGCTGACGGCCATAAGGGCGCGGCAGGCAGTTTGGGCCAATGCGCTCGGCGACCTGCTCGGCGAAAAAGACATTCAGGCGGCAACCAGAACCATCGCCGCAGCGTTACAGGCCGTCGAGAAGCAGACCGTGCCCGACGACTGAGACCGGGCGTCGCTTTGACACGGTCGAATAATGTTGATATCAACTTATTTGTCGAAAGCCCGTGAAAGAGGAGTTCCGAGCATGAGACCGCACCACGAGATCGTATCCGAAAATGAATGGCTGGCAGCGCGAAAGGCGTTGCTGGTGCTGGAGAAGGAGGAGACAAAGCTGCGCGACAAGGTGCGCGCCGAACGCCTCTCGCTTCCCTGGGTCAAAGTCGAGAAGATCTATACTTTTGAGACACCCGATGGCCGCAAGACCCTGGCCGACCTGTTCGATGGCCGCAGCCAGCTCATCGTCTACCACTTCATGTATGGTCCTGATTGGGAGGCCGGCTGTCCCGGCTGTTCCTTCATGGCCGACCATATCGACGGCATGCTGCCGCATCTCAACAACCACGACGTCACGATGATCGCCGTCTCCCGCGCACCGCTCGAAAAACTCACCGCCTACAGGAAGCGCATGAATTGGACATTCCCGTGGGTTTCCGCCTTTGGCAGCGACTTCAACTTCGACTACCATGTCTCCTTCACCAAGGAGGAGCTGGCGAGCGGCAAGGTCATGTACAATTACCGCGAGACGAACGCCGCCGATGCGCATGACGAGCTTCCCGGCCTCAGCGCCTTTTTCAAGGACGAGGGCGGCACCGTCTACCACACCTATTCCGACTATGCCCGTGGCGGCGAGGAGGCGCTCGGCACCTTGATGATCCTCGACCGTGCGCCAAAGGGCCGAAACGAGACCGGCACGCTCAGCTTCGTCAAGCGCAAGGATGAGTATGCGGATGCGCCCAAAGCGCGATCCTGCTGCGACTGAGTCCGTCCATCAAGAAAATGGAGAACCGCATGCACAAGGATTATGGCACATTCTGCTGGTACGAATTGATGACGCCCGACGTGCCCGCCGCCGAGCGGTTCTACGCCTCGGTCGTCGGCTGGTCGACGCGCGATTCCGGCATGGAGGGCATGAACTACACCCTCGCCTATGCCGGTGAAACACAGGTGGCCGGGCTGATGGAACTGCCCAAGGAAGCCGAGGGCATGCCGCCGATGTGGATGGGCTACATCTTCACCGACACGCTCGAGGAGACCCTTGGCGACATCGAGAGGAATGGCGGAAAAACCCACCGCCAGCCGCAGGATATTCCCGGCGTCGGCCGCTTTGCCGTCGTCGCCGATCCGCACGGCGCCGTCTTCTCGCTCTTCTCCACCGAGGACGAAAGCCCCGACCGGCCGGAAATGATGACGCCCGGCCATATCGGCTGGAACGAGCTGATGGCCGGCGAACTCGACGGCGCCTGGGACTTCTATTCGAAAACCTTCGGCTGGACGAAGGACATGGCCGTCGACATGTCGGATGCCGGCATGGGCACCTACCAGACCTTTGCCGTGCGCGGCGGCAATGCCATCGGCGGCATGATGACCAACCCGCCCGGCACGCCCATGCCGCCTTTCTGGAGCTATTACTTCGTGGTCGAAGGCCTCGACGCGGCCGGAAAACGCGTGACGGACGGCGGCGGCCAGGTGGTTATGGGGCCGATGGAAGTGCCCGGCGGCGCCTGGATCCTCAACTGTGTCGATCCGCAGGGCGCATATTTCTCGCTCGTCGCGACGAGCCGGTGAGCCTCGACTGCGCGGGGCGGCCCAGCCGCCCTGCCTTTCCACAGCCTTCATGAAACAGTCATGGAGCCGTCATGACGAGACGGTATGAATAAACCGTCAGAACCGGACAGGCTCCGGCTGCAGGATGCGCCTTCTGACCGCCGACGCCGGCATGATCTGTAGCTGCGTATCTTTTTCAGAAATCATCCCATGCGTCTTTCCATCAAGCTTTCGCTTGCAGCCCTGCTGCTGGCTGTTATCGCCATTTCCGCGACCAGCATCGCAAGCCTCACGCTGAGCGCCAGCCAATCGACCGCGGCCGCCATGACAAAACTCGAAACGTTGGCCGACGGACGGCGCAACGAGCTGGCGCAATATCTGCAATCGGTCGTCAAGGAGACGCGCGATCTTGCCGGCCAGAAGGTGATCGCCAAGGCGCTCGACGATTTTTCCGGCGCACTAGGCGCCATCGAGGGCGACCGCACGGGTGAGCTGCAACGCCGTTACGGCGGCAAGGCCGACCTGAAATCCGCCGAGGTCGATAAATTCGACCAGTTGCACGGCCGCTACCACGGCTTCTTCCAGCGCAACGCCGAGGCACAGGGTTTTGACGACATGCTGCTGGTCAACCTCAGCGGCGACGTCGTCTATTCACTGAAGAAACACGGCGATTTCGGCGGCAATGTCTTGAGCGGCGCAACGCTCAAGGACACCGGCCTCGCCAGGGTTTTCGCGGAGGCGGCACCAGGTACGGACACGGCCATCGTGTCCTTCGGGGATTTCGAGGCCTACGCCCCCGCCGGCCGCGCCATGGCCTTCCTCGCCGCACCCGTCTCCTCCGTCGCCGGCAAGATCGGCGTACTCGTCGTCGCACTGCCGAGCGAGCGCATCACTGCCAGGCTGAACAATCCGGTCGGCCTTGGCGAAACCGGCGAGGCCATGCTGCTGAACGCCGAAGGCACCCTCCTCACCCGCCCCGCGCATGGGGCTGATGCCGACATATTCGCCATGCGCATCGCACCGGACCTGCTGACTGCCGCGGACGGTACTGATATCGCCAAGGCGACCCTTCCCGATCATCGCGGCCGCGAGGCAAAACTTGCCGCCGCGCGCTTCGATTTCCTCGGCCACACCTGGACGGTCGCCGCCGTCATGGCCTCCAGCGAGGTTTTCGCCGGCCTCAATCGCCTCATCAACTGGACCCTGCTGATCTCGCTCGGCGTGCTCCTCGTCACCGCCGCCGTCGGCTTCCTCTTCGCCAGCCGCCTCTCGCGCCCGATCACCGCCCTCGTCTCCGACATGGGGCGCCTTGCCGCCGGCGACACCACCATCGCCTGCAACGGCCAGGAGCGTCGCGACGAAATCGGCGACATGGCCCGCTCCGTCGTCGTCTTCCGCGACGCGGCAATCGAAAAGGAACGTCTGCAACGGGAAACGGCGACGATGCGCGAAGACGCCGAAAGCGAACGTGCCGCCCGCGATGCCGCCAAAGCGGCCGAGGACGCAGAGACGGAAGCCGCCGTCCAGCACCTTGCCGAAGCGCTGCAACACCTCGCAAGCGGCGACCTCACCCGGCAGATCGACACGCCCTTCATTGCCGCGCTCGATCGCATCCGCACGGACTACAACGTCTCCGTCGAACGCCTCGCCGAAGCCATGACGACGGTGCGCATCAACACCCACCGCATCCGCGACGATTCCGGCGAAATGCAGGAGGCACTCGTGCAGCTTTCCAGCCGCACCGAGCGCCAGGCCGCCTCGCTCGGCGAGGCCGCGACGGCGCTTGCCGAGATGACCCAGGCCGTGCAATCGGCCGCCGAGCGCACGACGGTCGCCGAGCGCCTCGCCTCCGATACCAAGAAAAGCTCCGCCGCTTCCGAACAGGTCGTCGACAATGTCGTCGGCGCCATCGGCAAGATCGAGACCTCCTCGCGCGAAATCGGCAACATCATCGGCGTCATCGACGATATCGCCTTCCAGACCAACCTTCTGGCGTTGAATGCCGGCGTCGAGGCCGCGCGGGCCGGGGAGGCCGGCAAGGGTTTCGCCGTCGTCGCCCAGGAGGTGCGCGAACTTGCCCAGCGCACGGCAAGCGCCGCGCGCGAGGTGAAGGCGCTGATCACCAAGTCCGCCGGCGAGGTGGCGCGCGGGGCGGGCCTCGTGCGCGAGACCGGCAGCGTGCTGCGCGATATTGCCGGCAAGGTCCATGCCATCGACGCCGAGATCAAGGAAATCGCCCGGGCCGCGCGCGACCAGTCCGCCGGCATCCACGAGATCAACACGACGATCCGCCAGCTCGATACGGTCACGCAGCAGAACGCCGCGATGGTCGAGGAAAGCAGCGCCGTCACGCACCGTCTTTCGGACGAGTCGGCGATGCTCGCCCGTCTCGTCGGCCAGTTCGAAATCCCGCATGAGGCACCGGCGGCGCGCCCCATGCTCCGGCGCATCGCGTAATCCTTTGAAAGCGCGCGGCGATCGCGCTTGCAATCTTTCTTCGCATTGCACAAACTCCCCTCGATGACGGCAGAAGACCGTCCGAGGGGATCAAAGCGCGCATGTCGATCAAGGCCGGTATCTACCACCTCACCCACTATATCTACGACAAGCCGGTCCGCCTTGGACCCCAGATCATCCGGCTGAAGCCGGCGGCGCATTCCAGAACCAAGGTCATCAGCCACTCGCTGAAGGTTTCGCCGGAAAACCATTTCGTAAACCTCCAGCAGGATCCCTACAGCAACTACCTCGCCCGCTACGTCTTCCCCGATCCGGTGACGGAGCTGAAGATCGAGGTCGATCTCATTGCCGACATGACGGTCTACAATCCCTTCGACTTCTTCGTGGAGGAGGAGGCCGAACACTGGCCCTTCGATTATCCGGAGGACCTCAGCGAAGACCTGAATATCTATCGCACGCCCGAGCCGCTGACCCCGGCGCTCGAAGACTTCCTGAAGACGATCGACCGCTCGCGCCAGCGCACCGTCGACATGGTTGTCGGCCTCAATGCGCGGCTGCAGCAGGAGATCGGCTACGTCATCCGCATGGAGCCCGGCGTGCAGGCGCCGGAGGAGACGCTGACGGTTGCCCGCGGTTCCTGCCGCGATTCGAGCTGGCTGCTGGTGCAGATCCTGCGCAACCTCGGTTTTGCCGCCCGCTTCGTCTCCGGCTACCTCATCCAGCTCACACCGGACCTGAAGGCGCTCGACGGCCCCTCGGGCACCGACGTCGATTTCACGGACCTGCATGCCTGGTGCGAGGTCTATCTACCCGGCGCCGGCTGGATCGGTCTCGACCCGACCTCCGGTCTCCTCACCGGCGAAAGCCACATCCCGCTCGCCGCCACGCCACACTACCGCAACGCCGCGCCGATATCCGGCGGCTATTTCGGCGAGGCGAACACCGAATTCGACTTCGCCATGACGGTGAAGCGCGTCGCCGAGCACCCGCGCATTACAAAGCCGTTTTCCGACGAGAGCTGGGACGCGCTGAACGCGCTCGGCCGCGAGGTCGATAGCGTGCTCACCGCCAATGACGTGCGCCTCACCATGGGCGGCGAGCCGACCTTCGTCTCCATCGACGATTTCGAATCCGACGAATGGAACACCGCCGCCGTCGGCCCGACCAAGCGCGAGAAGGCCGACACGCTGATCCGCCGGCTGCGCGAAAAATTCGCGCCCGGCGGCTTCCTGCATTACGGCCAGGGCAAGTGGTATCCCGGCGAAAGCCTGCCGCGCTGGACCTTTTCGCTTTACTGGCGGCGCGACGGCAAGCCGATCTGGCAAAACCCCGATCTCATCGCCGAAGAGGGCAGCGATGCGGACGTCGGCGAGGCCGATGCCAGGGCCGTGCTCACCGGCATTGCCGAGGAGCTCGGCGTCGAGCCCGACATGGTGCAGCCGGCCTACGAGGACCCCGCCGAGTGGATCATCAAGGAAGGCAATCTTCCCGAAAATGTCGATCCGTCGAACTCCAAGCTGGAAGATCCGGAAGAGCGCAGCCGTATCGCCCGCGTCTTCGAGCGCGGCCTCACCACGCCGACCGGCCATATCCTGCCGATCCAGGCCTGGAACGCCCGCGCCACCGGCCGGCGCTGGATCAGCGAAAAATGGCGCACGCGCCGCGGCAGGATCTTTCTCGTTCCCGGCGACAGCCCCGTCGGCTACCGCCTGCCCCTCGGCGCCCTGCCCTACCTCTCTCCTTCCAGCTATCCCTATATCAACCCGGCCGATCCCTCCGAGGACAAGCCGCCGCTGCCGGATTTTTCCAAACCCGGCCGCGCCATGGCCGAGGCCTCGTTCCAGGCGAGCGAAACCGGCCAGGACCGCATCGAGCAGGTGCGCAGCGAAATCGTCGGCGCGGTGCGCACGGCGATGAGCGTCGAGGCACGCGACGGCCGGCTCTCGATCTTCATGCCGCCGGTCGAACGGGTCGAGGACTATCTCGACCTCGTGACGGCCGCCGAGCGCGCGGCGGAGCGGCTCGGCCTGCCCGTGCATATCGAAGGCTACGCGCCGCCGCAGGACGAGCGCCTGAACGTCGTCCGCGTCGCGCCGGACCCTGGCGTGATCGAAGTCAACATCCACCCCGCCACCGACTGGCAGGATTGCGTCGACATCACCAGCGCCGTCTACGAGGAGGCACGCCAATCCCGCCTCGGCGCCGACAAGTTCATGATCGACGGCCGCCACACCGGCACGGGCGGCGGCAACCATGTGGTCGTCGGCGGCAGGAGCCCGAACGACAGCCCGTTCCTGCGTCGCCCGGACCTGCTGAAAAGCCTCGTGCTGCACTGGCAACGCCACCCCGCGCTCTCCTACCTGTTTTCCGGCCTGTTCATCGGCCCGACCAGCCAGGCCCCGCGCATCGACGAGGCCCGGCACGATTCGCTCTACGAACTGGAGATCGCGCTTTCCCAGGTGCCTGCCCCCGGCGAAGGCGCGCCGCCGCTGCCCTGGCTGGTCGACCGGCTGTTCCGCAACCTCCTGACCGACGTCACCGGCAATACACACCGCTCGGAAATCTGCATCGACAAGCTGTTCTCGCCAGATGGACCGACCGGCCGCCTCGGCCTCGTCGAGTTCCGCGGCTTCGAAATGCCGCCGAACGCCCGCATGAGCCTTGCCCAGCAATTGCTGATCCGTGCCCTCATCGCCCGCTTCTGGCTGACCCCGGCGAAAGGAAGTTTCGTGCGTTGGGGCACCACGCTGCACGACCGTTTCATGCTGCCGCATTTTGTCTGGCAGGATTTTCTCGATGTGCTCGCCGACCTCAAGGCGAACGGCTTCGACCTTCGCCCCGAATGGTTTTCCGCCCAGCTCGAATTCCGCTTCCCCTTCTGCGGCGAGGTCGAATACGAGGGCGCGAAGCTGGAGGTGCGCCAGGCGCTCGAACCCTGGCATGTCATGGGCGAACAGGGCGCGATCGGCGGCACGGTGCGCTATGTCGATTCCTCCGTGGAACGTTTGCAGGTCAGGCTGGAGACGACCAATCCGGAGCGCTACACCGTCGCCTGCAACGGCCGGCCGGTTCCACTGAAGGCGACCGGCACGAAGGGCGTTTCCGTCGCGGGCGTGCGCTACAAGGCCTGGCAGCCGGCCTCGGGCCTGCATCCTGTGCTGCCCGTCAATACACCGCTTACTTTCGACATTTATGATACATGGTCGCGGCGCGCGATCGGAGGCTGCATTTACCACGTTGCCCATCCGGGTGGACGCAACTATGACACCTTTCCGGTCAACGGCAACGAGGCCGAGGCGCGCCGGCTGGCGCGGTTCGAGCCCTGGGGGCACAGAGCTGGCGGTTATACGCTGTGGCCGGAAACCCCGCCGGCGGATTTCCCGCTGACGCTGGATTTGCGCCGGCCCGCCGGTATCTAGTGTTTAGCCTCCTCCAGGAGTGAATGGATTGAAGACCACGAGTATGGGGGCGGAACGCAGGGCGGCCAGTGCGGCGAAAGAGCCGGCTCACGCCTATGCCCCACTTCCCGAGGTGGCCGACGAGATGGTCGACACCGACGGCAAGGTGCGCCCCGTCTGGCGGCATTTCCTGAATGCGCTCGGCCGCATGGACGAGGCCGACCTTGCCGGCCGCTTCGCCCGCGCCGACCGGTATCTGCGCGATGCCGGCGTCTTCTACCGCGCCTACGGCAAGGAGGCGAACACCGACCGTGCCTGGCCGCTCTCGCACATTCCCGTGCTGATCGATGAAGCGGAGTGGGAAAACCTCTCCCGCGGCCTCATCCAGCGCGCCGAACTGCTGGAGGCCGTCGTCGCCGATATCTACGGCAAGAACGAGCTTGTCGCGAGCGGCCTCCTGCCTCCTGCCCTCGTCGCCTCCAACAGCGAGTTCCTGCGCCCGCTCGTCGGCGTGCATCCTGCCGGCCAGCATTTCCTGCACTTCGTCTCCTTCGAGATCGGCCGCGGGCCTGACGGCAACTGGTGGGTGCTGTCCGACCGCACGCAGGCTCCCTCCGGCGCCGGTTTTGCGCTGGAAAACCGCGTGGCAACCACCCGCGCCTTCTCCGATGTCTACGCGGAGACCCACGCCCATCGCCTCGCTGGCTTCTTCGGCGCCTTCCGCAACACGCTGCAGGCCAACAAATCGGCCGAGGACCGCATCGCCGTCCTGACGCCGGGCCTTGCCAACGAGACCTATTTCGAACACGCCTATATCGCCCGCTATCTCGGCTTCATGCTGCTGGAGGGCGAGGACCTGACGGTCGTCGGCGGCAAGGTCATGGTGCGCACCGTCGCCGGCCTGAAACCGATCGGCGTGCTGTGGCGGCGGCTTGACGCCTCCTTCGCCGATCCGCTGGAGCTGAACCAGAACTCCCATATCGGCACGCCCGGCATGGTCGAGGCGCTGCGCTCCGGCTCCGTCACCTTCGTCAACGCGCTCGGCACCGGCATCGTCGAGACGCGCGCCTTCCTCGCGTTCCTCCCGAACATCTGTCGGCAACTGCTCGGCGAGGACCAGCTCCTTCCCTCCGTTGCGACCTGGTGGTGCGGCCAGAAGAGCGAGCGCGAACATGTCGCGGCTCATATCGAGCGCATGGTCATCGGACCGGCCTATTCCACGCGGCCGTTCTTCGACGACAACGAACAATCCGTGCTCGGCTCGACGCTGCGCGACACCGCGAAACAATCGATCGCCGAATGGCTGGCCTCCGACGGTGCCAAACTGGTCGGTCAAGAGGCCGTGACGCTCTCCACCACGCCGGCTTTCGTCGAGGGGAAACTCGTGCCGCGGCCGATGTCGCTGCGCGTCTTCGCCGCCCGCACGCGCGACGGCTGGCAGATCATGCCCGGCGGTTTCGCCCGCATCGGCGCCGGCGACAATGTCTCGGCCATCGCCATGCAGGAGGGCGGTTCGGCGGCGGACGTCTGGATCGTCAGCCCGAAACCCGTCGAGCGCACGTCGCTGCTGCCCGCCGAAGAGGTTTTTACCCGCAACATGCCCGGCAGCCTGCCGAGCCGCGCGGCCGACAACCTCTTCTGGCTCGGCCGCTACATCGAGCGAGCGGAAGGGGCGCTGCGCATCCTGCGCGCCTGGCACGGCCGCTACGCCGAATATGCCAATCCGGAACAACCGCTGCTGAAGGACGTCAGCGACTATCTCGAAGCGCTCGACATCGATACGTCGGAGGCCGTGCCGACGAGCCTCATCCGCAACATCGACAGCGCCGTCTTCTCCGCCAGCAACATCCGCGACCGTTTCTCACCGGATGGCTGGCTGGCGCTGAACGACCTTTCCAAGACGGCGCGCCGCTTCCACGTCAACGTGCAGGCCGGCGACGACGCGACGCGCGCCATGACCGTGCTGTTGCGAAAGCTCGCAGGCTTCGCCGGTCTCGTGCATGAAAACATGTACCGCTTTACCGGCTGGCGTTTCCTCTCCATCGGCCGCTATCTCGAACGCGGCCTGCACATGACGCGCCTGCTCGGCCACATGTCCGGTGAAGACGCGCCCGACGGCGCGCTCGACATGCTCCTGGAGATCGGCGACAGCGTCATGACCCACCGCCGTCGCTACAATGTCGCGACCGCTCGCCTGACGGTCACCGACCTGCTCGCGCTCGACCCGCTCAACCCGCGCTCGATCCTCTACCAGCTCAACGAGATCAAGAACGAAGTTGAGCAACTGCCGAACGCCTATGCCAACGGTCAGATGTCGCCCTTCTACCGCGAGGCGATGCGCCTGCATGCGGGCCTGGCGGTGATGACGCCGGAAACCATGACGGATGCGGTGTACAAGCGTTTCGAGGCGGAACTCGAAAAGCTGTCCGACATTCTTGCGAAGACCTATCTGAGCTGAGCGAGGGGGAGGCGCCGAAACCATGCTCTACGACGTCAACCTCCATATCAGCTACCTCTACGACACGCCGGTTTCCGGCGGCCGGCATATCGTGCGAGTGCTGCCGCTGTCGATCGGCGGGCGCCAGCGGCTGGTCGCCGGCACGGTGGGCGTAACACCCGGCCCCGGCGAACGGGTCGACCACAACGACTTCTTCGACAACCCGATGAGCGCCATCCTCTTTCGCAATGCGCATGAGCGGCTGGATATCCGCATGCAGGCGCGCGTGCATGTCGACGTGCCGGAACCGGCCGCCGACTTTTCCCCACGCGTTGCCGACCTGCCGGAGGATATCGCCAACTACTGGTCGCTCGATGCCGGCTCGCCGCACCACTATACCGGCCCGAGCCCGCGGCTGAAGGATTGCCCCGAGATTGCCGAATACGCCCGTTCGATCGTCAAACCCGACATGACGATCCGCGCCATCGCCACGGCCGTCTGCGCGCGCATCCACAAGGATTTCACCTACGATCCGAAGGCGACCAACGTCGACACCACCCCGCGCGAGGCCTTCAAGCTGAAGCGCGGCGTCTGCCAGGACTTCACCCATGTGATGATCGTGGCGCTCCGCAGCCTCGGCATTCCCGCCGGCTATGTCAGCGGGTTCCTGCGCACCATCCCCCCGCCAGGCAAGGAGCGGCTGGAGGGGGCGGATGCCATGCATGCCTGGGTGCGCTACTGGTGCGGCCGGGTGAACGGCTGGATGGAGCTCGACCCGACCAACAACATCCCCGCCGGGACCGATCACATCGTCGTCGGCTACGGCCGCGACTATGCCGACGTCGCCCCGGTCATCGGCGTGCTCAAGGGCTACGGCCAGCACAAGACGAGCCAGGCGGTCGACGTCATTCCGGTGCGGCAGACGGCGTAAATCCCGTTTGGAAACAATCGGAAAGGCCGGATTTTCAAGGTCTGTGCAATTTTACGAAAACTATACCACGCGCCCGAACCGTTAAATAACACTTCGCTGCTAGCTTCCCCCCACATTATGAAGATGGTGGGTGAGTTCTCATGACGAAGAATACGGAAAGAAAGACCTGGGTCTCCCGCCTTCTGCGGGACCGCGGCGGTAATTTCGGAATGATGACGGCGCTCGTCTTCCCGGTCATGCTGGCCGCCGGTGGCGTCGCCATCGACCTGACCACCATGGTCATGAAGAAAGCCGAATTGCAGGACGCCGCCGACGCGGCCGCCCTCGCGGCGGCCTCCGCACTGGCCAACGACGGCAAGAGCATCTCCGAGGCGAAGGTCATCGCGATGAGCTTCCTGAAGACACAGATGAGCGGCTCGACCAAAGAGGAAGAGGAAAAGGCCAAGACGGAAGGGACGAGCGGTTCGGACGGCAACGAAAATGGCGTGGAAGAATACGATTTCGATGCCTCGACCGTCGTCGAGATCATCGAAACGGCGCTGGTCGGCAACGGCAAATCGTTCAAAGTGAACGTCTCGACAAGCTACGAGATGAAGTTCAACCCCTTCACGCGGCTTCTCGGCCAGACGAAGACCACGATGAACGCCGCAAGCTCGGCGGAAAGCGCGACGGAATCGAAGAACGCCCTCTCGATGTTCCTCGTGCTCGACAAATCCGGCTCGATGGCCTGGATCACCAACGAGAAGGACGCAGCGGTAAAGTCCTGCATCAACTGGACGGAATCGAACTGGGGCAACACCAAGACCAAGGCGACGAGCCCGTGCTACGTTTCCAAGATGGCCGCGCTGAAGCTCGCTGTGGCAAGCCTTTTCACCCAGTTCAAGGCGGCCGACCCGACAGACACCTTCGTGCGCACAGGCACCATCGCCTATGATTCGGTGAGCTATACACCAAGTGCGCTGGCCTGGGGCTTCACAAGCTCGCTGGACTACGTCAACAAGCTCGACGCCAATGGCGGCACGGCCTCCGGCGCAGCCATGAAGACGGCTTACAACAGGCTGAAGGAAGCGTCCGAAAACACCGCTCACAGGGATAAGAACGGCCAGGTTCCGACCAAATACATCGTTCTCATGACGGATGGCGACAACAACAACACGGCCGACGACACGAGCACGAAGGCAACCTGCACCTCGGCCAAGAATGATGGCATGGAGGTCTACACCGTTGCCTTCATGGCACCGACCCGCGGCCAGAATCTGCTCAAGGATTGTGCATCGAGCGCTTCGCACTATTTCCAGGCCGAGAACATGGCAGCCCTCGTCGCGGCCTTCAAGGTGATCGGCGAGCGGACCTCCGCGGTGGTCTCCCGCCTGACCAAATAAGCGGCATCCCGCTATAGGAAAAAGCAAAACCCGCTGGGCTGGCCCAGCGGGTTTTTTAGCATATTCAACGTGTTTCAGGCATGTCGAAAATGCATGCGGCCTTTCTAGAAAAGCCTGTTGCAAGCGCTTCGGATAGATGCATAAATTGATTTAAACGCGACTTTCGCGAGAACGGACGCACAGAATGCGAGGGGGCAAAGTTCACCAATGATGAACCGGGTTACCAACAACGATCTCGCTCCCGCCCCCCGATCATCCGATCGCGAACAACTTGCGACCGAGCTTCTGGAGCGCCTCAAATATCGTATCGGCAAGGACCCGAAAGTGGCCAAGCCGCATGACTGGCTGACGGCGGCCATCCTCGTCGCGCGCGATCGCATCACCGACAAGTGGATGGACTCCACCCGCCGAACCTATGCAACGGGCGCAAAGCGCGTCTACTATCTATCGCTCGAATTTCTCATTGGTCGCCTGATGCGCGACGCCATGACGAATATCGGCATCATGGACGAGATGCGCCACGCGCTCGCCTCGCTCGGCGTCGATCTCGACATCATCGCCGAACTGGAGCCGGATGCTGCCCTCGGCAACGGCGGCCTCGGGCGCCTTGCCGCCTGTTTCATGGAAAGCATGGCGACGGTCGACGTGCCGGCCTATGGCTACGGCATCCGCTACGTGCACGGCCTCTTCCGCCAGCAGATGGCGGACGGCTGGCAGGTGGAGCTTCCGGAAACCTGGCTCGCCCATGGCAATCCCTGGGAGTTCGAGCGGCGCGAAAGCTCCTACGAAATCGGCTTCGGCGGCGCCGTGGAAACGATCAATATCGGCGAAGACAAGCAGCGCTTCGTCTGGAAGCCGGCCGAACGCGTCATCGCGACGGCCTATGACACGCCGGCCGTCGGCTGGCGGGCCAAGCGCGTCAACACGCTGCGCCTATGGGCCGCCAACCCGATCGACCCGATCCTGCTCGATGCGTTCAATGCCGGCGACCATATCGGCGCCCTGCGCGAGAGCAACAAGGCGGAGAGCCTGACGCGCGTCCTCTACCCGGCCGACGCCACCTCCGCCGGCCAGGAACTGCGCCTCAGGCAGGAGTTCTTCTTCTGCTCCGCCTCGCTGCAGGACATCCTGCGCCGCCACCTGCAGCAATATCCCGATTTCACGTCACTGCCGGATGCCGTGGCGATCCAGCTGAACGACACGCACCCGGCCATTTCCGTCGCCGAACTGGTGCGATTGCTCACCGACGTGCACGGCATCGAGTTCGATACGGCCTGGGATATCGCCCACCGCACCTTCTCCTACACCAACCACACGCTGCTGCCGGAAGCACTGGAAAGCTGGCCGGTGCCGCTGCTCGAGCGCCTGCTGCCACGCCATATGCAGATCGTCTACGCGATCAATGCCAAAATTCTCGTCGTGGCGCGCAAGGAAAAGGGTTTCGAGGACCAGCGCATCCGCAACATCTCGCTGATCGAGGAATCGGGCGAGCGGCGTGTGCGCATGGGCAATCTCGCCTTCGTCGGCTCGCACTCGATCAACGGCGTTTCGGCACTGCACACCGAACTGATGAAGGAAACGGTGTTCGCCGACCTGCACAAGCTCTATCCGGACCGCATCAACAACAAGACCAACGGCATCACGCCACGCCGCTGGCTGATGCAGTGTAATCCGGGGCTTTTCAACCTGATCCGCGAAGCGATCGGCGATGCCTTCATGGACGATGCCGAGGCGCTGAAGGCGCTCGACGCCTTCGCTGACAACCGAGATTTCCAGGAGCGTTTCGCCGCGATCAAGCGGGAGAACAAGAACCGCCTCGCCAATCTCGTCGGCAGCCGCATGGGCGCCAGGATCGATCCCGCCGCGATGTTCGACATCCAGATCAAGCGCATCCACGAATACAAGCGCCAGCTGCTGAACATCATCGAGGCCGTGGCGCTCTACGACCAGATCCGCTCGCACCCGGAACTCGACTGGGTTCCCCGGGTAAAACTCTTCGCCGGCAAGGCGGCGCCGAGCTACCACAACGCCAAGCTGATCATCAAGCTCGCCAACGACGTGGCGAAGGTGATCAACAACGACCCGGCGGTGCGCGGCCTGCTCAAGGTCGTCTTCGTTCCGAACTACAACGTCTCGCTCGCCGAGATCATGGTGCCGGCCGCCGATCTTTCGGAGCAGATTTCCACTGCTGGCATGGAAGCGTCTGGAACCGGCAACATGAAGTTCGCGTTGAACGGCGCGCTGACGATCGGCACGCTCGACGGAGCCAATGTCGAGATGCGCGACCATGTGGGCGAGGAGAACATCGTGATCTTCGGCATGACGGCGGAAGAGGTGGCGAAGGTCAGGGCCGAGGGGCACAATCCACGCGCCATCATCGAGCAATCGAAGGAGCTGTCGCAGGCGCTCGCCGCAATCTCCTCGGGCGTTTTCTCGCCTGATGACCGCAACCGCTTCGCCGGTCTCGTCGATGGCCTCTACAATCACGACTGGTTCATGGTCGCAGCCGATTTCGACGCCTATGCCAGAGCCCAGCGCAATGTCGATGCCATCTGGAACGACAAGGCATCCTGGTACTCCAAAACCATCCGCAACACGGCCCGCATGGGCTGGTTCTCGTCCGACCGCACCATTCGCCAATACGCCAAGGAAATCTGGAGAGCCTGATGACCGCACCGCCGAAAAAAGGCACGACGGGGGGACCGTCAGAGCTTCTGGCGAAGGCAGACATCGACGCGATCTTGGAAAGCCGGCACTGGGACCCATTCGCGGTGCTCGGCCTGCACGCGGCCGGCGACGGCCATGTCGCCCGCTGCTTCCTGCCCGGCGCCGCAGAGGTGACCGCCGAGACGCTCTCGGGCAAGGAGATCGGCGTGCTGACGCAGGTCGATCCGGCCGGCATCTTCGCCGGCGAGGTCTCCCTCAAGAAGCTTCAGCCGATCCGCTACCGCGCACGCAATGACAGCGGCGAGTGGGTGGTGGTCGATCCCTATTCCTTCGGCCCGGTGCTCGGCCCGATGGACGACTACTACATCCGCGAGGGCTCGCATCTTCGCCTCTTCGACAAGATGGGCGCTCATCCAATGACGCTCGAGGGCATCGAGGGCTTCCACTTCGCCGTCTGGGCGCCAAATGCCAAGCGGGTCTCCATTGTCGGCAACTTCAACAACTGGGACGGCCGGCGGAATGCGATGCGGCTACGCCGCGACACAGGCATCTGGGAAATCTTCCTGCCCGGCATCACCACCGGCCATGCCTACAAATACGAGATCGTCGGCATCGACGGCGAGGTCCTGCCGCTGAAGGCCGATCCTTTCGCCCGCCGCTCGGAGCTCCGCCCCGCCAACGCCTCCATGACGACAGGGCCGATCGACCAGGCCTGGGAGGACAAGGCGCACCTGGCGCACTGGGCCTCGGCGGACGCCCGCCGCCAGCCGATCTCGATCTACGAGGTGCATGCCGGTTCCTGGCAGAAGAACGACAATGGCGACTTCCTCACCTGGGACGAACTGGCGAACCGCCTGATCCCCTACTGTGTCGACATGGGCTTCACCCATATCGAGTTCCTGCCGATCTCGGAATTCCCCTTCGACCCGTCCTGGGGCTATCAGACGACCGGCCTCTACTCGCCGACCGCCCGCTTCGGCGAGCCGGAGGGTTTTGCCCGCTTCGTCAACGGCTGCCACAAGGTGGGCATCGGCGTCATCCTCGACTGGGTGCCAGCGCATTTTCCGACCGATGCGCATGGCCTTGGTCATTTCGATGGCACCGCACTCTATGAGCACGAGGATCCGCGGCAAGGTTTTCATCCGGACTGGAACACCGCGATCTACAATTTCGGCCGCGCCGAGGTCCTGTCCTACCTCATCAACAACGCGCTCTACTGGGCGGAAAAATTCCACCTCGACGGCCTGCGCGTCGATGCGGTCGCCTCGATGCTCTATCTCGACTATTCGCGCAAGCACGGCGAATGGGTGCCGAACGAATATGGCGGCAACGAGAACCTGGAGGCCGTGCGCTTCCTGCAGTCGATGAACGCCCATGTCTATGCCGCCCATCCCGGCATCCTGACCATCGCGGAGGAATCCACCTCCTGGCCGAAGGTTTCGGCGCCGGTGCACGATGGTGGCCTCGGGTTCGGCTTCAAGTGGAACATGGGCTTCATGCACGACACGCTGCAATATCTGTCGCGCGAACCGGTGCACCGCAAGTTCCACCACAATGACATGACCTTCGGCCTGCTCTATGCCTTCACGGAAAACTTCGTGCTGCCGCTCAGCCATGACGAAGTCGTGCACGGCAAGGGCTCGCTGATCGCCAAGATGGCCGGCGACGACTGGCAGAAATTCGCGAACCTGCGCGCCTATTACGGCTTCATGTGGGGTTATCCCGGCAAGAAGCTATTGTTCATGGGCCAGGAATTCGCGCAATGGCAGGAGTGGAGCGAGGCCCGCGCACTCGACTGGAACCTGCTCGAATATCCGTTGCACGAAGGCATGCGCCGGCTCGTGCGGGATCTCAACGGCACATACCGCCGCAAGGCGGCGCTGCATGCGCGCGACTGCGAAGGCGACGGCTTCGAATGGCTGATTGCCGACGACCGGGAGAACTCCGTCTTCGCCTGGCTGCGCAAGGCGCCGGGCGAGAAGCCGATCGCCATCGTCACCAACTTCACCCCCGTCTATCGCGAGAATTATGGGGTCCCGCTTCCGGTGGAGGGCCGCTGGCGGGAAATTCTCAACACCGACGCCGAAATCTACGGCGGCAGCGGCAAGGGCAACGGCGGCGCCGTACAGGCCAAGAAACAGGCAAATGGAAGAATAACAGCCACGATCACCCTGCCGCCGCTGGCGACGCTGATGCTTGAGCTGGACGCATAAATTCGACTGTCGGGAGGACACTATGGAGCAAAAGCGGATTCAACCCCTCGCCCGTGACGCGATGGCCTATGTTCTGGCGGGGGGTCGCGGCAGCCGCCTCAAGGAACTGACAGACCGGCGCGCCAAGCCCGCCGTCTATTTCGGCGGCAAGGCGCGCATCATCGATTTCGCCCTCTCCAATGCACTGAACTCCGGTATCCGCCGCATCGGCGTCGCTACCCAGTACAAGGCGCATTCGTTGATCCGTCACCTGCAGCGCGGCTGGAACTTCTTCCGCCCCGAGCGCAACGAGAGCTTCGATATCCTGCCCGCCAGCCAGCGTGTGTCCGAAACACAGTGGTACGAGGGCACCGCCGATGCCGTCTACCAGAATATCGACATCATCGAGGACTACGGCGTCGAATACATGGTCATCCTCGCCGGCGATCATATTTATAAAATGGACTACGAGCTGATGCTCCAGCAGCACGTCGATTCCGGCGCGCAGGTCACCATCGGGTGCCTGGAAGTGCCGCGCATGGAAGCAACCGGCTTCGGCGTCATGCATGTCGACGACAAGGACCAGATCATCGCCTTCGTGGAGAAGCCGGCCGATCCGCCGAGCATCCCCGGTAATCCCGACATGGCGCTCGCCTCGATGGGTATCTATGTCTTCCACACGAAGTTCCTGATGGATCTCCTGCGGCGCGACGCCGCCGACCCGACGTCGAGCCGCGATTTTGGCAAGGACATCATCCCCTACATCGTCGAGCACGGCAAAGCCGTCGCCCATCGTTTCACCGCCTCCTGCGTGCGCTCCGATTTCGAGCGCGAGGCCTATTGGCGCGACGTCGGCACGGTCGATGCCTATTGGCAGGCCAATATCGACCTCACCGACATCACCCCGGAACTCGACATCTACGACAGCTCCTGGCCGATCTGGACCTTCGCCGAGATCAAGCCGCCGGCAAAGTTCGTGCATGACGACGAGAACCGCCGCGGCTCGGCGATCTCCTCACTCGTCTCCGGCGATTGCATCATCTCCGGCTCGACGCTGCATCGCAGCCTCCTCTTCACGGGCGTGCGCGCCAATTCCTATTCCCGTCTCGAAGGCGCCGTCGTGCTGCCCAACGTCATGATCGGCCGCCATGCCAATCTCAGGAATGTCGTCATCGACAGGGGCGTCGTCATTCCGGAAGGCCTCGTCGTCGGCGAGGACCCGGTGCTCGACGCCAAGCGTTTCCGCCGGTCGGAAGGCGGCATCTGCCTCATCACCCAACCCATGATCGACAAGCTGGAGCTCTAGTCGTCCTCATGAACATCCTTTCGGTGGCATCCGAAGTATTCCCGCTGGTCAAGACGGGGGGCCTCGCCGACGTCGCCGGCGCATTGCCGATCGCACTCGCCGGGCATGGAACGCACATGCGCACGCTCATGCCCGGTTACCCCGCGGTCATGCAGCGGCTGGGAAGCGTCGAGGTGGTCGCCACCTTCGACGACCTTCTCGGCGAACCTGCGCGCATCCTCGCCACCGTGCACGAGGGCCTCGATATCCTCGTACTCGATGCCCCCGGTTTCTTCGACCGGCCAGGCGGGCCCTATACGGACGCCACGGGCAAGGATTTCGTGGACAACTGGCAGCGCTTCGCCGCCCTGTCCTTCGCAGGCGCGGAAATCGCCCGCGGCCTGTTGCCGGACTGGCGGCCGGACATCGTGCATGCCCATGACTGGCAGGCGGCAATGACGGCCGTCTACATGCGCTATACCGGCCTGCAGCACATTCCCACCATCGTCACCGTGCACAACCTCGCCTTCCAGGGCCAGTTCGGTGCCGATATCTTCCCGGGCCTCGGCCTGCCGCCGGAAGCCTTCACCGTCGACGGGCTCGAGTATTACGGCGATGTCGGCTTCCTCAAGGGCGGCCTGCGCACCGCCTGGTCGATCACCACGGTCAGCCCCACCTATGCCCACGAGATCATGACGCCGGACTATGGCATGGGGCTCGAAGGCCTGATCAATGCCCGCGCAGGCGACCTCGTCGGCATCGTCAACGGCATCGACACCACCGTCTGGAACCCCGAAACCGACAGCCAGATCGCCCGCCCCTATGCCGCCGGCTCGCTGAAACAGCGCGCGGTCAACCGGCAGGCACTGGCCGAACGGTTCAATCTCGAACAGGACGACGGCCCGATCTTCTGCGTCGTCAGCCGCCTCACCTGGCAGAAGGGCATCGACCTCATCGCCGAAATCGCCGACTGGATCGTCGATCAGGGCGGCAAGCTCGCCGTGCTCGGTTCCGGCGACCAGGGCCTCGAGGGCGCTCTGCTCGCGGCGGCCTCCCGCCATCGCGGCCGCATCGGCATCGTCATCGGCTACAACGAGCCGCTGTCGCATCTCATGCAGGCCGGCGCCGACGCGATCCTCATCCCCTCGCGCTTCGAGCCCTGCGGCCTCACCCAGCTCTATGGCCTGCGCTACGGCTGCATTCCCGTCGTCGCGCGCACCGGCGGCCTTGCCGATACCGTCATCGACGCCAACGAGGCCGCCCTTTCCGCCCGCGTCGCCACGGGCTTCCAGTTCACCCCGATCAATGCCGAGGGCCTGCGCCAGGCGCTGCGCCGTGTCTTCAAGGCCTGGCGCGAACCAAAAATCTGGGGCCGCATCCAGAACCAGGGTATGAAGTCGGACGTTTCCTGGGAAAACAGCGCCGCGCGCTATGCCGACCTCTATTCCAGCCTACTTTCGCGAGTGTAAGCCGATGACCATCAAGACCATATCGACCACGCCCTATTCCGACCAGAAGCCCGGCACGTCCGGTCTGCGCAAGAAGGTCCCCGTCTTCCGGCAGAAGAACTATGCGGAGAACTTCATCCAGGCGATCTTCGATTCCCTGGAAGGCTTCGAGGGCCAGACGCTGGTGATCGGCGGCGACGGCCGCTACTACAATCGCGAGGTCATCCAGCTTGCCATCAAGATGGCCGCCGCCAACGGGTTCGGCCGCGTGCTGGTCGGCCGTGGCGGCATTCTCTCGACCCCCGCTGCGTCCAATGTCATCCGCAAATACAAGGCCTTCGGCGGCATCGTTCTGTCGGCCAGCCACAATCCCGGCGGCCCGACGGAAGACTTCGGCATCAAGTACAATATCGGCAATGGCGGCCCGGCGCCGGAAAAGATCACCGACGCGATCTTCGCCCGCACCAAGGTCATCGACAGCTACAAGATATCCGACGTCGCCGACGTGAATCTTGACCTCGAAGGCACACACGAGATCGAGGGAATGACGATCACCGTCATCGACCCCGTCGCCGACTATGCCGAGTTGATGGAACAGCTCTTCGATTTCAACGCGATCCGCGGCTTGCTCGCCGGCGGCTTCCGCGTCGTCTTCGACGCCATGAGCGCCGTCACCGGCCCCTATGCCAAGGAGATCCTCGAAAACCGCCTCGGCGCCACCAAGGGCTCGGTGCTCAACTTCATGCCGCTGCCGGACTTCGGCGGCCACCACCCGGACCCCAACCTGGTACACGCCCGCGCGCTCTACGAGACGATGATGGCCGACGACGCGCCGGACTTCGGCGCCGCCTCCGACGGCGACGGCGACCGCAACCTGATCATCGGCAAGGGCATCTTCGTCACCCCGTCCGACAGCCTGGCGCTGCTCGCCGCCAACGCCCATCTTGCGCCCGGCTACGCCAAGGGCCTCGCCGGCATCGCGCGCTCCATGCCCACCTCGGGCGCCGCCGACCGCGTCGCGGAAAAACTCGGCATCGGCATTTTCGAGACGCCGACCGGCTGGAAATTCTTCGGCAACCTGCTCGACGCCGGCCTTGCCACGATCTGCGGCGAGGAGAGCGCCGGCACCGGTTCCGACCATGTGCGCGAGAAGGACGGCCTCTGGGCCGTGCTGCTCTGGCTCAACATTCTCGCCGTGCGCAAGGAAAGCGTTCTCGACATCGTCGAACAGCACTGGGCGACCTACGGCCGCAACTACTATTCCCGTCACGACTACGAGGAAGTCGACACCGATGCCGCGAACGGTCTTGTGGCGAACCTGCGCGACCAGCTAGCCACCCTTCCCGGCAAGAGCTTCGGCTCCCTCACCGTCGCAACGGCAGACGATTTTGCCTACAACGACCCGGTGGACCAGTCGGTCAGCAAGAACCAGGGCATCCGCATCCTCTTCGAAGGCGGTTCGCGCGTGGTCTTCCGCCTCTCCGGCACCGGCACCTCGGGCGCGACCCTGCGCGTCTACATCGAGCGCTTCGAGCCCGACGCCGCGCGCCACGACATCGACACGCAGGAAGCTCTCGCAGACCTCATCGCCGTCGCCGACGAGATCGCCGGCATCAAGACCCGAACCGGCCGCGATGCGCCGACCGTGATTACCTGAGATGACGATCACCGCCCCTTCCTTCGCGCCGGGCGCCACGCTCTCCGGGGACGGGGTGGAGTTCGCGGTCTATTCGCACAACGCCGGCCGGGTCGAGCTTTGCCTGTTCGACAACAATGGCGACAAGGAACTCGCCCGCCTCGCAATGGGGCGGGACGAGAACGGTTTCCACCGTGTCTTCGTCGAAGGCGCGACCGCCGGAACATGCTACGGCTTCCGCGCCGATGGCGTCTATTCCCCCGACCACGGCCTCTGGTTCGACCCGGCAAAACTGCTCGTCGATCCCTATGCCAAGAAAATCGACCGCCCCTTCGTGCACGACGGCCGCCTCACCCGCTTCGGCGTCGAGACTGCGGATATCGTGCCGAAGGCCATCGTCACACGAAACCGGCCGGTCGATGTAAAAGCGCCGCTCTTCCGCCCCGGTGGCTTCGTCTACGAGGTAGCGGTGCGCAGCTTCACCATGCTACACCCCGACGTGCCGGAGGCGGTGCGCGGAACCGTCGGCGCGCTTGCCCATCCCGCCGTGCTCGCCCATCTCAAGCGCCTCGGCGTCGATGCCGTCGAGCTGATGCCGATCACCGCCTGGATCGATGAACGCCATCTGCCGCCTCTCGGTCTTTCCAACAGCTGGGGCTACAACCCGATCGCGCTGATGGCGCTCGATCCGCGCCTCGTTCCCGGCGGCATGAAGGAACTCGCCGACACCGTCGCGGCACTGCGCGCCGAAAACATCGGCGTCATCCTCGACCTCGTCTTCAACCATTCCGGCGAGAGCGACCGCCACGGCGCGACGCTCTCCATGCGCGGCCTCGACAACCTCACCTATTACCGCCATGTGGAGGGCCGCCCCGGCGAGCTGATCAACGACACCGGCTGCGGCAACACCATCGCCGGGGAACACCCGATCGTACGCCAGCTCGTGCTCGACAGCCTGCGCCATTTCGTGCGCCATGCCGGCGTCGATGGCTTCCGCTTCGACCTTGCCACCATCCTCGGCCGCGAGGCGGACGGTTTTTCCGCAAGGGCCGCGCTGCTCTCGGAAATCTGCGCCGACCCGCTGCTCAAGGACCGCGTGCTGATCGCCGAACCATGGGACATCGGGTCCGGCGGCTACCAGCTCGGCAATTTCCCGGAACCCTTCCTCGAATGGAACGACCGCTATCGCGACGACACGCGCACCTTCTGGCGCGGTGACAGCCACCGGCTCGGTGCCTTCGTCACCGCGCTTGCCGGCTCTTCCGACATCTTCTCCCGCCATGGCGGCGACCGCACCCGCTCCGTCAATTTCCTCGCCGCCCATGACGGCTTCACCCTGATGGACCTTGTCTCCCATACGGTGAAACACAATGAGGCGAACGGCGAGGACAACCGCGACGGCCACAACGAGAACCATTCCTGGAACAACGGCGCCGAGGGCGAGACGACGGACGGCGCGGTGCTCTCGGCCCGCCGGGCGGATGTGAAGACGCTGCTGGCGAGCCTCTTCCTCTCGCGCGGCACCGTCATGCTGACGGCCGGCGACGAGGGCGGACGCAGCCAGAACGGCAACAACAACGCCTATTGCCAGGACAACGCCATCACCTGGATGCACTGGGACCGGCTCGACGACGGTCTGATCGAACACACCGCCATGCTCTCTGCCATTCGCAAGCGTTTCCCCGCCCTCACGGAAACGACCTTCTGGAGCGGCACCGGCGATATCGAATGGCGGACACTGGCAGGCACCCCAATGACAGTCGGCGACTGGGAAGCGCCGTTCGCCGGAACCCTGCTTGCCATCCTCAAGACGCCAGATCTACAGCAGCAGCGGATCGTCCATCTCGCAATCGCCATCAACCGGACGCATGGTGAGCAGGCGCTCGCCCTGCCGCCACCGGAGGGACGCGACTGGACGAGCCTGCTTTCCACCAACCATCCCGCGACCAGCCTCATCCATCCCCGCAGCGTCGAGATTTTTGTCGAAAAGCACTGATCTTCATTGTCCGGACAAACCATCTCTCTAAAGCATGTCGCGCAAACGCGCCGCGCTCTTGCGAGAATACCGAATCCAGGCGCGCATCGAGCGGCAGGAAAACCCTATGCCAGAGACCATTCACCTGAAGGACATCGGCAGCCTCGTCGGCACCGAACTCGGCCTATCGCGCTGGTTCACGGTCGACCAGACGATGATCGACCGTTTTGCCGAAGCGACGGAAGACCACCAGTTCATCCATACCGATCCCGTGCGCGCAGCCGCAGAAACGCCCTTCGGTGGCACGATCGCGCACGGCTTCCTGACGCTCTCACTGCTTTCAGCAATGAACTACGATTGCGTGCCGCGCATCGTCGAGCAGACGATGGGCATCAACTACGGCTTCGAGAAGGTCCGCTTCATGACGCCGGTGAAAAGCGGAACGCGTGTGCGCGGCCGCTTCGTTCTCGCCGAAGCGCGCTTTCGCGGTGCCGGCATGGTGACCATCCGCTATGACGTCTCAGTGGAGATCGAGGACGAACGAAAACCCGCCCTGACCGCCGACTGGATCACCATCATCCAGTTCGATCCCAAGGACCGGCCGGAGGACGTGTGAAAATCCGTCTCGCCGCACCGGAAGACATCGCGATCCTCGGTGCCTGCGACTTTTCCTTCCTCGTCACCCGCGAAGCTGTACCACCTTTCGACGGCGACTGGTTGGCGCAGGCCCTGCCTGTGGAGCCCTATGCCAAGAGCTACGGCTTCGACGCGGATGACCTCAAAACCGACCTGAACGACGAGGACAAGGCGCTCTTCGTCGTTGTCGGGGACGAGGCGCCGGTCGGCTATATCGTACTCTCGAAGGGATGGAACAATTTCGCCTTCATCGATGACATCGCCGTCGATACGGAGTGGCGTGGCACAGGCGCGGCGCAGCGCCTGATACAGCAGGCGTTTCGCTGGGCGAAGGACAACGGCCTGCCGGGTATTCGTCTCGAAACCCAGACGACCAATGTTGCCGCCTGCCGGTTCTATCTGCGCCAGGGTTTTACCCTCGGCGGCTATGACCGGCACCTGTACGAAGGGCTGTCCCCCGGGACGCGGGAGACAGCCCTGTTCTTCTATCGGTTCTTCTGATCGCGGTCAGAGCCCGGCGTCTTCCGCGCCCTCGGCAAGCAGGCCGAAGGCATAGGGCGAGAAGGAGCGCCAGCATTCCACGCGATAGTCTTCCTCGCCGGTGCGCAGGAGCACGATCTCGATCTTGCCGAGCACCGTGCGCGCCGCGGCGCCAACCGGGAAGATCGCATTGCCGAGATCGAGCGGGCAGCCACTGGCAATCGCTCCGGCCGCGTTGGGGCCGGAAACGAGGATCGCCGTGTTGCGATGCGAGACATCCGTCGCCGAATGCAGCGCGGAAACGCCCGATGCAATGCCCATCAGGTCGGCCCCGTTCTCGTCGATCAGCAGCCATTCGTCCGGCCCGAGCCAGAGCGCGTGGCGCCCGCTGACGGAGGCCGAGGTTTTCGGCCGTCTCGGCAGTTCGAGGCCGAAGGCCAGCGAAAGCGTGCCGATGGCATCTTCGCCTGCACGCAGCGAAAGACGGGTTGCAGGGGCGGCGGGCGTGACGTGTGCGCCGGCGGAACCACCATGACGGCCGGCGAGCGGCGCCTTGCGAAGAGCGTGATCAGCCATTGAGGCGTCCTCCTTCCTTGTCGATGAACACCATGTCGCTGACCTCGACCGCGATGGTACGGTCGGGCATCGGCACGTAGAGCGTCTGGCCAAGCCGTGCCTGACCACCGGCGATAAGCGCCATGGCGATCGAGCGGCCGCAGTTTTCCGACCAGTAGGACGAGGTCACATGGCCGAGCATTTTCATCGGCTTCGGCTCGTTCGGATCGGCGACGATCTGCGCGCCCTCCTCCAGAACAACGTTCGGATCCTTGGTCAAAAGGCCGACGAGCTGCTTGCGCCCCTCCTTGACGAGGTCCGGACGCTTCAGGCCGCGGATGCCGACGAAATCCGTCTTCTTCTTGGAGACGGCCCAGCTTAGGCTGGCATCGTGCGGCGTGACGGTGCCGTCCGTATCCTGGCCGACGATGATATAGCCCTTTTCGGCGCGCAGGACGTGCATCGTCTCCGTGCCGTAGGCGCAGGCGCCGAGCGGTTCGGCGCGGGCCCAGATGGCTTCCCAGACGGCCTGGCCGTAATCGGCGGGAACGTTGACTTCGTAGCCCGCTTCGCCGGTGAAGGACATGCGGAAAAGCCGCGTCGGCACGCCGCAGATCTTTCCTTCGCGCACGCTCATATGCGGGAAGGCTTCGTTCGAGATGTCGATGCCTTCGATGAGCGGCTCGAGGATTTCGCGCGCCTTCGGACCCTGCACGGCGATGACTGCCCACTGTTCGGTGGTCGAGGTCAGCCAGACCTTCAGATGCGGGAATTCCGTCTGTAGATAGTCTTCCATGTGGTTCATGACGCGCGGCGCGCCGCCCGTCGTCGTCGTGACGTGGAAGCGATCCTCCGCGAGGCGCCCGACGACGCCGTCGTCATAAACGAAACCATCTTCGCGCAGCATGATGCCGTAGCGGCAACGGCCGGGCTTCAGCGTATCCCAGGCGTTGGTGTACATCAGGTTCAGGAATTCGGCGGCATCGGGGCCGACGACTTCGATCTTGCCGAGCGTCGAGGCATCGAAGAGGCCGGCAGCGCTACGCACCGTGCGGCACTCGCGGTTGACCGCGTCGTGCATGGTCTCGCCGGAACGCGGATAATACCAGGCACGCTTCCAGTTGCCGACGTCTTCGAAGACCGCGCCATGCGCATCTTCCCAGGCATGCATGGGCGTCTTGCGCGCCGGATCGAAGAGTTCGCCGCGCGAATGGCTGATCAGCGCGCCGAAGGTGACGGGCGTATAGGGCGCGCGGAAGGTGGTGAGGCCGATCTTCGGGATCTCGCGGTTCAGCACTTCAGAGGCGATGGCAAGGCCATGGATGTTGGACAGCTTGCCCTGGTCCGTCGCCATGCCGTTGGTGGTGAAGCGCTTGATGTGCTCGATCGAGTGCATGCCTTCGCGCACGGCAAGGCGGATGTCCTTGGCGCAGACGTCGTTCTGGAAATCGACGAAAGCCTTGACGGTCGTATCGACGCCGGCGCCCTCGCCCGCGCCGGCCATGCCGCCGGTCCATTCGAAGGCGTTTTCACCCGAGAGCTCGACCTTGCCGCCGCCCTCGTTGCCGGTAGCGCGGGCCATCAGCTCGCCCGCGGCCAGCGATTCCTCGATGGTCGCCTGGAGGCCGTCCGTGCCATTGCACGAACCGACCGAGAGGCAATCCTGCGCATAGGTTCCCGGCAGAAAGCGGCCGGAGGCGGCATCATAGGCCACCTTGCCGCGCGACTGCGAGAAGAGATGGACGGAGGGCGTCCAGCCGGCGGACATCAGCAGCGCATCAACCGGGATGGCGCGGGCCGAGCCGCCGCCGTTGCGGGCGACCGACATGGAGGAGACGCGCAGCTTGCCCTTGGTGTCGACGACCGAATGGCCGGTCAGCACCTCGATGCCAAGCTTGCGGGCTTCCGCCAGAACGGCTTCGCCCGGCTTCTCTCTGTTGTCGACGATGGCGGCGATGGTGACGCCGGCACGCTTCAGGTCGAAGGCGGCCTCATAGGCCGAATCGCTTGCCGTATAGACGCCGACCTTGCGGCCGACGGCGACGCCGAAATGGTTGAGATAGGTACGCGCCGCTGAGGCGAGCATGATGCCCGGCCGGTCGTTGTTGGCGAACACCATATGGCGCTCGATCGAGCCGGTAGCCAGGATGACGCGCTTGGCACGGACCTGCCACATCCGCTCACGCGGCAGCTTCTTGTCAGGCTTTGCGAGGTGGTCGGTGACGCGCTCGACGAGGCCGACGAAATTGTGGTTGTAGTAGCCGAAGGCCGTCGTGCGGGTGAGGACGGTGACGTTCTCCATCGCCTTCAGCCTGGCAGCCGTCGCCTGCGCCCAGTCGTAGCCGTTCCGGCCGTCGATCGTCACCGACGTGTCGTAATGCAGCGCACCGCCGACTTCCGGCTGCTCGTCGCAGAGGATGACGCGGGCGCCGGCTTCGGCAGCGGCAAGTGCTGCCGAAAGGCCGGCGACGCCGCCACCGGCGACGAGTACGTCGCAATAGGCATAGCGGCTGGCGTAGTGGTCCGGATCCTCTTCCGTCGGCGCGACGCCGAGGCCGGCGGCCTTGCGGATGAAGGGCTCGTAGACCTTTTCCCAGGCGGCCTTCGGCCACATGAAGGTCTTGTAGTAGAAACCGGCGGCGAAGAACGGCGACATCAGGTTGTTGACGCCGCCGATATCGAAGGCGAGCGACGGCCAGCGGTTCTGCGAAGAAACCTTCATGCCGTCAAAGACTTCCTGTACCGGCGCGCGCACGTTCGGCTGGCGGCGGGCGGCATCGCGCGAAACATCGATCAGCGCGTTCGGCTCTTCCGGGCCTGCCGACAGGATGCCGCGCGGGCGATGGTACTTGAACGAGCGGCCGACGAGGTGCACGCCGTTGGCGAGCAGCGCCGAGGCGACGGTATCGCCTTCCAGCGCGTCGAATGTCTTTCCGTCGAAGGTAAAACGCGCTGTCTTGGCCGGCGTCAGGCGGCCCTGACCGGCAATGCGATTGGCGCCGCTCATTGCGCGGTTCCTTCCGTGGTTTCAAAGGTTTCGGCGGGTTTTTCGGTGGTTGTCGGCGCACCGGAGAGATCAGGCTTAGGCTCGCCCGCCTTGTAGCTCATGACGAACTTGTCGCTCACCGTGTCGCGTGCCGCGTTGAAGAAGCGGCCGCAGCCATGGATATGGCGCCAGCGTTCGAAGATCAGGCCCTTCGGGTTGTCGCGCAGGAAGAAATACTCCTGGAACTCCTCGTCGGTGATATCGGCCATGTTGGTCGGCCGGGCGATGTGCGCGTCGCCACCGTGGCGGAATTCGAGCTCCGAGCGCTCTTCCTCGCAGTAGGGGCAGTAGATCAGCAGCATGGTATCCTACCTGTTTAAAGCTCTGGTTCCGTCACGAGCGTGCCGGGTTCCTGGTCGCAAAGTCGCTGGCCCATGGAGACGAAGGGCACAAGCCGATAAAGCAGTTGCGCGCTATCCTCGTAGGGGGCCAGCACATCCGTTATTCCGACATTGGCCACACTCATCGCAAAGAGGTTGATGTCGATGTTGTAGGCGCGTTCCATGTCGTCGCCGGGGATGAAGTAGACCACCCGTTCGCCGAGCATCGTCGTGCACCCCAACATCCCGCTCTCCGCGAGAAAGGGCCAGTTCCGCTCGCCGGCCGCCTTGCGGATCGTCTGGAAACGGAAATCATCAGGCTCGGGAATGATCGAGCCCGCCGGCATCACACCGGCCGTCATCAGCAACCCGGCAAGGAGCGCGCCGTTCATCAATGGGCCACGGCCGCCGCCGCGGCCTCGTCGATGAGGCGGCCTGTGCGGAAGCGGTCCAGCGTCAGGCCGGAAGCCAGCTTGTGCGGCTCACCCTTCGCGATGAGGTGCGCGAAGAGATGGGCCGAACCCGGCGTCGCCTTGAAGCCGCCGGTGCCCCAGCCGCAATTGACGAAGAGGTTCTTCACCGGCGTCACGCCCTGGATCGCCGAACGATCCGGCGTGTTGTCGGTGATACCGCCCCACTGGCGCATCATCTTGACGCGTCGGAACATCGGGAAGAGTTCGCAGATCGCATCCAGCGTATGCGTGATGATCTGCAGACCGCCGGTCTGGGAATAGGAGTTGTACTGGTCCGTACCCGCGCCGATGACCAGTTCGCCCTTGTCCGACTGCGAGATATAGGCATGCACCGAGTTGGACATGACCACGCAGGGGAAGATCGGCTTCATCGGCTCGGAGACCAGCGCCTGGAGCGGCACGGAATGCAGCGGCAGCTTCACGTCCGCCATCGACAGGATGACCGAGTTGTGGCCGGAGGCCGACACCGCGATCTTCTTCGCGCCGATGAACCCCTTCGAAGTCTCCACACCCGTCACCGCGCCGTCGGGCCCGCGGCGGATGCCCTTGACCTCGCAGTTCTGGATGACATGCACGCCGCGATCCGACGCGGCACGGGCATAGCCCCAGGCGACGGCGTCGTGGCGGGCGGTGCCGCCGCGACGCTGGAGGGCCGCACCGTTGATCGGATAGCGGGCGGAGGCAGAGATATCGAGAACCGGCACGAAGTCCTTCGCCTGCTGCGGCGTCAGCCATTCGTTGTCGATGCCGTAGAGCCGGTTGGCATGGACATGGCGCTGGAAGGACTGCTTGTCGTGCACATTGTGCGACAGCATCATCACGCCGCGCGGCGAGTACATGACATTGTAGTTGAGATCCTGGCTGAGCCCTTCCCAGAGCTTCAGCGAATGCTCGTAGATGTCCATGCTCTCGTCATAGAGATAGTTCGAGCGGATGATCGTCGTGTTACGGCCGGTATTGCCGCCGCCGAGCCAACCCTTCTCGATGACCGCGACATTGGTGATGCCGTGTTCCTTGGCAAGATAGTAGGCCGCGCCCAGGCCATGGCCGCCGCCGCCGACGATGATCACGTCATATTCCTTGCGCGGCTCGGGCGAGGTCCATTGCGCCTCCCAGCCCTTGTGGCCACGCATCGCCTCGCGGGCGACGGCGAAAACCGAATATTTGCGCATCCCATGTCCTCAAAATCGCGCCGGCCCGGCCGGCTTGTTTCCTGCCCAGAAAGAAAGCAAATCCTGACGCACCACGCCGTATCCTTTGCGACGCATTCAGGCGCACCTTGTACCACATGCGACATGAGCGTCACGGAAGCTTTGCCATGCTTTCCCACCGGCACCCCACAAATATCCTCAGCTTCCCGGCGCTTCAGGCTGGACTTCGCTGCTGCGATCTGGTATCCGACCCACCAATTGCCAGCCTGGTGGGCTGCGCGAACGCAATCTATTTGCCCGGCGACCCGTGCTCGGTGGGCGTACAACAAACAAAGGAACGGGATTCTCGTGCAGGTACTTGTCCGCGACAACAACGTTGATCAGGCTCTCCGCGCTCTCAAGAAGAAGATGCAGCGCGAAGGTATTTTCCGTGAAATGAAGATGCGCGACTTTTACGAAAAGCCGTCGCAGAAGCGTGCGCGTGAAAAGGCTGAAGCCGTCCGTCGCGTTCGCAAGCTGGCTCGCAAGCGCGCCCAGCGCGAAGGCCTCATCGGCGGTCGTCCCGGCGCCCGTTGATCGGCCGTCTTTTCGACGTTTTCGGATGCAAGACCGGGCGGGGGCGAACATTTCGCCGCCGCCTTTTTTGACGTGACCGGACGTTTTTTCACAGATGTGAAAGACTTCCCGTGCAATTCCGGGCGCTATCGCTACGCACCGTCGCCGGAATTGCTTTCAAGCGTAGCGTTTTCATCGCGCATGAGGCGCGACAGAAGCCCACTTTGAGGATTCGCACTTGGACATGGCTGCATCTACCGGGTTCCCGACCGACCGCTTCTCTCCCTCGGCTGCCCGCCTGCGCCGCCCCCTGATGGCCGCCGTCGCCGCCACGTCCATCGCGCTCCTTCTGACCGGCTGCCAGTCGACCGCTACGTCGACGGACGTGCTGAAGGTCGAGCGCGCCCAGGGCTCGGAAGAGAACATCTCCTCGCTCTCGGCAGTGATCGCCGCAAACCCGCAGGACCCGGCCGGCTACAATGTGCGCGGCTCCGCCTATGGCCGCGCCGGCCAGTATCGCCGCGCGATCGACGACTTCAACCGCGCGATCGAGCTCAATCCGCGCTTCTACCAGGCCTATGCCAACCGTGCGCTCGTCGAGCGCAGCCAGGGCAATCAGGCGCAGGCGGCGAGCGACTACAACACTGCGCTGCAGCTCAGCCCGAACTACGACGTCGCCTATATCGGCCGCGGCAATCTTTATCGTCAGGCCGGCCGCCTCGACGAGGCCTTCCGCGACTTCAACCGCGCGATCGAACTCGATACGACCGATCCGCGCGCCTATCACAATCGCGGCCTGATCTTCCAGGCCCGCCGCCAGCACGACAAGGCCATCGAGGACTTCTCAAAGGCCATTTCGCTCTCGCCGAACTCGGCCGAGCCCTACAATGGTCGCGGCATTTCCTATGCCGCGCAGGGCGACGACGACAATGCGTTCCAGGACTTCAACACGGCGATCAACCTCGACGGCAAGCTTGCCGAATCCTGGGCAAACCAGGCGCTGATCTACGAGCGCCGCGGCGACATGGCCCGCGCGGCAAAATCCTATTCGCACGCCCTGAAGCTCGACCCGAACTACAAGCCGGCCAAGGACGGCCTTGCCCGCACAAGAGGCGCCGCCTCGGCTGCAAAGCCCGCTTAAGCTACGCACCTCTCGTTCGTCATCCTCGGGCCAGCCCGGGGTTCTCCTTCCAGGAGATTCTGAAACAAAAAAAGCCCGCGATCATCTCGCGGGCTTTTTTGTCTCGGATGAAACCCTCTTAGTGGTTCATCGCCTTGACGATATCGTCGGTCATCTTCTTGGCATCGCCAAGCAGCATCATCGTGCCGTCCTTGTAGAACAGCGTGTTGTCGATGCCGGCATAGCCCGAGCCAAGCGAGCGCTTGACGAAGAGGCAGGTCTTCGCCTTGTCGACGTCGAGGATCGGCATGCCGTAGATCGGCGATGACTTGTCGTCGCGGGCGGCGGGGTTGGTCACGTCGTTGGCGCCGATGACATAGGCGACATCCGCCTGGGCGAACTCGGAGTTGATGTCCTCGAGCTCGAACACTTCGTCATAGGGCACGTTCGCTTCGGCGAGCAGCACGTTCATATGGCCCGGCATACGGCCGGCGACCGGATGGATCGCGTATTTCACCTCGACGCCGTTCTTCTTCAGCGCATCGGCAAGCTCGCGAACCGCATGCTGCGCCTGCGCCACCGCCATGCCGTAGCCCGGCACGATGATGACCTTGGAGGCGTTCGCCATCAGGAAGGCCGCGTCGTCGGCAGAACCCTGCTTGACCGTGCGCTGCACACCGTCATCCGCCGCTGCCGCGCCGCTGTCGCCGCCGAAGCCGCCAAGGATGACAGAGATGAACGAGCGGTTCATGCCCTTGCACATGATGTAGGACAGGATCGCACCCGAGGAGCCGACCAGCGCACCGGTGATGATCAGCGCGAGGTTGCCGAGCGTGAAGCCGATGCCGGCCGCAGCCCAACCCGAATAGGAGTTGAGCATCGAGACAACGACGGGCATGTCGGCGCCGCCGATCGGCACGATGAGCAGCACGCCGAGCGCCAGCGCCAGAATGACGATCAGCCAGAAATCGAAATGGCTTTCCGACAGGGTCAGGCCGACGATGAAGAAGACGATCGCCGCGAGCAGCACGATGTTGATGACATGCCGGTAGGGCAGCATGATCGGCTTGCCGGACATGCGCCCGTCGAGCTTCAGGAAGGCGATGATCGAGCCGGTGAAGGTGATCGCGCCGATGGCGGCACCCAGCGCCATTTCGATGAGCGCCTGGCCGTGGATCTCGCCGACCTGGCCGAGGCCGAAGGACACCGGCGAGTAGAGCGCGGCGGCAGCGACCAGCACGGCGGCAAGGCCGACGAGCGAGTGGAAGCCCGCCACGAGCTGCGGCATCGAGGTCATCGGGATCGAGCGCGCGATATAGGCGCCGGCACCGCCGCCGATGGCAAGGCCGAGCACGATGAGCACGAGGCCACCGAAGGACGGCGTCGCGAGCAGCAGCGTCGTGCCGATGGCGATGCCCATGCCGATCATGCCGAGCATGTTGCCGCGGCGGCTGGTCGTCGGATGCGACAGGCCGCGCAAGGCCATGATGAAGAGCACCCCGGAAACGAGGTAGAGGAAGGCTGCGAAGTTTGCGTTCATCGGGCCGCCCTCACTTCTCTTTTTTCTTGTACATCGCCAGCATGCGCTGGGTGACGAGGAAGCCGCCAAAGATGTTGACGGAGGCGAGGATGAGCGCGACGAAGCCGAAGCCGGTCGCCACACCCGAGAGCGAGATACCGACGGCGAGCAAAGCGCCGACGACGATGACCGAGGAGATGGCGTTGGTGACGGCCATCAGCGGCGTGTGCAGCGCGGGTGTCACCGACCAGACGACATAGTAGCCGACGAAAATCGACAGCACGAAGATCGCCAGACGGAAGACGAAAGGATCGATCGCCCCGCCGGAAACGCCGTGCGCCGCCGCAGCGGCCGCATCCGGCACATATTCGGAAGCGGCGCGGACAGCTTCCACCGCGCGTTCCAGATCAGTGATCGCCTTGTCGAGAAGTTCGTTCGCCATCACTTGCCCTCCCCTTGCTGAACGCTACCGCCAAAATTCGGGTGCACCACGGCACCGTCCTTCGTCAACATCGTCGCCTTGACCAACTCGTCCTCGACATTGACCGAAACCGACTTCGTTTCCTTGTCGACCATGGTCTCGAGGAAGGTGATGAGGTTCTTGGCGTAGAGCGCCGAAGCGGAGGCCGCGATACGGCCGGGCACATTGAGATAGCCGATGACCTTGACGCCTTCGACCTCGGCAACGCGGCCTGCCTCAGCACCCTCGATGTTGCCACCGCGCTCGACCGCGAGATCGACGGCAACGGAACCCGTGCGCATGGCCGCCAGCATCTGGCGCGTCACAAGCCGGGGGGCAGGACGGCCGGGAATGAGCGCCGTCGTGATGATGATGTCCTGCTTGGCGATATGGTCGGCGACGAGCGCGGCCTGTTTCGCCTGATACTCCTTGGACATCTCTTTCGCATAGCCGCCGGCGGTTTCGGCGGCCTTGAACTCGTCGTCCTCGACGGCGATGAACTTGGCACCAAGCGAAGCGACCTGCTCCTTTGCGGCCGGGCGCACGTCCGTCGCGGAGACGGCGGCGCCGAGGCGGCGCGCGGTCGCGATGGCCTGAAGGCCGGCAACACCGGCACCCATGACGAAGACTTTCGCGGCCGGAACCGTACCGGCAGCGGTCATCATCATCGGCATGGCGCGGTCGTATTCATGGGCGGCGTCGATGACGGCCTGATAGCCGGCAAGGTTCGCCTGCGAGGACAGAATGTCCATCGACTGGGCGCGTGTGATGCGCGGCATCAGTTCCATGGCGAAGGTGGTGAGACCGGCACTGGCCATCTCGGCGATGGCGGCTTCGTTGCCGTAGGGATCCATCGTGGCAATGACGATGGCGCCGGCCTTGTAGGCGGCGATTTCGGCGGAGGTCGGCCGCCGGACTTTCAGGACGACGTCCGCTGCCCTTGCCTCTTCGGGCCCGACGATGCGTGCGCCGACAGCTTCGTAATCCGCATCCAGGATGCGGGAGGCAAGGCCGGCACCGGTTTCCACCAGCACGTCGAGCCCCAGGCTTTTCATTTTCTTGACTGTTTCAACGGAGCCCGCGACGCGGCCCTCCGCCGGATCACTTTCCCGTGCTACAAAAACACACTGACTCAAACCGTGGTCCTCCCCCCGAGACTGGCCGTGTTAAATCACGGCGCCGGAATGGCGCCGTGTGACAATCCGCAGATGCGGTTGTTTAGGTCAACGCAGCAGGAAGTAGCCGACGACGTTGAGAATGATGAGCAGCAGCAGCGCGCTGAAGAAACCGGCGCTGGTGAAGAAGCCGGCCGCCATGGCGATCAGCAGTGCGACGCAGAACAGCGTGCCGTATTTGGCGCCGGCGATGAAGAGGTCGTAGGTCTTCTCATGCTCCGGGTAATCCATCGCAGCGCCCGTCTCGACCGGTCCGGAATGATGTTCAGCCATAGTCTACCTTCTCCTAAGCACCCGCACCTGTCAGCGGAAAAGCCTCGCTGACAGGCACCGAAAACAGATTCCCTCAAGCGTGAAGACACGCGTCTTTCTGGCCATACACAATGGATCGGCAAAGCGCAACGGCAAGGCAGGCAGAGCGTTTCGACCTTTCTCGTTTCCGAAACAGAACGGGCCGGTTTCGCAAGAAACCGGCCCGTCATGCGACATCAAAACGCGGGGCGCTTATCCGGCAAAGGCATTTCCGGAAAGCTGGATGCGCTCGCCGCCGAAATGCGCGCGGCGCGCGGTCGGACGCACGGTCAAAGGGCTGAACGGCAGGCCGTCGCCCCGGGCAAACATCATGCGGCGCTCATAGGGTTCGGATTTAAAGAATGGGAAGCGCTGGTAGAGCGAGGGCAACGTCTCCTTGACGTTGGTCGCCAGCAGCATCAGGTCGATAATGAACTTGCCGTGGTTGCTCTTCGGCGAAGCCACGAAATCGGCATCGAAGACGCGCTTGTAGAAGGCCGAATGCGCAGGCTTGACCATCTGCACGCAACGGTCCGTCTGGAAGTAATCCGTCGCCATGGTGGCGATACGCAACGTCAGATACGGGATTGCCGGCATCTCGCTCCAGATTTCCGGGTCGGCGGCCAGACGAACCGGGTCGATCAGCGACATGCCCGCATCGAGGAAGGCATTGATTTCATCCGGAAAAACCTTTCCCGACGAAGTGACGCGGTGCTCCGGCGTGACGTGGTGCAGGCGCACCGTCGAGATCAGCCGCTCCTCGTAATAGATGCCGAAAACATAGGCATGGCTATCGAAATCGACCTCGTCGATCAGGACCGCCTGCTCGTCGAGATGCATGACAGCGCCCGCCTTGTAAGCTTTGTAGCGGATGCGGGCGACGTCTTCCATGTCCTCGCCCGTCTCGACGCGGCGGTACTCGATCCTGTCGAGCAGCCCCAGAAGCTTGTCCGAAAAGCGGTTGGTCGCCGTCTCTACGCTGGCCATTGTCCCCGTATCCTCGATTGCAAGAGCACCGGCAGCCACCGCGCTGCCACCATTACAATCGTCGATATAAGACAATTTGTGTAAAATACCATTCATTAACCTTAATAAATGGTTAACGCTAATTTTGAAGACACTGATACGCCGTATCGAATTCATACGTCACGGAGGAAGAAGACAGGAAGGATCAGGCGACGCGGCGGCCGCGGCGGCGGGATTCGCCGGATTTGCGGGCGAGAGTCTCGTAGAGATCACGCAGTGCGTCAGGCGACATGGGCGCCGCGAAGACATAACCCTGCACGAGATCGTGCACACTCGTACTTGTTGATAAGCGCAAGCTGCTCGCGCGTTTCCACGCCCTCGACGACGATACGCAGGCCGAGCTCGCGGGAAAGGTTGACCGTGCCGCGCAGGAGCTTGAAGCGGCGCGGGTCCTCGCCGATGTTGCGCACGAAGGACCGGTCGATCTTGATGACATCGAGCGGCAGCTGGTCGAGATAGCTGAGGCTGGAATAGCCGGTGCCGAAATCGTCGATGGCGATGGTGATGCCGCGGGCACGCAGCTCCTGCAGGATGGCCTGCACCTTGACCGGCTCTTCCATGAGGCAGCTTTCGGTGACCTCCAGGTGCAGCCGGTGCGGCGCGAGCCCCGCCACTTCCAGCGCTTCGGCAACGAGGTCGATGATGCCGGTGCCGCGCAGGTCCTGCACCGAGAGGTTCACCGAGACACCCATATGCGCCGGCCAGCCCGCGCAATCGGCGCAGGCACGCATGATCATGAAGCGCGTGATCTCGGAGACGATGCCCATCTCTTCGGCAAGCTGGATGAAGACGTTCGGCGGCACCGGACCACGCTCCGCATGCGTCCAGCGCGACAGCGCCTCGCAGCATTCGATGCGCGTGCCGTCGGGCACGAACATCGGCTGATAGGCGACGGACAGCGTGTTGCTGGCAAGTGCCTCGCGCAGATCGTCCTTGAGCTTCTGGCGATCCATGTAGCGTGCGTCCATCTCCTGCTCGAAGACGGTGACGCTGCCCTTGGCGCGCGACTTCGTCTCGAAGAGCGCGAGGTCGGCGCGGATCTGCATTTCCTCCAGCCGGAAATCGTCGCTCGAAACCATAACGGCACCGGCGCTGAAGGAGACGAGGAAGGTCATGCCGTCAAATTCGTAGGTACCGCGCAGCTGCTCGTGGAACCGGCGCATGCGCGCTTCAAGATCGCGGCGGTTGGTCTCGTTGGGGAAGAAGAGGATGAATTCGTCACCCATCAAATGACCGGCGAGCACCTTGTCGCCAGCAAGCTTGCGCAGCCGCTCGGCAATGGCGCACAGCAGCCGGTCGCCGGTAACGTGCCCCTTCATGTCGTTGACATGTTTGAAGTCGTCGACATCAAGCACCATGAACCCGACCGTACCGGCCTTCTTGCGCTCGCCCAGCGCCTCCTGCACGAGATCGGTGAAGTAGGCGCGGTTCGGCAGGCCCGTGAGACTGTCGTAGCGCACCATGTGTAGAATCTTCTTTTCCGCCCGCACGCGTGCCGTCACATCCTCGAAAATAAGCACGGCGCCACCGTTTTCACGCGGCGAGGCGGTGAACTCCAGATAGAGCCCGTCCGTGACCTGCACCAGCGCGCGGGAACGCTCTCCCTTCAACAGCTCGTCGAGCTGGCGCAGGATCACCCTGCTCTGCTCGGTGTTGAGGAAGGTGTTGCGCACGCCGAACCTGAGGACGACGTCGAGATGGCAGTCTTTCAGCCGCTCCTGGTTGCCAAGATGCAGAAGCTCGCAGGCCCGGCGGTTTGCGACGAGGATACGGTGGTCAGCGTCCAGCATGAACAGGCCGTGCGGCATGTTGTTCAGCGCCGTGTCAAACCGGTCGGCGATGATGGAGACCTCGCGCGTCGCCAGCACGTTCTTGTAGAGGAACTCGCGCACGCCGTTCGCCATCATGCGCGTCGTCATCACGAAAGGCAGGATGAGCACCGCAAGCACGGCATGGTAGAAATCCTGAAGCCCCAGGAAGCCTACGACCATCGGAAAACATGCGGAAAAAGTCATGTAGTCAACGGCGCGTTTCGAACCGCAGTTGCGCCCGACGACGGAGACCATGGTGGCAAGCGTCACCGCGATCGTGGCAAGCTCGGCAAAGCTGTCGCGGCTGAAGAGCAGGCTGTACCCGCAGGACGTACCGAGCGCCAGCGTCGTACCGACGGCACCGAGATTGTACCAGTTCTCCCAGTAGCGGATGCCGTCCATGTCGAGCGCTGCGTGATCCACCCGGTCGAAATGGCGCATGCCGACGGCACGCAGCGACCAGATGGCGATAACCAGCCCGCTCCAGATCAGGAAAAAGGGGTCGGCGGTCTTGGCGTAAACGAAGGAGAACGTGATGACATGCGAAATCATGCCCACGAAAAGGGTCTGGCGGTTCCCGTACAGCGAGCTGACGAACGACAGGTAGACATCAGCCGGCAGTGTGTTTTGACCCTTATCCTTCATGGACTCGGCACTCCCTTGACACGAGAGGGTTACCGACCAAAATTTAATGAATGATTTCGGGAAATTACCCAATAACGAGGGTATTGCCCTGCATCATTGCACGCGCACTCAACCCAGAGAAGACGCGCTCAACCTCATATTGCAATATTGAGGCCGTTCGCGCAGCCAACTCAACCTAACATGGGCCGCCCGCGCAATATCCTGTCTCCGGAGCGATACAGTATTACGCGCACGCAAAGCGAAAAAAGTCGTATATGCAATCGCTGTTTGCAAGCATGTAGTTAACAAGGCGTCGCCGAACCACACCGGGATTCCCCGAACCTAGATCAGTATATCCTTCCGTCTACCGCCTGGAAACCGGGCTTCGGCCGTCATTTCGCCAGAATGGGGGAATTGACTGATCGGAGATTTGATAGCAAATCGTCAATTGGTATTTCTTTTTCCGGAGCCCATCATGTCGAAACCCGTCGTCGCCATTCCCGCCGATATCAGGGAGATCGAAGGCAACGTCTGGCAGGCCACCCCGAACCAGTATGTGCGCGCCGCCGTCAAGGGCGCCGACGTCACGGTGTTCCTCGTGCCGGCGCTCGAATCGGACAACGATTTCGACGGCATTCTCGACCGGGTGGATGGGCTGCTCGTCAGCGGCTCGCGCACCAACGTGCACCCTTCCCTCTACGGAAAAGAAGCGACCGATGCGGAAGGCCCCTATGATATGGCACGCGATGCCACCAGCCTGCCGCTGATCAGCCGCGCGCTGGAACGTGGCATTCCGCTGCTCGCCATCTGCCGCGGCATTCAGGAACTGAACGTCGTGCTCGGCGGCACACTCGCCAACGAGATCCAGGAACAGCCCGGCATGTGGGATCACCGCAAGCCGGACACTCCCGTGCTCGACGTCGCCTATGGCATCCGCCAGACGGTCCACGTCAAGGAAGGCAGCTGCCTTGCCGCCGTCGTCGGCGCCGGCGACGTGCAGGTCAATTCCCTGCACCGGCAAGCGATCTCCGACATCGCACCGCGTCTTGCCGTCGAAGCCGTCGCCGAAGACGGCACGATCGAAGCCGTCTCCGTCCTCGGGGCCAAGGCCTTCGCAGTCGGTGTACAATGGCATCCGGAGTATTGGGTCGGCTCCGACCAGCCGTCGAACAAGCTGTTCGCCGCCTTCGGCGAAGCGGTTCGCGACTATGCTGCCGCAAAGCAGGGCGCGCCCCGCCCCGCCAAGGCGGCCGGCGAGGCCGACGTGCTGGCTTTCGGCTCGGCCAAGTCCGCCTGAACGGTCCGGCCTCGCACGACGCGTCGTCATGAACCATGCCGTGCCATCTCTCGCGAAACCGCCCAGAGGGACAGGCCCGCAAGGCTGAAGGTCGCCCCCGCAAGGCAGACCCCTGCCCAGCCGAAACGGGCATAGCTCACCGTCGAGACGATGGCGCCCAAGGCGCTACCAGCCGAGTAGAAGACCATGTATCCGCCGACAAGGCGGCTGCGGGCATCAGGCCGGCGAGCAAAGATAAGGCTCTGGTTCGTGACGTGCACCGCCTGCACCGCGAAATCGAGCAGCACCACACCGATGGCAAAGACCGCGAGCGAGTGCGGCAGGAATGCGATTGCCAGCCAGGAGAGGCAGAGCAGCACAAGGGATAAACCGGTCGTGCGCTCCGCAAGGCCGCGATCTGCCAGCCGCCCTGCCCGGCCCGCAGCCAACGCCCCGGCCAGCCCCGCGAGCCCGAAGAGGCCAATCTGGGTGTGGCTCAAGGAAAAGGGCGGCGCGCTCAGCGGCAGAACCATCGCAGTCCAGAGCGTGCTGAAGCTGGCGAAGATCAGGAAGGCCAGCCCCGCCCGCAGGCGCAGCACCGGCTCGTTCAGAAAGATGAGCGGCATGGATTTCAACACGCTGCCATAGCGTTCCGCACTTGCAACCGGGATCGTCCGTGGCAAGACTCGCATGAGCAACGCGCCCAGGAGCAGCATGAAGCCGGCGGAGACAAGATAAACGATCCGCCACCCACCCGCATCGGCCAGGATGCCGGCAACGAACCGCGCCGCCAGGATACCGATCACCACGCCCCCGGTGACGAGGCCAACGGCCGCACCACGCTCTTCCGGCCGCGCCAGCGTGGCGCTGAGGGCTACCAGCACCTGGACCACGACTGCCAGCAGGCCCACAACGATCATCGCGCCGAACAGGGTAAGGGCATTCGGCGCCCCGGCGACGGCAGCAAGCGCCAAGGCGGAGAGCAGTGTCTGGCCGATGACCAGCTTGCGGCGATCGAGCAGGTCGCCGAGCGGCACGAGGAAGAGCAGGCCCACCGCATAGCCAACCTGCGTCAATGTGACGACGAGGCCGACAGCGGCCGGATGAATGGCAAAGGTCGCCGCGATCGCATCGAGCAGGGGCTGGGCATAGTAGATGTTCGCCACGCTGCTTCCGCAAGTGACGGCGAAGACCAGCAATGTCAGCCGCGAGAGGTCCGATGTTTCAGGCGCTTGCCTCGATCCATCGGCGGGCTGGCACGGGCGGGACTGGGAAAGGGTATCGCACGTTTTCATAATCGACCTCATCTTTGTCTTATGATGAGACCACTTGCGAGACACCTCTTCCAGTTCTATTTTAGAACCAGTTTGTCGCCGAGGGTACCCGATATGAAACGCAAGAGTTTTCGCGAGGCCGAATGCCCCGTCGCGCGCACTTTGGACGCCATCGGCGACTGGTGGTCGCTGCTCATCGTGCGCGATGCCTTCGACGGCATCCGGCGCTTCAGCGCCTTCCAGCAGAATCTCGGCATCGCCCGGGGCATGCTGAGCACGCGCCTGCGCGACCTCGTCGAGGCCGAGGTCCTCGCTCTCGCCCCGGCATCGGACGGCAGTGCCTACCAGGAATACGTCCTGACCAAGAAGGGCCGCGACCTCTTTCTCGTCATCGTCGCCATGAGGCAATGGGGGGAGGACCACCTCTACCGAGCGGACGAACGCCATTCCGTGCTGGTGGAAACAGCAACCGGCGCGCCGGTCGGCCGCCTCCGGCTGCAAGCCGAGGACGGGCGGCGGCTCGGCTGGGCCGAAACCTGTGTATCGGGTGCGAAGTGCGATACCTCCGCGGCAGACAAACCGAAAGGGCGAAGGGCATCCCCGGCAGGATCCAATCCGCCGAGGCAGCTCTAGTTCCTTGTTTTCTTGGGCGTTTGCTAGTCGGCCGAAATCATCGTGATCATGGCATCGGCAGGTTCGACGGCCTCATAGGCGAGACCGTCGCCATCGACGACGGTCAGAATGGCCTCACCCTGCGCATCGGCAACGATGACCGTACCATCGCCGTTGTCGACCCAGGTGCGTGCAGCCGAAAGGCGTGGCCAGACGGCGTCGCAGTCGCTGTTGGCAGTGAAGCGCTCGCTGCGGCTCGAAATTCGGTCACCGCGCTCTGCAAGGCATGCGGTATTCGCCACCACATTGGAAATGGTATAGCTGTGTGCGGACACCGAAGCGGGAACGGAACTCGTCGTCACCGGGTCCACAGCCGGTGCGCGCTCCGCCGCAACACTCCAGAGCCCCAGCGACAATGCGCCGGCCACGGCGGCAATCATCAGCGTCTTCATGGGCTCTCCTTCGCGATCGACTCGATGGCAAAAGCATGCGCCCGCAAAATTGCCGAAAGGTTAACGAAGGCTTTCCAAATCGTTCCCTGCTTTTCGCACAAAGGGTGTTTCAGGCACCGGGGTCAGGGCCGCACCACGCTCGAACCAGGCGAAGAGATTGTCTGCCACAAGGTCGGCCATGGCATCGCGCGTTGCCACCGAAGCCGAAGCGACATGCGGCAGGAGCGAGACGTTCGGCAGGTCGAGCAGTGCCTGCGGCACGTTCGGCTCATCATAGAAGACGTCGAGCCCGGCCGCCGCGATTACCCCGTCCCCAAGTGCTGCGGCAAGGGCGCCCTCATCGACCGTCCAGCCACGCCCGACATTGATCAGCACGCCATTGGGACCGAGCGCGCGAAGGATATGCGCATCAATCGTCCGGTGCGTCTCGGCCGTCTTCGGCACGATGGCGATCAGGATATCCACCGCCTCCGCCAGTTCCGCCAGCGAGGGATAATAGGCAAACGGCACGTCCTCGCGCGGGCGCCGCGTGTGGTAGGCGATCCCGACGCCGAAGCCCTTCAGCCGCTCGGCGATCGCCATGCCGATGCGCCCCAGCCCGTAGATGCCGGCCTTGCGGCCCCGCAGGCTGAGCGGTGTCAGCGGGAAGGCGCCCTCGCGCACCCAGCGCCCTTCGCGCAGCCACGCCTCGGCCTGCGGAAGGCGGCGCACCGTATTGAGCAGCAGGCCGATCGTCGTATCGGCCACCTCGTCGTTCAGCACATCGGGCGTATTGGTGACAGCTATGCCGCGTGCCGCGGCAGCCGCCACATCCACACCATCGTAACCGACACCGAAGCTTGCGATGATTTCAAGCGACGGCAGGTGCTCGATCATCGCCGCGCCAAGACCGCCGGAAACCGCGACACCGGAAATGCTCGCCGCCTCGGAGCGAGCGAGCAACGCCGGATCCGCCCGCTCGATACGCACCACGTCGAAGGCGTCCTTCAAGCGGTCGAGCACCCGGTCGCGGATCGTGCAGGGCACGAGAAGACGCGTCTTGGCCACCATGGCGAGATCTCCCTTTGCCCGATGCCTCAACCTTCCGGATGGGCCTTGAGCGGTCCGGTGGATTGCCGGATGCGCATTTCCGGCTTGATGAGGTGGATGCCGTCAGGCTCGTGGCTGCCCGAGAGCTTGTCGAGCAAAGCGCGGGCGGCGTTGCGGCCGACTTCGGACTGGCCGTTCCAGACGGTGGTCAGCGCCGGGGTGGCGATCGCCGCCTCTTCCAGGTCGTCATACCCGGTGACGGAGACGTCGCGGCCCGGCACGAGGCCGGCGCGGGCGATGCCGTTCATCAGGCCGATCGCCACGAGGTCGTTCCAACAGACCGCCGCGGTCGGCTTCTGCGGCAGGGAGAGGAAGTGCACCGCCGCCTCGAAGCCGCCCTGCTTGGTACGCGGCCCGGGGATGCGCAGGCCCGGATCGACCTCGATATTCGCCTTGCGCAGCGCATTGACATAACCCTGGTAGCGGTCGCGACCGGTCGACGTCTGGTCCGTGCCGCCCACCATGGCGATGGTGCGGTGGCCGAGGCCGATCAGGTGGTTGGTCGCAAGCGAGATGCCGTAGCTGTCATCGCCGCGGAAGATCGGCACGTCCAGCCCCTCGATCGAACGGGCGATCAGGATCGCCGGCATGCCATTGTCCTCGGCAAGCCGGATATCCTCCGGTGGCGTGCCGATGGCCGGCGACATGATGACCCCGTCGCCGCCGAGCTGCAGCAGCGTCTCGACGAAATTGCGCTGCTTTTCGACCGAATCATAGTGGTTGGAGAGGATGAAGGTCTGCCGGTCGCGGTCCAGCTCGCTTTCGATGGCCTTCAGGATTTCCGCATAGAACGGGTTCATGATGTCGTGCACGACGACGCCGATGATACCGGAGCGGGAGGTGCGCAGGCTGGCGGCGCGGCGGTTGTAGATATAGCCGAGCGCGCGGGCCTGTTCCTTGATCTTGTCACGGGTGGTGGCTGCGACGAGCGGGCTGTCCCTGAGCGCAAGCGATACCGTCGCCGTGGAAACACCGAGCGTTTCCGCGATGGTGGAAAGCTTGATTTTCTGTGCCACGACCCCTCCTCGACGAACGCCAAGCAATGCGGCGTTTAAAACCGTTTATTTAAACAGTTTAAATCTCGTCGGCAACTGCCTTTTCGACCTCACGAGGGGCGTCCGCCAGGCCACCGTGCAGGTTTTCGTCCATGGCGCGCAGGAGCTTGAGCAACTGGCGCACATCCTTCTCGCTCAACCCTTCCGCCGCCTGCTGCTCGCTGAGCCGGCCGGCCTCGGTGATGTGATCGACGGAAGCCTCGCCGGCCTCGGTGAGATGCACGACGGTCAGCCGACCGTCCGTCTCGTCCGGCCGCCGCTCCACGAACCCTTGCGCCTCCAGGCGCCCGATCGTGCGCGTCATCGTCGGCGCCTTGACCCCGAGCCGGGCAGCGAGCGCACCGGCGGTCAGGCCGCCATCTTCCGCAAGGGCCAGGATCACGCCGTCCTGGCCGGCATAAAGACCGGTGGCGAGAAGATTGCGCGACAGGACCGTGCGCATGGAGCGGGCCGCATTGACGACGGCGGCGGCAAGTCCGGCGCCCGAGACATCATCATGCCCCTTCTTCTTCTTGCCCTTCTTGCCGTCCTTGTGCTTCTTGCCCATCGATTGCCTCCGCCTCACCGTACCTTGCATCACCCTTGCATCGCGGGCATGGCCTTGTATGACTCATGTGACAGTCGGGCGGCAAGACGGGATAGAGGCAGACGATGACGCATCCGAAGATGCGGTGGGGCGACAACGATCCGGCGCTTTCGGCACGGGACCGTGCCGGCTGGATCGCCATTCTGCCGCTCGGCGCCCATGAAGGCCACGGCCCGCATTTGCCGCTCGAAACGGACACGTTGATCGCCGACGGCATTGCCGCGCGTCTGATGGCCGTGCTGCCGGCGCACCTGCCCGTGACCATCCTGCCCGCCGAGCCTGTCGGCTATTCGCCGGAGCATCTCGACGTGCCCGGCACGCGCTCGCTCGGCTATGCGGAGGCGGTGGAACGCTGGCTGGGCATCGCGGGAGACCTCAACGCAAAGGGCGTCCGAAAGCTTGTCCTGCTCAACGCTCACGGCGGCAATTCCCCCCTTTTGACGATCGTCGCCACCGAGGCGCGCATGCGTTGGAACATGCTCGTCGTTGCGACGGCCTGGACCCGTTTCGGCCAGCCGGACGGCTGGATTGCGCCGGAAGACAAGGCGATCGACATCCACGGCGGCGATATCGAGACCTCCGTCATGCTCGCCCTGCATCCGGAACGCGTCCACATGGACAAGGCGGAGCATTTCGGCTCGCGACAGGTGGAGTTCGCCGCGCGCTTTGCCCATCTGCGCGCCTATGGCCCGCATGCTTTCGGCTGGAAGATGGCCGACCTCAATCCGAAGGGCGTCGCCGGAAATGCCGCAGCAGCAACCGCAGGGCGCGGCGAGATCCTGATCGCACACGCCCTCGGCGGCATCGTCGCACTCCTCGAAGACGTCGCAGCCTTCGACGTGGAGACGCTACGCTAAGGAGCACCAAGCCGTTTTGCGTGACAACAAGGCCGGATCGCATTTGCGCTGGCCCGTGCGATCTCCTATATCAGACGCCAACCGGACGCTGCAGGCGTCCCCGCCATCGCTCGAGGTTCCCATGACCGAAACAGCCCTCCCCAAGCCCATTCCCGTCACCGTGCTCACCGGCTATCTCGGCGCCGGCAAGACGACGCTGCTCAACCGCATCCTGACCGACAATCACGGCAAGAAATACGCCGTCATCGTCAACGAATTCGGCGAGATCGGCATCGACAACGACCTCATCGTCGAATCCGACGAGGAAATCTATGAAATGAACAATGGCTGCATCTGCTGTACCGTGCGTGGCGACCTGATCCGCGTGGTGGAAGGTCTGATGCGCCGCCCCGGCCGCTTCGACGCCATCATCGTCGAGACGACGGGCCTTGCCGATCCGGTACCGGTCGCCCAGACCTTCTTCATGGACGACGACGTGCGCCAGAAAACCGAGCTCGATGCCGTCGTGGCGCTGGTCGACGCAAAACACCTGCCGCTGCGCCTGAAGGACAGCCGCGAGGCCGAGGACCAGATCGCCTTCGCCGACGTCGTGCTGATCAACAAGACCGATCTCGTCAGCCCGGAAGAGTTGGCCCGGATCGAGGCGACCGTGCGCGTGATCAACCCGTCGGCCCGCATCCACCGCACCACCCGCTCGGAAATCGATCTCGCCAAGGTTCTCAACCAGGGTGCGTTCAACCTGGAGCGGGCGCTCGAAAACGACCCGCATTTCCTCGACCACGATGCCCCGGACCATGTCTGTGGCCCCGACTGCGGCCATGACCATGGCCATCATCATGGTCATGGTCATGACCACGATCACCACCATCATGATCACGACCATCACCACCACGATCATGACCATCATCACCACGACCACGGCGTCTCGCCGATCCATGACGTGACGGTGCAGTCGATCTCGCTGCGCGGCGGCGAGATGAACCCGGACCGCTTCTTCCCGTGGATCCAGAAGATCACCCAGACCGACGGCCCGAACATCCTGCGCCTCAAGGGCATCATCGCCTTTGCCGGTGATGACGAGCGTTACGTCGTGCAGGGTGTGCACATGATCGTCGAAGGCGATCACCAGCGCGCCTGGAAGGACGGCGAGAAACGCGAAAGCCGTCTCGTCTTCATCGGCCGTGACCTCGACCGCGAAAAGATCGAACGCACCTTCAAGGCCTGTGAGGCGCAGGCGAACTAAGGGTCGCAGGAGCGGATACGTGGAAACCTGGTCTGCAAACGGCCTCGGCCGGAACTGGGTTCCACTCTTCGAGCTTCCGGACCAAAGCCTGTGGCGAGGAGATGTCATTCGTCTTCCCCATCACCCCTCCATCGGTCCCCATGCGGGCCCGGTGGATCTTCTCCTGTTTGAACTGTGGGGATATGATAGGATTTTGGGGCTGATGATGACCAAGGGCTACAAGGCTGGAATGCCCTGGATCTACTTGCCGCCAGAGAGCCAGGGCACCAATCGCCTTTCTCTCGAAACCACTTGGTTGCGTGAAAACTGGGACCGGTGGTTTTGCTACAGGGATTTTCCCGATGAACTGGACGCTCCTGTTCCTTTGCCAAAAGATGGCGTATTGGTCCGTCGCAACTCCTCACCCGCACCAAGACTGAAAGTGCCGTAATGCCGACTGTCGCTCCTCTTGATCTCGACGGCCACGTCGTCGCGGCCGCCTTCCTCGGCGATGTGCCGTTCTTCGCCACCGCCTCCGGCGCCGTCCATCGCCTCGACCACGGCCAGAAGGTCACGGAAGCGCATGACGGGCTGCTCGCCTGCATCAGGGACGAGGCGAACGACACGCTGATCACGGGCGGCGAGGACGGCAAGGTGCAGCGCATCGCCGCCGACGGCACCGTGGCGCTTCTCGCCGAAGTGCCGCGCAAGTGGATCTCGATCGTCGCCGCCGGTCCGCAAGGCACCGTCGGCTTCGCGGAAGGTCGCACGGCGCGCGTGCGTCTTGGCGACGGCACGATCAAGGAATTTACGGAAAGCCGTTCGATCGAGGGCATTGCCTTCGCGCCGAAGGGCCTGCGCATTGGCGTGGCGCGCTACAATGGCGCCTCGCTGCACTGGGTAGCGATGGCCGGCCAGCCCGTCGATCTGGAATGGAAGGGCGCTCACACCGGCATCACCTTCTCCCCCGATGGCCGCTTTGTCGTGACCAGCATGCAGGAAAACGCCCTGCACGGCTGGAAGCTCGACACGAAGCCCGGCGCAGACACCCGCCATATGCGCATGACAGGCTACCCGACCAAGGTGAAGTCGCTCTCCTGGTCGGTGAAGGGCAAGTGGCTCGCCTCGTCGGGCGCACCGGCGGCCATCGTCTGGCCGTTCTCCGCGAAAGATGGCCCGATGGGCAAGCCACCGCTGGAGCTTGGCACCCGCGCCGACGTCATGGTCACGTCCGTTACCTGCCATCCCGCCGAAGAGGTCGTCGCCATCGGCTATTCCGACGGCATGGTGCTCGCCGCCCGCTTCGCCGACAGCCGCGAGGTGCTGCTGCGCCGCCCCGGAAAGGGCGCCATCACCTCGATGGCCTGGAGCAAAAACGGAAAACTTCTGGCTTTCGCCAGCGAAGCCGGCGATTGTGGGGTCATCGATCTTGCGGGATAGGAGCGGCATCGTGGCGCGTCAGGTGATCGATTTTGCCTCGCCCATCGCCAGCGACACGGAAGGGCGGGTCTGGACCGACATCCGGGCCGCGGCACAACTGCGCGCCGACGAGCAACCGCGCCTTGCCGCGTTGCTGCACCCCATCCTTGCGGCCAAAACAGGCCGCCAGATGCTGATCGGTACGCTCGCCGCGCGGCTCGCCCACACAGCCGGCGACCGGGCACTTGCGGCGAAAGTCCTTGCCTCCACCGAAGACGGCGCACTTCTGGAGGAGACCGAGGCCGATCTCCTGGCGATCGTGACACGCGACCCCGCCAATCCCGATCCACTCACCGTCCTCCTTCACCTCAAGGGTTTCCAGGCCCTGCAGGTCCACCGCTTCGCCCATCGCCTCTGGCAGGCAGGTCGCATGGAAGGCGCACGCTGGCTATCCTCGCAGGCCTCCCTCGCCTTCGGTCTGGATATCCATCCCGCCGCACGCATGGGCCGCGGCATCATGCTCGACCATGGTTCCGGCATCGTCATCGGCGAGACGGTCGTCGTGGAAGATGACGTCTCGATGCTGCAGCAGGTCACGCTCGGCGGTACCGGCCGCGACAAGGGCGACCGCCACCCGAAGGTGCGCCGCGGCGTGCTGATCGGGGCTGGCGCCAAGATCCTCGGCAATATCGAGATCGGCGCTTATAGCAAGATCGCCGCCGGAAGCGTGGTGCTGGAGCCAGTCCCTGCACATACGACGGTCGCCGGCGTGCCCGCCAGGATCGTCCGCGTCCACTCTGAAGACGAGATGCCGGCCGCGACGATGGACCACCGGATCGACTGAATTCCTTACGCCTTCCTTGAAAACGGGAAGGCCCGAGAGAGCGTTGCTCTCCCGGGCCCCACAGACCGCACGGGCGGGGGTGAATGCGGTCAGTGCTTGCGCTTCTTGCAGCCGCAGTCGCTGCCGCCGAGAATGCCCAGCGTGTTGCCGTTGAGGACACCCGACAGGGTACCGTTGAGCACGCCGTTCAGCACGTTGTTGCCGTCATTGTCACTGAGGATGTCGCCGACCCCGACGCCGACGCTCGGGGCGATCACCACGCCGCCCGTCTTGTTGTTGTTCAGGATGCCGATACCACCGAGCAGGCCACCAGCCGATGCCTGGCCAGCGCCGGCGATTGCGAGGACGGATGCGATTGCGATGATGCGGGTCATGTTCATGCTCTCTCTCCTTCGGTTGTGTACCTCGCTGGTACGCAATCGAAGGTAATATAAGCACTGAATTACTCAACCGGATTCCCTAGTCATAGCAAATAGTTAACCATAACATAGACAAGTTTAACGAATCCCGCCCTTCCTCAAGCCAAAATAGAAAAACACGCATATCCCGGTCGAACATCAACCATCGGGGGAATTTTTAACCATACAACTCTAGGATTCTGTTCCAGAAACAGACAGGAACAGACCCGATGCGCTTCCTTGGTGGTTTCCTCTGCGCGGCCGCAATGCTGGCCGGATACAACCCGGCAAGAGCCGATTCAACCGTCGACTACAGGACGGGCATGGGCTGGTCGTCGAACATTTTTCAGGACCCAACCAACCTTTCCGCCGCCTTCAGCGAAGCAAAACTCGCCCTTCGCGGTACCCTTGCTCTTGAAGACTCCCAGGTTGCCTATGCGGTGAGCGCGAGTGCCCGGCGCGTGCCGAAATACCGTTTCGCCGACCAGCGCACGATCGGGCTCGAAGTTGGCTTCACCTACGATGTCAGCAAGGCGGTGAAGGTCACGCTGAAGGGCGGCATCGAGCGCCGGCGCAACGGCGATATCTTCCTCGCTCTTCCCGGTGCACTCATCGGCTATCGCAAGGACGATGTCTTCGCGACGGGGAGCGCCGGCCTGACGGTCGATCATTGGGGCGGACGCAACCACCTGACGACAACCCTCTCGAATCTCGACCGCGGCAAGGCGCATTTCACCCTTCCCGGCCTGAAGCCGACCCAGCTCGAAGCCGGGTACAGTCTGCTGGACATCACCGGTGGTCATATCCGGCCACTGCTCGGCGGTGAGGTGGGTGCGACACTGCAATACAGAGCAAGCCATATCGCACGTTCCGAGCGCAGGATGTTCGAACGCTTTCCGGCGGAAACCCTGCGTGGCTCGCTCGCCTATGGCCGGGCCTACGCCAACGGTATCACCCTGATGGCCGAGGCCGGCGTCGTCGGCATCACCAGCGCCTATCTCGGCACGACCGTCGAGCGCACCCGCCCCTTTTTCAAAGGCGAGGTGACCTGGCAATTGCCCCACAAGGCCGTGCTGAAGGCCAAGCTGGCACGCGACCTCCAGCTCGCCGACATCGACGATCCGCTCGCCGAGGACGTGCGCACGATCGGGCTCTCGCTTGAAAAGGAACTGACGGAAAAGCTGAAGCTCATACTCGCCTACGAGCAGGCCTATAGTGACTGGCTTTACTACGACTATCGTACACGCACGAAATCGGCCGCCGTCACGCTGGCCTACACGCTGCCCAAGGGAGCGACGGTGGCACTGGAATACAGCCACCTCGTGCGCCGCGAAAACGACAAGGCCGCCGATTTCACGGTCGACGGCCTTGCCGTACGGTTTGCCGGCTCGTTCTAGAACCGTCGCAGCGGTGGCATGGAGCGCTTTTGCGGAACGCCAGAAGGCCTCACCATTCGAGCTCGAGATGCGGCCGGCCGTTCGAGGTCTTTTCCGTGGTTCTGCCGGTTTCATCCACGGTGCAATGCACGCGCTGGCGGAAGGCGGAGAAACTATCGAAGGTCACCACATCCACCGGCTCATCGAAATGCAGCACCATGCGGTAGCGGCCGGGCTGGCCGGTCAGCGCCTGCACCCCGAGCACCTGTGCGTCGAAGGGTTGGCCGAGATAATGGCCGCGCACGCGAGCGCCCAGCATCCATGGATTGAACGGTGGCCGGTTGCCGACGACCGCATGCAGCGTGTTCCAGTCGCGAAAACCGTATTGGGCGGCGATGAGTTCGAGGGCGCGGGAATGGGAAATCGCCTGGTCGTCCTCGGAAAAGCGGGCGCGCAGCCGCTTTGCCTGATCTTTCAGGGCGTCAAGCGATGGAAGGGGCGTCGGTGATGGACGCATGTCAGATCTCCAGTCGGTGCATGCGTCGTTTCGGAGGGAGCCCGCATTGCCACCGGTTCGCATGCCTGATGCTGGAAGACCGATTTTTCTGAAAGAGAGACTTCACCAAAGCTTGCGCTCGCGGGCGGCAGGGGCTCTCACCCTAGCCCCGCACATAAGGCCTCGCCGGCCTCCTGTCAAATCAGGCCCGTATGGACCCTTGCAGGATTTCCGTTGGCGTGGGAGCAATCTCACCGGGAGGAACCGACCATGACGCTCATCACCCTGCTTGCCTTCGCCGCGGTTGCCTTCATCGGGATCGCCACGCCCGGCCCGACGGTGCTGTTGGCCCTCACCAACGGTTCGCGCTACGGCCTCCGGCGCGCCCTGCCCGGCATGGTCGGCGCCGTTCTGTCGGATTTCGTTCTGATCGGCGCGGTGGCGCTCGGTCTCGGCGCGCTGCTCGCCGCCTCCGAATTCTGGTTCTCCGTCGTCAAATGGCTGGGCGCCGCCTATCTCGCCTTCCTCGGCATCCAGATGCTGCGCTCCACCGGCTCGCTCAGCCGGGCGCTCGATGCAGCGCCGGCAAATCTCGGCTCCTCAAGGGCGATCTTCGCCAAAAGCTTCCTCGTCGCCGTCACCAATCCGAAGGGCTATCTCTTCTTCTCGGCTTTCCTGCCGCAGTTCATCGATCCCGCGGCTGCGCAGGCGCAGCAATATGTACTGCTCGCCCTCACCTTCGCGGCAATCGATTTTCTTGTCATGTTCGGCTATGCGGCACTCGGCTCGCAGGCCGTGCGTCTTTTGAAGACATCCGGCGCCATATGGCTCGACCGCATCTGCGGCGGCGTGCTTTTGGCGCTCGCCGGATCCCTCGCCTTCTACCGTCGCGCGACGGGCTGATGCGCCTGCTCCGCCCGGCTGGGACGGAGCAGGTCGATCATTCTAGAACCGATAGGTGACACCCGCACCGACCAGCCAGGGATTGAGCTTCGCCTTGCCGGTGAGCGGCGCCCCATCGAGATCAACTTTCCATTTGGGCTCGAGGAAGATCTTCTTCACGTCGAAGTTCACGCCCCAATGCTCGTCCAGCATATAGTCGAAACCGACCTGCAGGGCCGCGCCGAGCTTGTTCTCGATGTCGAGATTGGAGAACTTGCCCGAGCCGGACTGCTCGTAGAACAGGCTGTAGTTCACCCCGGCACCGACATAGGGCTTGAACGCACCGAAATCGGTGAAGTGGTACTGCAGGGTCACCGTCGGCGGCAGCAGCCAGGCCTTGCCCACCTTGCCAAGCCCCTTGATCCCACCATCCGCATGCACATTCGCATAGGTCGTGCCGAGAATGAGTTCGGCCGCGACGTTGTCGGTGAAGAAGTAGGAGATGTCGAGTTCCGGGATGACCGTGTCCGAATAGGAAAGGTCGGACCCCGGGATACCGTTCACGAAGCCGGAATCGTTCGTGATGACGCCAAGACCGCGCACGCGGATCTGCCAGGGGCTCTGCGCTGCGAAATCAACCGTCGCCTCCGGCGGCGCCATGCGCTCCTCAAGGTCAGCTGCGGCAGCCTGTCCGGCCAGCAGCGCCAGGCCGGCGGCAAGGGCGGCACGCCCCATCCAATTTCCCTTCATGTCGTCTCTCCATCAAACGCGACTCGTCTTTGCGAGGGCGACTATGAAGCGAGGCGGCACGATGCTCCTTTGAGATGGATCAAACAGCGGCACATGAAAGGAGGGATTGGCGAGAAATTCGCGCCAATCTTGACAATTGCCCAATTAAAACAATGGGAGATATCAAACGGAAGAGGGCCGGCCGGTCGCCGGCCCGAATGTCAGGCCGCCTTGCGCGGCTCCGCCACCATCCGCCGACGTCCGCTTGCAACGAGCACGCCGGCAGCACCGTCCAGCCAGCCGTCCTTCAGCTCCAGCGCGAGAAAGCGGCGACGCTCGAACGGACCAGGCATGACGAGATGCTGTGCCTTATCGGCAAAGAAACCGAAGCGCTCGTAATATTCCGGATCGCCCACCAGCAGCACGGCCCCGTGACCACGGCCCTGCGCCTCGGTGATCGCAGCCCGCATCAGCGCACCGCCGATGCCCTTGCCTTCGTGCTCGCAATCGACGGCAAGTGGACCGAGCAGCAGCGCCGGCACGGCATTGCCTTCGGAATCGACCCCGGCCTCGACATTCCACAGACGCACGGTGCCGATGACGTGGCCGTCCAGATCCCGCGCGACAAGCGCGAGACCTTCGGCCGGCATGCGGCCGCGGCGGATCTTTTCCGACGACTTGCGGAACCGGGCTTCGCCCATGACGCGATCGAGCAGGCGCTCGCGCGCAACGACGTCGCCGGCATTTTCCTGGTCGATGGTGAAGGCGGCATGCGCGAAGAACGCGCGGACAGAATCAAGAACAGTGGCCATCTCTGGGCCTCCCGCACTCAAAACCGATTCAAACGGTATCCAGAACAAATTGTGAGGGTGGCGCTCCCGCAGGGACGGGAGCGCCGGGTGGTCAGATCACGTAGGCCTTGAGCGGCTCGAAGCCGTTGAAGGCGACGGCCGAGTAGGTCGTCGTGTAGGCGCCGGTGCCTTCGATCAGAACCTCGTCGCCGATCGAAAGCGAGACCGGCAGCGGATACATGTTCTTCTCGTACATCACGTCGGCCGAATCGCAGGTCGGGCCGGCGAGAACGCAGGGCTCCATCTCGTCCTGATCGCGCGCGGTGCGGATCGGGTAGCGGATCGCCTCGTCCATGGTTTCGGCGAGACCGCCGAACTTGCCGATGTCGAGGAAGACCCAGCGATGGTTGTCGTTGTCCGACTTCTTCGAGACAAGAACGACCTCCGCCTTGATGACACCCGCATTGCCGACCATGCCGCGGCCCGGCTCGATGATGGTTTCCGGGATCTGGTTGCCGAAATGCTTCTTCAGCGCGCCGAAGATCGCCTTGCCATAAGCTTCGGCAGACGGGACGTCACGCAGGTACTTCGTCGGGAAGCCGCCGCCCATGTTGACCATCTTCAGCTCGATGCCCTGCTTGGCAAGCTGCACGAAGACGCGCTTGGCATCGGCAAGCGCCGAATCCCAGGCATCGACCTTCGTCATCTGCGAGCCGACATGGAACGATACGCCATAGGAGACGAGACCGTTCTGGTGGGCATAGACGAGCACGTCGACAGCCATCTGCGGTACGCAGCCGAACTTGCGCGACAGCGGCCATTCCGCACCTTCGCCATCCGTCAGGACACGGCAGAACACGCGTGCACCGGGAGCGGCACGGGAAATCTTCTCGACTTCCTCATGGCTGTCGACGGCAAAGAGCGAAACGCCGAGCGCATGCGCTTTGGCGACGTCGCGTTCCTTCTTGATCGTGTTGCCGAAGGAGATGCGGCTCGGGGTGGCACCGGCGTCGAGCGCCATTTCGATTTCGGCGACGGACGCGCAATCGAAGTTGGAACCCATGGAGGCGAGCAGGCGCAGGACTTCCGGGGCCGGGTTGGCCTTGACAGCGTAGTAGATGGAGCTGTCGGGCAGCGCGTGGCGGAACGCCTTGAAATTGTCACGCACGACATCGAGGTCGACCACGAGGCACGGGCCGTCGGGACGTCGGGTGTTCAGGAAGTCGATAATACGTGCAGAGGTCATTTCGGTATTCCCCATATCCAGGTTGCTCCGGGAAAACCCCAGAGGACAAAGGGCAGATGCGAGCACGCTCTGGAACCAGCCGGTGGAGACCCCGGAACCAAGCATGCGCATCATGCGCGAACGGTGAACCAAAGCCCGCCTAGGCTTTGATTCGGCTTTGTCTGCCATGGATTGGCGGGAGAACCCGACCGCACGTCCGGCAATGAAGGTGTGCCTCTTCAGTAACCCCGGCTGTTGGAAAGCCGGCAGACACCAGAAAGGCCCGCACCGTCGTTGCTTCAAGATGTCCTCGCTCTTCCGGTTGGCCGGAGAAACGACTGGAGGGGTTAGTTCCAGGTACCTTACCGAGTTCCTCACCAAATCGAGGGTCGGCGGACACCCACAGGCACGTGCGACTTTGGGCAAGGCGGGAGATAAGAAGAATCGCTGTCGTAATCAAGAGGTTTTTTGCGGAACGCTATTGAAAATATTCTGACAGCCACGACATTCGCCGAACTGGTTTTCACAGAATGGTGATTACGCCCCGGCCACCGTTTCGGCCGCAGCCGCATGGGGACACATGGATACTCTGACCCGAATCCGGGCCTTCATAGACGTCGTGGACGCCGAGGGCTTTTCCGCCGCCTCCCGCAAGACCGGCCGGTCCAAGGCGCTGCTGTCGAAATATGTGCGTGAGCTGGAGGACGAATTGGGCACGCTGCTCCTCAATCGCACCACGCGCCAGTTCTCTATGACCGAGGCCGGCCACACCTACTACCGCACCGCCTCCGATATCCTGAAGGAGATCGACAATCTTGCCGATCTCGTGCGCGAGAAGAACACCGACCTGCGCGGCAAGCTGAAGGTTTCCGCGCCACGTACCTTCGTCGACGCCGACATCGGCCAGTCAATCATCGATTTCGGCAAGGAGCACCCGGAACTCTCGCTGGAAATCGTCTCGGACGACCGCTTCGTCGATCTCGTTGAAGAAGGTTTCGACGTGGCCGTCCGCATTACGCGCCTGGAAGACTCGGCCCTCATCGCGCGCAAACTCGGCGATTTCTACCTGAAGATCTGCGTCAGCGCGGAGTTCCTGGAGCGGGTCGGCCCGATCAACCACCCAAGCGACCTTGCCCGCCTGCCCTGCATCATCGACACCAACGGCAAGTCGCACAGCAACTGGCGCTTCATCGACGAGAAGGGCGCGGGCTTTTCCGTGCCTGTCGGCGGCCATATCGAGGTGAACAGCCCGACGGCAGCCGTGCGCGCGGCGGCGAGTGGCCTCGGCGTCGCACAGGTGCCGGCCTTCATCGCCCGCCATTGCCTCGACAGCGGCAAGATCGTTTCGATCCTGGAGGATTACCTACCGACAGACCGCGGCATCTACGCGATCTATCCGCACCGCCGCTACCTGCCCGCGAAGGTGCGCACCTTCGTCGACTTCCTGCACGGCTGGTTCCGCCGCAATCCCGGCATCGAAGCATAAGGTGCCGCGGCGAGGTCCCAATTCCGACCCATTTGCGTTACATTCAGCCGGTCGATTCTGAACGCTGCCGCGAGAGGATATACCCCATGCGATTCCTCCCCCTCCTCGTTGCCGGAGCAGCCTTCCTTGCCCCGGCTGCGGCCTTTGCCCATCCGCATATCTTCGCGGAAGCGCGGCTTGAAGTGGTGGCCGGCGAAGACGGCACGGTCAGCGAATTGCGCAATGTCTGGCGTTTCGACGAAATGTTTTCGGCCAGCGTCGTGATGGATTTCGACAAGAACAGCAATGCCGCGCTCGATCCGGACGAGCTGGCGGAAGTCGGCCAGACCGTTCTCGAGTCGCTGGAAGAGTTCAGCTACTACACGACGATCACCGAGGATGGGAAATCCATCAAGATCGCCAAGCCCGACGCGATCAACGTCGACTACAAGGACGGGCAGCTCCTGATGTTCTTCACCGTCAAGCCAGGCGAAGCCATGCCCCTCAAGGGCAAGCTCACCTTCGGCGTCTATGACCCCACCATGTACGCTGCCATGGACTTCGCCTCGGACGACGACCTCATCGCCGTCGGCGACAAGTTCACTGCCTGCAAGCGGGCGGTCGTGCGGCCGGATGCGGACGAGGTGCTCGCTCAGAACCAGGACAGCCTGACGGAAGCCTTCTTCAACGATCCCGCGGGCACCGACATGTCGAAACTCTTCGCCACCCGTCTGGAGCTGACATGCTGACCCGCGGCCGGGCTCTTGCCCTTCTCACGCTGACAGTCGCGATCGCGACCGCTGCCGGTCTTGCCCACGCACAGTCGCCACTCGGCATCGGCTCGGCGGAGCCGGGTTTCAACACGACCGGCACCTTCGGCAGCCTGTTCGGCTGGATCAACGCCCAGCAGCAGGGCTTCTACCGCGCCATGACCGGCGCGTTGAAGGAGATGCGCGGAAATCCCTGGGCAGCGTCCACGCTGGTCGGCCTCTCCTTCGCCTATGGCGTCTTCCATGCCGCCGGCCCTGGCCACGGCAAGGCCGTCATCTCCTCCTACATGCTGGCAAACGAGGTGGAGCTGAAGCGCGGCGTTGCTCTCTCCTTCCTCTCCTCGATCCTGCAGGGCATCGTCGCTATCCTGCTCGTCGGCGCGGCTTATCTCTTCCTGCGCGGCACCACGGTCTCAATGACCGATGCCACCCGCGCACTCGAAATCGGCAGCTACGCCCTCATCGCCCTTTTCGGTGCCTGGCTGCTCTTCCGCAAGCTGCGACCGGCGGAACGACGGGCCTCGGCGCTTGGCGCGCAGGCGGTCGAGGTACACGATCACGACCATCATGGACACGCGCATCACCACCATGCCGGGGAGATCTGCTCGACCTGCGGCCATGCCCATGCACCGGATCCCTCGCTCCTGAAGGGTGAGCGCTTTGCACTGCGCGAGGCCTGGTCGGCCATCGTCGCCGTCGGTCTCAGGCCCTGCTCGGGTGCGCTGATCGTGCTCAGCTTCGCGCTTCTGAACGGCCTCTATCTCGGCGGCCTGCTCGCCGTCTTCGCCATGTCGATCGGCACGGCGATCACCGTCTCCACCCTCGCCACGCTCGCCGTCACGGCCAAAGGCGCGGCCGTTCGTTTCGCCGGCAACGGTTCGGCCGCCGCCCGCGTGGGTAGCGCCATCGAGATCGGTGGCGCAGCGCTGGTCATGGTCCTTGGATTGCTCCTGCTCGGCGCTGCACTGCAGGGCTGATAACAGCGCCCTCGATCATTTGCAGGAAAGTGCGAAGCGTTTTCCGTTCGGAAATGCGTTAAAACAAAGAGATCGAGTGTTTTCGCGATTCAGAGAAAAACGGAAACGCTCTAGTCGCCGCGGCTGCGCTGATAGCGCGCCCGGAGCCAGAAGAGCAGGAAAAAGCCGAGCACGAGCAGCGCGCCGAAGACGCCCGCCAGCCATGGCGAGACATCGCCAAGCGCGATCATCACCCGCGGCAGGAAATAGAACACCGCGCCCGTGCCGAGCAGAATGAAGAGCGCTGCCAGCGCCGGCGACTTGCCCTTGCGTTCCGGTGCTTCGGTCATGCTGCAATCTCCGCGCGGATGTCTTCCAGGCGACGTTTCTGTTGGCCGTCGGCACCGAAATTGTCAGGCGAGAGCCAGGCGTCGAAAGCCTTGGCAAGAAGTGGCCACTCCCCGTCGATGATCGAGAACCATGCGGTATCGCGGTTCTCGCCCTTGGACAGCATATGCTGGCGGAAGACGCCCTCGAAGGTGAAGCCGAGGCGGGCGGCGGTGCGCTTGCTGGCCTCGTTGCCGTTGTGGCATTTCCATTCGTAGCGGCGATAACCGAGATCCTCGAAAGCGTGCTTGGCAAGCAGGTATTGCGCCTCGGTCGAGAGCGGCGAGCGGGACATGCCGCCACCATGGGCGATGCCGCCAATCTCAACGACGCCGTTTGCCGGGTCGGGCCGCATGTAATGCGCCATCCCGACAACCTTGCCGGCCGCCTTGTCGATGATCACCTCGCGCACCCAGCCGGACGTGATGACCGCTTCCGACCAGGAATCAAAATCCTCGATGCTGGCGAAATCGGCCTGCGTGAAATAGCGCAGCAGCGGGTTGATCTGCATGCCACCGAAGGCCTCCCAGAGGGCCTTTAGGTGTTTTTCCCGCTGGTAGGGCTCAAGGCGCACAATACGGCCTTCGAGGGTGACGGGCGCCGGCGGCGGGCAGCCTTTCCAATCCTTGAGGTCGCGCATGAAAATCCTCCTTCGGTCCTTGCCGAAGGGATAGAGCAGCGCGCGGGCGCGCGCAATGTTGAAAGCGGGGAGCGGCGTTCCGCCGCTCCCCCAAATCCTCAGACGGTGGCGGCGGAAACCGTCGCCTCGATGTGGTCGACCAGCGCATCGGCAAGGCCGAGGCGGCCGGCGAGCAGGTCGAGATAGCCGCGTTCGGCGCGCGACTTCGGCTCGATGGCGAGGCGCGAGGCTGTGTAGAGTTCGACGCGCTGCTCTTCGGTCGTCGCAGCAGCGATGATCGCGTCGAGATCGACCGGGTTGGCCAGCTCCTCTTCGAGGAACTGCGTGGCATCCGCACCGAGGCCGGAAACCTTCAGCTTGTCCATGATGCGGGCGCGCTCGGCCTCGTCGATATGGCCGTCGGCACGCGAGGCGGCGATCATGGCGCGCACGAGGATGAGAGCGAAATCCGTGCTGACGGCTTCAGGATGGAAGCCGGAATCGGTCGGCGGCGGCAAGAGCTCTGGCGTTCCGCCCTGCGTCGTCTCGACCGGGTTCTGGCCGGCCTTGTAGTTCTTGTAGGCCTGGTAGCCGAGGCCGGCGATGGCGGCAAGGCTACCGATCTTCAGCGCGGAGCCGGCCACCTGGCGTCCGGTGCCCGTACCGAGAAGAACGCCGGCGATGGCGATCGAGGCAAGTGGATTGTCCTTGGCGAGCTGCGTCACCTGGCCCGCGCGGTCGCGCACGGATCCGCCGGCACCAGGCACCTGCGAACCGAGGAACTGGTCAAGCAACTTCTTGGCGTCAAACATGGGCGGTCTCCGTTTCACTTGTTCTCTTGCATCGCAAGGGCCGACAGCAAGGCAAGATAGGAATGCACGCCCTGAATTACAAATGCATAACGGGCGACCAAGGGCCGCCCGTTATGCAAAACCGCTGAACCTGCCTCAGCCCTTCAGCGCCGCCGCTTCCGCGGCGAGCTTGGTGATGCCCGCCCAGTCACCCTTGGCAACGAGGTCCTTCGGTGCCACCCAGGAGCCGCCGACGCAGACGACATTCGGCAGCGAGAGGTAGTCGCGGGCATTCGCGAGCGAAATGCCACCCGTCGGGCAGAACAGCGTGCCGGCGAGCGGTGAGGACAGCGATTTCAGGTAAGCGGCTCCGCCCGCCTGCTCGGCCGGGAAGAACTTCAGAACCTGATAGCCCTCTTCGCGAAGGCCCATGACCTCGCTGGCCGTGGCAGCACCCGGCAGCAGGGGGATGTCGCTGTCGGCAGCCGCGTCGATCAGCTCCTGCGTCGTGCCGGGGCTGACGATGAACTGCGAGCCGGCCTCGACCGCCGCCTCGAACTGCGCAGCATTGAGGATCGTACCGGCACCGGCAACGGCACCTTCAACTTCGTTGGCGACCGCGCGGATCGCCTCCAGCGCGGCGGGCGTGCGCAGCGTGATTTCGATGGCCTTGAGGCCGCCCGCCACCAGCGCGCGCGCCAGCGGAACGGCAGTCGAGAGGTCCTCGATGACCAGCACCGGCACCACCGGCTGCAGCTTCAGGACGGAAAGGAGCTTGGCGTTCTTCTCGCTCATGGCACGACCTTTTAAAACGATTGAATTTTGACCCGAATAGCGCGTCTGCGACGTCGTGTCGAGCCTAAAGCATGAAGGCTTCTCTTGTCATGACAGACTTATCGTGTAGTGTTCCCCTCGCCCAAGCCCATCTCCAACTGCGAAAGCGAGCCTATGGCGAAAGAGATCGAGCGGAAGTTCCTGGTATCGGGGCAGCGGTGGCGTACCTTCGCAGACGAAGGCATCGCCATACGGCAGGCCTATATCGTCGCCCAGGACGACCGGTCTCTACGGGTCCGCATCTACGGCAACGGGCAGTCACGCATTACCCTAAAGGTCGGACACACCGCGCTCGTACGCGATGAATACGAGTTCGAAATCGACCGCGACGAGGCTGAGGACATGCTGCGCCATGCCATCGGCAACGTCATCCAGAAAGTCCGCTACAAGGTGCCGCACGAGGGCCACGTCTGGGAAGTCGATGTCTATGAGGGCGCCCATCGCGGGCTTGTCATCGCCGAGGTAGAGCTTGCCTCGATCCATGACGATCCGGAGCTGCCCAACTGGGTGGGCCGGGAAGTAACGGGCGAAAGCCAGTATTCCAACCAGTCCATGGCGCTCGGCATCAGCGACGGCGCGCGGCTGCATCAGCTCGCCTGAGCCGCTACGCCGCATTGCCTGAAAAGCGGCGAGGTTGTATGTGGCGGCCATGACCCACGAGATTTCTTCGCCCGTCCCGGCCAGCGGCTTTCTTGTCGCCGCGCTCTATCATTTCGTCGCGGTTCCGCGCTTTGCCGAACTGCGCCCCCCCCTGCAGGCGCTTTGCGAGGAAAACGGCGTGCGCGGGACGCTGCTGCTCGCCCATGAGGGCATCAACGGCACGATCGCCGGCCCGGCCGATGGCCTCCACCGTGTACTCGCCTTCCTGCGCAGCCAGCCGGAATTCGCCGCACTGGAACACAAGGAAAGCCACGCGGCCGAGATGCCCTTCCTGCGCATGAAGGTGCGGCTGAAGAAGGAGATCGTCACGATGGGCGTCGAGGATATCGACCCTACGCGTTCCGTCGGCACCTATGTGGCGCCCGAGGACTGGAATGCGCTGATCTCCGACCCGGAGACGATCGTCATCGACACGCGCAACGACTACGAGACCGCAATCGGCATGTTCAAGGGCGCCGTGGATCCGAACACCAAGACCTTCCGCGAGTTTCCGGACTGGGTGCGGGAGAATACCGGCCTGCACAACAAGCCGAAGATCGCCATGTACTGCACCGGCGGCATCCGCTGCGAGAAGGCGACCGCCTTCATGAAGGAACAGGGGTTCGACGAGGTCTACCATCTGAAAGGTGGCATCCTGAAATATCTCGAGGAAGTGCCCGCAGAAGAAAGTCTCTGGGAGGGTGCGTGTTTCGTCTTCGACGAGCGCGTCTCCGTATTGCATGGCCTGGAAGAGGGCGAGCACAGGCTCTGCCGCGCTTGCCGTCACCCGCTGACGGCAGAAGAGATCACTTCGCCGCTTTACGAGGCCGGCGTCTCCTGTCCGCACTGCCACGCAGCACGCAGCGAGGACGATCGCCTGCGCTTCCGTCAGCGCCAGTTGCAGATGGACCTTGCGAAGAAACGCGGCGAACGCCACCTCGGAAAATAATCAGCCGGCCGCAGCCTCGATATCGGCCGGCGGAGCGAGCAGATCGCTGATCGCCGCCTCGCTCATTGGCCTGCCGAAGAAATAGCCCTGCAGCTGGTCGCAGCCGCACAGGTGGAGGAAGGCGGCCTGTTCCGCCGTCTCCACCCCCTCGGCCGTCACCGGCATGTCGAAGGATGTGGCGAGTGCCACCGTCGCCTGCAGCATTGCGCCGCCCTTCGGCGACTGCTCGCCGGCAATCGTGAGCGAGCGGTCGATCTTCATGCGGTCGAAACCGAAGCGGATGAGATAGCCGATGCTGGAAAAGCCGGCGCCGAAATCATCGAGCGCGATACGCACGCCACCGGCCTTCAGCCGGTCCATGACGAGTTTCGCCCGGCCCGGGTTCTGGATGAAATAGCCCTCGGTGATTTCCAGCGTCACACGGGACGGCGCAATGCCCGCCTCCGCGATGATGCTCAGCGCCCGGTCCGGGAAATAGGGATTGCGGAACTGCGCCGGCGACACGTTGATCGAGACGCCCACCTCCGGCCAGTTGCGTGCCGCCTCGCAGGCCCGCTTCAGGACAAGCGGCCCGAGCGCATCGATGATGCCGGTCGATTCCGCCAAGGGGATGAAGACGTCCGGCGGCACGGGCTTCGTTCCGCCGCGCGACCAGCGGGCAAGTGCCTCGACGCCGCAGATGGTCCGGCTCCGCGCGGCGACGATCGGCTGGAACACGACGTCGATCTCACCGCGCGCAACGGCGGACCGCAAGGCCTCCTCCATCTCCCGCCGCTCGTCACGGTCGTCGTCCATCAGCGTTTCATAGTGCATGGCGCGGCCGCGGCCGGCATGCTTGGCGCGGTACATGGCGACATCCGCCCGCCGCAGAAGCTCCTCGCCGCCGACGCCGCCCCGGCGCGAGACAGCGAGGCCGATGCTGGCACCGACCACGGCAACGCGCTCGCCGATTGCGAGAGGTTCGGAGAAGAAATCCAGAATGGACCGGGTGAGACGCTCAGCCTCCGGCCCGTCGGGCCCGTCGATGAAAACGATGGCGAATTCATCGCCGCCGATGCGGGCCAGCATGGCCTTGGCCGGAACGAGACGCGAGAGCCCGGCCGAAACACCGCGGATTAGCCGGTCGCCGACCGCATGGCCATAGAAATCGTTGACATCCTTGAAACCGTCGAGGTCGAGATAGAGCATCACGACGTCGCCCTCCTCCTCCGTCGCACGGGCATTCAGCTCGTCAAGGCCGAGATAGAGACCGGTGCGGTTCCGGAGCCCGCTCAGCCTGTCGGTGAGAGCCTGGGTCCGGGCCGTGTTCTCGTCCGCCTTGAGACGGATCGTAAAGGCCGCGCCGGTCAAAACGAGAAGCACGAAAAAGAAGACGACACCGGCCAGCGCCAGCAGCACCAGGGGACGCACTTGCGCATAGCTCTGGTCACCCGGCGCATCCGGTGTCCAGGAAAGAAAACCGATGGCCCTGCCGCCCGGATCGTTCAGCGGAACGGCGAGGCCTGCCGGCGGGGCGGCCTCGGTCAGCATCAGGCCCGAGATCAGGAAGTTGTCGGCGATGCGGGCAATGCGGGCCGGTGTCAGGTGCCGGATGATGAAGAGCGTGCGCAGGGCCTCCGAGGGTGCCTTGACCGCATCGGACATCGGCCGGATCGCGGAAATGGCGCCGACCGCCGGCCCGTCCGGCGTTTGCAGGAAGGCCCCCAATTCTTCGCCCGGATCGAGCCCGGCCTCAAGGATCTTGCGGTGCATGTCCGTGAAGGTCGGGCCGCCATAGGCGCGTGCATCGGCCTCGACAGGCGCACCATTGCGATAGGCAAGCATCGTCTTGCCCGCTTCATCGATCAGAAAGACCGTGTCGAAGAGCGGCCCGCCTTCCGTGGCAACCCCCATATTGGCAACCAGCCACGGCATATCGGGCGTGCCGTAGGTGGCCTGCACCGCGTCGTCCCAGACGGCATAGTCGCGCACGGTGGTGACCATGGAACTGCGCATGGAGGAGAGCGCGCCAAACACCGTCTGGCGCGTGCGCTCCGCATCGAGCTCGTTCGCCCGGTTCGCAAGGAAGCCGAGCGCCATCATGACGAGCACGGTCGCAAGGCTGACGACGACGGCAAAGGAGGCCAGCACGCCCAGCACGACTGCAAGCCGTCGGGCGCCGATCATGCCAGAAAGGTGGCGCGCTAGCCGCAGCATCGTCTTCTCCAACCAGGCGGAAATGATGCGGCAGAACCGTTATGAATCCTTTACGGCCGGCACGACAATACAAGGGAGTGCGGGCCGCTAGGCGGCCCGATGATTGCCCTTGGGAAAGGCCCCGGCAAGTTCGGCATACCACTTGCCGCTTTTCTTGACCGTACGGACCTGCGTGCCATAGTCGACATGCACGATGCCGAAGCGCATCCGGTACCCTTCGGCCCATTCGAAATTGTCCATGAGGCTCCAGGCAAAATAGCCGCGCATCGGATAGCCTTCACGGATGAGATCTGCCGTAACGTCAAGATGTTCAGCGATGTAGTCGAGGCGCGGCTGGTCGTCGACCGCACCGTTTTCGACCTCCATATTGTAGCAGGCGCCGTTTTCCGTGATGTAACAGGCGGGCAGCGCATAATCCGCATTGAGCTTGCGGATGAGATCCCCGAGCGCCGGCGCAAACACCTCCCAGCCTATATCCGTCCTGATGTCGGTAACCGGCGGTGCCGGCACGGTCGCAGGGAATTCCGCCCCTTCCGACACATCGTGCGCAACCCGCATCGGCGTATAATAATTGAGTCCCCACCAGTCGAGCGGCTGGCTGATCGTCTCCATGTCGCCCGGCTCGATCGCCGGCATGCGATCGCCGAGCGCCGAGAGGAAGCTTTCGGGATATTCACCCTTGAAGACCGGCCCGAAGAAGACGCCGTTGTGAAAATCGAAAGCGCGCGTGGCCGCCGCCAGGTCGGCTTCCCCGGCGCTACCGGCATAGATGGAATGCGCATTGAGAACGAGACCGGTGGCAAGCTGCGGGCGCTCCGCGCGGATCGCCGCAACACCGAGGCCATGCGCCAGGTTGGTAAAGTGCAGGGCGTGCAGCGCGGCGTCCATGTTGCGCTCACCCGGTGCGTGAATGCCGTAGAGATGGCTTAGCCAGACGGAACACCAGGGCTCATTGAAGGTCGCGACCGCATCCAGCCGGTCGCCCAGCCGGGCGATCACGGTCTTCGCATAACGCTGGTAGGCATAGGCCGTCTGCCGCGCCGTCCAGCCGCCATCGCCGGCCAGCATCAACGGCAGGTCCCAGTGATAAAGCGTCGCAAAGGCCTTGATGCCACGTGCCTTCAGGCCATCCACGAGGCGATCGTAGAAATCCAGCCCCTTCTCGTTCACCGGCCCCGTGCCTTCGGGGATGACGCGCGGCCAGGCGATGGAGAACCGGTAGGCCGACACGCCGAGCGACTGGACGAGATCGAGGTCCTCTTCCAGCCGGTTGTAGTGATCGCAGGCCACATCGCCATTGTGCCGGCCATAGACACGGCCCGGCATGTTGGCAAACGCATCCCAGATAGAGGGCTTGCGACCATCCAGCTTCGTAGCGCCCTCGATCTGGAAAGCCGCCGTCGCCACGCCGAACACGAAATCGCCGGGAAAGCGGTCGGCAAGGATCTTGGGATCGTTCATTGTCGTCTTTCATGCGCGGCAAACGCTTGTCATTGAAACTGCAACGTTGCAGTAAGAGTCCTGGCCGCAAAAATCAATACCTTTCGCATTCAGCCGAATTTTGTAACTTGCAGCAAAGGGTCGCAAGACTCGTCAAACAGGGATTGCTTAAACAAAGGTTAGGAACTTGTCCCTTAAACTACCAATAGCTGGGACGGAGACACTGGCGTGGTACGACGAATTGCGAAGCATCTCGTGCGGAAGGGCATGTTCGTAGAATCGCTGGAATGCCCGAACGCCGAATTTTCAGGGCGTCGCTTCCTTGTCCAGTCCGACGAAACCGTACGGGCGATCCTGGCGACTTCCGCCGCCTATGCCCTGATCAATCCACAAAAAAGCACGGTGGACATAGACCTCGCCACCGGCCCCGCCCCTGCAACGCAAGCCGCCGAAGAGCGCAAGCGCACGCTGGAGACAGTGGCAGAATCGGCCCGATCCCTGCGCACCAGCTTCGACGCAGCGAGAACCGGTCAGCTGGAAATCGACGCACTATCCCCGGTCGCCGACGAGATTTCCGAGCGTATCGACGCCGACCCCGATGTCTTCCTGAAGGTCACGCGCCTGAAGACGAAGGACGAGGGCACCTACGTGCATTCGCTGGCTGTCAGTGCGCTGATGATGCGCCTTGCCCGCCTGCTCGGCCATGACGACAGCGCCGTGCGCGAACTCGGCGTTGCAGGCTTGTTGCACGATGTCGGCAAGCTGATGATCCCGAATGCCGTCCTCAACAAGAGCGGCCGGCTGGACAGCGACGAAAAACGCCTGGTGCGCGGCCATCCCGAACTCGGATATCGCCTGCTGAAGGAGCAGGCCAACGTTTCCGATCTGGTGCTCGACATCTGCCGATACCATCACGAAACCCTGGATGGCAGCGGCTACCCGCTCGGTCTCAAGGCCGACAAGCTGAGCCAGGAAATCCGGATCGCCACCATCTGCGACGTCTTCGAGGCCCTGACGAGCACCCGTCCCTACAAGCGACCGTGGACAACACGGGACGCCCTGAACTGGATGTTCGACCGAGGCCACCTGTTCGACAAGAAACTGGTGATCCGCCTCGGCAGCATTTTTGCCTGAAAGGTACCCGGCCGCCACCCCTGGAGGCGGCGACCGACGATCAAAAAACCTCAGACCTTGACCCAGGCTCCGTTCTTCTTCGAAGACTGCACGCAGGCATCAACGAAAAGCATGCCCTTGAGGCCGTCATCCACCGTCGGATAGGTGACGGCGGGATCGACCGGCGCGCCCTTGCGCTTGGCGTGAATGGCCCGGGCCGCTTCGGAATAGATGTTGGCGAATCCTTCGAGATAACCTTCCGGATGGCCAGCCGGAACGCGGCTGACGCGGGCGGCCGCGGCGCCGGAACCGGCACCGCCCCGGGTGATCAGGCGTTTCGGCTCGCCGAAGGGCGTGTACCAGAGGTAGTTCGGATCGGCCTGCACCCATTCGAGACCACCCTTGGTGCCATAGACCCGCACCTTCAGGCCGTTCTCATGGCCCGGGGCCACCTGGCTGCACCAGAGCATACCCTTGGCGGCGACGCCGTTCTTTTCCTTGAAGCGCATCATCACATGGGCATTGTCGTCGAGACGGCGGCCCGGCACGAAACTGTCGAGATCGGCGGCAAGTTCGGCAAGCTCCAACCCGGAGACGAAGCACCCGAGATTGTAGGCATGCGTGCCGATATCCCCTGTCGAACCACCGGCACCGGATTTCGACGGATCGGTGCGCCAGGCCGCCTGTTTCTGGCCGCCGCTCTCGATGTCCTCGGTCAGCCAGTCCTGCGGATATTCCATCTGCACGAGCCGGATCGCGCCGAGATCACCATTGGCCACCATTTCCCGCGCCTGGCGAACCATCGGATAGCCGGTGTAGTTGTGCGTCAGCACGAAGAGTGCATCGCTCTCCTCCGTCAGCTTCTTCAGCTTGCGGGCATCCGAGAGGGTGGAAGTCAGCGGCTTGTCGCAGATGACATGGATGCCCCGCTTCAGAAACTCCCTCGCCGCCTCGAAATGCACATGGTTCGGCGTGACAATCGCCACAGCCTCGATGCCGTTCTTCAGCTTCGCCTCGCGGATCGCCATTTCCTTGAAGCTGCCATAGCTGCGGGAGGGGTCGAGCCCCAGTTCGCGGGCCGACTGTTCCGCCTTTTCCGGCGAAGACGACAGCGCACCGGCGACAAGTTCGTATTGATCATCGAGACGCGCCGCGATGCGGTGCACCGCCCCGATAAACGCGCCCGAACCGCCGCCGACCATGCCGAGCCGGATGCGGCCCTCCCGCGCCTCGCTGGCGCTTCCTTCGATTGCCATGAATGTTCCTCCTAAAAGTTCAAGCGCGGAATGAGCCCTTCGCCGGTATCAAAGCCCCAGCATGCGCCGGTTGGCCGCCTGATCCGTCCCGGCATCGGCAAAGTCATCAAAAGCCTTCTCCGTCACACGAATGATGTGGGCCTTGACGAACTCCGCGCCTTCGCGCGCGCCGTCCTCCGGGTGCTTTAGCGCACATTCCCATTCCACCACCGCCCAGCCGGCGAAATCATTGGCCGCCATCTTGGAGAAGACGGCACCGAAATCGACCTGGCCGTCGCCGAGCGAACGGAAGCGGCCGGCGCGATTCACCCAGCTCTGGTAACCGCCGTAGACGCCTTGCCGGCCCGTCGGGTTGAACTCGGCATCCTTCACATGGAACATGCGGATGCGGTCCTTGTAGATGTCGATATTGTCGAGATAATCGAGGCACTGCAGCACATAGTGCGAGGGGTCGTAGAGCATGCAGGCACGGGCATGGTTGCCGGTTCGCTCCAGGAACATCTCGTAGGTGATGCCGTCATGCAGGTCCTCACCGGGATGGATTTCGTAGCAGACGTCGACGCCATTTTCCTCTGCATGGTCGAGGATCGGCTTCCAGCGCTTCGCCAGTTCGTCGAAGGCCGTCTCGACGAGGCCGGCCGGCCGTTGCGGCCAGGGATAGACGAAGGGCCACGCGAGCGCGCCGGAAAAGCTGGCCATGGCATCAAGGCCAAGGTGCCGCGAAGCCGTCAGCGCCATCTTCACCTGCTCAACCGCCCATTCCTGCCGCGCCTTCGGATTGCCGCGCACCTCCGGCACCGCGAACCCGTCGAAGGCCTCGTCATAGGCTGGATGCACGGCGACCAGCTGGCCCTGGAGGTGGGTGGAAAGCTCGGTGACCTCGACGCCGTTCTCACGCGCCCTGCCGGCGAAGTCGTCGCAATAGGCCTTGGATTCGGCGGCCTTCCTGAGATCGATCAGGCGAGCGTCCCAACTCGGGACCTGCACGCCCTTGTAACCGATATCGGCGGCCCATTTGGTGATGGAATCCCAGGAGTTGAACGGCGCGGCGTCACCGGCGAACTGGGCGAGAAACAGGGCCGGGCCCTTGATCGTCTTCATCTGTGGCATCCTCCCATGGACCGGGCCGTTTCCTGTGGCCGGCCAACGATACTTTTTTGCGGTACGTACCGCAGCGCGTGGAAAGCTATCGGCGTTTGGCGGGGTGGGCAATGCCGAATCGCAAGGCTGGCGCCCTTCTCCTCCGCCATGGCCGGGCCTGACCCGAGGATGACGCGAGCGCAGCGCAACCGCCCGGGCCATCATGTCCCGGGCGGCATGTCTTTGTCAGATCAGAACGGGGAATCCGGGAAGTAGAAGTCCTTCGCGTTGTCCTTCGTCACCAGCGTCGCATCGATCGTGTAGACGCCGCGGACCGGAACCTGGCCGTAAAAGTTGGCGACGGTCATTTCGAGCGCGGTACCGACCATTGCCGGCGGATAGAGCACATCGACCGGGATCATCTTGTCACCGTCCATGACCTTCTTGATCATGTCCTTCGAACCGGCACCCGCCACGACATACTGGATGTCCGTGCGGCCGGCCTGCTCGATGGCCTGCAGGACGCCAACGGCCATGTCGTCGTCCTGGCACCACACGACGTCGATCTTCTGGTACTTGGTAAGGTAGTCCTGCATGACCTTGAAGGCATCATCGCGGTTCCAGTTGCCGTACTGGCGATCGAGAACCTTCACGCCGGAGCCTTCGATACCCTTGTCGAAACCGTCCTGACGCTCCTGGTCGATCGGGATCGGCATGCCGCGGATAACGACGACTTCGGCCTCCGGCGTCGTGGTCTTGATGTATTCGCCGGCCGTCTGGCCGAGCGCGAAGTTGTTGCCGGCGACATAGAGGTCGCGCACGGAATTGTCGTTCGTGCTCGGCGCACGGTCGACCAGCGCGACGAAGGTGCCGCTGCCCTTGATTTCCTTGATGGCATTGACCAGCGGATCCGGATCTGTCGGCAGGATGACGAGCGCATCGATGCCCTGCGTTGCGAGATCCTGCACGGCATTTGCCTGGCTTGCCGGATCGGGCGACGTCTTGACCACGACGTTGAGGCCCGGATGGCTCGCCATCAGGAGCTTGGCGACGCGCTCGGCATGGAAGATCACGCCTGCCGTCCAGCCGTGGCTGGCCGCCGGGATCGAGACGCCGATCGTCACCTTCTTCTCTTCCTGTGCATGGGCGAAGCCGGTGAAGACGGCGAGCGCCGCAACCGTCAGGCCCAGTAGTTTCTTGCGCATGAGTTTCCTCCCAAAATCAGGTCTTCCTCAGAGGCCGGGCGACCTGTAGACCCGGCTACTTCCCCGCAATTCCATGGCTGGAACTGCCTGGTCTCACGATTTGCGCACCAGCGAACGCTGGACGAGCATCGCAATGATGATGATCGCGCCCTGGATGGCTCCGATCAGGTATTCGCTGATGAAGTTGGAGAGCAGCATGATGTTGCCGACCAATTCGAGGATGAAGGCGCCGCAGATCGTGCCCCAGACGCGGCCTGCTCCCCCCTTCAGCGCCGTGCCGCCGACAACGACAGCGGTGATCGCCTGCAATTCCCAGAGGATGCCCGTCGTCGCCGAGGTGGAGCCGAGACGCGGCACGTAGAGCAGCACGGCGATGGCGACGCACAGGCCCTGGATGACGAAGGCAATGGTACGCACGCGGTCGACCGGAATGCCCGAATAGCGCGCGACATCCCTGTTCGAGCCGACGGCGACGACATGCCGGCCATAGCGCATGCGATAGAGGACGAAGGCGGCAATGGCGGTGACGACGAAGATGACGGCGATCGGCACCGGCACGCCCAAGATCGAACCGAAATAGGCCGGGCGATAAAGCGCCTGCAATTCGGGCTCGCGCAGCGTGATCGCACCGCCCTGCGACAGCCAGGTCGTCAGGCCGCGATAGATGCCCATCGTGCCGAGCGTCGCGATGAAGGGCTCGATCTTGCCGACGGTGGTGATGAGGCCGTTCAAAAGGCCGCAGCCCGCGCCGATGACGACCGTGAGGACCATGGCGGCAGTCAGCATCAGCGAGGGATCGGCGATCGCACCGGAATTCATGAAGAGGATCATGAGGCTGGCGACGAAGGCGACCATGGCGCCGACCGAGAGATCGAGGTCGCCGGACGAAATGACGAAGGTGGCGCCGACCGCGATGATCGCGATGAAGGCGCTGCGCGTCGCCACGTTCGCCAGGTTGGTGAAGCCAATGAAGTTGGGGTTCACCAGCGCGCCGACGACGAGCAGCAGGGCCAGTGCCGCGAAGGGCGCGACGGCTCTCAGATCGACATCCCGCCAGCTGCGGCCCTTGCCCTTCGTTTCGACCGCGTCTTCGCTTGCCGTCATGTTCGTCCCCAAACCTGATTCTGTGTGATGCCGCCGGCGCAAGGCTCAGGCAGCGGTCTTCTTCTTCAACCCTGCCGAATAGCGCATGATCTCCTGTTCCGAGATCTCCTCGCCTTCGAGAATGCCGACGATCCGTCCTTCCCGCATCACGGCGACGCGAGTGCACAGGCCGATGATCTCCGGCATCTCGGAGGAGACGACGATGATCGACTTGCCGTCGCGGGCGAGCGCGGAGATGAAATGGTAGATCTGCTGCTTGGTGCCGACATCGATGCCGCGCGTCGGCTCGTCGATGATGATGACATCGGGTTCGGTCTCCATGACCTTGGCAAGCAGCAGCTTCTGCTGGTTGCCGCCCGACATGCGGCCGGCAACGACGCGCCCGTCACGCACACGGATGTCGAACCGGCGGCGCGCCCGTTCCAGCGCCTCGGCTTCGCTCTTCGGGCTGAGATAGCCGTACTTGCCATGCTTCCCCAGCGATTGCAGCGTGAGGTTCGCCGTCATGCGGGAGTTCAGGAGCAGCCCCTTTTGCTTGCGGTCCTTCGTCATATAGGCGATGCCGACGCGATTGGCGGCATGCACATCGCCGCCGGGCACGTTCTCGCCCCGCACCAAAACCTCGCCGGCAAGGCGCGGGCGAAGTCCGGCCACCGCTTCCATCAGCTCCGAACGGCCGGAGCCGATCAAGCCGGAAAAGCCGAGGATCTCCCCTTTGCGGACCTCGAAGCTCGCATCCTTGACGTAGTGGGTCGAAAGTCCCGCCACCGAAAGCGTCACCTCTTCATCGACGCTCGGCTCCTGCTTGGAGGGATAGAGACTTGAAAGCTCGCGGCCGACCATCAGCTGCGCGATGGACTCGCCATCGAGAATGCTGGTCGGCGCGGTCTTCACCCATTGGCCGTCGCGCAGCACCGTGACCCGGTCCGTGAGTTCCATCACCTCGTCCAGCTTGTGCGAGACGAAGACGAAGGAGGTTCCCTTTTCCCGCAGCTTGCGCACCTGGCGGAAGAGATAGTTCGTCTCTTCGCGCGACAGGACGGCGGTCGGCTCGTCCATGAAGATGATGCGCGCGTCGCGACTGATGGCCTTGGCGATCTCCACCATCTGCTTGTCGGCTATCGAGAGCGAGCTGATCAGCGCGGTTTCATCGACATGGGACCCGAGCTGGTCGAGCACGCGGCGCGTTTCGGCGCGCATGAATTTCCGGTCCAGCACGCCATAGCGCGTCACCTCCCGGCCGAGGAACAGGCTTTCGGTGACGGTCAGATGTTCGGCGAGGTTGAATTCCTGGTGGATGATGACGATGCCGAGCTGTTCGGCCTGGCCGTTCGGCGGCAGCTTGACCGGCTGGCCATCGAGCAGGATCTCGCCCGAGGTCGGCTGCTCGAAGCCGGAGAGGATCTTGACGAGCGTCGACTTTCCGGCACCGTTCTCGCCCATCAGCGCATGAATCTCGCCGGCGCGCAGCTCGAAATTGACGCTGAAAAGCACCTGCACGCCATTGAAAGACTTGGCGATGCGGCGCGCAGCGAGAACGACGGGAGCCCCGTCGGCAGCGTCCGGATTCATGATTTCCTCCCTGCGGCTCCTCGACCACTTGAGATGCGATGTAAACCTTTACACTCCCAATGTAAAGGTTTACATCATTGGATATCAGGAATTTTCGCCAAGCGCCGTTTGACCCTCAGTCCAGTCTGTGTAGTGTCCCCGCACTTCGTTTGTTAATGCAGTTCCGGATGCATCGCTTCGCACCCCTATCGGAATTGCCCGTGCCGAGTGAGAGCCAGTTTGTCGACGTCCAGCCCTGCCACGATCGAGGATGTCGCGCGCATCGCGCAGGTCTCGATCGCGACCGTATCGCGGGCAATCCACACGCCGGAAAAGGTGGCGAATTCGACCCGGCTGAAGGTCAACCAGGCGATCGCCATCACCGGCTACACGACCAATGCGATGGCACGGAGCCTGCGCCTCGGCCGGTCGAACATGATCCTCGTCGTGGCGCCCGATATCGGCGACCCAAACTTCTCCAACATCCTCGTGGGCCTGGAAAACGAGGCGCGCGCGCACGGCTACGGCATCCTGATCGGCCATACGCAGAACGATCCGCAACGCGGCCTGGAATATCTGAAATTCCTGAACTCCAACCAGGCGGCGGGGCTGATCCTCTTCACCGGCATCCTGCCCTTCGGCCACCAGTCCATGACGGCCCGCCTGCCGCCCAGCGTCGGGGTCTTCGAACCGGTCTACAATGGCGGCATCCCCTATGTCGGCGTCGACGACATCGAGGGTGCGCGCAAGGCGGTCGATCTCCTCATCGCCGAAGGGCATCGCAAGATCGCCTTCATCGGCGATTCGCGCACCCGCCTCGCCTATAGTCGCCGGCGCCAGGGCTACGATGCCGGGCTCGACGCCGCCGGCGTGCCGGTGGGTGAGCGTATCATCCTGGAGGGCGACGGCACGATCGAGAGTGGGCGCCTCGCGCTCGAACAGCTCTTCATGCGTGATACGCTGCCGAGCGCCTTCATGTGCGTGAACGACCAGACGGCGATCGGCGTAATGATCGGTCTCGGTGCCCGCGGCTACGACATTCCGAACGATTTTTCCGTCACCGGCTTCGACGACGTGCCGCAGGCAAGCTTCATGACCCCTGCCCTCACCACGATCCGCCAGCCGCGCACCGCCATCGGCAAGAGCGCCATGGCGCTGCTGTTCGAGCTTCTCTCCAACAGCGAGCCGGCCGAAACGGAAATCCTGCTCCGGCCGGATCTGATCGTGCGCAATTCGGTCTCCGCACCATCGCGGCGGCTTCAAAAACGATAGACGGCGGCACGCGACCCGGACGTGGGCGCGCTTCCCCTTACCCGTAGCGGCGCTGCGCCGGTCGTGCCGGCCTCTGGCTGCGTTCGGCCGAAACCGTGAAGCGGTCGACCAGGCCCTTCAGCGTCGTGCTGATCTGCATCAGGTTGTGCGTCGCGGCATTGGTCTCCTCGACCATCGCGGCATTCTGCTGGGTCATCTGGTCCATGCTGCCGACCGCCGTGTTGATCTCGGAAATCCCCGCCGACTGCTCGCGAGCGGAGCTGGCGATGGCGTCGATATGCGTGTTGATGTGAACGACCTGTTCGCCGATGTGATGCAGCGCCTCGCCTGTCTTGTTGACCAGCGATACGCCAAGCTGCACGTCCTCGAAGGATTTGTCGATCAGCACCTTGATCTCCCTGGCAGCATCCGCGGATTTCTGCGCAAGCTCGCGCACCTCCTGCGCGACGACGGCAAAACCCTTGCCCGCTTCGCCCGCCCGTGCCGCCTCGACACCGGCATTGAGCGCCAGAAGGTTGGTCTGGAATGAAATCTGGTCGATGACGCTGATGATCTGCGTGATCTTTCCGGAGGACTCCTGGATGGCGCTCATCGCGGAAACCGCCTGTTCGACAATCTTGCCGGAGCGTTGCGCCTCGTCCGTGGCACTGCCGACGACACGGCGGGCCTCTTCCGCGCGCTGCGCCGATTCGCGTGAAATGGTGGTGATTTCCTCCACGGCGGCGGCAGTCTCTTCGAGAGAAGCAGCCTGCTGCTCGGTGCGCTTGGCCATGTCATCCGTGGCATTCACCAGCTCGCCGGAATTGCCGGCAGCATCGTCCGCGGCCGTGACGATGGCGCCGAGCGTATCGTCCAGCTTCTCGATCGCCGCATTGAAATTGGAGCGCAGGCGCTCGAATTGCGGCGCGAGCGGCTTGCCGATGGACGCCGTGAGATCGCCGCCAGCAAGACGCGTCAACGAGGTATCCAGCGCCGCCAGCGCCTCCTCCTGCTCGGCATTCAGGACCTTCCGTTCGGCCTCCGCCTTCTCGCGCTCCTCCTGCAGCGCTTCCAGATAAACGGAGATCGCGTAGTCCATGTCGACAAGCGCGGCCTTGACGATGGCTGAAATCTCCTCGCCAAGCGCGGCCGCCTTCTTGCGATAGATGAACCCTTCAAGGTGCTTTGCAATGACGCTTTCGACAATCGCCTCAAGGATCAGCGCGTATCCGCCGATGTACCAGCGCGGCTCCAGGCCGAGGCGGGCGTGCGTCTTGCCAATGGTGGTGACGGCGTCAACATATTGCGTGTCGAAGCGCGCCGAACCGATCAGTTCCCAATGCCTGACCTGCCGGCCCTTGGCACTCTGGATATGGGCTTCGCTGGAGAAGAACCGCGCTGTTTCGGGTGTCGCCCGCGCCTTGCGGTAGAAGATGTCCAGCGCACCATCGAGCGACGCAGAGATCGTCGGCAGGGCGCGCTTCAAGGCATCGCGCTGACCGCCGTCGAGTTCGACGAAGGAGAGGCGCTCATTCAATTGCTGGGTCTTGGCATCCTGCGCTGACATCCGAAACATCCTCGTGCGGTTGGAGTGTTGACTGATGCTCAGCCCCCGAATCAGGCGCCTAGCTTCCGGTCACCCACGATTCTCCGCGAAGGATGGTAAATAAACAACTATAAATAGAAGACCATTACTTGCCGGGAGTTGACAAAAGAAAAGCCCATGACGGTAAAAACGGAATTTCGGGCTGAATGTTATGAATCATATCTATTATATCCGGACATTTTGAATAAAAACTCACGTTACGTGAAATATAACTCACCCTACGTAAGGCACTACACTAAATCCAGTCCACAACCAAAAAGGGCGCCACAACGGCGCCCTTTCCGATATCCTGGTTTGCGCCCTTCAACCGGCTCAGACGTAGCGGTTGACCACGTTTTCCAGCAGCTCCTGCTTGCCGGAGCGCGGCTGCGGATTGATGTTGCCAGCAAGCACATAGGCCTCCAGCGCGTCCAGCGACGAGCCACCCGACAGCACCTTCTGCGCTTCCGGCGTCTGCCAGCCGGCATAACGCTCGGCAAGCGGGCCGGACAGCGCCCTGTCCTCGATCATCCGGGCAGCCGCCTTCACGCCGCGTGCGCAGCAATCCATGCCGCCGATATGGCCGATCAGGAGATCCGCCGGGTCGATCGACTGGCGACGCAGCTTGGCGTCGAAGTTCGTACCGCCACTGGTGAAGCCGCCGCCCGAAAGCACTTGGTAGAAGGCAAGCGCCATTTCCGGCACGTTGTTGGGGAACTGATCGGTGTCCCAGCCGGACTGGTAATCGTTGCGGTTCATGTCGATCGAGCCGAAGATGCCGAGCGCATTGGCAAGCGCCAGCTCATGCTCGAAGGAGTGACCGGCGAGGATCGCATGGCCCTGTTCGATGTTGACCTTCACCTCGTTCTCCAGACCGTACTTCTTGAGGAAGCCGTAGACCGTCGCAACGTCGAAGTCATATTGGTGCTTGGTCGGCTCCTGCGGCTTCGGTTCGATGAGGATTGCCCCCTTGAAGCCGATCTTGTGCTTATACTCGACGACCATGTTCACGAAACGGCCGAGCTGATCGAGCTCCTGGCCGATATTGGTGTTGAGCAGGGTCTCATAGCCCTCCCGGCCGCCCCAAAGCACATAGTTGTCGCCGCCAAGGCGGTGCGTGGCGTCAATGCAGGTCTTCACCGTGGCGGCAGCAAAGGCAAAGACGTCCGGATCCGGATTGGTCGCGGCGCCACCCATATAGCGGCGGTTGGAGAAGAGGTTCGCCGTTCCCCACAGGAGCTTGACGCCCGTCTCCGCCTGCTTCTTCGCGAAGTAGTCGACGATCTCGTTGAGGTTCTTCGTGTTCTCGACGAAGTCCCGGCCCTCCGGCCGCACGTCGGCATCGTGGAAGCAGTAGAAAGGCACGCCGAGCAGCTGGAAGAATTCGAAGGCGACATCGGCCTTCAGCTTTGCCGCCTGCATGGAATCCTCGAACCACGGACGTTCGAAGGTCTGCCCGCCGAAGGGGTCGCCGCCCGGCCATACGAAGGTGTGCCAATAGGCGACGGCAAAACGCAGATGCTCCTCCATACGCTTGCCGAGCACGATCTCGTCGGGATTGTAGTGACGGAAGGCGAGCGGGTTGGTGCTTTCGGGGCCTTCATATCTGATCTTGGCGATATCGCCGAAGAAGCCGGTGGCCATGGGGATCTCCTCTGGTGTGTTTTCTGGTCAGTAGGCGGCGCGCACCGCCGGATAGAGGCGGCGATAGCGCTGGTAGGCATCCTCATAGGCGGCCGTCAGAGCCGCCTCGGGTTCGATCGTCTCGGCCGTGGCCGGCGCGCTGCAGACCGCAACGGGATCCGCCCCGGTTGCCGCGATGAGGCCGAGGCGGGCGGCGCCGAAAGCGGCACCGAAATCACCGTCCGCCGGCAGGTCGACCGGCAGGTTCAGCGCCGTCGCAATCGATTTCAGCCAATAGCGCGAGCGCGAGCCGCCGCCGATCGCAGTGACGCGGGTAAGCGCCGTACCGGCGGATTTCAGCGCCTCCAGACTGTCGCGAATGGCGAAGGATACCCCTTCGAGCACGGCCTGCGTCAGCACCGCCCGGCCGCTTTCATGGCCGAGGCCGAGGAAGGCGCCACGGATCGCCGCGTCGTTGTGCGGTGTGCGCTCGCCCGAGAGATAGGGCAGGAAGGTGACGCCGGACGGCGCCTTCAGCATATCACCGAGTTCTTCCGTCAAATCGGCGGCAGAGGCGCTGGTTACGCGCGAATGCCAGTTCAACGCATCGGTGGCCGAGAGGATGACGCCCATCTGGTGCCAGGTTCCGCGCAGCGCATGGCAGAAGGCGTGCACCGCGCTTTCCGGGTTCGGCAGGTAGCTGGCATTGGCGGCAAAGAGCACGCCGGACGTTCCAAGCGAGACGAACGCCGCCCCTTCGCGCACCGTGCCCATGCCGCAGGCCGAGGCCGCATTGTCCCCGGCCCCACCGGCAACGACAACACCGGTATCAAGACCCCATCGCGCGGCAAGTTCCGGGCGCAGGATGCCTGCAACATCCGTACCCTCCACCAGCGCCGGCATGTGGCGTTCTTCAAGCCCTGTCGCCGCCAGAAGCTCGCCGGACCATTTGCGCCCGCCCGTATCGAGCCAGGAGGTACCGGCCGAATCCGACATCTCCGACATGTGCTCGCTGGTGAGCCAGACACGCAAGAAATCCTTCGGCAGCAGAACCCAGCGGATCTTCGCAAAGACATCGGGCTCGTTGTTCTTCACCCAGGCGAGCTTCGGCGCGGTGAAGCCCGGAAAGACGATGTTGCCGGTGATCCTGCGGAAACGCGGATCGGCATCGAGCGCGACCGCCTCGCGATGACTGCGCGTATCGTTCCACATGATGCAGGGGCGAAGCACCTTGTCCTCGGCATCGAGCAGGGTCGCACCGTGCATGTGGCCGGAAAGACCGATGCCGCGCACCACGGCAAACGCCGCGGGGTGGGCGGCGCGAAGGCCGGCGATCGCCTCCTCCGTCGCACGGATCCAGTCCGCCGGGTCCTGCTCTGACCAGCCGGCCTGGGGCCGCGCGGTCTTCACCTCCTTGCTGGAAGCCGAGCCGACAACCGTCTGCTCCGCGTCGATCAGCATGGCCTTGACGCTCGACGTGCCGAGGTCGATCCCGAGATACATGGCGTTCTCCCTAGTTGCCGTCATCCTCGTCCGGGCCGGCCGGGAGGTTGTCCTTGATGAAGATGTCGAGACGGATGCGCTCCTGCGCCGCGATGACGGGCAAGCCATCCGCCTTGGCCCGAAGCACGCGGATGGCGCTGCGTACCTCGTGGCCGGCATCCTGGTTGAGCACGGCATCGATGGTGCCGGTTTCGAGCGCGGCCCGGGTATGGGCCGTCAGTTCATGGGCGATCACGCAGATATCCGTAGCCCGACCGGCGGCAAGCGCAGCAACAAGCCCCTGGTTGCCGGCGCCGAGGCTGTAGATGCCGGCAAGGTCGGGAACAGAAGCGAGGCATTCGGAAATCAGCGCGAGGGAACGCCCAGGATCGTCCTGCCCCTCCAGCACCGGCAGGATCGTGCGGGCAACAGGCATATCCGCCATCGCCGCGCAAAACCCTTCCAGACGCTCGCGGTGGTCCCGCACACGCATCGAGCCGGCGAGAACCGCGACGGGGCCAAGCCGGCTCCCGAGGAAACGCCCCATCAAGCTGCCGGCCGTGCGGCCCGCAGCGACGTTGTCGACGCCGACGAAATGGTCGCGGCCGGAAGCGGCAAGATCGGAGACCAGCGTGACAAGGGGAATGCCGGCCGCGTGCGCCCGGCCGACGACCTCGGAAACCTCCGGCGCATCCACCGCAACGGCTGCGATGCCGGCGACCTTTTCGGCAATGGCACCATCGATCGCGGCCGCCAGCGCACCGGCATCGAAGGCGGGAACGGTGACGACCGACAACTGGGTACGCTCGCTTGCCGAATGCAGGCCGGCGCGGCGCACTTCCGCCTCGAGCCCGCGCATGAAGGGATTGTCGCCCGCCGGCAGGATGAAGACGAGGGGGTAGACGCGGCTCTTGGCAAGGTTCGCCGCCGCCACATCGCGCACATAGCCGAGCGCTGCAATCGCCGCCTCGACCTTGGCACGGGTCACGCCGCGAACGCCCGGGCGGTCGTTCAGCACGCGATCGACGGTCGCAAGGCTGACGCCCGCCCTGTCGGCAATATCGTGAACCGTGGGTCTCATCTCTCCTCCGTGCCGAGACCCATAGAGGAATTTCTGATGTACGTAAATCAAAAATTTCCAACGATACCTTCCAGGGGACTTTCAAAACCTAGAAGCGCTTGCTGAAGGCGTGCGTAAAGACAGGAGTGGAGGGAGTATCACCAGCACGGGCGAGCGCCACATCCATGAAGGCGTCGGTGACGCGCACCAACGCAAAACCGCCCATGAAGGCCGCCACGGGCTTGAAGATGTCATAGCCCTCTCGATTGTAGATCATCGGCGTCGGATGCTCGTGGCCATGGAAGATGCCCACGACGTTGTATCCCTTGAGTGTCGAAAGCAGGCCGGCGCGCTCTTCGTCCGTCCACCAGTGCGCAGGGCCGCCCCCCTGCGGATCGAAGGTCTTTGCCGCAGGATCCCAGTGCTCGGTGGAAAAGCGGTCCCAGCCATAGTGCTGGAACAGCACGACCGGTCGCCCGTCAGCCGCATAGGTGGCGAGATCCTGCCTCAACCAGGGCAGGCCGCTGATGGCACCCTTCGTGTCGTCGCCGCCGAAGCGCTGCAACTGAACCAGATGCAATCCGCCCCAGTCCCAGGAGAAATTGTCCGAGTCGATGTCGTAGTTCGTTACCGGCACGGGTGCCTTGTAAAAGACGGTGGAACGGTGGTTCAGCTCGACATAGTCGCGCAGTTCACGACGGTACCAGTCGGGATGCGGCGGCACACCGTCCTGGTCGAGATCGTGGTTGCCGAGGCCGTTATAGACCGGGTAGTGCACGCGATCCGGCCCGGTGCCCTGCTGATAACGGCTGGCAAACTGCTGGAGCTGCCGCCCTTCGCCCGGCACCTTCATCTGTCCGCCGCCATCGTCCGTCATATCGCCGCCGAGCACGAGGCCGAGCGGCGTTGCGATGGCCGTGCCGGCGCCGGAGAGGCCGGACGGCCTGCCGTCGATCTCCGCGGGCCAGGCAAGGCCGCCGATGGCGTTTACCGCCGCGACATGCCGCAGCAGCGCCGCATCGGTCTTGCCTTCGTCCGCGCAGTTGGGGCTGAGCCCGTCTGCCGAGACGAGACAGGCATGCACGTCGCAGGAGAAGAGGAAGGTCGCATCCGCCGCCGGACGGGCCGCGCGCGACGAGAACACCGGCAGGGCCAGCGAAAGCCCCAGGCCGCCGGCGGTGGCAAGGAGATGGCGACGCGTGGGTTCGAATGGCAAGCGGGCCTCCGGGCAGGAACAGAACCGCCCCATTGTGACCGAGCGATCCCGGCCACGGCAAGGGGCAGTTTCAGTGTCCGCCGCCGCCCCGCACCGCACCCTGCGGCTTGCGGATCGCCAGCACGCAGAGGACGAGCGTTCCAAAAAGGCCGGTGAGCAGCACGAAGATATCGATGAAGGACAGGATATAGGCCTGCTGCTGCACCATGCCGGCCATCTGCTTGACGGCGATGGCAGGGCCATCGAGACCGTGCGCGCTGTAGTTGGCAGCCATGCTGTTCATACGCTCGACGGCTTCCGGATTGCCCCACTGCACATGCTCGGAAAGGCGCAGATAGTGTTCCTGCGAGCGCTGCGTGAGGATCGTGTTGATGACAGCGAGCCCCACGGCACCGCCGAGGTTGCGCGTCAGGTTGAAAAGGCCCGAGGCGTTGCGGATGCGGTCGGGCGACAGCGTGCCGAGCGCCACGTTGTTGATCGGCACCATGCAGATCATCAGCGAGACGCCGCGCAGGATCTGCGGCACGAGCAGCTCGTAGAAATCCCAATCGGCCGTCATCTGCGTCATCGACCAGGTGCCGAGCGCAAAACCGCCAAAACCCATCATCATCATGACACGCGGATCGAGCCGCGACGACATCATGCCGGCGATCGGTGCCGTACAGAACATGGCAAGACCGGAGACGAACATGGTCTCGCCGATCATCAGCGAATCGTAGCCGCGGATGCGCGCCAGATAGAGCGGATAGAGATAGGTCAGCCCGTAGAGGCCGATGCCCATGACGAAGGAGAAGATCGAGCCGAAGGCAAAATTGCGGTTGGAGAACGCGCGCAGATCCACCACCGGAAACGGCACCTTGAAGGCCCGCCAGAAGAACACGACCCCGCCGATGACCACCGCGACACTACCAAGGACGATATGCCCGTCGCTGAACCAATCCTTGTTGTTGCCCTCTTCCAGCACGTATTCGAGCGAACCGAGGAACACCGCCATGGAGATGAGACCCCACCAGTCGAAACGCTTCATCAGGCTGAATTCCGGCTTGTCGAAATCGATGAGGTTCCAGGTGAGAACCGTGACGATGATGCCGGGGATGATGTTGACGAGGAACAGCCAGTGCCAGGAGAAGGCATGGCTGAGATATCCGCCGACCGTCGGCCCGATGGTGGGCGCGAGCGTTGCAACGAGGCCGATCATCGGCGAGACGATGTTGCGCTTGGACGGCGGGAAGATGGTGAAGGCGGCCGCGAAGACCGAGGGGATCATGCCGCCGCCGATGAAGCCCTGAATGGCGCGGTAGACGATCATCTGGTCGATGTTCGTCGCCGTCGCGGCGAGCGCGCTCGCCATGGTGAAGCCGGCGGCCGAGAAGGCGAAGAGCACCCGCGTCGAGACGATGCGCGCCAGCGTGCCCGACAGCGGGATCATGATGACTTCGGCGATGAGATAGGAGGTCTGCACCCAGGCGATCTCGTCGGCACCGGCGCCGAGGCCGGCCTGGATTTCCGAGAGCGAGGCAGAGACGATCTGGATGTCGAGGATCGACATGAACATGCCGAAAACCATCGCGAAGAACGCGACGACGCGGCGGACGGGAACCTTGTCGGCCTGCGCAGGCGCCGCCGTCAGGGCGCCTGATGCCGGTTGAGCGGTCGCGGCCATCGCCCGCGCTCCCTTGCTGGAGGTCTCTACTCGGCCTTGGCGGCGACCGCCGTACCGTCCGGCGCCGTGCGGCTGTCGACATCGACGACGACGCTGAGGCCGGCGCGCAGCTTTCCGGTGTCCAGCGCCTCCCGGGGGATGGCGATACGGACCGGCACGCGCTGCGTGACCTTGGTGAAGTTGCCCGTGGCATTTTCCGCCGGCAGCAGCGAGAAGACCGAGCCGGAGGCCGGCGCGATCGAATCGACCGTGCCGAGGATGTCGTCGTCCTCGTAGGCGTCGACATGAAGGTGCACCTTCGAGCCCGGCACGAGATGGGCGATCTGCGTTTCCTTGAAATTCGCCTCGACATAGAGGTCCTTCACCGGCACGAGCGCGGCAAGACGCTGGCCGGCAGAGACGAGGTCGCCGACCTGCACCGAGATATTGCCGACGACACCGTCATAGGGCGCCTTCAGCACGGTGAAGCCAAGGTCGCGTTCGGCCTTGTCGCGGGCAAGCTCAAGCGTGCGAATCTGGCTTTCGGCCTCCGCACGCTGCGCTTCCAGCACGGTGATCGCCGCCTTGGCGGCGACGATATTGGCGTCCGCACCGACGAGATTTGCCTTGGCCTGGTCCAGCGCCACGGTAGCGCTGTCGAGCGACGCGGTGGTGCCGACAGCCTTGGCGTTCAACTCCTTGGCGCGTTTTTCCGCAACTTCAGCTCCGCTGAGGGCAGCCTGATAGGCTGTCTTCTGGGCATCCGCCTGGGCAAGGCTCGCCCTGGCACCCTCGATCTGCGCATCGATGCGGCCGAGCGCGAGCTTCTGCGTCGCGATCTGCGCTTCGGCCTGCTCGCGGGCGAGCCGGTAGTCGCCGTCATCGAGCGTGACGAGCGGATCGCCGGCCTTCACCGTCTGGTTGGCAACGGCGTTGACCACGGCCACATAGCCGGAAACCTTGGGAGAGATGGAGGCGATGTCGCCCTCGATATAGGCGTCGTCCGTCGAGATCATGAATCGGCCGTTCGTCCACCATTCATGGCCATACCACCCGGCGGCGGCAATGAGGGCGACCGCAAGGATCGGCAGCGCAAGGCGCCGGCCGCCCTTCCTGGCCTCCGGCTGGGCGACGACCGCGGCAGGAGCAGCCTCTGCGGTGCTTGCCGGCCGCGCCTCGGCGGTCTCAGCCTCGAAATCATCGTTGACCGGGCGAACCTTCGCCGTGCCGGGGCCATGGGAAGTCGACATGGGCTTGCCACCATCTCTGGGATAAAATTCGAACTGAACCGTTCGGTTCGATTTGACATAGACTTCTTTCTCGCGCATATCAAGTACAAATCGAACCAGGTGGTTCGAAATTGATCGCACAGGTCTCGAACACGGGAACGGAGATGCAGACGACGGACGACAAGCTGGACGCCCCGCAGACCGGGCGCCGCATTGCCGGCGAGGACCCCGCCAAGCGCGAGCAGATCCTCGACGGTGCAAAACGCGTGTTCATGGAGCAAGGCTTCGAAGCCGCCAGCATGAACGATATCACGCGCGCCGCCGGCGTCTCCAAGGGCACGATCTACGTCTATTTCGAGAACAAGGAAGACCTGTTCGGCTCGATGATCGAGCGTGAGCGCCAGCGGATCACCGAGACGGTACGCCATGTGCTCGACGGCCGAAAGCCGATCGCCGAGACGCTGAAGGAGTTCGGCCTGCTCTTTGCCACCCACATGACGGCGGACCAGACGATCCGCGCCATGCGCATGGTGATTGCCGCCAACCATCGCATGCCGAAGCTCTGTAGCCGCTTTTTCTCCGCAACACCGATCAACCCGGTCTCGGTACTGCAGGAATATCTCGACCGTCAGGTGGCGGCCGGCATCGTCATTTCGGACGACACGGCCCATGCGGCCAAGCAGTTCATCGAGCTTACAACGGTCGGCCTTTTCAAGCCCCGCATCTTCGGCGCGATGGAAGAGGTGCCGCAAAGGAGCGTGATCGAAGAAAACGTCGCTTCGGCAATACGGGTCTTCCTCGCCGCCTATGGCGCAAAGCCCTGAGGACGTGGACGGCCGCTATCCACCGTCCATCAGATGACGAAATCGTGATCAGGGCCTGAACGGCTGCCGCTCAGCTTGCCACCGGTCAATTTCTGCATAAATACGGAAGTCCATTCTCAAACCGTATTTTTGGAGAGGAAGACCGGATGGACAGCATTCTTGCGCTCATGCAAGACCCGGCCGCCTGGGTAGCCCTCGTCACGCTCGTCGTGATGGAGGTCGTTCTCGGCATCGACAACCTTATCTTCATCTCGATCCTGACGAACAAGCTGCCCCCCGAGCATCGCGAACGCGCCCGCCGCATCGGTATCGGCCTCGCGCTCGTCATGCGCCTTGCGCTGCTCGGCACCGTCGCCTGGATCGTCCAGCTCACCACCCCGGTCTTCGAGGCCTTCGGCCATGGCTTCTCCTGGAAGGACATGATCCTGATCGCCGGCGGCCTCTTCCTCGTCTGGAAGGCGACGAAGGAAATCCACCACAATGTCGATCCCATCGACCACAAGGAAGACATGGTGGGCGGTGCGGCATCGACGACCTTCGCGGCGGCGATCAGCCAGATCCTGCTGCTCGACCTCGTCTTCTCCGTTGACAGCATCATCACCGCCGTCGGCATGACGCCGCACCTGCCGATCATGGTGGTCGCTGTCCTCGTCGCCGTTGCGGTCATGCTGCTGGCGGCAAACCCGCTCGCCAACTTCATCGAGAAGAACCCGACGATCGTCATGCTGGCACTGGCCTTCCTGCTGATGATCGGCACCACGCTGATCGCCGAGGGCATGGGACTGCATGTGCCGAAGGGCTATATCTACGCCGCCATGGCGTTCTCGGCCCTCGTCGAGGTGCTGAACATGTTCTCCCGCAACGCGCGGCAGAAAGCCAAGGGTTCGGTCAAACACTGAAAAAGCAACCGGCGGGATCCTCATCCCGCCGGTTTCGCTTTTGCGGCCTGCTGAAGGCAGACCGGACAGGTGGGGAGTTCAACCGCCCTTCCGTTGGCCGCCGGAAGAAACCGGAAAAACGTCCATGTCCTCCATCTCCGTCGCGTCCGGTTGACACGGCCCGCCTTCTCTTGGCAAACCGGTCGTCGGGTGGATTGTTCCGCGAAAGTTTATGCCCGGTTTGCGCCTCGCGCTGGAACCGGAAAGGCCCGTACGGAATTCATGCCGAGCATCGTCCCGCCGCACGGACCAGAACATGACCCTTGAGCAGACCTTCGCCTTCGTCGTCATCGCCCTGATGATGGCGGCGTTCATCTGGGGGCGGTTTCGCTATGACCTCGTCGCCTGTTGCTCGCTGCTCCTGGCGCTCGCACTCGGCATCGTACCCTTCAATAAAGCCTTTTCCGGCTTCAGCGACGATATCGTCATCATTGTCGGCAGCGCACTGATGGTGAGCGCGGCCGTCGCGCGCTCCGGCATCGTCAACCTTGCGGTGAAGCGTTTTTTCCCGAACCTCACCTCCGGGCGCGCGCAACTCGCACTGCTGCTCGTCTCGGTGGCGGTGCTGTCCGCCTTCATCAAGAATATCGGCGCGCTCGCCATCATGATGCCGCTCGCCTTCCAGTTCGCCCGGAAATCCGGCATGCCCGCCTCGAAGTTCCTGATGCCCATGGCCTTTGCCGCACTGCTCGGCGGCCTGATGACGCAGATCGGCACCTCGCCGAACATCGTCGTCTCGCGGCTGCGCCAGGAGATTACCGGCGAGAGTTTCACGATGTTCGATTTCACGCCGGTCGGCGCGCTGCTCGCCGTCTGCGGCATCCTTTTCATGCTGTTCTTCAACCGGATCGTACCGGAACGCACCAACAGCAACGCCAGCATCGAGGAGTCGCTGGAGGCGGCCGCCTATTCCTCAGACGCCACGGTGGAAGAAGGCTCTCCCTCGGTCGGCAAGTCGCTGAACGACGTGCTGAAGCACGGCGACGGCGAGGTGATCGCAACCGCCATCATCCGTGGCCATGTCCATCTCTCTCCCCTGCCCGATGTCCGTCTTGCCGCTGGCGACACGATCCTGATGGAGGGCACGGCAAGTGCGCTCGACAAGGTCGTTTCCGCCGCCGGCCTCATGCTCTCGGGCAAGCCGATCCGCGCCGGGCGCGGTGAGGAAGGGGAGATCAGCGCCATCGAGGCCGTGGTCGGCAACGATTCCCGGCTCATCGATATTTCGGCCCGCAGCATCGCGCTGTTTCATTCCTACGGCATCAACCTGCTTGCCGTCAGCCGCCAGGGCGCGCGATTGCGGGAAAAGCTCTCCGAGGTGCGGTTGCGCCCCGGCGACATGGTCGTGCTGCAGGGCAACAATCGCACCCTGCCGACGCTTTTGCCGGAACTCGGCCTGCTCCCCCTCGCCCAGCGCGAGATTTTGCTCGGCGCACCCCGCCGGGCAATCATACCCGTCTTGATCCTGATCGCCGCCATGGCCTCCACAGCGCTCGGATTCGTGCCGGTTGCGACCGGTTTCTTCGCCGCCGCCGTTGCCATGGTGCTCTTCCGCGCCGTGCCGCTGCGCGAAGCCTATGCCGCGCTCGACGGGCCGATCCTCATCATGCTCGCCTGCCTCATTCCGGTCTCCGACAGCCTGCGTACGACAGGCGCCAGCGAACTCATCGCCGGCTGGTTGGGCGACGTCGCCGTGCACCTGCCACCCTTCGGCGCGCTCGCCCTCATCCTGCTCACCGCCATGGCGATCACCCCCTTCCTCAACAATGCCGCAACCGTGCTCGTGATGGCGCCGATCGCGGCAAGTTTCGCAGGTGCGCTTGGCTACCGGCCCGAGGCCTTCCTGATGGCGGTCGCAATCGGCGCGGGCTGTGATTTCCTCACCCCTGTGGGGCACCAGTGCAACACATTGGTGATGGGCCCGGGGGGCTACAAGTTCGCCGACTATCCTCGGGTCGGCCTGCCCCTGTCCTTTCTCATCGTACTCGTCAGCGTGCCCGCGCTGCTCTACGTCTGGCCGGTGCAATAGGCAGGGCTGACTTTTTCTTGACGTGCCGGGCTGAATATGGTCTCACCCAGCCCAACGGAAAGCCTTTTCCCGCCGCATATCCGGCACAAAACCGGGCTTTCCCTCCCTAACGTGACGCCTTCGACGCCGGAACCACCGGCCGGGGGCGTAAAACCATGTCAAGACGGGCCAAACCATGAGCACTTCCGCAACCGCCTCCGGCGTTCGCGTACGCATCGCACCCTCCCCGACCGGCGAGCCGCATGTCGGCACTGCCTATATCGCGCTGTTCAACTATCTTTTCGCCAAGAAGAACAACGGCACCTTCATCCTGCGCATCGAGGATACGGACGCGACGCGCTCCACGCCCGAATTCGAGCAGAAGGTGCTGGACGCGCTGAAATGGTGCGGCCTGGAATGGTCCGAAGGCCCGGATATCGGCGGTCCCTACGGCCCCTACCGCCAGTCCGACCGCAAGGAGATCTATCGTCCTTTCGTCGACAAGATTGTCGCGAACGGCCACGGCTTCAAGTGTTTCTGCACGCCCGAGCGGCTGGCGGAAATGCGCGAAGCACAGCGCGCCGCCGGCAAGCCGCCGAAGTATGACGGCCTTTGCCTGCATCTTTCGGCCGAAGAGGTGACCAAGCGCGTCGAAGCCGGCGAGCCGCATGTCGTGCGCATGAAGATCCCGACCGAGGGCTCCTGCAAGTTCGTCGACGGCGTCTACGGCCCGGTTGAAATCCCGTGGGATGCCGTGGACATGCAGGTCCTGCTCAAGGCCGACGGCATGCCGACCTATCACATGGCGAACGTCGTCGACGACCACCTGATGAAGATCACGCATGTCGCGCGCGGCGAGGAATGGCTCGCCTCCGTGCCGAAGCACATCCTCATCTACCAGTATCTCGGGCTCGAGCCGCCGGTTTTCATGCACCTGTCGCTGATGCGCAATCACGACAAGTCGAAGCTGTCGAAACGCAAGAACCCGACCTCGATCTCCTACTATTCCGCGCTCGGCTACCTGCCGGAAGCGCTGATGAACTTCCTCGGCCTGTTCTTCATCCAGATCGCCGAAGGTGAAGAGCTGCTGACCATGGATCAGCTCGCCGAAAAGTTCGACCCGGAAAACCTCTCCAAGGCCGGCGCGATCTTCGACATCCAGAAGCTCGACTGGCTGAACGGCCGGTGGCTGCGCGAGCAGCTTTCGGAGGAAGAGTTCGTCCAGCGCGTGCTGTCCTGGGCGATGGAGAACGACCGCGTCCGCCAGGGCCTGAAGCTCTCGCAATCGCGCATCTCCAAGCTCGGCGAACTGCCCGACCTTGCCGGCTTCCTGCTGAAGTCCGATCTCGGCCTGACGCCGGAGGCCTTTGCCAAGGTGAAATCGACGCCGGAAGAAATCCTCGAAGTGCTCAATCAGGTCCAACCCGACCTCGAAAAGATGCCGGAATGGACCGTCGAGAGCATCGAAGCGGAACTGCGCGCCAGCGCCGACAGGCTCGGCAAGAAGCTGAAGGTCGTGGTCGCCCCGCTCTTCGTCGCCGTCTCCGGCTCGTCGCGCTCGCTGCCGCTGTTCGATTCGATGGCTATCCTCGGCCGCTCCGTCGTGCGCCAGCGCCTGAAGGTGGCCGCGCAGGTGGTCGCCGCGATGGCCGGCAGTGGAAAGTAAGGAAGCAACAACAATGAACGAGAAGACAGAAACCGCCCTTTCCTCGGACCCGACGGAAGTCCGCCGCCAGAAGCTCGACCAGCTGCGCCAGACCATCGGCGACGTCTATCCGGCGCATTTCCACCGGACGATGACCAATGCCGAGCTTGCGGCGAAATACGAGACGCTGGAACTCGACACCGAGAGCGGCGACGTCGTGACGGTCGCCGGCCGCGTCTATTCCTCGCGCAACTCCGGTATGTTCATGGATATCCATGACGCCTCGGGCAAGATCCAGATCTTCAGCCACAAGGACACCACGCCGGAAGAGGCGCGCGCCCTGCTGCCGATGATCGACATCGGCGACATCATCGGTGTGACGGGCGTCGTGCGCCGCACCAAGCGCGGCGAGCTGACGATCAACGCGCAAGAGATCGTCATGCTGACGAAGACCCTCTTGCCGATGCCGGAAAAGTGGCATGGCGTGGCGGATGTCGAAATCCGCTATCGCAAGCGCCATCTCGACATCATGACCAACGAGGAATCCAAGCTCCGCTTCCAGCAGCGTTCGAAGATCGTCTCGGGCATCCGCCGCTTCATGGAAAACGACGGCTTCATGGAAGTCGAGACGCCTATGCTGCACTCCGTCTATGGCGGCGCGACGGCCGAGCCCTTCAAGACGCACCACAACACGCTGAAGCTCGACATGTTCCTGCGCATCGCGCCGGAACTGTTCCTGAAGCGCACACTGGTCTCGGGCCTGACCGACAAGGTGTTCGAGATCAACCGCAACTTCCGCAATGAGGGCGTATCGACCCGGCACAATCCCGAATTCACGATGATGGAGTGCTACTGGGCCTATGCCGACTACGAGGACATCATGGACCTCGTGGAGCGCCTCTTCGCCGAGCTGGCAGTCAAGATCCACGGCTCGACAGAATTCGCCTATGGCGACAAGGAACTCTCCTTCAAGGGTCCGTTCAAGCGCGTGCCGATGCCTGACGCCGTCAAGGAAGCGACCGGCATCGACTTCCTCGCCATCAAGACCGACGAGGAGGCCCGCGCCGCCGCCAAGGCAGCCGGCTTTGAAGTCGAAAAGGACTGGACCTGGGGCGAATGCCTTGCCTTCATCTTTGAAGAGAAGGTCGAGCCGACGCTGATCCAGCCCTCGCATGTCACGCATTTCCCGAAGGACATCTCGCCCTTCGCCAAGGAAGTACCGGGCGAACCGCGCCTCGTCGAGCGTTTCGAGACCTACTGCAACACCTGGGAACTCGGCAACGCCTTCTCCGAGCTCAATGACCCCGAAGAGCAGCGCGCCCGCATGGTCGAGCAGCTCGAACAGGCCCATGCGCGTGGTGAGAAGTCCAAGCAGCTCGACGACGAGTTCCTCGACGCCATCGACCAGGGCATGCCGCCGGCCGGCGGCCTCGGCATCGGCGTCGATCGCCTGATCATGTTGCTCACCAACGCACCGTCGATCCGCGACGTCATCCTCTTCCCGGCGCGCCGCGCGAAGAGCGACTGAGCACCGACGCTGCACCAGCCTTCCACCCTTAAAAAGCGCTCCCCGCGGGGCGCTTTTTTGTTGCGTGGCAGCGCCGCACAGCACCAGCCACACACAAGCCATCGCCGCGAGAATGGGCGGACTTACGTGTGCCCATGGGTTCGTCACAGGCTGTTTCGGAACGTATCAAGCACGCGCGCTGCCACCACCGAGGATAGACATGACGAACTACAGCGCCCATATCAACGAAGACGTGCTCCGGACCTGGTTTTCGGCGAAAACCCTTGCGGATCCTCAACTGGCACGGTTCATCGAAACCCATGACCTGCAGAAGATAAAGCCGACGTTCAAGGATATCTGCAACCGCCTGTTCGGTTGCGACAATCCCTATCATGCCTATCGGCCGGAGCTCCTGCCTTCACCGATGTCCTATACCCCGCATATCGGCCCGGCGACGCTGGGCGCGATAGAGGCTGCACTTGGCCGCCGACCCAGCTTCGGCCTGGAGGTCGGCAGCTTCATCGGCAGCAGCGCAACGATCCTCGGTTCCTGGCTGCGTGAAACCGGTGGAACCCTGATGTGCATCGACACCTGGTGCGGCGACATCAACATGTGGCTTCTCGGGAATTTTTCGGGAACCATGCGGAAGATGGACGGAAATCCGGTCATCTTCGACCATTTCATGAACGCGATGTTCAACAACGGCCTCACCGAAACGGTCGTGCCGTTCCGCGTTTCCTCGATCGTTGCCGCCAGAACCCTCAAGGTCCTCAACTACGACATCGATTTCGTCTATCTCGACTCCGCCCACGAATGCGGCGAGACCTTCCTCGAACTGTCTCTGTACTACGACCTTCTTCCGCAGGGCGGCGTCATCATCGGCGATGACTACCTGATGTTCCCCGCGGTCAAGCACGACGTCGATCTGTTCTGCAAGATCAACAACCTCCAGCTGAACTTCACAGGGGAAGGCGATACCTGGCTGATCCAGAAGCCGGTACACGTCGAAACGGCGGCCGTCGTCGAGGCGGTAGCGGAAGACGCCTGAGAGGCACCGCCACGGCACAGGCCTTGAACGGCCGCTGATCTTCAGTGGCTGCTTGCCGCGACCTCGTGTGTGCCGCCCTCCGCGGCGGCCGCACTTTCCGCCGGAGCACCGTCGCCGGCCCCCTCTTTCGCCTCGCCACCAATCGCAGCCGTCTCGGTGCCATCAACAGCACTCGGATCGACGCAATCCGCGCGGTCTTCCATCGCAGTCACGATGACCTTGATCTCATCCAGCGAAAGTTCCTTGCGTTCGCCGTAGAATTCACCGTTGCCCGCCGGCTGCCCGGTCGTGTAGCGCGCGACGAACGGCGCCGCCATGCCGGGAATGGCGGCAGGATTGCGCGCGAAAAGCACCTCGGCACCGATGGCCCGACCACGCATGTCGGCCCGGTTCACTGGACCGGCGGCATCGAGCAGGATGACCTGGTAGAGATCGGCTTCCTCATTGTTGGACACGGCGCCGGCGACGCGCAACGCCGTCTTGATGCGCACATCCCCATCCTTGGCGTCCGAGCGCACATATTTACGCAACCATTGCTGGCCATTCCTATCGAGGCGAACGGTGGACACCGTCGTGCAGACGGCGCCCGACACCTGTTCTGCCGGTGGCCCGAGCAGCGCATCGCGCCCGACAAAAATCGCGGCCGCCCCTGAGGCACCCGTCAACACGACGATGCCGGTGACGATGATCAGAAGCTTCCGGGACAAGCGGAAGGAGGTCGGAAGGAACTTCACGGGCGATGGTCTTCTCTTAAAACGCAGGAACACGAACGCGCCGAGAGCGCGCGAACTGCCCGCACTCTACAGGCCGTGCGTTTCGGAAGTTTTAAACGCGGGGCGTCCGATTTCGGGACGCTGTTGCGAATGATTTGCAATTGCGTTGACAGAAGCAAAAACAGCCCTATAGTTTAATGCAACTCATTCGCAAAAGCACATCAGGAGAACCGATGCTCCGCCGTTCATTTCATGCCCTTCTTCTCAGCCTGCCGCTCCTTGGTGCGGCCCCTGCTTTTTCCCCCGCCTTCGCCCAGGAAAAACCGAAGGTCGTCACGACCTTCACCATCATCGCCGACATCGCAGCGAATGTGGCGGGCGATGCCGCCGTGGTCGAATCCATCACCAAGCCCGGCGCCGAGATCCACAACTACCAGCCGACCCCGCGCGACATCCTGAAGGCACAGGACGCCAAGCTGGTTTTGTGGAACGGGCTGAACCTCGAACTCTGGTTCCAGAAATTCCTCGCCAATCTCGGCGACGTGCCGAACGTTACCGTCAGCGACGGCATCGAGCCGATGAGCATCGTGCAGGGCCCCTATGAGGGCAAGCCGAACCCGCATGCCTGGATGTCGCCGGCCAATGCGCTCGTCTATGTCGAGAACATCCGCAAGGCACTGGTCGCGCTCGATCCCGCCAATGCCGCGACCTACGATGCCAATGCCAAGGCCTATAGCGCCAAGATCACGGCACTCGGCGCAGAGATGAAGGCGAAGATCGACGCATTGCCGGAAGAAAAGCGCTGGCTCGTCACCAGCGAAGGCGCCTTCAGCTATCTCACCCGCGATTTCGGCCTGAAGGAACTCTTCCTCTGGCCGATCAACGCCGACCAGCAGGGCACGCCCAAGCAGGTGAAGGCGGTGATCGACGCGGTGCGCGAACACAACATCCATGTTGTCTTCTCCGAAAGCACCGTTTCCGCCGACCCGGCAAAACAGGTCGCCGCCGAAACGGGCGCAGCCTATGGCGGCGTGCTCTATGTCGACTCGCTGAGCGAGGTGGATGGCCCCGTGCCGACCTATCTCGATCTCCTGCGCGTCACATCGGAGACCATCGTGAAGGGTCTGTCACAATGATGATGGGCGGCAGGCCGAAGAAGGTGGACGGCATTCGCGCCGAGGACGTGACCGTCACCTACCGCAACGGCCACACGGCGCTGATGCATGCCAGCTTCTCCGTGCCGAAGGGTACGATCACCGCCCTTGTCGGCGTCAACGGCGCCGGCAAGTCCACGCTCTTCAAGGCGATCATGGGCTTCGTGCCGGTCGCCGCCGGCAGGGTGACGATCCTCGGCCTCTCGGTGAAGGAGGCGCTGAAGAAGAACCTCGTCGCCTATGTGCCGCAGGCGGAAGAGGTCGACTGGACCTTTCCCGTGCTCGTCGAGGACGTCGTGATGATGGGCCGCTACGGCCACATGAACTGGCTGCGCATCCCGACGAAACGCGACCACGAGATGATCGACGAGGCCCTTGCCCGCGTGAACATGACCGCCTTCCGCAAGCGCCAGATCGGCGAGCTCTCGGGCGGACAGAGAAAACGCGTCTTCCTTGCCCGCGCGCTCGCACAGGAAGGCCAGGTGATCCTCCTCGACGAACCCTTCACCGGCGTCGATGTGAGAACCGAGGAGCAGATCGTCGAACTGCTCGGCAAGCTGCGCGACGAAGGCCGCGTCATGCTGGTCTCCACGCACAATCTCGGCAGCGTTCCCGATTTCTGCGACCGCACCGTCTTCGTGAAAGGCACCGTCATCGCCTCCGGCCCGACGGCCGAGACCTTTACCGAAGCCAATCTCGAGCGTGCCTTCGGCGGCGTGCTGCGCCACTTCATCCTCGGGGGCCACGACCTGCACGACGACGAGGACAAGCGCTCCGTCAAGGTCATCACCGACGACGAGCGCCCCTTCGTCATCTACGGCGAGCGCGACACGGAGAAGACACCGTGATCGACATGCTCCTCGAGCCTTTCGGCTACGGCTACATGGTGAATGCCATGTGGGTGAGTGCACTGGTCGGCTGCATCTGCGGCTTCCTTTCCGCCTATCTCATGCTGAAGGGCTGGTCGCTGATCGGCGACGCGCTCTCCCATTCCATCGTGCCCGGCGTTGCCGGTGCCTACATGCTGGGCCTGCCCTTTGCAGCCGGCGCCTTTCTTTCTGGCGGGCTTGCCGCCGCCGCGATGCTCTTCCTCAACCGCAAGACGCGATTGAAGGAAGACGCCATCATCGGCATGATCTTCTCCTCGTTCTTCGGCCTCGGCCTCTTCATGGTCTCGCTCGCCCCGACCCCGGTGAACATCCAGACCATCGTGCTCGGCAATATCCTCGCCGTCAGCCCGGAGGATACGATCCAGCTCGCCATCATCGGCGTCGTTACGCTCGTCATCCTGCTCTTGAAGTGGAAGGACCTGATGGTCACCTTCTTCGACGAAAGCCATGCCCGCTCGATCGGCCTCAATCCGACAGGCCTGAAGATCCTGTTCTTCACGCTGCTCAGCGCCTCGACGGTCGCAGCCATGCAGACGGTCGGCGCCTTTCTGGTCATCGCCATGGTGGTGACGCCGGGCGCGACCGCCTATCTGCTGACAGACCGCTTCCAGCGGCTGATCACGATCGCCGCCGCGCTGGGCGCCGGCACCAGCTTCGTCGGCGCCTATATCTCCTATTTTCTCGACGGTGCGACGGGCGGTATCATCGTCGTGCTGCAGACGGCGATCTTCCTTGCCGCCTTCCTCTTCGCACCGAAACACGGCCTTCTTGCCGCGCGCCGCAGGAGCCGCCGCGCGCTTGAAACCCTGGGGGCCAAGCAGCCATGAACGAGACCCTCGAACTCGCAATCATGCCCTTCCAGCTCGCCTTCATGCAGAACGCCTTTCTGGTGACACTGATGATCGCGGTGCCGATGGCGCTGCTCTCCTGCTATCTCGTGCTGAAGGGCTGGTCGCTGATGGGCGATGCGGTCTCGCATGCCGTTCTGCCGGGCGTCGTCATCGCCTATGTCGTGGGCCTGCCCTTCGCGACAGGTGCTTTCGTCGCGGGCCTGTTCTGCGCCCTTTCGGCCGGCTATCTCAAGGACAACAGCCGGGTGAAGGAGGACACCATCCTCGGCATCGTCTTTTCCGGCATGTTCGCACTCGGCCTTGTTCTCTATGTGAAGATCCAGCCGGATATCCATCTCGACCACATCCTCTTCGGTGACATGCTCGGCATCGCCACGTCCGATCTCGTGGAAACGGCGGCGATCGCAGCGGCCGCGACGGCCTTCATCCTTCTCTTCCGCAAGGACCTCCTGGTGCATGCCTTCGACAGACAGCACGCCTCGGCCATCGGCCTGCCGGTGAAACTGCTGCATTACGGTCTGCTCGCCGTTCTGTCCCTCGTCGTCGTCGGTGCGCTGAAGGCGGTCGGCATCATCCTCGCCATCGCCATGCTGGTCGCGCCGGGCGCCATCGCCACCCTCGTCACACGGCGCTTTCCGAGCATGCTCATGGTTGCCGTCGCCGTCGCCCTTGGTGCCACCTTCTTCGGGATCTGGCTGAGCTTCCTCATCGACAGCGCCCCGGCCCCGACCATCGTGCTGCTGATGACCATCCTCTTCATACTCGCCTTCCTGTGGCAGGTGCTCCAGAGCCGTAAACCGGCACAGGAGGCCGGAAAACAGGCCTGAACGGCCACGGTTTGCGGCTCAGTCGACAGCCGTGCGCTTTCCGTCTATCGTCCGCCGCAATCCGCCGTTCCTGCTTCGCGGGCGGCGGCGCAACGAACGAAAACAACACACAACGGGACGGCATGGCGCATATCGGTATCGTCGGCGGCGGCCTCATGGGCTGCGCCACAGCGCTCAATCTCTTGGAACAGGGCCACAGCGTCACCATTCTCGAGCGCGATGCCGGCGGCCTGCCGGCGTCCGTCGGAAATGCGGGCATCCTGGCCGTGCCGGAAATCGATCCGCTCGCCCGGCTCGACATGCTGCTCTCGGTGCCGAAATGGCTGCTCGATCCGCTGGGGCCTTTGGCCCTGCGCTGGCAGGACCTGCCGGCGCTCACCCCCTGGCTGATCCGTTTCCTTCTCTCCGCCCGCGCCGGCAAGGCTGCGGAAAGCCGCATGGCGCTGCTCCACCTGATGAAGTCGGCGGAAGCCGATCATGCCCGCCTCGGCGCGATGGCCGGCATCTCCGGCCATATGCGCGACACGGGTGCGCTGACGGTCTTCGACAGCGTGGCAGCACGTGACAAGGCGTTTGCACACGAGATAGAGAATGCCAGGCTGCTCGGCTGCAACGTCGAGACGCTGGATGTGGCGGAAGCCCGTCGCCGCGTGCCGGCACTTTCCGGTCCCTTCGCCGGCGCCACCTTCAACGATGGATACAAGACCTTCGAATATCCGCTAACCTTCCTGCGGCGGCTGCAGGCGCTGCTGCGCGAACGGGCGGCGCTGATCGACGCCACCGTGTCGCGGGTCGCCCGCACGGGGAGCGGCATCTCCGTGACGACCGAAGGCGGCCGGACCTTCACCTTCGATCGCCTTGCCATTACCGCGGGCGTCTGGTCGCGCCGCTTCGTCGCCGATCTCGGGCTGAAAGTGTTGCTCGAGACCGAACGCGGCTACAATACCACGTTCATGAACCCGTCGACGGTACTCGAAATGCCGGTCTTCTTCTCCGAGCACGGCTTCGTGGCGACGCCTTTCGAAAATGCGCTGCGCATCGGCGGTGCCGTGGAACTTGCCTCGCCGGACGCACCCGCAAACTACAAGCGCGCCGCCGCCATGCGCCGGAAGATGCGCCGCTATGTCCCTGATCTTCAGGAGGAAGGCGGCACCGAATGGATGGGGCGGCGCCCTTCCACTCCGGATTCAGTACCCGTCATCAGCCTGCACCCGGGCGATCCGCGCATCGCCTTCGCCTTCGGCCATGGTCATCTCGGCCTCACGCTTTCCGCAACGACGGGCCGCCATGTGGCGCGCCTGCTCGCGGGCGAAGGCGAAAGCGCACTTGCCCCCTTCTCCATCGCCCGCTTCCAGTAGGCGCGCGATCACAAGAAGCCCCATAAGAACAACAAGAAAGAGATACACCATGCACAAGGTTATTTTCGATACGGACCCCGGCGTCGACGACGCGATGGCGCTGCTGTTCCTGCACAATCATCCCGGGATCGACCTCATCGGCATCACCACTGTCTTCGGCAATGCCGCCATCGAGACCACGACACGCAACGCGCTGTTCCTGAAGCGCGAATGGGGCATTGCGGCCCCCGTCGCCCGCGGCGACGGCAAGACCTACAACCCGATGCGCAACCCGATCGACTGGCCGGTGATGATCCATGGTCATGACGGGCTCGGCAATATCGACGTGCCCGACACGATCGACCTGCCACTCGACCCGCGCCCGGCGCACCGCTTCATCATCGAGACGGTGCGGGCCAATCCCGGCGAAGTGACGCTCATCGCCGTCGGCCGCATGTCGAACCTTGCCTATGCGCTGAAGGAAGACCCCGGTATCGCAGGCCTCGTCAAGCAGGTCATCATCATGGGCGGCGCCTTCGACGTTCCCGGCAACATCACACCGGCGGCGGAAGCCAACATCCACGGCGATCCGGAAGCCGCCGACGCGGTGATGGCGGCACCGTGGAAGGTCGTGGTCGTCGGCCTCGACGTGACGATGAAGACCGTGATGACCCGCAGGCGCCTTGCCGAACTCACCGAGAGGAACGGCACGCACCTGAAGTTGCTCTCCGACATCTCGCAGTTCTACATCGACTTCTACGGCCAGCACGTGAAGGACGAGGGCATGGTGGTGCATGACAGCTGCGCCTGCATCTACCTCGTCGCGCCGGAGCTCTTCGCCACACGCCCCGGCGCCATCCGCGTCGTCGCCGGCGGCATTGCCGACGGTCAGACGATCCAGAAGCCGGATGCCCGCACGTTCCCGCCCGGCAACTGGGACGATCTGCCGAGCCAGCATGCCTGCATCGGCATCGATGCGGAAAAGGTGATGGCCCTGCTCGACGAGACGCTCGTGCGATAGGACGGAGCAGCCGGCCGGGGACTACCGCCCGCCGGCTCGTTCCTGCCACCAGCGCAGCACACGCAACGCCCTCAGCGTGATCCAGCGTGAGGGCTTTCCCACCTCTTCCATCTCGAACCATACCGGTCCTTTCAGCTGCCAGTCGAGCGGCCAGGTACCGTCTTCCGGCTGCCGGGAGCGAAGATGATCGATGGCCTCGCCAAGCCTGAAATCCGGGGGTGTGCCGTCCACCAGGGAAGCCGCGCGAAAATAGTCGAGCCCGCGCAGAAGATCGTAGCGCCAGCGGTACGGGTGGAGGAAGACCAGATAGCGCATATCGGCCGGCGCGCCGCTGCCCAGACGGCGAAAGAGGCCCCGTTTCAAGAGATGTTCTTCACCGGCCGAGCGCGCAGCACGCGTTCCCGGCATTGCGCCCACGGCGGTTTCGTATTCCAGAAGACCTTCCAGCACATTGATCGTAGAATGGAAGGAAGAACGGTGCGAGCCGTTGCAGCGCTCGCAGTTCCAGCCGCCATCCGGCTGCCGCTCGCCGAGAAGACGCGCGACAATCGGTGAGACATCGACGCCGAAATAGGCACCCGTGATCACCGTTCGCCCGTTGATGCACTCCTCCACCTCGCCTTCCCAATAGGGCTGTCCATCATGATCCCAGCGTGAATTGCGTCCGATGAGGTCGACCGTTCGCCGTGCCCGTTCACTCGATGGATCGAGGCCGAAATCGTAGAGTTGCTGGAGCGAGAAGCAGGTGGCGGTCCAGGCCTGGCCGAATTCACGCCATTTCTCTTCGGTGTAGTTCGCCGGCAGGAAGGCGCCGCCGGCCCATTGCCCGTCCTCATCCTGGTGGGAGAGAAGTCTTGCACCCCAACCTTCGGTCTCCACCCGCGCACGCTCGGCCCGCCATTCCACCTCCGGCACGTCGAGAAGATCGCGCATCACCTGCCAGCGGATCGCGGGATCCGAAGCAAGAAGCCAGTCGATGACGGAGCTGGTGGACGCCATGCGGCAAGCCTACCAGCCCTGCTTGTGTCTGGCTATTGCGCCGCCGCCGGCAACTGCCAGTCGATCGGCTGGCGTCCGTGCTGCTCAAGAAAGGCATTCGCCTTGGAGAACGGCCGCGAGCCGAGAAAACCGTTATGGGCAGACAGCGGCGAAGGATGGGCGGACCGCAGGACGAGGTGACGATCCCGGTCGACGAAAGCCGCCTTCTTCTGGGCATAGGAGCCCCAGAGGATGAACACAACGGGCTTTTCCTGCTCGTTGACAGCGCGGATGACCGCATCGGTGAACCGTTCCCAGCCACGCCCCTGGTGCGAGGCCGCGCGGCCCATCTCCACGGTCAGCACGCTGTTCAAGAGCAGGACGCCCTGCTTGGCCCAATGCTCCAGAAATCCGTGGCGGGCCGGCGGGATACCGAGGTCCTCCTGCATTTCCTTGTAGATGTTGACCAGCGATGGCGGGGTGCGCACGCCCGGCTGCACGGAAAAGCAGAGCCCGTGCGCCTGCCCCTCGCCGTGATAGGGATCCTGCCCGAGGATGACGACGCGCACATCTGCAAGCGGCGTCAGGTCAAGGGCCCGGAAGTACTCCGACCCCTTGGGGAAGATGCGCCGTCCTGCCTCTTTCTGCTCCAGCAGGAAGGCCCTGAGGTCGGCCATGTAGGGGCTGGAGAACTCCGCCGCCAAAGGCGCCTTCCAGCTTTCCCCCACCTTTACTTCACCCGCTGCCATCGCCTGCTCCCGCCAAACTTTTCGAGAAAGCGGAGCTTAGCGCCTGACGACGGCGAGAACCGGCCGCAAGGCCAGTCATCCACAGCTAATCTTGCCCGACGCCAAGCACGGACATCAGGTTTTTCATGCGTGCAGCGGCGAGGTCCGGCCTGTCGAGCACGTTGGCCCGGTCGGCCAGGCGGAAGACTTCGGCATAATGCAGAAGGCCCCGGGCCGACTGCATGCCATCAGGCATGGTGAAATGGTCCTGGTGACCGTTCAGCCAGGCGAGGAAGACGACGCCCGCCTTGTAGTACGGTGTCGGCGCCTCGAAGATCCTGCGCGAAAGCGGGACCGTCGGCGCGATGACGGCGCGAAAGGTGGCAACATCGCCAGCCGCAAGCGCTGCAAGCGCCTTGGAAGCCTGCGGCGCCACCGCATCGAAGATGCCAAGCAGGGCGTGACTGTATCTCTGCCCGTCCCCCTCGATCAGTTCGGCGTAATTGAAGTCGTCGCCCGTAAAGCAGAGAACGCCCTCGGGCAACCGATTGCGCAGCGCCACCTCACAGGCATTGTCGAGCAGCGAAATCTTGATGCCCTCGACCTTGTCGCGGTTCTCGGCGATGATCGACAGGACCGTTTCCAGCGCCGGCTCGAAAGTCCCGGAACCCCAATAACCGGCAAGCTGCGGGTCGAACATGTCGCCCAGCCAGTGCAACACGACCTTGTCCTTCGCCTGGCCGAGAATATGGCCGTAGACCCTGCGGTAATCGTCCGGCGAGGCCGCCAGGCGGGCGAGTGCCCGGCTCGCCATCATAATGGCACGGCCGCCGTGTTTTTCCACGAAACCGACCTGCTCCTCATAGGCCCGAATCACGTCGTCCAGCGAACGGGCATCGGCGGGGTTGAGGTGATCTGTGCCCGCACCGCAGGCAAGATCGGCACCCGGCACGGTCTTCGCCTCGGCGAGCGAGCGGCGGATCAGCTCCTGCGCGCCGGCCCAGTCGAGCCCCATGCCGCGCTGCGCCGTGTCCATCGCCTCGGCGATCCTGAAGCCGAGCGACCAGAGGTGATGCCGGAACGCCATCGTACGCTCCCAGTCGATGGCCGGCGCCTCCCAGGGCCGCGCATCGCGGCGCGGATCGGAAACCACATGGGCCGCCGCATAGGCGATGCGGCTGAAGGTCGGCACAACGGAGGGGCGCGGAAGCGGCGTCCCGACAAGATCGTAGCGGGAAAGGCCGCCATCCGGCAGCGGCAGGGTAAGGCTGATCGGCATGAAATCCTCCCGAGGTTTTTCAGGGCAATAATTTAGATCGTTCCAAATTTCAAGATGGATTTTTTGAACGGTCGGTCGCCGCAGTCGAGCAGATTCGGATGAATTTAAAGATTCGGCCCTTTGACTTCCCTCTCGACAACGCCAAAAACAACCGAGAACTATCGAAAATCAGTCTGAAACAGCAATATCAGCGCGATCTGATAAGAATGCGAACAATCCAGAAGGCATCCAAAAACAGTCACCGCAGAGCCGACGCCAACGCGCTTGACAAATTTGGAACGATCCAATTATGCTGCATCAACAAACAGCGAAAACGATCGCCGCGCAGGGAGGAAGACCGTGAATAAGAGCCGGGTGACCGTCGTCGATATTGCACGCGCCGCCGGCGTGTCGAAGTCGACCGTCTCGCTCGTCCTGCAGGCAAGCCCCCTGGTGAACGAGGTGACCCGCGCCAAGGTGAACGCCGTCATTCGCGACCTCGGTTACGTCTACAATCGCGGCGCGGCGAACCTGCGCCAGTCCGCCTCCTCGCGGATCATCGGCATCATCGTCAACGACCTCACCAATTCCTTCTTCGCCGAGCTTGCTGTCGGCATGGACATGGTCATGCAATCGGCCGGCTACGTGCAGTTCCTGTCGAATTCGGCTGAGAGCGTCGACCGCCAGCGCGAGGTTATCGCCTCGATGCGCGAACACGGCATTGCCGGCCTCATCCTGTCGCCGGCCCGCGGCACGGAGGCGGCCGATCTGAAACCGCTCGCCGCCAGCGGCATCCCGGTCGTCGCCGTGGTGCGCAACGTCATCGGCGCCAAGGTCTCGACGCTGTTCTCCGACAATTATTCCGGCGCAAAGGATGCCGTCCGGCACCTCGTCTCGCTCGGCCATACCCACATCGCCTTCCTCGGCGGCATCGCCAACACGACGGTCTTCGCCGAGCGCGTCGAAGGCTGGCGGGATGCCCTTGCCGAAGCAGGACTTGCAGCGCCGGACCGGCTCGTCATCAGCACGGCGGCCTCGCGCGCCGGCGGCGTCGCCGCCATCGAACGCGCGCTGCTGCTGCCCGAAGCGCCGACCGCCGCGCTGTGCTTCAACGACGCGGCCGCCTTCGGCGTCTGCGACGGCCTGCGTGCCGCCGGCAAGGAGCCCGGCCGCGACTTCGCCGTCGTCGGCTTCGACGACGTGATCGAGGCCCAGACCGCCGTGCCGGCGCTGACGACGGTATCCGTCGACCCCCAGGGCATGGGCCGGCGCGCCGCGCAACTCTTGCTGAAACAGATCAATGCCGGCCGGGTGGAACCCGAGACCATCGTCAGCTCCGTGCGCCTCGTCGTGCGCCAGAGCTGCGGCGCCGGCCAGACGGACAGGACGAGGAGGATTTCCGCATGACACGGTGGGGTTTGGTCGGCGCCAGCACGATCGCGAAGGAATGGGTGATCGGCGCGATCCGCGCGACGGGCGGCGATGTCGTATCCGTGATGAGCACGAGCGCCGAGCGAGGCCGCACCTATGCGGACGAACAGCGCATCGCAAAGTCGGTCACGACGCTCGCCGATCTGCTTGACGATCCGGAGATCGACGCCGTCTACATCTCGACGACGAACGAACTGCACCGCGACCAGGCCCTCGCCGCAGCGAAGGCGGGCAAGCACATCCTGTGCGAAAAGCCGCTTGCCCTCTCGCTCGACGACGCCCGCGCCATGATCGCGGCAGCCAAGGCGTCCGGCGTGGTGCTCGCGACGAACCACCACCTGCGCAATGCTGCGACGCACCGGGCGATGCGCGATGCCATCAAGGCCGGGCGCATCGGCAAGCCGCTGTCAGCCCGCGTCTTCCACGCCGTTTACCTCCCGCCGCACCTGCAGGGCTGGCGGCTCGACAAGCCGGAGGCCGGCGGCGGCGTCATCCTCGACATCACCGTGCACGACGCCGATACCCTGCGCTTCGTGCTCGACGACGATCCGGCGGAAGCCGTCGCCTTCTCGCAGGCTGGCGGCATGGGCAAGGCAGGACTGGAGGATGCGGTGATGGGCGTGCTGCGCTTCCGCTCCGGCACGATCGCGCAGTTCCACGACGGCTTCACCACGAAATTCGCGGAAACCGGCCTAGAAGTCCATGGCACGGAAGGCTCGCTGATCGGCCGCAACGTCATGACGCAGCGCCCCACCGGCACGGTGACGCTGCGCAGTGCAGATGGCGAGCACGACCTGCCGCTCGACCACCGCAATCTCTATGAGACCACCCTTGCCGCCTTCCACGCCGCCATTGCCGGCAAGGGAACGCCATCGGCCACCGGCGAGGACGGTATCTGGTCGCTGGCAACAGGCCTTGCCGTCGTCGAAGCGGCGCGCACGGGCCATGCGGTCCGCATCGAGCCGGGATTGTAAGACCCATGAGCAAGCATATCACCCCGCGCGAGGCGGCAGGCCTGATCCCCGACGGCGCCATCGTTTCGGTCTCCTCCTCCTCCGGCCTCGGCTGCCCGGACCTGATGCTGAAGGCGATCGGCGAACGTTTCGACGAAACGGGCCATCCGAAGAGCCTGACGACGCTGCACCCCATCGCCGCCGGCGACATGAGCGGCATCAAGGGTGTCGACCACATCGCGAAAAAGGGCCTGCTGAAGAAGATCATCGGCGGCTCGTATCCGTCCGGACCCTCGTCTTCCGAACCGCCGCTGATCTGGCAGATGATCGGCAAGGATGAGGTGGCCGCCTACAACATCCCCTCCGGTATCCTCTTCGACATGCACCGCGAGGCCGCCGCAAAGCGCCCCGGCGTCATCACCAAGGTCGGCCTTGAAACTTTTGTCGACCCAAGCCGCGAAGGCTGCGCGATGAACGCCTCCGCCGCAAACGAACCGGTGGTGGAGAAGATCACCTTCGCCGGCGAGGAATGGCTCTACTTCAAGGCGATCGCGCCTCACGTGGCGATCATCCGCGCCACCACCACCGACGAGCGCGGCAACCTCACCTATGAACACGAGGGCGCCTACCTCGGCGGGCTCGACCAGGCGCTCGCCGCCCGCAACAATGGCGGCATCGTCATCGCGCAGGTCAAACGCATCACCAAGGACGGCTCCCTGAAGCCGCACGACGTGCGCGTGCCCGGCGTGCTGGTCGACTACATCGTGGTCGACCCGGAACAGAAGCAGACGACGCAGACGCTGTACGATCCCGCCATTTCCGGCGAGATCTTCCGCCCGCTCGACACATTCCGCGTGCCGGAATTCAACATCCAGAAGGTCATTGCCCGCCGGGTCGCCGAGGAGCTGGAAGCCGGCAGCGCCGTCAATCTCGGCTTCGGCATCTCCGCCAACGTACCGCGCATCCTGCTCGAAGAGGGCCTGCACGGTGCCGTCACCTGGGTGATCGAACAGGGCGCGGTCGGCGGCGTGCCGCTGCTCGATTTCGCCTTCGGCTGCGCCTCGAACGCCGACGCCTTCATGCCTTCGCCCTACCAGTTCACCTATTTCCAGGGCGCCGGCTTCGATGCCTCGCTGCTCTCCTTCCTGGAAATCGGCAAGGACGGCTCGGTGAACGTTTCGAAACTCTCCTTCCGCCCGCATGTAACGGCAGGGGCCGGCGGCTTCGTCGACATCACGGCGCGGGCAAAGAAGATCGTCTTCTCCGGCATGTTCAATGCCGGCGCGAAGCTTGCGATCGAAGGCGGCAAGCTGGTGATCGAGAAGGAAGGCAAGTTGAAGAAACTGGTCAATGCCGTCGAGCATGTCACCTTCTCCGGCCCGCGCGGCGTGGCGCAGGGGCAGGACATCACCTATGTCACCGAGCGCTGCGTCATGAAGCTGACGCCGGAGGGTATCGTGCTCACCGAGATCGCACCCGGCGTCGACCTCAGGACACATATCCTCGACCAGTCGGAGTTCGCGCTGATCGTTTCACCCGATCTCAAGGTGATGGACGCAAAGCTCTTCACCGATGCGCCGACCGGCCTCACGCTGCCCGAAAAGGCGCCGCGCAAGCTGGTGGGGGCCACCCATGGCTGAACAGCGCATCCGCATCTCCATCGAAGGCCCCGTCGCGACGATTACCGCCGCACGTCCGGAAAAGCTCAACGCCTTCGACATCGACATGTTGAAGGAGCTTTCGGCGGCCTGCGACACCATCGAGGAAAATGCCGCGGTGCGCGTCGCCATTCTCACCGGCGAGGGCAAGGCCTTTTCCGCCGGCGGCGATATCCGGGCCTGGGCCGGCATGGAGGCGAACACGTTCGGTCATGCGTGGGTACGCTTCGGCCATCGTGTCTTCGAGCGGCTGGCGACTTTGCGCATGCCGCTGATCGCTGCCGTTAACGGCCATGCGCTTGGCGGCGGGCTGGAACTGGCGGCCGCAGCCGATATCCGCATCGCGGAAACCCAGGTGAAGATCGGCCTGCCGGAAGCCGGCCTCGGCATGGTGCCCGGCTGGTCCGGCACGCAGCGGCTGGTAAAGCGCTTTGGCGCACAGGCGGTGCGCCGGATGCTGCTCGGCGGCGAGGTACTGACAGCGGTAGAGGCCCAGATTGCCGGCATCATCGACCAGGTCGTCGAGACAGGCACGGCCGTCGAAGCCGCAAGGGCCTACGCAGCGCGCATCGCAGCGCGCGGGCCGGCGGCAACGGAGGTGTCGAAGCTGATGATCGCGGTGGCGAACGGCGAGGACAATGGTGCGGCGGTGGAGGCCCTCGGCTCGATCCTCGTCGCCAAGACCGGGGACCTGAAGGAAGGTGTCGCCGCCTTCACGGGCAAACGCCCCGCCGATTTCAAGGGAGAATGGTAATGACCGCGCATGTGAAACCCAAGGCGCTCGAAAACTTCAAGGCGCGCGATTTCCGCATGCTGATCGACGGCATCTGGACGGAGGGCGCCGGCGATCCGATCGAACGCATCGCGCCGGGCCATGGCATCGTGGTCAGCCGCTACCCGGCCGGCAGCAAGGCTGATGCCGAACGCGCCATCGCCGCCGCACGCAAGGCCTTCGACGACGGGCCATGGCCGTCCATGACCGGCGCCGAACGCTCGAACATCCTCCTCAAGGCCGCCGACCTCATTGCCGCCCGGGCGGAGGAACTGGCCTTCCTCGACTGCATCGAAAGCGGCAAGCCGATCAGCCAGGCGAAGGGTGAACTCGGTGGCGCCGTCGATATCTGGCGCTATGCCGCAGCGCTCGCCCGCGACCTGCACGGCGAAAGCTACAACACCCTTGGCGACGGCACGCTTGGCGTCGTTCTGCGCGAGGCGATCGGCGTCGTGTCGATCATCACGCCGTGGAACTTCCCCTTCCTGATCGTAAGCCAGAAATTACCATTCGCGCTTGCCGCAGGCTGCACGACGGTGGTCAAGCCGTCCGAACTCACCTCGGGATCGACGCTTGTCCTCGGAGAGATCCTGATCGAGGCCGGCGTGCCCGCAGGTGTTGTCAACATCGTCACCGGCACCGGGCCGGAGGTCGGCGCACCGATGACGACACATCCCGACGTCGACATGGTCTCCTTTACCGGTTCCACCGGTGTCGGACGTCTGACCATGGCCAATGCCGCCCAGACCTTGAAGAAGGTATCACTCGAACTCGGCGGAAAGAACCCGCAGATCGTCTTCCCGGATGCCGATCTCGACGCCTTCATCGACGCCGCCGTCTTCGGCGCCTACTTCAACGCCGGCGAATGCTGCAATGCCGGCTCGCGGCTGATCCTGCACAAATCGATCGCGGCCGATGTCACGGCCCGCATCGCGGAACTGGCGAAGAAAGTGAAAGTCGGCGATCCACTCGACCCCGCAACGCAGGTCGGCGCGATCATCACGCCGCAGCATCTCGAAAAAATCGGCGCCTATGTCGATGGCGCGGCGAAGGCCGGTGCTTCGGTCGCGCTCGGCGGCGCGGCGCTGGATCTCGGCCTCGGTCAGTTCATGGCCCCGACCATTCTCTCGGGCGTTCAGCCTGATATGGCCGTCGCCCGCGAAGAAGTGTTCGGTCCGGTGCTTTCGGTTCTGACCTTCGAGACGACGGAAGAGGCGATCCGCATCGCCAACGCCATTGACTACGGCCTGTCCGCCGGCGTCTGGAGCCGCGATTTCGACACGTGCCTCACCATCGGCCGCAAGGTTCGCGCCGGCACGGTCTGGATGAACACCTTCATGGACGGCGCGTCCGAACTGCCCTTCGGCGGCTACCGCCAGTCCGGCCTCGGCCGTGAACTTGGTCGCCATGCGGTGGAGGATTATACGGAGACCAAGACACTCAACATGCATATCGGCGCACGCACCAGCTGGTGGATGCCGCGATGAGCAACGCTCTCCCGACAACCACGGCAGGGACCGGCGCTGCCGCCCGCTCAGGGCGTCGGGAAGCTGAATTGCGGGCTCTGCAGGATGGTGAGGTCCTCGATCGGCTCACCGCCGATCCGCTTCAGCAGCAGTCGGCCCATTGCCTCTCCCGCCGAGGTCAGGTCTTCGTAGAGCGTCTCGACCTTCGGCTGGATCTGGCTGAGCAGCCGCGAGGTCTGCTTGGCAACAATATCGTATTCGCCGCCAAGCGAGAGGCCGCGGTCGCTCATTCCGGTGATCGTGGCAAGCGCCGAGACTTCGCCAGGACAGGCGAAACCATCCGGTGGATCGGGCTCTGTGCTGCGGCGGCGCACATAGTCGCGGATCATGTCGGCGGGACTGTCGAGATCGAGCGCGTCGGGGATCTCGTAGGCAACGCCGGCCTCTCGCACAGCGGTCATGAAACCGTGCAGCATATGCTGGTAGAAGGTGAGGCGCCGGGGTGGCAGGACGATCGTCACCTTGCGCCGGCCCTTGGCGATCAGCCGCCTGGTGGCAGCATAGGCGAAGGCGAAATTGTCGTAGTCGACGAAGGCGTGCGGCGTGGAGAACTCCGTACGGCCATGCGTGACGAAGGGAAAGCCGTTTTCCAAAAGCAGCCGTACACGCGGATCGAAGGGTTCCGTGCGCGAGAAGATCAGCCCGTCGGCCATACCGTTGCGGATGATGTAGTTGACCGCTTCGACATTGCTGCCGTCGAGGAAATTCGGCGTGACGATGAGGTGGTAGGGCGTTCCCTGGAGGGCGCGCGCCAGACCGTGCATGATGGACGTGCCAAAGCCCAGGATCTCCTCGTGTGGATCGAGCAGAACGGACACGACATTGGTACGGCCGGTCTTGAGACGCTGAGCGGCGCGGTCCGGCAGATAGCCGATTTCGGCGGCAACCTCATGCACGCGACGGCGCGTCGTCTCGGAAATCTGCGGCGCGTTGCCAAGGGCACGGGAGACCGTGGTGACCGCAAGGCCCGTCATTTCCGCAATCGTCTTCAGCGTCGGCTTGCCGGTTCGAAGCGCGGAGCGGGCGGGATCACTGTCGGCGGGCTTTTCGATGCGGGACACGGGTGCGGTTCTTCAGATAGCAGCAGGCGATATGCGGCACCATATCCACGCACCTCGCCTTCGGCAATCTTGCGCTGCACAGAATTTAAAACGATTTCAGTGCGCCGCACAACGTCCTTCGAACTGCCGAAACCACCTGAGTTGCCGCAATTTACTGCATTTGTAGAAGCATATCCGGGGATGCACGCCACACGCTTGACTCTGCAAATTTACAACGTTTTAAATTGGAGCGGCGCTTTGAGCCGCAGATGAACTATCGGCGGGAGGAGGCTCTCGCCCTTCGAACTTGCAAACGGGAGGAATACGATGCGCAAGTTTCTGACAACCACCGCGATCGCCGCGGTGATGATGACGATGGGCGGCATGTCCGCCAAGGCCGCCGAAGGCGTGGAAGTCCTGCACTGGTGGACCTCGGGCGGTGAAGCCGCCGCGCTCGACGTCTTGAAGAAGGATCTCGAATCCAAGGGTATTTCCTGGACCGACATGCCGGTCGCCGGCGGCGGCGGCACGGAAGCCATGACGGTCCTGCGCGCCCGCGTCACGGCCGGCAACGCGCCGACCGCGGTGCAGATGCTCGGCTTCGACATTCTCGATTGGGCCAAGGAAGGCGCGCTCGGTAACCTGGACGAGATCGCCGCCAAGGAAGGCTGGGACAAGGTGATCCCGACCGCCCTGCAGCAGTTCTCCAAGTATGACGGCCACTGGATCGCTGCTCCCGTCAACGTGCACTCCACCAACTGGGTGTGGGTTAACAAGGCGGCGCTCGACAAGGCCGGCGGCAAGGAGCCGACGAACTGGGATGAACTCGTCGCCCTGCTCGACAAGTTCAAGGAACAGGGCATCACGCCGGTCGCCCATGGCGGCCAGCCGTGGCAGGACGCGACGATCTTCGACGCCGTCGTGCTCTCCTTCGGCAACGACTTCTACAAGAAGGCCTTCATCGATCTCGATCCGGAAACGCTGGGCGGCGCCCAGATGAAGGAAGCCTTCGACCGCATGACGAAGCTGCGCTCCTATGTGGACGACAACTTCTCGGGCCGTGACTGGAACCTCGCGTCCGCCATGGTCATCGAAGGCAAGGCCGGCGTGCAGTTCATGGGCGACTGGGCGAAGGGCGAATTCATCAAGGCCGGCAAGAAGCCGGGCACGGACTTCGTCTGCATGCGCTTCCCGGGTACCCAGGGTTCGGTCACCTTCAACTCCGACCAGTTCGCGATGTTCAAGGTCGCCGACGACAAGGTTCCGGCCCAGTTGACCATGGCCTCGGCCATCGAAAGCCCGGTCTTCCAGTCGGCCTTCAACGTGGTCAAGGGCTCTGCCCCGGCCCGCACGGACGTTTCCGACGAAGCCTTCGACGATTGCGGCAAGAAGGCGATCAAGGACCTTGCGGAAGCCAACACCAACGGCTCGCTGTTCGGCTCCATGGCGCACGGCCACGCCAACCCGGCCTCGGTCAAGAACGCCATCTACGACGTCGTGACCCGCCAGTTCAACGGTGAACTGTCATCGGAAGAAGCCGTCACGGAACTGAAGGCCGCCGTCGAGGCTGCGAAGTAAGGCAAGGGCGCTGCCCCTCACCCTAACCCTCTCCCCGCAAGCGGGGAGAGGGGACAGAGAGGGCACGGCAGAATCCCTTCTCCCCGCTCGCGGGGAGAAGGTGCCGGCAGGCGGATGAGGGGCAAGACCCCACCGCACCAACACGATTTTCAACGGTGGTACCGACCATGGATAGCCGAAGCCGGCTGCAGGAGCTTTTGCCGAAGCTCGTGCTGGCCCCCAGTTTCCTCATCGTGCTCGTCTTCGTCTACGGCTTCATCGCCTATACGGGCTTTTTGTCCCTGACGGACAGCAAGATGCTGCCCTCCTACAATTTCGTAGGGCTCAGCAACTATTCCAAACTCTGGGCGCTGCCGCACTGGTGGCGGGCGATCTCCAATCTGGCGATCTTCGCTTCACTCTACATCGTCATCTGCTCGGTGCTGGGCCTCGGCCTCGCCATCCTGCTCGACCAGAAGATCCGCGCCGAAGGCATTTTGCGGCCGATCTATCTTTACCCGATGGCGCTTTCCTTCATCGTCACGGGCACCGCCTGGAAGTGGTTCCTCGATCCCGGCATCGGGCTTGAGAACACCATGCACCTCTGGGGCTGGGAAAGCTTCGTCTTCAGCTGGATCAAGGACCGCAACTACGCGATCTACTGCGTGGTGATCGCCGCCGTCTGGCAATCCTCCGGCTTCGTCATGGCGATGTTCCTCGCCGGCCTTCGCGGCGTCGACAACGAGATCATCAAGGCCGCGCAGATCGACGGCGCCTCGACCTCGACCATCTACCGCCGCATCATCATTCCGCTGATGCGCCCGGTGTTCCTCTCCGCCTTCGTCGTGCTCGCCCACCTCGCCATCAAGGCATACGATCTTGTGGTGGCCTTGACGGGCGGCGGCCCCGGCCAGGCGACCGAACTGCCGGCGACCTTCATGTATTCCTACACCTTCACCCGCAACCAGATGGGCATCGGCGCATCCTCGGCGATCATCATGCTGGTCATGATCTTCTCGATCATCATCCCCTACCTCTATTCCGAAATCCGCGGAGGCAAAGGCCGATGAGCGCGCAAAACCCCGACAACGTCATCTCGCACAACAAGCTGACGCGCGCCCTCATCTATTCCGCGCTCATCCTCTTTGCGGTCTACTACCTGCTGCCGCTCTACGTAATGCTGGTCAATTCGCTGAAGCCGCTGGAGGAAATCCGCCAGGGCGGCATGCTGAACCTGCCGCAGGCCTGGACCATCGAGCCCTGGCTGCAGGCCTGGTCGACCGCGCAGATCGGCGTGCAGCCGACCGGCCTTCGCCCCTTCTTCATCAACTCGATCCTGATGGTCGTGCCGGCCGTCGCCATCTCCACCATCATCGGCGCGCTGAACGGCTATGTCTTGACCAAGTGGCAGTTCAAGGGCTCGAACGTCTTCTTCGGCCTGCTGCTGCTCTCCTGCTTCATCCCGTTCCAGATCGTGCTGATCCCGATGGCGCGCATTCTGGGCGCGCTCGGGCTTGCCGGCTCGCTCTGGGGTCTCATCCTCGTCCATGTCGTCTACGGCATCGGCTTCACGACACTCTATTTCCGCAACTATTACGAAAACTTCCCGACCGAGCTGGTGCGCGCGGCGCAGATCGACGGCGCAAGCTTCTTCCAGATCTTTTACCGCATCCTGCTGCCGTCCTCCGGCCCGATCATCGTCGTCTCCGTCATCTGGCAGTTCACCAATATCTGGAACGACTTCCTGTTCGGCGCATCCTTCTCGGGTGCTTCCACGACGCCGATGACCGTGGCGCTCAACAACCTCGTCCAATCCTCGACCGGTGTGAAGGAATACAACGTGCACTTTGCCGGCGCGATCCTCGCCGCGCTCCCCACCCTCATCGTCTACATCGTCTCCGGACGGTACTTCGTGCGCGGCCTGATGTCCGGCGCCGTGAAAGGATAACGCCATGTCTTTCTTGAAAATCAGCAGCCTGCGCAAATCCTACGGTTCGCTCGAAATCCTGAAGGATATCAATATCGAGATCGAACAGGGCGGCTTCCTCGTGCTCGTCGGCCCCTCCGGCTGCGGCAAGTCCACGCTGCTCAACACGATCGCCGGGCTCGAACCGATCACCTCTGGTGATATCGCCATCGACGGCCGCTCGGTTTCAGGCCTGCACCCGTCCAAGCGCGACATCGCCATGGTGTTCCAGTCCTACGCGCTTTATCCGAACATGACGGTCGCCGGCAACATCGCCTTCGGCATGGAAATCCGCGGCGTGCCGAAGGAGGAGCGCGACAAGGCGATCAAGCAGGTCGCCGACATGCTGCAGATCGGCCATCTCCTGGAGCGCAAGCCCGGCCAGCTCTCCGGCGGCCAGCGCCAGCGCGTCGCCATGGGCCGCGCGCTGGTGCGCGACCCGAAACTCTTCCTGTTCGACGAGCCGCTGTCGAACCTCGACGCCAAGCTGCGCGTCGACATGCGCACGGAAATCAAGCGCCTGCACCAGCGCATGAAGACCACCATCGTCTACGTGACGCACGACCAGATCGAGGCGATGACGCTCGCCACCAAGATCGCCGTGCTGAAGGACGGCGTGCTCCAACAGTTCGGCTCGCCTGCGGAAATCTACAACAACCCGGCCAACACCTTCGTTGCCGATTTCATGGGATCGCCCGCCATGAACCTGCTCAAGGCCAAGGTCGAGACCAACGGTTCGGGCATGGCCGTCTCGCTCGCCCGCCATCAGGCGGAGCCGCTGGTGCTCTCCGTCCCCAACGCCCCCGGCAGCCTTTCGGCCTATAACGGCAAGGACGTGATCTTCGGCATCCGCCCGGAGGCGCTGACCGACCCGGATGGCGCGGACCGCAACGCCCGCACCGTCGCGGAAGGCGATTGCCTGATCGAAGTGGTCGAGCCCGCCGGTGCCGACACCTTCGCCGTCACCCATCTCGGCGGCAAGGAGATCGTCGCGCGCCTGCGCGCGGATGTGCGCATCGCCGCCGGCCAGACGGCGCGCCTCGCCTTCAACCTCGACAAGGCCGTGTTCTTCGACCCCGCCAGCCAGCTTCGCATCGCCTGAGATTTTTCAATGACCACGCAGCCGGACATCGTCATCATCGGATCGGGCATCGGCGGCTCCACCATGGCCGCCGCACTTGCCCCGACGGGTGCTAGGATCGTCATCCTCGAAGCGGGCGATCACCTGCCCGACCGCCCGGAAAACCGCGACCAGCGCGCCATCTTCCAGCGCGGCCATTTCCGCCCGAAGGAGATGTGGTACGAGGCTGACGGCACCGCGTTCAACCCCGGCAACTACTACAATGTCGGCGGCAATTCGAAATTCTACGGTGCGGTGCTGGTGCGCTACCGCCGTGAGGATTTCGAGGAGATGCGCCACCGCGACGGCGTCTCCCCCGCCTGGCCCTTCCCCTATGAGACGCTGGAGCCGTGGTATTCGGCTGCGGAAAAACTCTACAATGTCCGCGGCACACTCGGCGACGACCCGACCGAGCCGCACCATTCCGCACCCTACCCCTTCCCGCCGGTGCCGGACGAGCCCGCCATCGCAAAAGTGCGCGCCAAGATGAAGGCGAACGGCCTGCATCCCTATTCGCTGCCGCTCGGCGTCGATATCGACCGCTGGCTCGCCAAGGCGAAGACGCCCTGGGATGCCCACCCCAATAGCAACGACGGCAAGATGGACGCCGAAAGCGCGGCGCTCGCCGAGGCGCTGAAACACCCGAACGTCGAACTGCGCACCAATTGCCGGGTGACGCGGCTCGCCACCGCCCTGCACGGCCGCACCATATCCACGGTGCACTATCAGCGCGGCGATGAGGCGGAGAGCGTTTCGCCAAGACTGGTCATCCTCTCGGCTGGCGCGGTGCAATCCGCGGTGCTTTTGCTGCGCTCGGCCTCCGAAGCCTTCCCGAAGGGGCTCGCCAACACATCCGACCAGGTCGGCCGCAACTTCATGAACCACAATTCGAGCGCCGTGATCGGCCTCTCGCCGTTCTACAGGAACACCTCCGTCTACCAGAAGAGCTTTGGTTTCAACGACTACTATCTCTCGGACGGCAACGGCGGCCCGCCGCTCGGCAATGTACAGCTCCTCGGCCGCGTCTCGGGAAAGATCCTGAAGGCCAACATGCCCTCCGTGCCGGAATGGCTGCTGGAACAGGTGGCGGCCCGCGCCATCGATTTCTACGCCATGAGCGAGGACCTGCCGCATCCCGAAAGCCGCATCACGGTCGACCGCGACCGGATCGTCATGAAATGGACACGCACCAACTGGCAGGCCCATCTCGATCTCGTGACCAAGCTGAAAACCGCCCTGAAAAAGGCCGGCTTCCCGATCGTGCTCGCCCGCGCCTTCGACAAGCGCACGCCCTCGCACCAATGCGGCACCGTGCGCATCGGCAACGATCCGGCGACCGCGCCGCTCGACATCTGGTGCCGCGCCCATGACCATCCGAACCTCTTCGTGGTCGACGCCTCCTATCTTCCGACATCCGCCGCGGTGAACCCGGCCCTGTCCGTCGCCGCCCAGGCGCTGCGCGTCGCCGATCACATCCAATCGAGGGATCTTGCCGCATGACGACCTCAGCACGTCCCGTCGCCATCGTCACCGGCGGCCGCCGCGGCATCGGCCTCGGCATCGCCAGGGCGCTCGCGGCCGACGGTTTCGACATCGCCATAACAGGCATCGGGGATAGCGATGCCGCGACCGACGCCATGCTCGCCGATTTTTCCGCCCTCGGCGCAAAGGCCGTTTATCTCAAGGCAGACCTTGCCGATCTCTCAGGCCACGCGGCCACAGTCTCGGCCATAGAAGATCAACTCGGCGCCATCGGCTGCCTTGTCAACAATGCCGGCATCGCCTCGGTCGTGCGCGGCGATTTCCTCAACCTCGCCCCCGAACATTTCGACACGATCGTCGCCACCAACCTGCGCGGCACCGTGTTCTTCACCCAGGCCGTGCTGAAGGCGATGCTGTACTCCAAACAGGCCGCCGGCCCGCGCGCGATCATCAACATCACCTCCGTCTCCGCCGACCTCACCTCGCCCGAACGGCTCGACTATTGCATGACCAAGGCGGGTCTTGCCGCCTTCAGCCAGGGGCTGGCGCTGCGGCTGGCGGAAACCGGCATTTCCGTCTTCGAGATCCGCCCCGGCATCATCCGCTCCGACATGACGGTCGGCGTTTCGGCGAAATACGACACCCTTATCGCGGGCGGCCTCGTGCCTATGAAGCGCTGGGGCGAGCCCGAAGACATCGGCGCCGTCGCCACAGCGCTGGCGACCGGAAAATTCGCCTTCGCCACCGGCTCGGTGATCAATCTCGACGGCGGGCTCTCGATCGGCCGGCTGTGAACGTCACCGCGCGGGGTTGCCTCTCACCCCGCCCTTTCCCCCAAGCGGGGCGAGGGAGACGAGAGGGCACGGCATATCCCTTCTCCCCGCTTGGCTAGGGAGAAGGTGCCGGCAGGCGGATGAGGGGCAACTCCACCCGTAGCGGCACCGAACCATTCTGAGGACCAAGGCATGACCTACGATTACATCATCACCGGCGCGGGACCGGCCGGCTGCGTGCTGGCGAACCGGCTTTCGGAAGACCCGGGCGTGCGCGTGCTGCTGCTGGAAGCCGGCGGCGGCGACTGGAACCCGCTGTTCCACATGCCCGCCGGTTTCGCCAAGATGACCAAGGGCGTCGCAAGCTGGGGCTGGGAGACCGTGCCGCAAAAACACATGAAGGGCCGGGTGCTGCGATACACGCAGGCGAAGGTCATCGGCGGCGGCTCCTCGATCAACGCCCAGCTCTATACCCGCGGCAATGCGGCCGATTACGACCTCTGGGCAAACGAAGACGGCTGCGAGGGCTGGAGCTACCGGGAAATCCTGCCCTATTTCAAGCGCGCCGAGGACAACCAGCGTTTTGCCGACGACTACCATTCCTATGGCGGCCCGCTCGGCGTCTCCATGCCGGTCTCGGCGCTGCCGATCTGCGACGCCTATATCCGCGCCGGCCAGGAACTCGGCATTCCCTACAACCACGATTTCAACGGCCGCCAGCAGGCCGGCGTCGGCTTCTACCAGTTGACACAAAGGAACCGTCGCCGCTCCTCCGCCTCGCTCTCCTATCTCTCGCCGATCAAGGATCGGAAAAACCTCACCATCCGCACCGGCGCCCGCGTCGCCCGCATCGTGCTGGAAGGGTCCCACGCGGTCGGCGTCGAGGTGGTGACGGCAAGCGGTGTCGAGACGATCCGGGCGGAGCGCGAGGTGCTGGTCTCCTCCGGCGCCATCGGCTCACCGAAACTGCTCCAGCAATCCGGCATCGGCCCAGCGGATCACCTGAAATCCGTCGGTGTCGAGGTCAAGCACGACCTGCCGGGCGTCGGTTCGAACCTGCAGGACCATCTCGACCTCTTCGTCATCTCCGAATGCACCGGAGACCACACCTATGACGGCGTCGCGAAGCTGCACCGCACGCTCTGGGCCGGCCTGCAATATGTGCTCTTCCGCTCCGGCCCCGTCGCCTCCTCGCTCTTCGAGACGGGCGGTTTCTGGTATGCCGATCCCGATGCGCGCTCGCCGGACATCCAGTTCCACCTCGGCCTCGGCTCCGGCATCGAGGCAGGCGTCGAGAGGCTGAAGAATGCCGGCGTGACGCTGAATTCAGCCTATCTGCATCCCCGCTCCAAGGGCACGGTGCGTCTTGCCGCCGCCGACCCCTCGGCCGCGCCGCTGATCGACCCGAACTACTGGGACGATCCGCATGACCGGAAAATGTCGATCGAGGGGCTGAAGATCGCCCGCGAGATCATGCAGCAGGCCGCGCTGAAACCCTATGTGATGGCCGAGCGCCTGCCGGGGCCGAAGGTCGTGACCGACGAGGACCTCTTCAACTACGGCTGCGCCCATGCCAAGACGGACCACCACCCCGTCGGCACCTGCAAGATGGGCACGGGCGCGGATGCCGTCGTCGGGCTCGATTTGAAGGTGCATGGTCTTGAAGGTCTGCGCGTCTGCGACAGTTCCGTCATGCCGCGCGTTCCCTCCTGCAACACCAATGCGCCGACGATCATGGTGGGGGAGAAGGGCGCCGACATCATCCGCGGCCTGCCGGCGCTGCCGGCCCAGGTTTTTCAATATGAACGCAACGACGCGCGCCCGCGCGCCCGCAGCAACATCCGATAGGGGGCAGCCATGATCCGCCACTGCGTTTTCATCCACTTCAAGCCGACGATATCAGCCGCCTACAAGGCCGAACTCTTCAACGAGATCGACGCCCTGAAGGACCGCCTGCCGGGCATGCTCGCCGTGCATATCGGCACGAATGTCAGCCCGGAAGAGGGCATGGACAAGGGCTTTGCCGATGGTTTCATCGTCGACTTCGCCGACAGTTTTTCCCGCGATGCCTATCTGGAAGACACGGAGCACAAGGAGACCGGCGCCCGCCTCGTCGCGGCGGCGGAAGGCGGCATCAAGGGTATCCTCGTCTACGATCTCGAAACCGGCGATCGCTAGGGCGTTTCTGCCCGCCTGTGCCACGTTCTGCGATGGATGTGAGAAATCCGTCAGCTGAATCGCGGGGAGCCAGCTTAACAGATGGCGCCGCACCGCACGATCCTGTCGGCGCGTCCTCCTACCTTTGCCGGCCTTGCGTCAGGCGCGCCCCGCCCGGCGCGACAGCACACGTTCGATGGCCGAAAAGGCATCGTAGATCAGCACCGCCAGCACGGCGACGACGAGACCACCCTGCAGCACGAAGGCAAGGTTGTTGGATTGCAGCCCAGCGATAATGACCTCGCCGAGCGTCTTCGCCGCGACCGTGGAGCCGATGGTCGCGGTGGCGAGGCTGATGACGACGGAAAGGCGGATGCCAGCGAGGATGACCGGCAGTGCCAGCGGTAGCTCAACCCGGGTGAGACGTTGCCAGGCGGTCATACCCGTACCGCGCGCCGCCTCCATGATGGCGGGTGGCAGGGTCGAAAGGCCGGTCATGGCATTTTCGAAGATCGGCAACAGGCCGTAAAGAAAGAGCGCGATCAGCGTCGGTTTTTCCCCAAAGCCAACGGCAGGCACGGCGAGCGCCAGCACGGCGACGGGCGGGAAGGTCTGGCCGATATTCACGAGGCTGCGCGACAGGGGCAGGAATTCCGCGCCGATCGGCCTTGTGACGAGGATGGCAAGCCCAACGGCAACGACGGTCGCGGCAAGCGTCGCGATGAAGACCGTGGCGAGGTGCGACAGCGTCAGCGACAGCAGGCTGCCCTGATTGTAGATGGCCGGCGCATTGGTCTGCACCAGCGGCTTCAGCAACGGATCGAAAAGCAGCGGATGCACGAGAAAGGCGATGAGAACGACAAGCGCCGCCAGCCGCAGGAGATTGGGAAGATACCCCTTCATTGCGGCCTCGCCGCACGGCGGGCAAGGCCGGCAAGTGTGACGCGGCCAAGCCGGACACCATCAGCGCCAACGACCGGCAGGGCCGGTCGACCGGACCAGAGCAGGGCAGACAGCGCGTCGCGCTGGCTGGCTGCAGCGGAAATCGGCTCGCCCTCCGCCTCGCCGGCCTCGGCCGCGTCTGCGACAGCCCCGATCGACAGGAGCCGGAATGGCCGCTCGTCGGCGCCGATCAACGTCTCGACAAATTCCGTCGCCGGGTTCACCAGCATCTCCTCCGGCGCCGCATATTGCGCGATCCTGCCCTTGTCCATGACGGCAATGCGGTCGGCGAGATGGAAGGCTTCCTCCATATCGTGGGTGACAAGCACGATGGTCGTGCCGAAATGCTTCTGGATCGCCAAGAGATCATCCTGCGCCTTGGCCCGGATAACGGGGTCGAGCGCGCCAAACGGCTCGTCCATCAGGAGGATGTTCGGCTCGGCGGCGAGCGCCCGGGCGACGCCGACGCGCTGCTGCTGGCCGCCGGACAGTTCATGCGGATAACGCGGGCCGAAGGCGGCGGGATCGAGCTGGAACAGCGACAGCAGTTCCTTCACCTTCGCCGCGATGCGCGGTTTCTCCCAGCCGAGCAGGGTCGGCACCGTGGCGATGTTCTCCGCAACGGTGCGGTGCGGGAAGAGGCCGTGCCCCTGGATGGCGTAGCCGATGCGGCGGCGCAACTCGTGGCCGGGAATGGAGCGGTTGTCGGCGCCGTCGATCAGGATCGTGCCGGAGGTCGGCTCGACGAGACGGTTGATCATGCGCATCAGCGTCGTCTTGCCGGAACCGGATGTGCCGACGATGACGGTGATCGTATGCGGCGCTATCGTCATGGAAACATTGTCGACGACCGCGGTTTCGCCATAGCGCTTGGTGATGCTGTCGATCTCGATCATGCGGTCCTGCCGAATTGTCTGCTGGAAAGTTCCGTTGCGGCGTCGAGGACGATCGCCGCGGCGAAGGCGAGGGCCACGGTCGGCACCGCGCCGAGCAGCACGAGATCCATCGCCGTCTGGCCGATCCCCTGGAAGACGAAGACGCCGAAGCCGCCCCCGCCGATGAGCGCCGCGATGGTCGCAAGACCGATATTCTGCACCAGAACGATGCGGATGCCGGTCAGGATGACCGGGAAGGCGAGCGGCAGCTCGATGCGGAAGAGGCGCTGGCCGTCCGTCATACCGATGCCGCGGGCGGCATCGTTCGCGTCACGCGGCACGCCGGCAAGCCCGACCACCGTGTTGGCAACGACCGGCAGCAGTGAATAAAGGAAGAGCGCGATGAAGGCCGGCGCGGCCCCGATGCCGCGAATGCCGAGCGCCGCTGCCCCCGGCACATGAAGGGCGACCCAACCCAGCGGCGCGATCAGAAGACCGAAAAGCGCGATCGAGGGAATCGTCTGGATGATGTTGAGCACGTTGAGAACGCCGGCGCGCAACGCCTCCACCCGGTGGCAGAGAATGCCGAGCGGCAGACCGACGAGCGTTGCCGCGACGAGCGAGCCGAGCGCCAGGACAACATGGCGGCCCGCCTCCAGCCAGAAGCTGTCGGCCCGGCTGCCATATTCCTTGAGGATCGACAGCCCGTCCCATACGCCTGAAATCAGAAGTCCCGCGGCAGCCGCGGCGACGGCAGCAAGCAGCGCCACCCGGGCGAGCGGCGACAGCCGGAGCCGGGCCAGCGCATCGGCCGTCAAAAGCGCAAAGGCAAAGCTCAGCAGCCAGAAGCCGGAGGCCGGCGAGACGCGGGCATAGGTGTTTTCCGGCGGCGTGAGATGACCGGCGGAAAGGCCGACGAGGATGGCGAGCACCAGCAGGGCGGCAAGTCCCAGCAGCAGCCGGAAGACCGTCGGCGTCTTCAGCGCGACGACAACGATCGCACTGGCGACAAAACCGAGCAGCGTCACACCGAGTGCCTCGGGAAGCGCCTCCAGAATGCCCTTTGCCTCGCCGGGCACGATGCGGTTGGCCCGGAAACTGGCGAAGGGCGCCAGAAAGGCGCCATAGGCCAGCAATGCGGCGATCACCACGCCGAGCTTGTCGATCCGGAACGTCATGAACACCTTTCGAGGGAGGTCCTCCGCTTTGAGAGCGGAGGACAAACGCGCCTTACTTGATGAAGCCGTTCTTCTTCAGGAAGTCCTCGGCAACGGCCTTGGCCGGCTCACCGCCAACCTGGACGCGGCCATTGAGATCCTGCAGCGTGACGAGATCGAGCTTTTCGAAGACGGGCTTCAGGATTTCCTCGATCTGCGGATTGGCCTTCAGCACCGCCTCGCGGATGATCGGCGCCGGCTGGTAGACCGGCTGCACGCCCTTGTCGTCCGCAAGAACCACAAGGCCCGACGGCGCGATGCCGCCGTCCGTGCCATAGACCATGGCGGCATTTGCACCGTTCGTCTGGTTGGCGGCGGCCGCGATCGTCGCGGCCGTATCGCCGCCGGAAAGCGTGATGAGCTGTTCCGGCTTCAGGGTGAAGCTGTAGGTCGTCTGGAAAGCCGGCAGCGCCGCGGCCGAGTTCACGAATTCAGAGGAAGCCGCAAGCACGACCTCACCGCCACCAGCGACATATTTGCCGAAATCGCTCAGCGTCACCAGTTTGTTCGGCTCGGCGACATCCTTGCGCAGGGCGATCGCCCAGGTGTTGTTGGCCGGGGACGGCGTCAGCCAGACGATCTTGTTGGCATCGAAATCAAGCGTCTTGGCCAGCTCATAGGCCTTGGCCGCATCCTTCCAGGCCGGATCCTCGGCCTTTTCGAAGAAGAAGGCGGCGTTACCGGTATATTCCGGATAGATGTCGATCTCGCCCGCGATGATCGCCTGGCGCACGACCGGCGTCGCGCCGAGCTGCACACGGTCCGTCGTCTCAATGCCGTTGGCATTCAGCACCGAGAGGATGATGTTGCCAAGCACGCCGCCTTCGGTGTCGATCTTCGAGGAGACGACGACCTGGGCCTGAGCAGCGCCGGTTGCAAGCCCGAGGGCCAGAGCTGCTCCGAGGAATTTGACGACTGGACGCATGAGATAACCCTTTCGTTCTGTGCGGGAAGCCATGGCGGCATTTTCACCACGTTTGGGAAAGCCAGTCCCGGCAAAGCATTTCATATATGGCAGACAATCGCGAAAAATAGACTGCGCAACACCGGCGGGACATGCCGTTTGTTGCCGCGCTCAAAGCGCTTTCAAGATTGCGCGAAGCGACAGCCTTTTGCAACAGAAACGCATTGCAATTCCCGGTCGCATCCGACACTCTTCCCTTGGCCCGCCTCATTTTCCGATACTGCATTTCACCCTTGCCGGGAAACCATCCCGGGCCGATGTCCGGCGCAGATCTGTGAGGGACAATGAGCATTTACATTCTTGCATTGCTGATCGGTATCGTGGCGGGGCTGCGTGCAATGACGGCGCCGGCCGCCGTCAGCATCGGGGCCGCGCTCGGCTGGCTTCCCGTCTCCGGCACCTGGGCCGGCTTTCTGGCCTATCGTTTCACGCCCTACATTTTCGGCGCCCTCGCCGTCGTCGAATTTGTCACCGACCAGTTGCCGGGCACACCGAGCCGCAAGGTGCCGCAGCAGTTCGGCGCGCGCATCGTCAGTGGCGGCTTCTGCGGCGCAGCCCTTGGCACCGTTGGCGGATCGATGATCGGCGGGCTCGTCGCCGGCGTCCTCGGCGCGATCATCGGCACGCTCGGCGGCTATGAAGCCCGCAAGCGTCTCGTCGCAGCAACCGGCGGCAAGGACCTTCCCATCGCGCTGCTGGAAGACGCCGTCGCCGTGCTGCTCAGCCTCTTTGTCGTCTCATCGGTCGCCTGATGCGCACGTTCGACGCCATCATCATCGGCGCCGGGCAAGCCGGTCCGTCGCTCGCCGGCCGGCTGACAGCCGCTGGCAAGAAGGTCGCGCTCATCGAGCGCAAGCTGGTGGGCGGCACCTGCGTCAACACCGGCTGCATGCCGACCAAGGCCATGGTCGCCAGCGCCTATGCCGCCCACCTCGCCCGCCGCGGCGCTGATTACGGCGTGGTGACGGGCAAGGTCTCCATCGACTTCGCCCGGGTGATGGCCCGCAAGGACAAGGTGCGCTTCGACGCCCGCAAGGGCAACGAGGACTGGCTGGCGGGCATGCAGGGCCTCACCTTCGTCCGCGGCCACGCGCGTTTCGAAAGCCCGACGGAGATTCGCGTCGGCGAGGAGTTACTGTCCGCCGGACAGATCTTCCTCAATGTCGGCGGACGGGCTGTCGTACCCGACTTCCCCGGTATCCGGGACGTGCCCTATCTCGACAATGTCTCGATGATGGAGCTCGGCGAGGTGCCGAAACACCTCATCGTCGTCGGCGGCAGCTATATCGGGCTGGAATTCGCCCAGATGTTCCGCCGCTTCGGCTCGGACGTGACGGTCATCGAGAAGGGGCCGCGGCTGATCGCCCGGGAGGACGAGGATATCAGCGCCGCCGTGCGCGACATCCTCGAACGCGAGGGCATCGCCATCCGCACGGGGGCGGAGTGCATCCGCTTCTTCAAAACCGGCGACAGCGTCGGGGCCGGCGTCGATTGTACGGCAGGCACCCCTGAGATCCTGGGCTCCCATATCCTCCTCGCCACCGGCAGGCGGCCGAACACGGACGACCTCGGCCTCGACAAGGCGGGCGTGGCGGCGGACAAACGCGGCTACATCACCGTCGACGAGCGATTGGAAACCAGTGCGCACGGCATCTTCGCGATGGGCGACTGCAACGGCCGCGGCGCCTTCACCCACACCGCCTACAACGACTTCGAGATCGTCGCGGCAAACCTCCTCGACAACGAACCGCGCAAGGTGAGCGACCGCATCCAGACCTATGCGCTCTACATCGACCCGCCGCTCGGCCGCGCCGGCATGAGTGAGACGGAAGCACGCAAGACCGGCCGTAAGCTGCTGATCGGCACGCGGCCGATGACCCGCGTCGGCCGCGCCAAGGAAAAGGGCGAGACCCTCGGCTTCATGAAGGTGATCGCCGATGCCGAAACGAAGGAAATCCTCGGTGCCTCCATCCTTGGCACCGGCGGCGACGAGGCGGTGCAGAGCATTCTCGACGTGATGTATGCCAGCAAGCCCTATACAGCCATCACCCATGCCGTGCACATCCACCCGACCGTCTCGGAGCTGATCCCGACGGTTTTCGGGGACATGCGACCGGTGGAGTGAAAGAGGCGGAGAGCGCCCCTCATCCCGCTGCCTCCCAGACAACGCCGCTGTCGCGGGAAACCGGCGCGGCATTCACCTTCTCCCCGCAAGCGGGGAGAAGGTGCCGGCAGGCGGATGAGGGGCATCGCCCGCCGGCATCGGTCCTTACTTCTTGCGCAACGTCAGTGCCGGATTATGGGCGAAGAAGTTGTGCGGCATGATGTGCACGGTCTTCCACTCCGTCGACATGACCGGCCAGTCTTCCATGCGCGGAATGTGATGGAAGCCGGCGGAGAACCAGGTGACGATGTCCTTGCCCATCAGGTTCTGGTCCTTCTTGACCCATTCGGCGAGCGTGTCCGAGCCATCGCTCTGCATGGCGAACTTGCCGCCGGCATAGCGCTGTTCCGGGTCGTAGACCGTGTTCCAGACCGAGTATTCGATATAGGCGTTGCGCTTCATCGGCGGGTCGTTGGCATAGTCGTAGGGACCATAGGCGACACTGCCGTGATGGATCATCCAGCCGGGCTCATGGCCGAGATACCCTTCGCGCGACGGGTTGGAGATGTGGAAGTAGCGCGGCTGCATGGCCGAGAGCTTGTAGCGCGCCTCCATTTCGGTCTTCGGCATATTGTGCTCGACCGTCCACATCGACTTGCGCGGGCTCGACGCATCCAGCTTGGCCGGCACGATGTCCATGGTCGAGAAATGGTTCACCGGCTGGTCGACGTCGAAATCGATGCGGAAGTTGAAGTAGTGGTCATGGTTGGCGGCAACGAGATTCGGCGCGATCAGCGTACCATAGGCGGTGTCCGCCTTCGCCGTCGGGTCCTTCATGGAGGTCGCGGCAACGCCCTTCACCGCATCGAGACCCGTCGCGCCGACATAGATGTTGACCTGGCCGTTCTGCTGCAGGCGATAATCGATGAGATAGTCGTAGTTACCGACCTCGGAGGCCGTGCGCACGACAAGTTCCGTCGCCGGACGGCCTTCCGCCGGCACCGGGTTTTCCGGCGTCTGCGCGAAAACCTCGAAATGGCGCCAGGCCGGATCGCCGATGTTGCGCTCGAAGACGCAGATCGCATCCGGAATGACGAGCGGCGCGCCCTTGTCGTCGGCGATCGTCGCCGGCAGGAAAGTAGCGTGCGACGGGCAGTCGATACCGGCGCGCAGCGGGCTGAGGAAGAGGCCGAAACCATATTCCCCGCTGTCCATGTAGGTGCGCCAGTACCAGCCCTCCGTCGGATCCATGTAGGGCACGAAAACCTCGGAAAGGTGCGCCTGGTAGATGACCGAGCGCCAGGTGCCGTCGTCGTTGACATCGAGATTGGAGAGAACGAGGCCCGGGCGCTTGTCGACGCGGAAGTTGAAGCGCCAGATATCCCATTCGAGGTGACTGCCATCGATCTTGTAGTTCGGACCGCCTTCCTGCACGAGCGTGACGGGCTTCATTTCCGGGCGGAGCGGCAGGCGCTTGGCGACCTCCTCCTCCGTGTAGCCCCAGCTGTCCTTCGGCGCCTGTTCCACGACACCGGTGTCGATGACGCGCTGCACCTCTTTCTTGCCGATGTCGTAGATGGCGAAGAGCCCTTCGATCGGCTTCGCATAGAAGTTCGAGCCTTCCGGCACCTGGTAGCACGGCACCTTCATCAGGCGGGAGTTCTTGTATTCCTCGGTGAAGAAGTTGCCGCCCGTCAGCGGCAGGCAGAAGGCCTGCTCCGGCTTGAGGCCCCGCTTGACAAGGCCTGCGATCATGTCCGGATGGCCGAGCGCGCCTTCCAGCGCGTTCATGAACTCGGTGAACAGCACCATCGGCTGGCCTGCTGTCTTGCCGTTGCTCTCGACCGTGCCCTTCGAGATGTTGACGACCGCCTCATTGAACCCGTCGGCGCTGGTGAAATAGACCGTCGCCTTGCGGTCGAGCGCCACGCCTTCCTTCCAGGCCAGCACCTCGGCCTTGGCCGGCTCCTTCAGTTCGATCAGCGGATAGAGCGTATTGTCATCCGCCACCTTCTGCTCGCGCAGGATCTGGTTGATCTTCTGGTATTCCTCGGCCGTCAGCCCGTCGAGCGGATGGGCGGCTGCCGCCCCGGCGGCAAGGCCGAACGCAAGGGCCGTCGTGGCGAGATGTTTCGTCAGTTTCATGATCGTTCCCTCTTTTCGTTTGTTTCTCTCAGGCAAAGACCACCTGGATATCGGTGTATTCGGCAAGCCCTTCCTCGGCGAACTCGACACCGATGCCCGAGGCTTTCACGCCGCCGAAGGGCACATTCGGCTGGATGGCACCGTGTTTGTTGATCCAGACGGAGCCGCAGGCGAGCCGGCTCGCAACCTTCTTGGCGGCCGCGACATCCGACGACCAGACCGAGCCGCCGAGACCGTTCGGGCTATCGTTGGCGAGCCGGATCGCCTCTTCGACGTCGGAATAGCGGATGATCGGCAAAGCCGGCCCGAACTGCTCCTCGTCGACCAGCGCATCGCCGTTGCGAAGGCCTGCGATGAGGGTCGGCGGGAAAAACAGGCCCTCGCCCGGCTCTCCCCCGAGCAGCACCTTGCCTCGCCCCTTCGCATCCGCGACGAGGCGCGAGACCTTGTCGAACTGCATGCGATTCTGGATGGGGCCGAGGATACTCGCCTCCTCCATGCCGTCGCCGACCTTGATGCCTCGCGCATAGGCGACCAGCGCCTCGCAGACCGCATCGTGGATGGTGTCGTGCACATAGAGCCGCTTCATCGCCGCGCAGGTTTGGCCGTTGTTGATGAAGGCGCCCCAGAAGAGGCCTTCGGCAATCGACACCGGGTCCGCATCGGGCAGGACGATACCGGCGTCGTTGCCGCCAAGTTCCAGCGTCAGGCGCTTCATCGTCTCGGCAGCGGACTGCATGACCCGCTGGCCGGTGGCGCAGGAGCCGGTGAAAACGATCTTGCGGATGTCCGGATGCGCCGACATGGCTGCGCCGAGATTGAAGGCCTGGTCGTCACCCGTCACCACGTTGACGACGCCCGGCGGCAGCACCTCATTCATGATCTCGACCAGCCGCAGGGTGGAAAGCGGGGTATAGGGCGAGGGCTTGACGACGACGGTATTGCCCGTGCGCAGCGCCGGAAGGATGTGCCAGACGGCGATCATGACCGGAAAATTCCACGGCGTGATGGAGCCGACAACGCCGAGCGGCTTGCGGGTGAGCTCCACCCGGCCCTGCTCGTTGTCCTGCAGTACGCGCACCGGCAGCGAAAGCCCGGTCGTGTACCCCGCCCAGGCGACCGCGCCGCCGACCTCCCAGCGCGAGCCGAGACCGTTGAGCGGCTTGCCCTGCTCCGGCGTGATGATCTCGGCGAGTTCGCCGGCATGTTCCTCGATCTTGGCCGTCACCGCCGCGCAGGCGGCCTGCAGGGCCGCATCGCTCTGCGCCGACCATGAGACGAACGCCGCCTTGGCGACCGAGACGGCCGCATCCAGCTCCGCCCCACCCATGTTCGGCGCGCGGCCGACCTCCTGGCCCGTCGCCGGGTTGAGAACGGCGAAGTCCACGCCGACGGGCGCCGGCTTGCCGCCGATGGTAGCCTTGAATTCCATCATATCCGCCTCCTCCATGAGCGGCCCGCCTCCTCCGGCGGGCACATATGGTGGCAGAGATTAGAGAGGGGCAGCACACCGGACTTGGACGGCACCGTCCCGCCTTTTGGACAAAAGCGTCAATGGCAGCGCGCGACCGCGCCCGGCGTCGTGCCGTACTTCTTGCGGAACTCGCGATAGAAATAGGAAAGGTCGTTGAAGCCGCAATCGAAGGCAACGGCCGTAACGCCCTCCGCCGCCTGCTCTCCCTTGCGGGCGGAGAGCCGCGCATGGGCAAGCTCCAGCCGCCGATTGAGCAACCGGTGACCGGGTGTTTCCCCGAGCGGCCGAAAATGCCGCTGCAGCATGCGCTCCGAAACGTTGAGGCGGACGGCCAGTTCACGCGGCCCGAAGCCCGGATCCGCGCGGTGGCGATCGATCATCGCAAGCGCACGCGACAGCAGCGTCTCAGCGGCACCGGTCACGCGGGTCGAATGCAGGTAGGCACCGAGAAGGCACAGGAAAGCTTCGCCGAGTTGCGCCTGCGCCCCTTCCTCCAGCAGCATTTTCGCGATGACCGCGCGCATGGCGAGCCAGAGAGGATCATCGCGCGAGATCGAAAGGCCACCGGTGCATGGCGTACCGAAACGGTGGAGCATCTCGTCGCGCGGGATATGCAGCGACACCTGGTTCGAGCGCTCGCCGCGATAGAGAAAGGACGAGGGCTTGAGGGAATCGACGAGGAACATGTCGCCGGGCGAAAGCTCCGCGACCTGATCGCCCTGCTCGACGCGACAGTGGCCCGCATCCTGCACCAGCAGGAAGAAGTATTCGCCGGGATCCTGCCGGATGGAGCGGGTGTTGCGCGCGACTTCGGAGGCATCGAGTGCGACGATGGCCGTATCGAAGGGACCGACACGCCGCGTCGTGACGTCGCCATTGACGACGCCCGTCCGCCCCATCGGCTCCAGATCGAACGAACCGCAGACCCTCCTGATCTCCGCCTCGAGAATTTCTACCGGCACCGGCTTGTGTCCCGGCGTCATCAGCGACTGCATCGTGCCCTCCCCGGCTCTAGCAGAAAGCCTGTTCTCCCAAAACTATCTCACCACAGTCCGCAACGCTTGCCTATCGCCGAGAGCCCTTCCCGTCCGCAAACGCGCAATCTTTCCGCCCTGCCGCAAGCCGGCAGGCAGTCTTGCCGGAATTGTCTCACCCGGCAAGCACCGAAAAACCACCGGCCTTTGCCGCCCGGCGCAGGCCGTCGCTAGGCGGTTCGGCAAGGCCATCCGCTGCAAGGCGGTCCAGCACCGCCACCACCTCCGAAAGCCCGCGTCCCTCGGCATAGTGCATCGGCCCGCCGCGCCAGCGTGGGAAGCCATAACCATGGATCTTCACGAGATCGATATCGGCGGCGCGGAGTGCAACATGCTCTTCCAGGATGCACGTCGCCTCGTTGACCATGGGCAGGAGAATGGCATCAACGATGCCTGCCTCGTCCCATGCGCGCTGTGCCCGGCTTTCCGCGGCCTCGGCGATGATCGCTGCCACGGTGTCAGAGAGTTTCGGCGCACGGTCGCCCGGCTGGTAGTCGTACCAGCCGCCGCCGGTCTTCTGGCCGTAGCGCTTGAGGGCACAGAGCCGGTCGGCAACGGGCGCAAAAGGCATTTCACCGCGTTCGCGCGCCGCCTTGCGCTGGAAGGCCGCGATGTCGAGGCCGCCGAGATCCTGCGCCTCGAACGGCCCCATCGGCAGGCCGAAGGCGCGCATCGCTGCATCGACCGCCGCAGGCGTCGCGCCCGACAGCAACAGTCGCTCGGCCTGCGCACGTGTCACCTTCAGGATACGGTTGCCAATGAAGCCGTCGCAGATACCGGCGCGCACCGGGATCTTGCCGAGCAGGCGGGCGAGCGCAAAACCCGTCACCAGCACGTCTGGCGCAGTCGTCCCGGTCGGCACAATTTCCAGCAGCTTCATGATGTGCGCCGGGCTGAAGAAATGCAGGCCGAGGAACCGTTCCGGATGGGCGATGCCTTCGCCGATCGCGTCCGGATCGAGATAGGAGGTGTTGGTGGCCAACACCGCATCCGGCCGGCAAACCACAGACAATTTTTCGAAGACGGCGCGCTTGACCGACAGGTCCTCGAACACCGCCTCGATGATGAGGTCCGTATCGGCCAGCAAGCCATAATCGCCGCTGTCGGTGACGCCGGCCATGCGCGCATCGGCGATGGCCTGCGTCATGCGCCCGCGCTTCACCGAACCGTCGTAGATGGCCCTGACATTGGCGAGCCCGCGCTCGACCGCCGCCGCATCGCGCTCAATGAGAATGACCGGCAGACCGGCATCGCGCAACGCCGCAGCGATGCCCGCGCCCATCGTGCCGCCGCCGATGACGGCCGCCGAGCGGATATCGCGCGGCGTGATCCCGGCAAGCTCCGGCGGGCGTGGCGCAGCGCGCTCGGCAAAGAAGACATGGCGCAGCGCCGACGCCTGTTGCGAGCCACGCAGGTCGAGGAAGGTTTCCCGCTCGAAAGCCATGGCACTGGCGAAATCCGTCTCGCTGGCCCGGCGCACCGAGGCAAGCGCCCGGAGCGGAGCGGCCTCCCGCTTCGCCTTGGCGGCCACCGCCTTTTCGGCACCCTCCCAGAAACCGGCTTCAACGGGCGCTACGGCACGGCTGGAGATCGGCTCCGGCCGGGTTTTGCCGGCAGCACCATTCGCAAAGGCAATCGCCCCGGCCAGAAGGTCGCCCTCGATGACAGCATCCACGAGGCCGAGACCTTCTGCCTTCTTCGCGTCAACGGGGCTGCCGCTTGTCACGAGTTCGACGGCAGCCGCCGGACCGATCAGTCGCGGCAGGCGAACCGTGCCACCGGCACCGGGAATGATGCCGAGCTTGACTTCCGGCAGGCCGAGGCTGGCAGAAGCAACGGCCACCCGCCAGGCGCAGCCGAGCGCCACTTCGAGCCCGCCACCGAGCGCGCTGCCATGGATCGCCGCGACCCAGGGCTTCCTAGCGCCCTCGATGGTCGCCACCACGTCCGGCAGATGCGGCGGCTGCGGTGGTTTACCGAATTCGCTGACATCGGCCCCGGCGATGAAGGTGCGGCCGGCGCAGATCAGCACGACGGCTTTCACCGCGGCGTCCGCATCGAGCTTGGCGACGGCCTCGACGAGGGCCTGGCGCAGCGCCTGCGACAACGCGTTGACGGGCGGGTTGTCGATGGTGACGACGGCGATGCCGTTTTCGCTGATGATGCTGACGGTCATGGTGTCATATTCCCAGGTAAGCGGCGCGGATGCGTTCGTCGGCGATGAGGTCGGCAGCGGGGCCGGACATGGTGATGCGGCCCGTCTCCATGACATAACCGCGATCGGCGACCGAGAGTGCGCCGAATGCGTTCTGCTCGACGAGCAGCACGGTGACACCGAGCGCCTTCAGGCTCTTCACCACATCGAAGATCTGCGCGACGAGGATGGGGGCAAGGCCCATGCTCGGTTCGTCGAGCAGCAGGCAGGAAGGGCGGCCCATCAGCGCGCGGGCGATCGCCAGCATCTGCTGCTGGCCGCCGGAAAGGCCGCCGGCCGCAAGATTGCGCTTCTCCCGGAGGATCGGGAACATGGCGAAGGCGTCCTCCCGGTCCCGCTCCACCTTGTCATCGGAAAAGAGATAGGCACCGAGGCGCAGGTTCTCCTCCACCGTCAGGTTGGTGAAGATCTGGCGCCCTTCGGGCGACTGGGCAAGGCCGCGCCGCACGCGGGCATGCGCCGGCACCGCCGTCAGCGCCTCACCGCGAAAGACGATGGACCCGGCCGAGACCGGCTGGATGCCGGAGAGGCACTTGAGCAGCGTGGTCTTGCCGGCGCCGTTCGCGCCGACCACCGTGACGATCTCGCCCGAGGCAACATCGAGGTCGATGCCGTGCAGCACCTCGATACGGCCATAGCGCGAACGCAGTCCTTCAACCGTCAGCATTTTGCGCCTCCGTCGCCTGGGCACCCAGATAGGCCTCGATGACGCGCGGGTCGCGCGCGATCGCCGCCGGCTCGCCTTCGGCGATCTTCTCGCCATGGTCGAGCACCACGATATGGTTGGAAATACGCATGACCATCTTCATGTCGTGCTCCACCAGCAGGATCGACACGCCCTCGGCCGCGACCTTAGCGATCAGATGGTCGATCTCCTCCGTCTCGACGGCGTTGCAGCCGGCGGCCGGCTCGTCGAGCAGCAACACGCGGGGTTTCAGCGCCAGCGCGCGGGCGATCTCCAGCCGCTTCAGCGCGCCATAGGAGAGCGAGCCCGCCTCCTGTTCGGCGGCGCGGCCGAGGCCGACACGGTCGAGCAGCGCACGCGCACTCTCCTCCGACGCCCTGCTGCGGCGGCGCGCGGCGGGCAGCGAGAGGAGATCGGCAAAGACCGAGCCACGCTCGTGCAGGTGATGCCCGGCGACGGCGTTTTCGAGCACGCTCATCGACTGGAAGATCTGCAGGTTCTGGAAGGTGCGCGACAGGCCACGCCGCGCCAGAAGGTGCGGCGGCATGCGCGTGACATCCTCTCCGTCAAGCGCGACACGGCCGCGGGCCGGGGCGTAGACCCCCGAGATCATGTTGAACAGCGTCGTCTTGCCGGCGCCGTTCGGGCCGATGACGGAAACGATCTCGCCGGGTTTCAGGGAGAAGCCGACATCGTTGACGGCACGCACGCCGCCGAAATCGATCCCCAAGCCTTCGATCTGAAGCAGGCTCATTCTGCCCTCCCCCGGATGCGGCGCGCGATGGAGGGCAGCAGCCCCTCGCGCATGAAGATCATAACCAGCATCATGACGAGGCCGAGCATGAGCTGTTCGTATTCCTGGAAGACCGTCAGCACCTGCGGCAGCGTGGTGAGGATCGCTGCACCGAGAATGGCGCCGAGCACCGACCCCGCGCCGCCCAGCACCGTCATGGTGACCATCTCGATCGAGTGCATGAAGCCTGCGACGTCAGGCGTGATGAACTTGTTCTGCAGCGCCAGAAGCGAGCCCGACACGGAGGCATAGACCGCCGAGAGGATGAAGGCGACAAGCTTGTAATGCGCGACATCGACGCCGACCGTCCGGGCCGCAACCTCCGACCCGTGCAACGCCCGCAGCGCCCGACCGGTCGGGCTGTGGTAGAGGTTGAGCGCCAGCCAGGCCCCGATGACAAGGACGAAGCCGGAGAAGGCATACCAGAATTCGGTGTTGGAAAGATCGATGCCGATGGCCTTCAGGAAAGCGCGAAGTCCCAGTTCCGGCACCGCCATGCCGTCCGGCCCGCCGGTGAGCTGCGCCTCGTTGGAGAGCACCATCGAGACAAGGATGCCGAAGCCGAGGCTGGCGACGGCGAGATAATAGCCCTTGAGCCGCAGGATCGGCCGGCCGACGAGGAAGGCGATGGCCGCCGAGAGCGCCGCACCGAGCAGAGCGGCAAGCGCCGGATGCAGGCCGAGATGCACCGGCGCCAGCGCGCAGGCATAGGCGCCGATGCCGGCAAAACCCGCATGGCCAAGGCTGATCTGGCCTGCATAGCCGATGAGGATGACAAGACCCGTCACCGCAAGCCCGTTGACGAAGATCAGCGAGCCGACGCGGAAATAGTAGGAGGACGGGAAGAAGACCGGCGCGATCGCAATGACCGCGGCGAGGATGAGGAGCGTGGTTGCCTTGCTGGAGAGCCGCATGATCACACCCGATCCGTCGACTTGCGGCCGAAAAGGCCCTGCGGCATGGCGAAGAGCACCGCGAGGATGACGACGAAGGCGGCTGCGTCCTTGTATTGCGAGCTGATATAGCCGGCCGTCATCGCCTCCAGGACACCGAGCATCAGGCCGCCCACGAGCGCGCCCTTGGGATTGCCCATGCCCCCGAGCATGGCGGCAGCAAAACCCTTCAATGCCAGCGCGAGGCCGACATCATAGCTCGTCAGCGTGATCGGCGTCACCAGCACGCCGGCGAGAGCACCGATGGCGGCCGACATGGCGAAGGAGAGCGTCATCACATAATTGGTGTTGATGCCGACGAGCTGGGCAGCGATGCGGTTGTTTGCCGTCGCCAGTACCGCGCGACCGATGAGGGTGCGTGTGAAGAACAGCCAGAGACAGAAGAAGACGGCAAGCGCACCGGCAATCACCCAGAGGCTCTGTGGCAGGATGGTCGCTCCGCCGATGACGATCGGCTGGTCGCCCGAAAAGGCCGGGAAGCGATGGAGCTGCTTGTCGAAGACGAGCTGTGTCGCGCCGCGGATGAAGATCGAGGCGCCGATGGTGATGATGATCAGCGAGACGACGGGTGCGCCCCGTGCCGGCTCGATCGCCAGCTTGTTGAGCGCAACGCCGACACCCGCCGTGACGATGATGGCGATGAGCGCGGCAAGCGGCAGCGGCAATCCGGCGGCATGCGCGAAGAAGGTGATCATGCCTCCGAGCATGACGAACTCGCCCTGGGCGAAGTTCACGACGTCGGAAGCGTTGTAGATGATCGTGAAGCCGAGCGCGACCAGCGCATAGACCGCGCCGACCGTGATCCCGGAGAGTAGGAATTGCAGGAGTTCGGGCATGAATGCCTCCGCTTCGCGCACGACGGTTTCCGCCGGCCCACAGCCCTGTGGCGCGGGCCGGCAGGCTCGATTACTCGACGATCTTCCAGCCGCCCTTTTCGATCTGCAGCATGCGGAAGGCCGACAGGTCGAGGCCGAGATGATCCTCCGCCGTCATGGTTACCGTGCCGGTCGTACCGACAAGGCCCGCCGTGCCTTCGATCGCATCGCGGATCGCCGAAGGCTCGGTGCTGCCTGCCCGCTTGATCGCATCGACGAGAATGCGCAGCGCATCGTGGGCGTAGCCGCCGAAGGTCGAGACCGGCTTGCCGGTCGCCTTTTCATAGGCCTCCTTGTAGGCGACGACGACGGCGCGCTGCGGGTCGTTCTCCGGCAGCAGACCCGCGACGAGAAGCGCCGTGCCCGGCAGGCGCACGCCTTCGGCAGCCTCCGCGCCGGCAAGCTCGATGAAACCATCCGAGGCAACACCGTGCGACTGGTAGAGCGGCAGGCCGACGGCGAGCTGCGCATAGTTGCGTGTGACGATCGCCGGCCCCTGGCCGAAACCGGGGTTCAGCACGGCCTGCACGCCGTCCTTGCCCTTGATGTTGGTAAGCTGCGGCGTCATGTCGGCATCGGTCGGGCCGTAGGTCTCGTCGGCCAGCACCTCGATACCGTATTCCCCGACGATGGACAGGCACTGCTTGTGCATGGATGCGCCGAAACCGTCGGAGCCGGAGATCATGCCAATCTTGGTGATGCCGTTCTTCTTCATGTCCTCGAAGATCTTCGCGCAGGCCATACGATCCGTATGCGGGGTCTTGAAGGTGAAGGGACGGACGGGATCGATGATCTCGATCGCGCCCGCAAGCGAGATGAACGGGACTTCGGCATCCTCGAAGACCGGGATGATGGCCATGGAGGTGCCCGTCGTCGTGCCGCCGATCACGGCGACGACCTCGTCATCCTCAACCAGGCGGGTGGCGAAGGTGCGCGCCTTGTTCGGGTCGCCACCGTCGTCATAGACGATCAGGTCGATCTTCTCGCCATTGACGCCGCCGGCCGCATTGATCTCCTCAACCAGCATCTTCAGCGTCTTGGCTTCCGGATCGCCAAGGAAGGAGGCAGGACCGGTCTCCGAAAGGGTCGCGCCGATCTTGATATCGGCAAGGGCCGGCGCGGCAAAGCCGAGGACGAAGGCCAGCGTGCCGGCGAGCGCGGTGGTGGTGAGCGAAAATTTCATGTCGGTTTCTCCTCCCAACAAAGACAAAGGTTAAAGCGAAAACTCCTCACGCCGCCGCGGGGCGGCGCCACATCACCACGCGGAACCGGTTCGCGACGAAGGCCGCATCCGTCAGGCTGGCATTGCCCGCCGGATTGGCACCGGTAACGTGGAAATCGCTGAAGGCGGCGCTCTGGTTGACATAGATGCCGCCGGTCAGGTTGACGGAAAGATTGACGCCTGCCGTGGCGAAACGATCGGCCGCGGCAAGAATCTGGGTTTCATCCGCCGCGTAGAGCGCCGCCGTGATCGCCCCCTTGCGCTCGGCAAGCCTGGCAGCACGGTCGATGCCGTCCTCGACGTCCTCAACCGCAACGACGAAAGCGATGGGACCGAAGCGTTCCTCCGCGTAAGAATCCGCATCCGCTGCATCGACAACGAGGATCAAAGGCGTTGCAGTGCGAGCGCCATCGAGGCCTTCGACGGGCGCCGAGTCACGGACGATGCGGCCAAGCGACCGGGCCGTCGCAATGCGGGCGAGCGTCGCCGGATTGGCGATGGCCCCACAGACACCGGCCGCACGCGCCGGATCGGCAAGCAGACCATCGATGGCAGCCGCGATGCCAGCCGCAACCTCGTCGAAACTCTTGTGGCCTTCATTCGTCGCAATGCCGCCGCGTGGGACAAAAATATCCTGCGGCGCCGTGCACATCTGGCCGGAATAGAGCGAGAGCGAGAAGGCGATATTGCTGCACATGCCGGCAAAATCATCCGTCGCACCGATGACGATCGAGTTGACGCCGGCCTCTTCGGTGTAGACATCGGCATGACCGGCGTTTTCGCGCACCCAGGCACCGAACGTATTGGAACCGGTATAGTCGATGATGGCGACGGCAGGATGCTGCACGAGATCCCTGGTGATCTCGGCACCGGGCGCATCGGCGGCGAGCAGCACGATATCGGCCGCAAACCCCTCTTCCACGAGCACCTGCCGCGCGACTTCGACGGTGATGGCAAGCGGCAGGATCGCCGCCGGATGCGGCTTGACGATGATGGTATTGCCCGTGACGAGGCTGGCGAAAAGGCCCGGATAGCTGTTCCAGGTCGGGAACGTATTGCAGCCGATGACGAGGGAAATACCGCGCGGCACGATGCGCCAGTGCTTTTCCATGACGATCGGCGCGCCCTTGCCCTGCGGCTTGGTCCAGGTCGCCTGCGCCGGTATGCGGCTCATCTCGGCATGGGCATAGGCGACGGCCTCGAGGCCACGATCCTGCGCATGTGGGCCACCGGCCTGGAAGGCCATGGCGAAGGCCTGGCCCGTCGTGTGCATGACGGCATTTGCCATCTCGAAGCTGCGGGCATTGAGGCGGGCAAGGATTTCGAGACAGATGCCGGCGCGTATGTCCGGCGAGGCCGCGGCCCATTGCGGGGCGACCGCACGCGAGGCCATGACCAGCATGTCGGCAGAGGCGGCGGGATACGTGATGCCAAGGCTCGGCCCATACGGCGAAACCTCGGCACCGACGCGCCCTTCGGCCGGATGATCAACGAGATCGAACGCCGCATCGAGCCGTGCCGTATAGGCGGCAAGGCCATCGTCCTTTGCCGTTTCACCGTATATCTTGCCACTCGGCACTTCGGGATAGACGGTCCAGAAATCACGCTTGGCGGCCGCTTCGATTGCGGCGGCCAGCGTCGGGCGATGGCGCTCGAAAAGTCCGGTCATCTCTGGCTCCTCCAGTCAGTGCTTTTATAATTGACTGACCGGTCGGTTTATGCAAGAGTTTTTTTACGGTCGCCGCTGGGAAGGGCGACAGGGAGGAACCATGACCACTTCCGACACCATTCTGTCGGCGCTCGCCGATGGCGTTCTGAGCCTCACGCTGAACCGCCCGGACAAGCTTAACGCCTTTAACGACGAGATGCACCTTGCGCTGCGCGCCGGCTTCGAGCGCGCCCATGCGGATGATGCGGTACGCGCCGTACTGCTGACCGGTGCCGGCCGCGGCTTCTGCGCCGGCCAGGATCTCGGCGACCGCGATCCCAAGAAAGGCGTGCCGGACCTCGGCCACACGATCGAGACCTATTACAATCCGCTGCTGCGCCTCATCCGCAGCCTCGAAAAACCTGTCATCTGCGCGGTCAACGGCGTCGCCGCCGGCGCGGGTGCCAATATCGCCTTTGCCTGCGACATCACGCTCGCCGCCCGCTCCGCCCGCTTCATCCAGGCCTTCGCCAAGATCGGCCTCGTGCCCGATTCCGGCGGCACCTGGAGCCTGCCCCGCCTGATCGGCGAGGCGCGCGCCAAGGCGCTTGCGCTCACCGCAGAACCGCTCGGCGCGGAAACCGCCGCCGACTGGGGACTCATCTGGCGCGCCGTCGACGACGACACGCTGATGGAAGAGGCGAGCGCTCTCGCCGCACGCCTTGCCGCCGGCCCGACCAAGGGCCTCGGCATGACGAAACGCGCCATCCAGGCCGCCGCCACCAATTCTCTAGACCAGCAGCTCGACCTCGAGCGCGACCTGCAGCGCGCGGCCGGTCGCAGCGCCGACTACGCCGAGGGCGTTTCCGCCTTCCTCGAAAAGCGCAAGCCGGAGTTCTCCGGCAAATGAGCGCCGCCGAGCTTTCTCCGCAAGCGCTCGCCGAAGCCTGCGCCAAGGCGATGTGGGATGACGACAACGCCACCCGTCATCTCGGCATGGAGCTCGTTGCCATCGCACCCGGCGAAGCGGCCATTGTCATGACCATCGCCGAGACCATGACCAACGGCCACGGCACCTGTCACGGCGGCTACATCTTCACACTGGCGGATTCGGCCTTCGCCTTCGCCTGCAACACCTACAACCAGCGCACCGTCGCCCAGCACTGTTCAGTGACCTTCATCGCGCCGGCCTTCCGGGGCGACAGGCTGACCGCGACGGCGAAGGAGGTGTCGCGCCGCGGTCGTGGCGGCATCTACGACATCCGCATCACCAACCAGGAGGGCGAGCATGTCGCGGAATTCCGCGGCCACTCGCGAACAGTCAAGGGCACCCATCTGCCGGAGTGAGGCAGAGGGCACACCATCCCGCATTCTCGGAGGAGATTTTCATGGAAGACCTGTCCCCCCGCCCCGGAGACCTCGAAGCGATCGAGACTGCCTCCCGCGATGAGATTTCCGCGCTGCAGCTTGAGCGCATGAAATGGTCACTGACCCACGCCTACGAGAATTCGCCCTTCTATCGTCAGCGCTTCGACGCGGCAGGCGTACACCCCTCCGACCTCAAGACACTCGCCGACCTTTCAAAATTCCCCTTCACCACCAAGAAGGACCTGCGCGACACCTACCCGTTCGGCATGTTCGCCGTACCCCGTGAGAAGCTGACGCGCATTCACGCCTCGTCGGGCACGACCGGCAAGCCCACCGTTGTCGGTTACACGAAGAACGACATCGACACCTGGGCGAATGTCGTCGCCCGCTCGATCCGCGCCTCGGGCGGCCGGGCCGGCGATGTCGTGCATGTCGCCTATGGCTACGGCCTCTTCACCGGCGGCCTCGGCGCGCATTACGGCGCGGAACGGGCGGGCTGCACCGTGGTGCCGATCTCCGGTGGCATGACGGAACGCCAGGTCACCCTGATGCAGGATTTCAAGCCGCGCATCATCATGGTCACGCCCTCCTACATGCTCTCCATCCTCGACGAATTCCGCCGTCAGGGCGTCGATCCGCGGGAAAGCTCGCTCGCCGTCGGTATCTTCGGCGCCGAGCCTTGGACAAACGCCATGCGGGAGGAGATCGAGCAGTCCTTCGACATGCACGCCGTCGACATCTACGGCCTGTCGGAGGTCATGGGGCCAGGCGTCGCCAATGAATGCGTCGAGACAAAGGACGGCCTGCACATCTGGGAAGACCATTTCTACCCCGAAATCATCGATCCGGTCACCGGTGCGGTGCTGCCGGACGGCGAGATCGGCGAGCTGGTCTTCACCACGCTTACCAAGGAAGGCCTGCCGATCATCCGCTATCGCACGCGCGATCTGACGCGGCTGCTGCCCGGCACCGCCCGCTCGATGCGCCGCATGGAAAAGGTCACTGGCAGGTCCGACGACATGATGATCCTGCGCGGCGTCAACGTCTTCCCGACACAGATCGAGGAACAGATCCTGAAATGTCGCGGCCTCGCGCCGCATTTCCAGATCGAGCTGACACGCTCGGGCCGCATGGACAACATGACCGTGCATGTGGAGTGCACGCTCGAGGCAGCCGACGAGGGTTCTCGCACGGGTTCGGCCAAGGAACTCGCCCATCACATCAAGAGCGTGGTCGGGGTCTCGACGAAGATCACGGTGCACGAGCCCGGCGGCGTCGCCCGCTCGGAAGGCAAGGCAAAACGGGTGGTCGACAACCGTCCGAAGGAATGAAAGGCCGGGCTGAACAATTCCAGCAATCGCGCGAGGAATGATTTTGCGTCCGGAGTTGTGTAGAAACAAAGAGATGGGGAATCTTCGCCGTTAGAAGAAGGATGAAGGTCCCCTATCCCGGAACCGGGTTGACTGTGTATAGGGAGGGCAGCCACCTTCCCGGAAGCAGCCGGGCAAAGCAAAGCAGGATAAAATGGCACGCACGCGCGCAGTTGATTTCGAGGAAAAACAGCGCGGCATTCTCTCGAGTGCCGCCGCAGTCTTTGCCGAGATGGGCATGGAGAAAGCCTCCATGTCTATGATCGCCTCGCACAGCAATGTCTCCAAGGCGCTGCTCTATCATTATTATCCGAGCAAGGATGCGCTGATCTTCGACATCGTACGCACGCACCTGACGGAGCTGGCAAACGCCATCGAAGCCGCCGACCGACCAGACGTCGCCCCGCAGGATCGCCTGCGGCTTCTCGTGAAGGCCGTGCTGGCAAACTATGAAGGCCGGGACAACGAGCACAAGGTGCAGCTCAACGGCACCAGCGCACTTTCCCCCGAACAGCTTTCCGAACTGCAGGCGATCGAGCGGCAGATCGTCAAGCGCTTCTCCGGCGTCATCCGCGACATCAACCCGGATCTCAACAAGGGCCGGCCGCTGCTGATGCCCGTCACCATGTCGCTCTTCGGCATGATGAACTGGGTCTATATGTGGTTCCGCCCGAACGGGCCGGTAACGCGGGATGAGTATGCGGATATCGCGACAACGCTGATCCTTGAGGGCGTCAAAGCCGTTACGTAAGCAAAAACTAACCGTCGTCCGACCGTTCCACGTCCTTGCCCGTCGCCGCGACCGATTCCAGCCGCTCGGCAAATTCACGCCGCAGCGTGCGGCGCAACTCTGCCGCCTTGTAGCGCCTGGTATCCACCGGATCCGTCGGCTGCAACTCCGGCACACGCACCGGCTTTCCCGCATCATCCACGGCGACCATCGTAAAATAGCAGGAATTGGTGTGCCGGCGGTGGCCGGAGCGGATGTTCTCCGCCTCGACGCGAATGCCGATCTCCATGGAGGTTCGGCCGGTATGGTTCACCGAAGCGCGAAAGGTGACGAGTTCGCCGACATGGATCGGCTCCTTGAACATCACCTGATCGACCGAAAGCGTCACCGCATATTGCTGCGAATAACGCGAGGCGCAGGAGAAGGCGACACGATCAAGCAGGTTCAGAAGCGCGCCACCGTGAACCTTTCCGGAAAAATTCGCCATGTCCGGCGTCATCAAAACGGTCATTTCCAGGCGGCGCGGGTCCATGCGGTCAGTCTCTCGTTTTGGCCACCATGGTCAGCACGTCGTACTGCGCGACGGTGGCGCCGGTTTGGTTGGTCACGTTGCAATCCCAGCGCACTTCGCCATGCTCGGCATTGGCGCGCGGGCTGATCTCCTTGCAGGTGAGCTGCACTTGCAGCGTATCACCCGGATTGACCGGTGTCAGGAAGCGCAGGTTGTCGACGCCGTAATTGGCCAGCACCGGGCCCGGAGCCGGATCGACGAACAGGCCGGCGGCGAAGGAGACGATGAGATAGCCGTGCGCAACGCGCCCGTCGAAGAACGGGTTCGCCCTGGCCGCTTGCTCGTCCATGTGGGCATAAAAAGTGTCGCCAGTGAAATGGGCGAAATGCTCGATATCGTCGAGCGTCACCGTGCGGGTGGCGGTGATGAGCTGGTCGCCGATCTTCAGTTCCGCCAATGACTTGCGGAACGGATGCTCGCCGCCCGCCCGCGCTGTCGCGCCCGGCAGCCAGCGGCCGGTGACGGCGGAAAGCATGGTCGGCGCGCCCTGAATGGCGGTACGCTGCATGTAGTGCTTGACGCCGCGCATGCCGCCCAGTTCCTCGCCGCCGCCCGCGCGGCCGGGGCCGCCATGCACGAGGCCCGGCAGCGGCGAACCGTGGCCGGTGGATGTCTTGGCGCTGACGCGGTTACCGATCATCACGCGACCATGGAAGGGGGCAAGGCCGAGTACCACCTCTTGGGCAAAACCCGGATCGTTGGTGAAGACCGAGGCGACGAGGCTGCCCTTGCCGCGCCGGGCGAGATCGACCGCCTCTTCCGCCGTGTCATAGGGCATGACGGTGCTGACCGGGCCGAAGGCCTCGACATCGTGCACGGCGCGGGCCGAGCCCGGCTTGTCGCAATAGAGCAGCACCGGATTGAGGAAGGCCCCGGCCACGGCGTCGCCGGACTGGACGCTGGGATTATCAGGATCGCCAGCGACGATCTCGGCGTCGGCGGAGAGATCGCGGATACGGGCGCGAACTTCTTCGCGCTGGTCGAGGCTGGCGAGCGGGCCCATGCGTACGGCTTCGTCGGCGGGATTGCCGATCGCCGTCTTCGCAAGACGCGCGCCAAGACTTTCGATGAGGGCCTCGCTATAGGCGCGCGGGGCGATGACGCGGCGGATCGCCGTACATTTCTGGCCGGCTTTCACCGTCATCTCGCGGGCGACTTCCTTGACGAAGAGGTCGAATTCCTCCGTACCGGGCGCGGCGTCGAGGCCGAGCACGGCGGCGTTGAGGCTGTCGGCCTCCATGGTGAAGCGCACCGAGTTTTCGATGATCGCCTTGTGCGTCTTGAGGCGCTGGCCGGTGGCGGCCGAACCGGTGAAGGTGACGGCGTCCTGCCCTTCGACATGATCGAGCAGGTCGCCGACCGAGCCGCAGACGAGCTGCAACGCGCCTTCCGGCAGGATGCCGGTCTCGACGATACGGCGGACCATCAGTTCGGTGAGATAGGCCGTCTGGCTCGCCGGCTTGATGATGGCTGGAACGCCGGCGATCAGCGTCGGCGCAAGCTTTTCCAGCATGCCCCAGCAGGGGAAGTTGAAGGCGTTGATATGCACCGCGACGCCCTGCAACGGGGTCAGGATATGCTGAGCGGCAAACGTGTTGTCCTTGGAAAGCGGTTCCACGTCGCCATCGAGCAGGACGCGGGTGTTCGGCAATTCGCGCCGGCCCTTGGAGGCATAGGAGAGTAGCGTGCCGATGCCGCCCTCGATATCGACCCAGCTATCGGCGCGCGTCGCGCCGGTGGCGGTCGAGAGAGCGTAAAACTCTTCCTTCTTCTCCATCAGCGCCTGGCCGAGTGCCTTCAGCATGGCGGCGCGCTCGTGAAAGGATAGGCGCCGCAGCGCCGGGCCGCCCTTGTCGCGGCCGTGGGCGAGGATCGCCTTGAAATCGATGCCGGAGGAATCGATGAAGGCGACCGGATCGCCCGTCGCGGCGTCGAGCAGGGGCACGCCCTCCTTCGCACCGACGACCCAAGCGCCGCCGACATAGCTTTCGAGCCGGCGCGGCCGGTTTGCCATGACGTTCATCTCAATGTCCTTCCTGTTTTTTTCGCAATCACGGACGGAAAACCGCTTCACACTTTTCCTGGGATTGCTCAGTTCAATCCAAGCGCAGCGAGCTGCGCATCGACCTCGGCTCGCCATTCGGCCAGCAGGGTCTCGTTGGGCGTATGCCGCAGGCCGAAACGCGACAGCGTTTCGAAGCGGACGGAGCCGGAATGGCCAAAACTGGCGGCGACGCGCGGATACCAGTAGGCGACGGAAGCCTGCGCTTTGGCGCGGCCCTCCTCGTCACCGGCGATGCACACGAGGCCGGCAAGGCCAAGCTCCGCATGGCGCGTCTCGCGCGGCAGGATGGCGCGGAAAATCTCGGCGAGCGGCTGGTAGGAGACGCGCGACAGTTCCTTCAACTGCACGACGCTCGCCCGGCCCATCAGCACGTTCATGACGACGGCATCCACCCAGCCTTGCAGCGGATAGTGGAAGACGGAGAGGCGCATGTCGCCGCCCTGCCGTGCCGCGCCGATATCGGCCTCGCGGGAAAGCCGCTCGGCCCAGGGATGGTGCACGGCGTAGCGCCCGCCATTCGCGCCGAAGGTTTCCATGACCTGCAAGACCTTGCCGGCGTGATCGGCCTTTTCCAGCACGATGCGGGCGGCGGAGATGCGCTCCTGAATGCCCGGCGCATCGTTGATCGTATCGGCGAAGCCGGCGGAACCGGCCAGTTCGCTGTCGACAAAGCTCGCCATGAGGCGCAAGAGTTCGCCGCGATAGCGCGGCGGCACATTGGCGGGCGAGGAGAGCACACCACCCTCAGCCAGATAGTCTTCGATCGGCATCGTATCGGACATGAAAATTCCCCTTACTGGTCGTAGCTGACGACGATGCGGTCGGTGAGCGGGAAGCACTGGCAGGTCAGCACATAGCCCTGGCGCACCTCGTAATCTTCCAGCGCGTGGTTGACCTCCATCTCGGCCTCGCCCTCAATGATCTTGGCTCGGCAGGTTGAACAGACACCGGCCTTGCAGGCATAGGGCGCGTCCATGGCGTTTTCGAGCGCGGCGTCGAGCAGGCTCTGGCCCTGTTTCGGGAACTTGAAGGTGCGGGTCGCGCCGTCGAGCGTGACGGTCGCCTCGCAGGTCGCGCCCTGGTCCGCGCCGTTCGCCTTCTCCACCCTGGCGCGCGCCCGGCCGGGCTGCGAGGAGGCGAAGAGTTCGAACTTGATCTGGTCGTCACGCAGGCCATGCTCACGAAGGGCGGCAGCGATCGCCAGCATCATCGGCTCCGGGCCGCAGATGAAGGCGGTCGTCACAGATTTCGGGTCGATCCAGTTCCTGAACAGCGCCGCGCACTTTTCACCGTCGATGCGGCCGGTGAAGAGGTCGATATCCTGCGCCTCGCTTTCGAGGATATGCAGCACCGAGAAGCGCCCAAGATAAAGGTTTTTCAGGTCCTCCAGTTCCTCGCGGAACATGATCGAGCTGATCTGGCGGTTGGCGTAGACCAGCGTGAAGCGCGCGCGCGGTTCACGCGACAGCACCGTCTTGATGATCGAGAGCACCGGCGTGATGCCGCTGCCGCCGGCAAAGCCGAGATAGTGTTTTGCGGCGTCCGGCTCCAGCGCGGTGAAGAACGCGCCCATCGGGGGCATGGCCTCCAGCGTGTCGCCGGCCTTCAGGCTTTCGTTGACCCAGGTGGAGAAACAGCCGCCGTCGACGCGCTTGATGCCGACCTTCAGGACACCCTCGTCCTTGCCGGCGCAGATCGAATAGGAGCGGCGCAGCTCCTCGTCCTCGAACTTGCGGCGGAAGGTCAGGTACTGGCCTTGCGTGAAGTCGAAGACAGCGCGGTCCTCTTCGGACGGCCGGAGCGTGACCACGACCGCATCGCGCGTCTCGCGGCGAACGTCGGTCACGGTCAGGGAATGAAAACGTGCCATGTGCGGGCCTTCTCCCTAGAGCATTTCCGGCCGGAGCGGCATCGCTTCGGCGTCGGATCATGCGGTAAAAACAGGAAACCAGAGCGTGTCAGGCGAATTCCGGTTCGCCGGAATCGCTTCCGGTCAGATGCACTTGAAATAGTCGAACGGTTCCAGGCAGTCCGTGCAGCGATAGCTCGCCTTGCAGGGCGTCGAGCCGAACTGGCTGATCTTTTCCGTGCTCGCCGAGCCGCAGCGCGGACAGGCGATGGTCAGGTTCGACCGGCCGGAGAGCCGGTCGATGCGTTTCATCAAGACGCCGTCGGTGGCCGTGCCATCGATCGGCGGGGCGATGCCGTAGTCGCGCAGTTTTTCGCGGCCCTCGGCGCTGATCCAGTCCGTCGTCCAGGCGGGCGAGAGACGGCGCTCCAGCTTCACCTTGGCAAGGCCCTTTCCGGTGAGCGCCGTCTCGATATCGAGATTGATCACCGTGGTGGCGGGACAGCCCGAATAGGTCGGCGTCACCGTCACGACAAGTGTATCGTCCCGCCATTCGACATCGCGGATAATGCCGAGATCGGTGAGCGAGATGACCGGGATTTCCGGGTCCGGCACTTCGGAAAGCCAGTGCCAGACCTCCTTGACCGAGGGACGAAGCGCCGGGTCCATCGCCGCCTCCTACCAGGTCGCGCCCGGATAGGCGCGTTGCAGGAACTGCATCTCGGTGAGGATGAAGCCGAGATGCTCGGTGTGAACGCCGCGCCGGCCGCCCTTGTGCATGTAGCCGTCGGCCGGCTTCTTCAGCGTGCCCTCGGAGAGCGTCTCCGCGACGATCTCGTCCCAGCCCGCCTTGAGGCTTGCGGGGGCCGGGATGATGCCGGCCTCGACCAGTTCGGCGTCGAGCGCATCGCTCATGAACATCTCGCCGGTGAAGGGCCAGAGTTCATCCAGCGCCTCCTGCATGCGGCGGTGGCTTTCCGCCGTGCCGTCGCCGAGGCGGATGACGAGATCGCGGCTGCGGTCGAGATGATAGGAGACTTCCTTGAACGCCTTTTCCGCGATCTCGGCGATGCGGGTGTCGGAGGACCCCTTCAGCGCCTTGAGGAGCAGATAGTGCCAGGCGTCAAACAGGAACTGCCGCATCAGCGTCTTGCCGAAATCGCCGTTCGGGCGCTCGACGATGAGGATGTTGCGGAATTCGTAACCGTCGCGCAGATAGGCGAGATCGTCGGCGGAACGGCCCTTGCCTTCCACCTCGCCGGCAAGGCCGAGCCAGAGCTGCGTCTGGCCGATCAGGTCGAGCGCGGTGTTGGCGAGCGCGATATCCTCCTCCAGCGCGGGCGAGTGCCCGCACCATTCGGAAACGCGATGGCCGAGGATCAGCGTGTTGTCGCCGATGCGCAGCAGGAATTCGAGAAGCGCCGCGCCCGACATCACATGTGCCCCACTTCGTCCGGAATGTCGAAGAAGGTCGGGTGACGATAGACCTTGGAGTTCGACGGATCGAACAGCGGGCCCTTTTCCGAGGGCGCGCTGGCGGTGATGTCAGAGGATTTCACCACCCAGATGCTGACGCCCTCGTTGCGGCGCGTATAGACGTCGCGGGCGTTGTTGACAGCCATTTCGGCGTCAGGCGCATGCAGGCTCCCGACATGGCGATGGTTGAGGCCGTGCTGGCCCCGGATGAAAACTTCCCAAAGCGGCCATTCGCTGGACATCGTGCTCTCTCCCTTACTCGGCGGCGATTTTTGCCGCAGCGCGGCGGTCGGCGGCCTTTTCGGCATGCGCCGTCAGGCCGTCGCGGAACCAGGCGCCGTCATTCCAGGCCTTCTTGCGGGCGTTGAGGCGCTCCGCATTGCACGGGCCGTTGCCGGCGATCACGTTGAAGAATTCCTCCCAATCCGGCTCGCCGAAATCGTGGCCGCCCTTTTCCTCGTTCCACTTGAGGTCCGGATCCGGCACGGTGAGGCCGAGATATTTTGCCTGCGGCACGGTCTGGTCGACGAATTTCTGGCGCAGCTCGTCGTTGGAGTTCTGCTTGATCTTCCAGGCCATCGACTGCGCCGAATGCACGGAGGCATCGTCCGAGGGGCCGAACATCATGAGGGACGGCCACCACCAGCGGTTCAGCGCGTCCTGCACCATGGCCTTCTGGGCCGGCGTGCCCTTCACCATCTTCATCAGGGCGTCATACCCCTGGCGCTGGTGAAAGCTTTCTTCCTTGCAGATGCGCACCATGGCCCGCGCATAGGGGCCGTAGGAACAGCGCTGCAACGGCACCTGGTTCATGATGGCCGCGCCATCGACCAGCCAGCCGATTGCGCCGATATCGGCCCAGGTCAGCGTCGGATAGTTGAAGATCGAGGAATATTTCGCCTTGCCGGAATGCAACTGCTCGTACATCTGGTCGCGGCTGATGCCGAGCGTTTCGGCGGCGCAATAGAGGTAGAGGCCGTGGCCGGCCTCGTCCTGCACCTTGGCGAGCAGGATCGCCTTTCTTTCCAAGGTGGGTGCGCGGGTGATCCAGTTGCCTTCCGGCAATTGGCCGACGATTTCCGAATGGGCGTGCTGGCTGATCTGGCGCACAAGCGTCTTGCGATAACCCTCGGGCATCCATTCCTTCGGCTCGATCTTCTGGCCGGCGTCGACGCGCTCCTGGAAGGCGCGCTCCACGGGGTCCATCTCGTCGAGGGACCGGACGCGAGCGGCATCGGTCTTCACCATCTGGGCATACATGGTCTTTCCTCCTTGCTGGCGCGTCAGACGCGCTCGAGAATGATGGCGATGCCCTGACCGACGCCGATGCACATGGTGCACAGTGCATAGCGCCCGCCCTGGCGGTGGAGCTGATAGGTGGCTGTCGTGACGAGCCGCGCGCCGCTCATGCCGAGCGGGTGGCCGATGGCGATGGCGCCACCGTTCGGGTTCACATGCGGCGCATCATCCGGCAGGCCGAGATCGCGCAGAACCGCGAGCGCCTGCGAGGCGAAGGCTTCGTTGAGTTCGATGACGTCCATCTGGCCGAGCGTCAGGCCGGCGCGTTCCAGCACCCGGCGCGCCGCCGGAGCCGGGCCGAACCCCATGATGCGCGGCTCAAGCCCCGCCGCCGCCATGGCGACGACGCGCGCCTTCGGCGTCAGGCCCTGCGCCTTGGCGGTCGCCTCATTGGCGATGAGCAAGGCGGCCGCGCCGTCATTGACACCCGAGGCGTTACCCGCGGTGACAGAGAGGTCCGGGCCGTTGACGCCCTTCAGCTTAGCAAGCTGCTCGGCCGTCGTGCCGGGACGGGGATGTTCGTCGGTGTCGACGACCAGCGGATCGCCCTTCTTCTGCGGCACGGAAACGGACACGATCTCATCGGCAAAAAGGCCGGCCTCATGCGCCGCCGCCCAACGGGCCTGGCTCAACGCAGCAAAAGCGTCCTGGTCCTCGCGGCTGACGGCAAAGTCGGCGGCAACGTTGTCGGCCGTCTGCGGCATGGAATCGACGCCGAAGGCCTTCTTCATCTTCGGATTGACGAAGCGCCAGCCGATCGTCGTGTCATAGACGGCATTGGCACGCGAAAAGGCGCTGTCGGCCTTGGGCATGACGAAGGGCGCGCGGCTCATGCTCTCGACGCCGCCGGCGATGACGAAATCGCAGTCGCCGGCGCGGATGGCGCGGGCGGCCATGCCGACGGCGTCCATGCCGGAGCCACAGAGGCGGTTGACGGTGGTGGCGGGAATGGAGACGGGAAGGCCGGAGAGCAGCACGGCCATGCGGCCGACATTGCGGTTGTCCTCGCCGGCCTGGTTGGCGCAGCCGTAGATGAGATCGTCTACTTTCGACCAGTCGACGCCTTGATTGCGCGCCATCAGCCCGCTGAGCGGCACGGCGGCCAGATCATCAGCACGCACCGACGACAGCAGCCCGCCATAACGGCCGATGGGCGTACGAACGGCGTCGCAGATAAAGGCTTCGGACACGCGGCTTCCTCCCTGATATCCAAGGGTCGATCCGTTCCTCCAGAAACATTGACCGACCGATCGGTTATCTATTTAGCACTCGACACATCACAAATCAATGGGATTTTCCCTGAATTCTGTGATGTCTCATCGCAGCAGCAAGCATCATACCACAAACCATGCTTTTCCCTATGAAAAGTCGACCCGGCGCGCCTCGCGCAACAGGGAAAGACGACGCAGCGTTGCCTCGCTCGCTTCCGGCAAAGCACCGGCCGCCGTAACGAAGTGGCGGGCGACATGCAGATCCGCCTCGGGGGAGAGGCCGAGGTAAAGGTCGGAAAAGAGCGCCCTGGCCGCCTCTCCCGGCCAGTCCACGGGCAGGGCCGTCTGCGGCAGGCGCGGATCGCGCAGTACGACGAGACGGAACTGGTGCACGAGCACCAGCCGGGCGACGAGGCTTTCCGCTGCGCCGAGCCGCACCCCGCCGGCAAGGAGATCGGCGAGGCGCCCGAAGCGCCGGAGGAAGCCGTCATAGGCCTCGGCATGCAGCGCAAGGTCCCAATGGTCGGCCGCAAAGGCGCCAAGGTCCCCCTCGCCGCTAACCACGTCACCCCGGAACACGACGGCCGGTTGCTTGAGAAGCGGGAGGGCGCGCGCACCCACCGCTAACCGCGGCCCCAGCCGGGCATGGCCTGCCCGCTCAAGGGTCTGCATCGCCTCGTCTGGCGCCGTTCCGGTCAACTGCACAAAATGCCACTCGGCCGCTTCCGGTGGACCGAAGAGCAGGCGGGCAGCGGCGGCAAACTCCGCCCGAGCGGGCGCGGCGAGGCGGTAGAAGCTTCGCCGCCCCTCCCGCTCTCCGGACAATTGCCCGGCCGCGACAAGGCGCGAGACGGCGGTGCGCACCAACGTCTCGCTGATGCCGACGGCAGCGCAGGTCTCGATGAGATTGCCGGTCCACACCACGCCGCCCCGCGGCTCCACGACATCGCCATAGATGGTGACGATGAAGCTGGCGGCCTTCAGCGGGCTCTCCTCGATGATGGTCCTGAGCATCGCGCCAAACATGCTCTCCATCCTGTCCTTGTCCGCCGGCAAACCAGCCCCCTGCCCTCGTTCCATTTCGATAGTGGCCGAGGACTAGCCCAGAATAGGCCGTGGCGGGAAGCCCCGCCCGGAAATCCGCAGATAAAGGCATATTCTCGTCAGCAAATATTAAGTTGCATCTGCCATCGTCCGTCGATCGTCGGAGGCCGGGCAGAACCCTTCCCGAGCAGACAGGGCGCGTGGGGACAGACGAACCGCGATGAACGACCGGAATACGCAGCTCTCCCTTCACGGGCTGGGATGTTACATCCCCGCCATCGTCGTCGCATTTGCCGCGCTGATCGCCATTTTCCTTGCCGATTCCCAGAAGCAGCGGCTGGAAGAGGAGTACCTGCGCTCCTTCACCACGGAACAGCTCGGCGTGCTGCGCTCGCGCCTCGAAGGCAATATCCAGGGTGACATCAATCTCGTACAGGGCCTCGTCGCGGCGCTCTCGACAGAGCCCGACATGTCACCGAGCCGCTTTGCCGACCTTGCCGGTCGCATCTTCCGCAAGGACACGCAGCTGCGCAATCTTGCCATCGCGCCGGACTTCGTCGTCTCGCTCGTCTATCCGGTCAAGGGGAACGAGCGCAGCATCGGCCTCGACTACCGCAAGAACGAGCGCCAGCGCGCCGCGGCCATGCAGGTGAAGGCGCTCGACCGGCTCATCGTCACCGGCCCGGTCGATCTGGTGCAGGGCGGGCGCGGCGTGATCGCGCGCTACCCGATCCATGCCGGGCGGAACAACGCCTTCATCGGCATCGCCTCCGCCGTGATCGACCTCGACAGGCTCCTGGACAACAGCGGCTTCGGAAAAGACCTGAAGGTCGCCGTTTCGCTTTCCAGCCGGCCGCATGTCGGCGGCGAGGCACGAACCTTCTTCAGCACGGCCACCCCCGTCGATGCCGACCCCGTCGTCATGACGATCGACATCGGCCACGAAGCCTGGACCATGTCTGCAGCGCCATTGGGTGGCTGGCGCCAGCCGTCCGCCGATCTCACCCTGTTTCGCACCGGCCTCGCGCTGCTGGCCATCATCATCGTCGCCCCCATGTTCTGGGTCGGTTACCTGATGAAGGACCGCCATCGGCATATCCTGGCGCTTCAGGACCGGGAGGATCAGCTGGAAACCGTCTCGCAACGCCTGCAGCTCGCGCTCGACGCCTCGCGCGTCGGCGTTTGGGAATTCGACACGGAATTGGCGACACTCACCTGGGACGCCCGCATGCGCGCCCTCTACAACGTGCCGCCCGACCAGCCAATCTGCCGCTACGAGGACTGGCGCACCGCGCTTCATCCCGACGATCTGGAAGAAGCCGAACGCGTTTTTTCGGACGCCATCGAGGCCGAGAGGCCCTATCTCACGGAATTCCGCGTCCTGACCGTCGGCGGCGACATCCGCCATATCCGCGCGCACGGCATGACCTATCGCGCCTCGTCAGGCGCAAAGCGTATCGTCGGCGCGAACTGGGATGTGACGGAGGACATCCGCCTCCAGGCCGAACTGCTTGAGGCCAAGCTGACGGCGGAGGCGCAGAACCGCGCCCTGGAAGACGCTCGCCTCGTTCTGGAGCACAATTCACTGCACGATGCCCTCACCCGGCTTCCCAACCGGCGTTTCCTCGACCAGCAGCTCGCGCTGGCCGGTATCGGCGAGGACACCCGTCCCCTCACCCTGCTGCATATCGACCTCGACCGCTTCAAGGACATCAACGACACGCTCGGCCACGCCGCCGGCGACGAGGTGCTGAAACAGGCGGCCGGTGTACTGCGTGCCCATATTCCGGCAGCGGACTTCATCGCCCGCATCGGCGGGGACGAATTCGTGCTCCTGTCGCGCCGTGAGCCGACAGAGGCCGATTTCGGCACCCTCTCCGCCCGCCTCATCGAAGCGATCAGCGAGCCGATGGCGATCGAAGGCCATGACTGTCGTATCGGTGCGAGCATCGGCATTGCAACGCGCAACGATGCGGAAGAATCCGCCGAGCAGTTGCTCGTCAATGCCGATATCGCGCTCTACGAAGCCAAGCGCCGTGGGCGCAACCGCGTGGAAGCCTTCAACGACGAGCTCCGCCTGCGCACCGTGGAGGTCAAGCGGCTCGGCGACGACATTCTGCGCGGTCTCGAACGCGGAGAATTCCACCCCTACTTCCAACCGCAATTCGATGCCGAAACGCTGGAGATCGTCGGCGTCGAGGCGCTGGCACGCTGGCAGCACCCAACACGCGGCATCATCATGCCCGATGTGTTCCTGCCCGTGGCCGAGACCCTCAATGTTGTCGCCCGGATCGACGAGGCCATCCTCGAACAGGCCCTGTTCCAATCCATGCGCTGGGAGGGACAGGATCTCGACATCGCCCGCGTCTCCGTCAATGTCTCCTGTCAGCGCCTGCGCGACGACAACCTTCTCGAAAAGCTGCGCGCGATGAACATTCGCCCGGGTTCACTGACCTTCGAACTGCTGGAATCGATATCCTTCGATACGCTCGACGACGGGCTGAAGCAGGCCATCGACGGCATAAAATCCCTCGGCATCGAAATCGAGATCGACGATTTCGGCACCGGCCACGCCTCCATCGTGAGCCTCCTGGAGCTGTCTCCGGCGCGGCTGAAGATCGACCGCCGGCTGGTGCAGCCGCTGCTCGAATCTACGGCACAGCAGAGCCTCGTCCGCTCGATCATCGACATCGGCAAGGTGCGCGATATCGAGACGGTTGCGGAGGGTGTCGAAACATTGGCCCATGCCGAGCTGCTGCGCGGCCTCGGCTGCCATATCCTGCAGGGCTATGCCTTTGCCCGGCCCATGGGCGCGGATGATTTCCTCGCCTTCGCCAAGGCTCGCAGCTGGATGCCGGCGGCGAAGACCGGCCTTACGACGGCAAGAGCGAGCTGAGCGTATCCGCAACCGCCCGGCCGTCATGCTGGCCGCGCTGCCAGGGATCCTCGAACTCACCGATCACCCGCTCGATGCCGAGCCGCATGCCCACCTCTTCCAGCGCGCCATTGCCGAGATAAGCAAAGCGGCCGACGGTCTTTTCGAAAGGCAGCAGCTGGTGGTTTGCCAGGACGTGGGTGAAGGGACGCCCATCCGCCCCCGCCTGCCGCCGCCAGAGCGCGGTGGCAATCTCCAGCATGCGCGCCACATCCAGCCCGCGGGTCTCCCGGCATTGCAGCATGTTGCCGATGAAGATGCGCCGGGCATGCGCATTGCGCGCTATGGCCGGAACGATGCCCTCGACCAGAAAATGCGGCAGGACGCTGGTGAAGAAGCTGCCCGGCCCGAACACGATGGCATCGGCGCTTTCGAGACTTTCCAGCACGGCCTCGTTGGCCGGCACAGCCGCGCCGCCCCGGCCGGACAGCACAATGTCGCGGATGCCCGTCGCACTCGCCGCATCGTCGAGCGCCGTCACCCTGTGCTGCCCCTCAACCCCGGTGCCATCATTCAAAACGGCGGAGAGGTCGACACCATCGGCGGCCGTGGACGGCCAGACATGGCCGGCAATGTCGCAGAGCTTGCGGAAGACGAAGATGGCGGTGTTGATGTCGCTGTTGTGGGCGAGATGCGCGCCCGTCAGGATGAAGTTGCCGATGCTGCCGTTGCGGAAATCGAAGTCCGCCCCGATCGCCGCGCGAAAGGTGCGCAGGTAGTTGAGGATAGCGCCGCGCAGGCCCGGCTCCATGCGCTCCAGCAACGGGTGCACGCCCTCCGCGTAGAGCGCGAATTCCGTGCGGGCATCATCTTGCGTGCCGCTGGTCATGCGCGCATTGCAGACCTTGACGACATCGCCCGCCCGGCCTTCGCCATGCGCCATGGTCATCAGCGCCTGGCGGATGTCACCGACGGCGAGCACGCCGAGGTTCTCGCGGATGATCTTGGAACTGCCGCCGCTGTCCCAGGCCGGCACGATGCGCGTCAGTCGCACCGGCTTGGAAAGCAGCGCCAGATTGGTCGTGCGGCACGCAGTGCCGCCCGAAAAGAGCACGATATGCGGCAAACGGCTTTCAGCCATCCGATCTCCTCTTGGTTTCACGCAATTTCGAGCGCAAAACCGCTGCACACCTTTGCTGGAATTGCTCCAGCTTACGGCCCGATATTATACGCAGCCCCGATGAGGGTCTTTGTATAATCCTCCCGCGGGGCGCTGAAAATGGCGTCCGTGGGACCTTCCTCCACGATCTTGCCGTCCTTCATGACCACCACATAATCGCTCATCGCACGCACCACCGACAGGTCGTGGCTGATGAAGACATAGGAAAGGCCGTAGCGGGACTGGAGATCACGCAAGAGCTCGATTACCTGCCCCTGCACCGAACGATCGAGCGCCGAGGTCGGCTCGTCGAGGATCACCGCCTGAGGTTTGAGGATCATCGCCCGCGCGATCGCGATACGCTGCCGCTGGCCGCCCGAAAACTCGTGCGGATAGCGGTTGCGCGCCGCGGGGTCGAGCCCCACCTCCTTCAGCGCCGCGATTGCCCGCTGGTCGCGGTCGGCTCGCGAAAGCTGCGGCTCGTGCACATAAAGCCCCTCGGTAATGATCTCGCCGACCGTCTGGCGCGGCGAAAGCGAACCGTAGGGATCCTGGAAGACGACCTGCATGCTGCGCCGGAGCGGCCGCATGCCGGTCCGGTCGAGGCCGGAAATATCCGTCTTGCCGAAGCGATAGGCGCCCTTGCTGGAGATGAGCCGCAACAGCGCCCGCCCGAGCGTCGATTTTCCCGAACCGGATTCGCCGACCACGCCGATCGTCTGCCCTTCGTGCAGGCTGATGCTGACATTGTCGACAGCCCGGAAGGTGTTGGCGCGTTTCTTCAGGAAGCCGCCGTCGATCTTGTAGTCGACGATGACATTGCGGCCCTCGAGGATGATCGGCGCGTCATCCGCCGGGACCGCCTTGCGGCCATGCGGCTCGGCCTCGATCAGCATGCGGGTGTAGTCGGCCTGCGGATTGTCGAAGATGTCGGCCGTCCTGCCCTGTTCGACGATCTCGCCGCGCCGCATGACGACGACGCGTTCGGCAAAATGCCGGACGATGCCGAGGTCGTGCGTGATCAGCACGATCGCCATGTCGAAGCGCTTTTGCAGATCGCGCAGCAGTTTCAGGATCTGTGCCTGGATCGTCACGTCGAGCGCCGTCGTCGGTTCGTCGGCGATCAGGATGTCCGGCTCGTTGGCAAGCGCCATGGCGATCATCACGCGCTGGCGCTGGCCGCCGGACATTTCATGCGGATAGCTGTCGATACGGCGCTCGGGCTCCGGAATGCCGACCAGCTTCAGGAGCTCAAACACACGCGGCCGGGCTTCCTTCCGCGTGCCGCCGCGGTGATGCACGATGACCTCGGCGATCTGCTTGCCGACAGGATAGAGCGGATCGAGCGAGGTCATCGGCTCCTGGAAGATCATGGTGATTTTTGCACCACGGATCTCGTTGAGCGCCTTCGGCGGCAACCCGACCATCTCCTGCCCGCGATATTTCGCGGAGCCCGTGACCCGGCCGTTGCTCGCGAGCAGTCCCATGATGCCCATCATGGTCTGGCTCTTGCCGGAGCCGCTCTCGCCGACCACCGCCAGGGTCTCGCCGGGGCGGACATCGAGGTTGATGCCCTTCACCGCATTGACGTCCCCGTCCGGCGTCGTGAAGGACACCTTCAGGTCGCGCACGGCAAGGATCGGCTCCATGGTTTTCTGTGTCTCTGCCATGTCAGCGATCCTTCGGGTCGAATGCATCACGCAGCCCGTCGCCGACGAAATTCAGCGAGAAGAGCGTGACGACGAAGAAGATGGCGGGAAAGATGAGCAGCCAGGGCGCGGACTGGATGTTGTTGGCGCCTTCGGCGATCAGCGAACCCCAGCTCGTCAGCGGCGCCTGAACGCCGAGGCCGAGGAAGGAGAGGAAGCTTTCGAGCAGGATCACCTTGGGCACGATGACCGTGACGAAGATGACGACCGGGCCGATCGTGTTGGGGATGACGTGCCGGCGGATGATCTGCCAGTCCGTCAAGCCCAGAGCCTCCGCCGCACCGATGAACTCCCGTCGCTTCAAAGACAGCGTCTGGCCGCGCACGATGCGGGCCATGTCGAGCCACTCCACCGCACCGATGACGATGAAGATCAAGACGAAGCTGCGGCCGAAGAAGACGACGAGCACAACAACCAGGAAGACGAAGGGCAGCGAGTACAAAATTTCGACGAAACGCATCATCACGTTGTCGACGCGCCCGCCCATGTAACCCGAGATCGCGCCGTAGACGACGCCGATACCGAGCGAGACGAGGCTGGCGAGAAGGCCGACCGCGATGGAGATCTGCCCGCCGAGCATGACGCGCGCCATGAGGTCGCGCCCGTTTGTGTCGGTGCCGAACAGGAAGTATTCCCGGTCGACCACACCCTTCAGCGTGAGCTTACGCCCCTCGTCCTCGGTCGCCGTGACCTCGGTCTTGTCGAACTCGTTGGCCCGGTCGAAGTAGCGCGTGGCGCGTGGATCGATCGGGTCCTTGGCGGTGATGACCGCCGTGAAGGCTTCGCCCTCGACGGAAAAGGACTGCAGCTCGACGCGGGCGCGGGTGGCGACGCCCTTCATCGCCTCTTCCAGTGAATCCTCGCCCGGCCGCGGCTCGAGGCTCGGCGGGATGGTGACATAGGAAGAGAAGACCTGGTCGTAGCTGTGGCTGATGAAGAACGGACCGAAGAAGGCGAAGCACGCGATCAGCACCAGCATCACCGAACCGGCCATGGCCGGGCGGTTGCGGCGGAAGCGCATGACGGCGAGCTGGAAGAGGCTACGCCCCTTCACCTCGCTCCCGGGTACGGGGGAAACGACGGCGTCAGTCATGGCGAACCCTCGGATCGAGCAGGCCATAGAGAATGTCGACCAGCAGATTGAAGACGATGACGAAGATGGCGATCAGGACGACCGTGCCCATGACGAGCGTATAGTCGCGGTTGATCGCCCCGAGCACGAAATAGCGCCCGACGCCGGGGATGGTGAAGATGGTCTCGACCACGGCGGAGCCGGTCAAAAGAGCGGCAGCGCAGGGCGCGAGATAGGACACGATGGGCAGCATGGCGCCGCGCATGGCGTGCACCACGACCACCGATTTTGCCGGCAGGCCATAGGCCCGCGCGGTGCGGATGTGGTCGGTGCGCAAGGCCTCGATCATCGAGCCGCGGGTCAGGCGCGCGAAAACCGCTAGCTGCGGCAGGGCGAGCGCGATCATCGGCAGGATGAGGAAGCGCAGCGAACCGTCGCCCCAGCCACCCGCCGGAAGCCAGGCGAGCACGATGGCAAAGATCAGCGTCAGGACCGGCCCGACGACGAAGTTCGGCACCGTGACGCCGACCGTCGCGACCGACATGACCGCGAAATCCAGCGCACTGTTCTGACGCAAGGCCGCAATCGTACCGACGATGACGCCGCCGATAAGCGCCAGGAGCAGCGCATAGAAACCAAGTTCCATCGAGTAGGGCAGACCCTTGCCGATGAGTTCGGCAACGGTGTTGTCCTTGTAGATGTAGCTCGGTCCGAAATCGCCGCTGACGGCATTGCCCATGTAGGTGAGGTATTGGCGCCAGAGGGGCTGATCGAGCTGGTAGGCTCGCATCAGATTTTCCATCGTGGCAGGCGGTAGAGGGCGTTCGAGGTTGAACGGGCCGCCGGGCGCAAAGCGCATGAGAAAGAACGAGATTGTGACGACGATGAATAGCGTCGGCACGGCGCTTGCTAGGCGCCGCAGAACGAATGCAAACATGACTAGGTCTCCCCAGATACGAAAGTGCGCGGCCTCAGGAGGCCGCGCACTTTCGTCGGATCATTCCGAAACGCTGAGGAAGCGGCTCAGGTGCTGGTTGGCGGCATTGTCCTGCCAACCCTGAACCTTGCTGGAGACGAGCCACAGGTCGGCCTGCGTCAGGAGCGGGGCGATCGGCTGTTCGCGCATCAGCACGGCTTCTGCGTCATGCAGGACCTTGGCGCGCGCCGCCGGGTCACGCTCTTCGTACGACTTCTTCATGAGGCCGTCGAACTCGGCATTCGTGAACTTGCCGTAGTTGAAGGTCTTGTTGGTGCTGACGCTGAGGGCCAGGAAGTTTTCCGCATCCGCATAGTCGGCGACCCAGCCGGCACGCGCCACGTTGAACGCGCCGCCTTCCTGGAGATAGGCGTAGTGCGAGGACACGTCGAGGTTCACCAGCGACACATCGGCGCCGAAGGTGTTCTTCCACATGTCGGCAACAGCCGTCGCCACGCGCTCGTGGTTCGGGTTGGTGTTGTAGCGCAGCTCGATCTTCAGCGGCTTGCCGCCTTCGCCGTAACCGGCTTCCTTCATCAGCTTGAGCGCCTCGTCCTCGCGGTCGAGCTGCGAGAGCGCGCCGAAATCGGCATAGGCCGGCTCATAGCCCTGCATGCCCGGGGGCACCATGGAATAGGCCGGAAGCTGCGAGCCGGAATAGATTTCCTTGGCCAGGAAGTCGCGGTCGATGGCCATGGAGAGCGCGCGGCGCACGCGAACGTCGCTATAGGGCTCGGTGCGGGTGTCGAAAGGGTAGTAGTAGGTTGCCAGCGTCGGCGAAACGTGGACCTGCTCGCCATAGCTCTTCTTCAGGCGCTCGATCTGGTCGGCAGAGAAGTTGTAGACGAGGTCCATTTCCTTCGCCTCGAAGCGACGGACCGAGGCGGCCTGATCGTCGATCGGGTAGAAGATCACCTTGTCGAGCTTGACGTTGGCAGCGTCCCAGTAGTTCGCGTTCTTCTCGACGACAAGATTGTCGTTCGGCACATGGCTGACGAGCTTGAAGGCACCGTTGGAAACCATCGTGCCGGGCTTCACGAAATCCGCGCCGTTCTTTTCGACGCTGGCCTTGGAGACCGGCAGCGCCGTCTGGTGCGCGAGCAATTCGAGGAAGAAGGGCGTCGGACGCTCCAGCGTCACTTCCAGCGTCGTGGCATCGACAGCCTTGACGCCAAGCTGGTCGAGGCCAAGCTCGCCCTTGTTGACCTTTTCCGCGTTCTTGATCGGATAGAGGATGTTCGCGTAGCCGGCCGCCGTCTTCGGATCCTCAACGCGGGTGAAGGAGAAGACAAAGTCTTCCGCCGTCACCGGCGAACCGTCCGACCACTTCGCGTTGCCGCGCAGCTTGAACGTGTAGACCGCGCCGTCGTCGGAGACGGTCCAGCTTTCCGCAGCGCCGGGAACGATCTTGCCCGAGGCGTCATAGATGGTCAGGCCTTCGTAAAGGTCCTTGAGGATGAATTCTTCGATGTTGATGGAGGTATGCGCCTGGTCGAGGGTCTGCGGTTCACCCGCATTGCCACGGTGAAGCACCGTTTCTGCCAATACAGGGCTGGCGCCCAGCAGGATTGCACCTGCAAGAAGAGCCGCACGAAAGCCAATCAGTCTGTTTGCCATTTTGTTTTCCTTCCCCGGTTGTTATTTTGGGTGCGACATCAATTGTCCCTGTTTGCGAACTTGGCAAGCCCCTAAAAACACGAAATGCACAAAGGTCGCAGACCTCTCGCAACGCCCGATTTTTCAAGTGAAACGCGCCCTTCTCCGCCGCTACACCGCGAAAAATGAGAAAAATATTTGCATTTGCCGATTTTATTCGCAGTTTTCTGCCCATCGTTTTGCACCGATTTCTGCGATCTATCGCCCATCGAACACTTGAGCCAGAAACGGAGTCCCAAGATGAACTGGTTGAAGACCCTCGCCGCCGCCGCAGCGCTCCAGGCCGCCATCCTCGCCCCGGCCCATGCCGGTGAAAACCTCGCAGCCGTACAGGCCGCCGGCGCGCTGAAGATCGGTACCGAAGGCACCTATGCGCCCTTCACCTACCATGACACCGACGGCAAGCTGGTCGGCTTCGATGTCGAGATCGGCGAGGCCATCGCCAAGAAGCTCGGCGTCAAGGCCGAGTTCCTGGAAGGCAAATGGGACGGCCTGATCGCCGGCCTCGACGCCAACCGCTACGACGCCGTGATCAACCAGGTCGGCATCACCGAGGCACGCAAGCAGAAGTACGACTTCTCCGAGCCCTACATCGCTTCCAAGGCCGTGCTCATCGTGCGCGCCGACGACGACAGCATCAAGGGTTTCGCTGACCTCAAGGGCAAGAAGTCCGCCCAGTCGCTGACCTCCAACTTCGGAAAGCTTGCTCAGGAAGCCGGCGCCGAGCTCGTCGGCACCGACGGTTTCGATCAGTCGATCCAGCTCGTCCTGACCGGCCGCGCCGATGCGACGATCAACGACAGCCTGTCCTTCCTCGACTTCAAGAAACACAAGCCGGACGCGAATGTGAAGATCGCCGCCGAGCAGGAAAACGCCGACTATTCCGGCGTGATCATCCGCAAGGGCGAGCCGGAGCTTCTGGAAGCGATCAACAAGGCACTCGTCGACATCAAGGCGGACGGCACCTACCAGGCGATCTCGGACAAGTATTTCGGGCAGGACGTCTCGAAGTAATTCCTGGCCGAGAACCGCTTCGCGGCGGCTCCGTCCTCGACTATAGATAAAACCATGACCTGGCCGGGGATAACCCCGGCCAGCCGCATTTCCGGAGGTTTTTCCCGTGCCGCCGTGGCTTCAACTGATGCTGGATTCGCTGGTCCCCCTGCTGTGGGCCGCGCTCGTCTTCACCATTCCGCTCACCCTGCTTTCCTTCGCGCTCGGACTTACCCTCGGCCTCGTCACGGCCATCGCCCGACTGTTCGGGCCGCGTCCGCTCGTCGCCATTGCCCGCTTCTATGTCTGGGTGATCCGCGGCACGCCGCTGCTGGTGCAGCTTTTCGTCATCTTCTACGGCCTGCCGAGCATCGGCATCCTGCTCGACGCCTTTCCGGCCGCCCTCATCGGCTTCACGTTGAATGTCGGGGCCTATACGTCGGAAATCATCCGCGCCGTCATCGCCTCCGTGCCGCGCGGCCAGTGGGAGGCGGCCTATTCAATCGGCATGAGCTGGTCGCAGGCGATGCGCCGCACCATTCTGCCGCAGGCGACGCGCGTCGCCGTACCGCCGCTCTCCAACACCTTCATATCGCTGGTGAAGGACACGTCGCTTGCGGCCGCCGTCACCGTACCGGAGCTGTTCCAAACGGCCCAGCGCATCGTCGCCACGACCTACGAGCCGCTGATCCTCTATATCGAGGCGGCGCTGATCTATCTGGCGCTCAGCTCTGTTCTTTCAGCCCTGCAGGTCCGGCTGGAACGGCGCTTTGCCCGCTATGGCGGCTTCCTGGAGGCTCGCACATGATCGAACTCAGCCATATCGAAAAACGCTTCGGCGACAACCTCGTGCTGCGCGACATCAGCCTCAGCCTGCCGGAAGGCACGGTCACGGCACTGGTCGGCCCTTCGGGCGGCGGCAAGAGCACGCTGCTACGCTGCATCAACCTGCTGGAGACGCCGACCTCAGGCTCCATCAAGCTCGGCAGCGAGACGATCGACTTCGCACCCGGCCGCAAGGTCGGCTGGGACGCGGTACAGAAGCTGCGCCGCCAGACCGGAATGGTCTTCCAGAACTTCCAGCTCTTCCCGCACCAGACGGCGATCGCCAACGTGATGGAAGGCCTCGTCACCGTCCTCAAATGGCCCGCGGAAAAGGCACGCGCCCGCGCTATGGAACTGCTCGAAAAAGTCGGCATGGCACACAAGGCCGACGCCTGGCCGGCAACGCTGTCGGGCGGCCAGCAGCAGCGCGTCGCCATTGCCCGCGCTCTTGCCCCCTCGCCGCGCGTCCTGCTCTGCGACGAGCCGACCTCCGCGCTCGATCCGGAGCTCGCGGAAGAGGTGGTCGAGGTGCTGAGCCGGCTCGCCCGCGAGGGCACGACCATGGTCATGGCAACGCACGATCTGCGCCTTGCCTCGCGCGTTGCCGACACGGTCGTTTTCCTCGATGGCGGCGTCATCGTCGAAGAGGGGCCGCCGCGCGCGATCTTCTCGACGCCCGAGCGCGAGCGCACGAAAAAATTCATTGCCTCCCTCAGTGCGCCGCAAAGTTATGATATCTAAAATACACGTCGCCTCACGTTACGGTAGCAAGGAAATCCGGTCCGCGGCAGTTGCATCGGACAGGCGATTCAAGCAGAGTGGCGGGATATGCGTACCTCGCCATGCCCCGGCATGTCCAACAGGGGAGAAAGCCTCATGATCAAGAAAACACCGAATCCGATCGACGTCTTCGTCGGGTCCCGCGTCCGCTTGCGGCGGCTGATGGTGGGCATGAGCCAGGAAGCGCTTGCCGACCGTCTCGGCGTCACCTTCCAGCAGGTACAGAAATACGAAAAGGGCACAAACCGCATCAGCGCCAGCCGCCTGCAGGCCATCGCCGAAGTGTTCCGCGTCCCGCCGAGCTTCTTCTTCCAGGATGAAGACAGCGCCACGCCGGCCGCCGGCGTCGGGCATGAGACGGGCGACGTCTCCACCTTCGTCTCCTCCAAGGAAGGCCTCGACCTCAACCGCGCCTTCCTGAAGATCGATGATGCGGGTGTGCGCAAGTCGATCATCGCACTGGCAACGGCGCTGTCCAAGGCGAGCGCCGCTACAGAGGCCGGCGAACGCGCAGAAAACGCACCGGAACTGCGGATCTGACCCCACATGCCAGCACGGCTGCAGACGCTCGGTCATCTGCGCCTGCTCGACGAGGGCGGCAATGACATCGTCTTTCCCGAAAAGGCGCTCCTGATCCTTTGCTATCTCCAGACGCGCGGCGTGAGCGACATGCCGCGGGCGGATGCGGCGAGCCTCTTCTGGGACGACAGCAACAGCGCCGCCGCCTTCGCCAATCTCCGGCAGACCGTTTCACGAACCCAGAAGCGCCAGCGGGAGCTGGACCGGGTCTATCTCACCTTCACCGACACCTCGATCGGGCTCGGGCCGGATGCCGTCGAAAGCGATATCGACGGGGTTCACGATGGCGCATGCCTCCCGGTGCTTGCCGCCACGCTCACCGACGACTTCCTCAAACATGTAAAGCCCGGCAACCGCGCCCTTTCGAGCTGGATCATGCTGCAGCGGGCCGCCCATATGGCCATTCTGCGCGGCGCATTGCTCGATAACAATGGACAGGGGGGCACCGGCTTGCGACAGGCGCGCGCCGCGGCAGCCCTGCGTCTCCTGGAGAGCAACCCGGACGACGAGGAAGTGCGCGCCATGCTGACGGGCCGGCCGGCCGCGTCCCCAATCCTCATGACCGCGCAGCCGCCTGCCCGCGTACTGACGCTGCAAGACGCGGATATCGGGTTTGCCCGGCCGAATCCGCCGCGCGTCGTGCTGCTGCCACCGGTCACCACGCTGGCCGCCCGGGCAGCCACGCGCTTCAGCGAAGCGTTGATCGAGGACGTGACGATCGGCCTCTGCGCACTGCGCTCCATTTCGATCATTGCACCGCATACCGCCGCGCAGATCTCGCTCCAGGCCGACAGGGCGGCCACCTACGAGCGCCACAAGATCAGCTACATCCTGGAAACACGGCTGCGCGACGAGGGCGACCACCATTCGCTCTTCACCCAGCTCATCTTCTTCGGCAGCGATGAGGTCGTCTGGGCCGAACGATTCCCGCTCTCGGCTGAAGGCCTCGCCCGTTCACGACAGATGATCTCCCACCAGATAGCGGGTTCGATCGCGACGGAAATCGAGCGCAACGAACTCGTGCGCGGCGACTACGAAATCGATGCGAAGGCCTACCGCAGCTTCCTCACCGCGCAAGGCCAGTCGAAAAATCTCGACCTGCGCGACATCCGTCGTGCACGCAAGAGTTTTCGCGAGGCATTGAAGGAAAACAGCAACTATGCGCCTGCTTTGGGGGGCTTGGCACACAATTACTTCCTCGAATGGGTTCTGACCGCACGCGGCGACCATGAACTGCTTAAGCAAGCAGAACTTCATGCCCAAAAAGCAATCGAGGTCGATGAGCGCCTGCCCTCGGGCTACCGGGAACTCGGCATCGTCAAGCTCTATACACGCCAGTTTGACGAGAGCGCAGCCTATCTTGATCGCGCCGAGGAGCTAAGCCCCAACTATGCCAACGTCATCGCGAGCTACGCGGATACACTTGTACAGGGCTCTCGACCAGATATCGGCTTGCAGAAGATTGAGCATGCAATCGAACTCAATCCATTGCCGCCGGACGAATATTTCTGGATCGCGGCGAGTGCCTCGTATGCGCTCGACAGATATGAAGACGCTCTCGCCTACATAAACCGGATGAACGACAAGCAACCGGCCCATCGTCTATCTGCCGCAAGCTGGGCAATGCTCGGAGACCGCAAGAAGGCCAGGCTGTTCGTGCGGCGAACATACGAAAGCAATCCGGATTTCGATTTCGAATCCTGGACAGCGATTATACCATTTAAGGAGGAATGGCAGCGAAAACATTATTATGACGGGTTAAAGAAAGCCGGATTTTAATTAGGATTCACAAGGGAGAGCAGGCATGGCAAGAATAGTTATTTTGGGGATTAAAGGTGAAGCTGGTCTTTGGTCCGTCGATCTCGACGCAGGCACTGCGACGCAAATCGGGTCGCCCACAGGCGGGACCTTGAAGGCTGCCGATGATCTGCGCAAAGCGGGCGCAACAATCACCTCGGGTGTTGACCTCGCCGCCCTCGTTCCCGACGGCGTCGGCAGTTTGCCGGAACCCTCCAGCGGCATTTACGACAAGTAACCGTTGCACGCTTTGAGGCAGACATCCAAGCCGGTGTTTGCCCAAGAGACAAAAGACCACATGCAGGGCCCGAGCTACAAACGTCGCTCGGGCCCTGCAACCAGGCGCCACAGCCTCGTGTTGTTCGAAGAGGCAGGCCGGCAGCATTCCGCGCTCTCGCGCGCAAGCCCGGGAAATCTGCATCCTCAGTTTCAACCAAAATCAGGAGGAGCGAAAATGTCGAATGGCGTGCTTGGGCTTGAAGGAGAAACTGGCCTTTGGACGGCGGATCTCGAAACGGGCGCCATCACATCGGTCTCGTCCGGTTCGGCTGACGATCCCCACATAACCGGCAGGTTCAACACGCGTGGCGTGAGCGTCCCGATGGTGGCCGAAACAGCCGGGCCGTTTTCCGGCGGCTTTTACGGCAAGTGACCCCCAGCAGCCCCTCCGTAACCAGCTATTCGGATCGCCTCTGCAGCCCGGATGAGACCTGGAGCCGGATCGAGGCGCTTTTGCCTCGCTTCGGTGTCACACGGCTTTCCCGCCTGACAGGCCTCGATTCGATCGGCATCCCTGTCTGGAACGCAGTCAGCCCCAATGCCCGTTCGATCGTCATCAATCAGGGCAAGGGCATCACCGATCTAGACGCGAAAGTTTCAGCCGCCATGGAGGCGCTCGAGCGGGCGATAGCCGGCGACCCGCTCGTTCCGGTCCGACATGCCTCGCGGCATGATTTTGCGAAGGCGGGGCAGGCCTGCCTGCCGCTCGATATCTTTGTGGCAAGCGACCAGCCCTTCCTGTCGGAGACAGAAAGCATCGACTGGCTTGCCGGCAGCGACGTCACGACGGGCGAAGCGGTCTGGGTTCCACGCGCAGCGGTCTGCCTCGACAGGACTGACCCCACGCCGCGGTTCTGGCAGTCCTCCGATGGCCTTGCCTCCGGCAATGCACCGATCGAGGCGACCCTGCACGGCCTTCTCGAGCGGATAGAGCGCGACGCAGACCGGTTGTGGCGGCTGCTGCCTCGCAGCAAGCGCCTTGCAACCGCGATCGACCCCGCTGGCTTTGCCGATCCCATCATCGAGGATCTGCTCGCTCGATTCCGGACTGCAAAGCTGGAACTGCGCGTCTTCGACATCACCAGCGACCTCGCAGTGCCAACCTATGCCGCCGTCCTCGGCAATACCGGGCTTCTTGCAAAGAAGACCCCTCTCTTCCACGATGCGACCATCGGCTACGGCACACATCCCGTGGCCACCCGTGCCCTCATCCGGGCCCTGACCGAAGTCGCGCAATCACGCCTCACCTATATCAGCGGGGCACGTGACGATCTTTTTGCCGAAACCTTCACCCGCCCGCTCGCCACCGAAACGCTTGCCCTCTTCGAAGCGTCGCCGGGCGTGGCGAAGTCCTACGACGCTCCCGAAGGTGACGCCGCCACGCTGCTTTCCCACTGCCTGGAGCGGCTCGCCACAGGTGGCATAGCCCCCATTCTTGCGGTCCCGCTCACCGACCCGTCCCTTCCCATCGCCGTCGTAAAGGTCGTCGTGCCATCGCTCGAAAACCCTGAAGGCAAGCGTCGCCACGCTGTCGGCCACCGCGCCCTGTCGCGCATGTTGTTTGGAATGTCATGAAGATCCTGTTCGCAGGCCCGAGCCTGCCCGATGCTGCCGCACTGTGCGGGAAAAATATCGATGTCCGGCCGCCGGCTGCCCATGGAGACGTGCTCGCCGCCACGCGCGAAGGCGCGAAGGCGATCGGCATCGTCGACGGAAACTTCGAACATGTCGCCCCCATCTGGCACAAGGAAATCCTCCATGCTCTGGATCAGGGTATCGCCGTCTTCGGCGCGGCCAGCATGGGGGCGCTGCGGGCGGCGGAATGCAACGCCTTCGGCATGGTCGGCATCGGCCGTATCTACCAGGACTATGCCAGCGGCCGGCGCATGGACGATGCCGATGTCGCCCTGCTGCATGGCCCCGCCGAACTCGGTTACCCCGCCCTTTCACTCCCACTCGTCAATGTCGAGGCGACGCTCGACCGGTTGGAAAAGGAAAAGACCGTTGAAAAGCATGACATATTAACGCTGCGTATTGCCGCGGAGGCGCTCTTCTACAAGGAGCGGACTTGGTCTGCGATCGTCGACCGAGCCAAAACGGCATTGGATCGCACAGCGCTTCTGCAACTTCTCCTCGCAACAACGGTCGATCAGAAGCGTACAGATGCACTTACCCTTCTGCACATCCTCGACACTTTCAACGAAAAAACCGCGAAAAAACAAGGAAATTGGACGTTTAGAGCAACATCGCTCTGGCGCTCGGTGGCCGATCAACCCGGAGCGTAAAAAAACACGCAGTTTCCCATTCCGCGTGTGTCACGCTCAAGTCACGCGCACAACCTCCGAGTCACGCCTATACTTTGTCCCAGGGGCTGAAAGTGAGCATTGCTCCCGGGGGCATAGGACATGAAAATCGAAACCATCGAGACCGAAGACAGGGGCACGGAATTGATGGCGCTGGCGCGGCTTGTCGCGTTTGCGCTCGAATCCGCCAAGTCGCTGGACGCAGAGGTTGTCGAGTTCTGCCTGGACAAGGCGCTGCGCGCCGTGCTGGACCAGATCGACGAACCTTCGCGTATGGCACTCACGTCAAACGACATCATACTGATGAACCGGTCAGCGCTCTGCTGACCGGAGGAACGGGCCGGCTAGCCGGCCGGGGGATAGCCGCCGTCCTCCTCCGCGGCGCTGATCGTGCGGACGGCCCGAACCTGCGGGCCGCCGCCGATCTTCTTAAAATTCTCCAATTGCGAAACGAAAACACACGGTTGCGCTGATCGCGGAACTCTGAAAGGTTCTCTTCTCGAAAAAACGCCCCAAAACCGGGGCCGACGGACAGAGGGAGAACAGCATGCGGAGAATTCTGGCAGGCGGCGTGGCCGCACTCGCGCTCATGACGGCGGGCATCGCCCAGGCGGAACCGGTGAAAATCGGCGTCATCACCACGCTGTCCGGCGGTGGCGCAGGCCTCGGCATCGACATGCGCGACGCCTTCCAGTTGGCGATCAAGCAATCCGGCAACAGCGAGATCGAGCTCGTCGTGGAAGACGATGCGCAGAAGCCGGAACTCGCCGTCCAGATCGCCGAGAAGATGATCCAGAGCGACAAGGTCGACCTGATGACCGGCATCATCTGGTCGAACCTCGCCATGGCCGTGGTGCCGAACACGGTGGCACAGGACGTCATTTATCTCTCGCCCAATGCCGGCCCGTCGGCGCTCGCCGGCGCGAACTGCCACCCCAACTATTTTAACGTCGCCTACCAGAACGACAATTTCCACGAGGCGATGGGCGAATACGATAACAAGGACTACAAGAAGACCTTCATCCTCGCCCCGAACTATCCGGCCGGCAAGGATGCGCTGACCGGCTTCAAGCGCTATTACAAGGGCGAGCTCGCCGGCGAGGTCTATACCCAGGTCGGCCAGACGGACTATGCCGCCGAGATCGCGGAAATTCGCGCTTCCGGCGCCGATTCGGTCTACTTCTTCCTGCCCGGCGGCATGGGCATCGCCTTCATGAAGCAATATGCCCAGTCGGGCGTCACCATTCCCGTCACCGGGCCCGGCTTCTCCTTCAGCCAGGACGTGCTGCCGGCGATCGGCGATGCCGCACTCGGCGTGAAGAACTCTGGCACCTGGGCGAAAGACCTCGACAACCCCGCCAACAAAGCCTTCGTCGAGGCGTTCCAGAAGGAATACAACCGCCTGCCCTCGATCTATGCCGCGCAGAGCTGGGACACCGCCAACCTCATCCTCTCGGCCATCGGAAAGGCAAGCGTGAAGGACAAGGACGCCTTCCGCGCCGCGCTGAAGGCTGCGGACTTCGCTTCCGTGCGCGGAAAGTTCAAGTTCAACACGAACAACCATCCGATCCAGGACATCTATGTCACCGAGGTCGTGAAGGAAGGCGACGTCCTGACCAACAAGATCATCGCCACCGCCTTCACCGATCACGGCGACGCCTACGCCGACAAGTGCTCGATGTAATCCGCGACCGGACATCCGCCCCCGGGCGGATGTCCCCGCATGACCTTCCGGACCGGCCACCTTGTCCCTCGCCCTCCTCATCGAGCAGTTTCTGAACGGGCTCCAGCTCGGTGTCATGCTGTTCCTTATCGCCGCCGGCCTGACGCTGATCTTCGGCGTGATGGGGCTGATCAACCTTGCTCACGGCTCGCTGTACATGGTCGGCGCCTTCGCCTGCGCCGCGGTCGCGGCCGCGACGGGTTCCTTCTGGCTCGGCCTTGTCGCCAGCCTTGCCGCCGCCGCGGCCGCGGGGGCCCTGATGGAGGTTGTTATCATCCGCCGGCTTTATGCCCGCGATCATCTCGATCAGGTACTCGCCACCTTCGCGCTGATCCTCATCTTCTCCGAGGGCACGCGCTGGCTCTTCGGCTCGTTTCCGCTCTATCTCGACATCCCGCCTCTCTTGCAGGGTGCCGTGGCACTGCCGGGCGGCGGACAATATCCACTCTACCGCCTCGCCATCATCGGCGTGGGCGTCGGTGTCGCCATCGGTCTCTACCTCCTGATCGGTCGCACGCGTCTCGGCATGCGCATCCGCGCCGGCGAATCCGACCGCGAGATGATCGCCGCGCTCGGCATCGACATCCGCTCGCTCTATACGATCGTCTTCGCCTTCGGTGCAGCGCTTGCCGGCCTTGCCGGCGCACTGGTCGGCGCGCTGCAGTCAGTACAGGTCGGCATGGGCGAACCGGCGCTGATTCTCGCCTTCGTCGTCATCGTCATCGGCGGCATCGGCTCGATCAAGGGTGCGCTGATCGGCGCGGTCCTCGTCGGCCTCGTCGATACGATGGGCCGTTTCCTGCTGCCCAAGGCGCTCGCCCTGATGATGCCGGCGACGGAGGCCGGTCCCGTCGGCGCCGCACTCGCCTCCATGCTCATCTACATCGTCATGGCGCTGATCCTCGCCTTCCGGCCAAGCGGCCTCTTTTCTGCGAGGACCTGAGGCGTGACTTCCCGCGAAACGACGGTCAACATCCTCCTCGCCCTTCTGCTCCCGGCCGCCGCGCTGACAGCGCTGCTCCTGGGCGAAGCCTTCTACATCACGCTTGCCACCCGCATTGCGATCCTGGCGCTGGCAGCAGTCGGGCTCAACATCGCCCTCGGGCTCGGCGGCCTTGTCTCCTTCGGCCATGCCGCCTTCTTCGGCCTTGGCGGCTACGTCACAGGCGTGCTGGCCACCCATGCCTTCAACATGGAGCCCATCGCCTTCGGTCTGCCGGGCACGACCTCCATGCCCATCATCTGGTTTGTTGCGATCCTCCTTTGCGGCCTCGTGGCACTGCCGATCGGCCTCATCAGCCTGCGCACGTCGGGCGTCTATTTCATCATGATCACGCTCGCCTTCGCGCAGATGATCTACTATTTCGCGATCTCCTGGCCGGCCTATGGCGGCGAAGACGGCCTGTCGCTCTCCATGCGCAACGGTTTTCCCGGCCTCAACACGGCAAAACCCTTCCCCTATTTCGTCGTGGTCTTCGTGCTCTTGCTTGCAGGGCTTTTTCTCTTCCACCGCCTGCAGGCCTCCCGCTTCGGCGCGGCGCTGGAGGCCGCACGACAGAACCCGGCAAGACTTGCCGCGACGGGCATCTCGCCCTTTACGATCCGCCTCGTCGCCTTCGTGCTCTCGGCCATGATCACCGGCCTTGCCGGGACGCTGTTTGCCGATCTCAACCGCTTCGTCAGCCCCTCCATGCTCTCCTGGCACATGTCGGGTGAACTGATCGTGCTGATCATCCTCGGCGGCAAAAGCCGCCTGTTCGGGCCGCTGGCCGGGGCGACGCTCTATGTCCTTTTCGAACATGTGCTGGGCGGCCTCACGGAGCGCTGGCAGCTCTTCCTCGGCCTCGTTCTCCTCGCCGTCGTCTTCTTCGCACGCGGCGGATTGATCGGCCTCCTGGCCGGGAGGCCTCGCCATGGTTGAACCGGTCCTCGAAATCAGGAACCTCGAAAAGTCCTTTGGCGCATTGAAAGCGACGAATGGCGCGAGCCTCGACCTTCGCCCGGGAGAAATCCACGCGCTGATCGGCCCGAACGGGGCGGGCAAGAGCACGCTGATCAACCAGATCTCCGGCGCGCTCGCACCCGATGCCGGCAGCATCCGCTTCCTCGGTACGGATGTCACTGCCCTCGATACGGCGCGGCGCGCCCGCATGGGCCTTGCCCGCACCTTCCAGATCTCCTCACTCGCGCAGGAGTTTTCCGCGCTTCGCAACGTCATGCTTGCGGCGCAGGCGCGGCAGGGAACGAGCCTGCGCTTCTTCCGCTCCGTGGCAAGCGACATCTCTCTCATCGAACCGGCAATGCGGATGCTGTCGCGCGTCGGACTGGCGGGCCGAGCAGGCGTACCCGCTGCGGCGCTGTCCCACGGCGAACGCCGGCAGCTCGAAATCGCCGTGGCACTGGCCATGGAACCCAGGGCCTTCCTGCTCGACGAGCCGATGGCCGGCATGGGGCCGGAAGGCTCGAAAGCACTGACCAGCTTCCTCGACGGGTTGCGCCGGGAAGCACCGATCCTGCTGGTGGAACATGACATGGATGCCGTCTTCGCGCTCGCCGACCGTGTGTCCGTGCTGGTCTACGGCCGCATTATCGCGACGGGCAGCGTCAGCGAGATCCGCAACGACCCCGAGGTGCGCCGGGCCTATCTTGGGGAGCCCGCATGAGCCTGTTGATCCTTGAGGAGATCGAGACCTGCTACGGCGCCTCGCAGGCGCTGTTCGGCGTGTCGCTGTCCGTCCGAGAGGGCGAGGTCGTCGCACTGATGGGCCGCAACGGCATGGGCAAGACGACGACCATCCGCTCGATCCTCGGCCTGACGCCCGCTCGCGCCGGCCGCATCGCCTTCGACGGCAAGACCGTTACCGCACTCCTGCCGCACCGCATCGCCCGCCTCGGCATCGGCCTGGTGCCGGAGGGGCGACGCTGCTTCGCCAACCTGACGGTCGAGGAAAACCTCCTCGCCTCCGCCCGGCGCGGTGCCTGGACACTGGCGAAGGTGATCGATCTCTTTCCCAGGCTCGGCGAGCGGCTTGGGCAATATGCCGACACCCTGTCCGGCGGCGAGCAGCAGATGCTGGCGATCGGCCGCGCCCTGATGACCAATCCGAAACTCCTTATCCTCGACGAGGCGACCGAGGGGCTGGCACCGGTGATCCGGCAGGATATCTGGGCGGCGATCCGACAGCTGAAGGCCGGGGGCCAGTCGATCCTTGTCGTCGACAAGACGCTCTCCGAGCTCCTGCCGCTCACCGACAGCTGCTGCGTGCTGGAGAAGGGCCGGACCGTGTTCTCCGGCCCGCCGACGACCTTTACCAGCGACCTGCAGGACCGCTATCTCGGCGTTTAAGAACGGAGGACGGCATGTTCGGCTACAGGATCACCGACTGGGACGACGCCTACGAGAATGGCGGCAACATTCCGGGCGGAACGCGCTGGCCTACCGCCTGGGTGGAGCCGGCGCAAAGGATGCGCGAAACGCTCCTCAGCCTCGGCCGGGCAAGGCTCGATCTCGCCTATGGCGCGGGCGAGCGCAACCGCCTCGACCTTTTCCTGCCCGAGCGCGCGCCGCGCGGCCTCGTCGTCTACGTGCATGGCGGCTTCTGGCTGCGGCTCGACCGGAATTTCTGGTCGCACCTTGCCGCAGGCCCCCTCGCCCACGGCTATGCCGTCGCCATGCCCTCCTACACGCTCTGCCCGGACATCCGCATCCGCGGCATCGTGCGGGAGATCGCAGCGGCGATCGAAACGGCTGCAGGACTGGTGGCAGGTGACCTCCATCTGATCGGCCATTCGGCGGGCGGCCAGCTCGTCAGCCGCATAGTGTCGGAAGCCTCGCCGCTTTCCGTCGGAACGCTCGCTCGCATCCGCCACGTCCTCTCCCTCTCCGGCCTGCACGACCTACGCCCGCTCATGCCTGCCGCCATGAACGAACGACTACAGATCGACGAAGCGGAGGCTATCGCCGAGAGCCCGGCCCTGCTGCGCCCCGTCGAAGGCACGCGGCTCACCTGCTGGGTCGGCGCCATGGAGCGCGCGGAATTCCTGCGCCAGAACGCCCTGCTTGCCAATGTCTGGACCGGCCTCGGCGCCACGACGGCGACGGTCGTCGAGCCGAACCGGCATCATTTCGACGTCGTCGACGGCCTTGCCGATCCCGAGCATCCCCTCACTCGAACCCTGCTGTCACCCTGATCCGATGAGCACGCTTGCCGCCTATGGCGGGCTTTTCCTCGCCGCGCTCGTCGCCGCCACCATCCTGCCGGCCCAGTCGGAAGCGGTGCTCGGCGGCTTGCTGGCCACCGGCACCTATTCCCCTGTGCTGCTGATCCTCGTCGCCGGCATCGGCAACGTGCTGGGTTCCGTCGTCAACTGGCTGCTCGGCCGTGGCGTCGAGCGGTTTCGCGGCGCGCGGTGGTTTCCCGTCAGCGACAAAAGCCTTGACCGGGCCGGCCGATGGTATCGCAAATACGGCTGGTGGAGCCTGCTGCTGAGCTGGATGCCGATCATCGGCGATCCGCTGACGGTGGCGGCCGGCATCATGCGTGAACCGTTCCTGCGCTTCCTTGCCGTCGTTTCGATTGCCAAGTTCGGCCGCTATATCGTGCTTGCCGCTCTCGTGCTCCACTGGCTCTGAAATTTTTCTGGAGGGGATGGAATGGGCGTCGCCCGGCTTTCGTATATTGGGGTATGAACGGAAAGACACCCGGCTTCAACGTGATCGGACAGCTCGCAGCGCTGAGGCGCTATGCGCTCTCGCTCGTCCGCAATCCGGACGAGGCCGAGGACCTGGTGCACGATGCGCTGGTCAAGGCCTATGAGCGGCAGTCCACCTTCCGCACCGGCGCCAGCGTACGCAACTGGCTGATGTCGATCCTGCACAATGCGCATATCGACCGCCTGCGCCAGCGCCGCTCGCAGGAGCGCCGCCACGACGCCGCCGCGGAGCTGGCAGAGGTCTCCATCCCGGCAAACCAGGACCATTCGGTGCGCCTGACGCAGCTGCGCAACGCGTTCTTCGCCCTGCCGGAAGAACAGCGCGAAGCGTTGCACCTCGTCGCGATCGAGGAACTTTCCTACCAGGAAGCAGCCGAAACGCTCGGCATCCCGGTCGGCACGCTGATGTCGCGTGTCGCCCGCGCGCGCCAGCGGCTGCGCGCCTTCGAACAGAGCGGCAGCGCCGCTCCCGTCACGCATCTCAGAATCGTCGGAGGCACTGGCGATGACAAGCAATGACCCCATTCTCGAATCCGATCTCAACGCCTATGTCGACGAGCAGCTCGCCGTCGGCCGGCGCATCGAGGTCGAGGCCTATCTTTCGGAACGGCCGGAGGTCGCGGCGCAGATCATGAAGGATCTGCGCGTGCGCGACGAGCTGCGCCTGGCACTTGCCGACCACCGCACGGTGACGCGGCAGGAAACGCGCGAGGCCGCCCGGCTCCTGGAACGCGCGCTGTCGCGTCGCCGCATCTTCTCCGTCTTCCGCCGTGCTGCGACCATCGCCCTCTTCGTGGCCGCCGGCTGGACGGCCCATGCCGTGCTCGGCCCCTTCGGCGCCACCGAGGTCGTGGCCTCCACGCCCCCGCCTGCCTTCGTGGAGGAGGCGGTGCGCGCGCACAAGACGACGCTGCTGCGCGATACTATGGCATCCCAGCCGGAAACCGAGACCTTCGATCCGGCGGAGATCCGCTCTGCAACCGCGATCGTGCTGCCGGACCTGCCGAAGGGTTGGGGCGTGATCGACACGCAGGTCTTCCCCTCGGCCTATGGTCCGAGCGTCGAACTGGTGCTGGAACCACGCAAGGGCGAGCGCCTGTCGCTCTTTGCGGTGCGCCCCGGCTCGTTCGGCGTGCAGCACGTCCTGCTCTTCCACGCCGACAATGCCCGTGCCGCCTACTGGCAGATCGGCGATGTCGCCTATGCGCTGGTTTCGGAAAGCCGCAAGGCCGACGACCTGGCGGAAACCGCGCGCGATCTTTCGCGCACGCTCTACTGATCAACCGCGTCCAAACCGAAGGAGTTATTCGATGGATCCCGTACAACAGCGATTTGGCTACGGCGCGCAGGCGCAGTCGGCCGCCCTCTTCGACGAGGGCCTGCGCCAGCACATGCTGCGCGTCTACAACTATATGGGCGCCGGCCTTGTGATCACCGGCCTCATCGCCTTCATCGTCGGCTCGACGCCGGCCCTCTACGTGCCGATCTTCTCCTCCCCGCTGAAGTGGGTGGTGATGCTGGCGCCGCTCGCCTTCGTCTTCTTTTTCTCATTCAAGATCCAGACGATGTCGGCCAGCACCGCGCAGATGACCTTCTGGGCTTTCTGCGCCGTCATGGGCCTGTCGCTCGCCTCGGTGTTCCTCGTCTTCACCGGCACGAGCATCGCCCGCACCTTCTTCATCGCCGCCTCGATGTTCGGCGCGACGAGCCTCTATGGCTACGTGACGAAGCGTGACCTCGCGAAGTTCGGCTCGTTCCTGATCATGGGCCTTATCGGCGTCGTGATCGCCTCGGTCGTCAACATCTTCCTCGGTTCGAGCGCGCTGCAGTTCGCAATTTCCGTGATCGGCATCGTCGTCTTCGTCGGCCTCACCGCCTGGGACACGCAGAACATCAAGCAGCAGTATGCTGAAAACATCGACCAGGAATCGCAGCAGAAGATGGCCGTGTTCGGGGCGCTTTCGCTGTACCTGAACTTCGTCAACATCTTCCAGCTTCTTCTGAATTTCACTGGCGAGCGCGAATAGTTTTCGCAAATGATTCAAGAGGAAACGGCGGGGCAAAACCCCGCCGTTTTTTGCTTCTCGCACCGCAATATACGTAAGTAATTTCTTACGAATTTTACCCGGTTGACAAATCAGCCGGCAGCGTCTTTGCTTAGAGCATTCACCAGGGGGGTCCCGACAAGGGGCTGAGATACTGCTGGCATTCGCAGCGCAGTGACCCGTTGAACCTGATCCAGTTCATACTGGCGTAGGGACGGTGCAAGCGCTGTAGAACCCGAAATCCGCAACCCGGATTCCGCCTACGCGTCCTTCCATCATTCCGGCTCTAGGACTGGGTCTCCAATCGCAAACTTGGAGCCTCACGAATGAATATTGCCGCCCAGAAGCTCACTCCCACCGTCACGACAGGCGCCCTGCCCGCCTCGCGAAAGATCCACATCGCCGGCGAGCAGCACCCGCAGATCCGCGTGCCGATGCGCGAGATCGCCCTGCACCCGACCTCCGGCGAACCGCCAGTCATCGTCTACGACGCCTCCGGCCCCTATACCGACCCCACCCATGTCGTCTCGATCGAAAGCGGCCTGCCGCGGCTTCGCGAGGCCTGGGTCGCCGCACGCGGGGATACCGAGGACTATGACGGCCGCCACATCCGTCCGGAGGACAACGGCTTTGCCACCGGGGAGCGGCTGACACCCGAGTTTCCCGTGCGCAACCGGCCTCGCCGGGCGACAAACGGCAAGGCGGTGACACAGCTCGCCTATGCCCGCGCAGGCATCATCACGCCGGAAATGGAATTCATCGCCATCCGCGAAAACCTCGGCCGCAAGGCCGCGAAAGAGGCGCTCATCCGCGACGGCGAGAGTTTCGGCGCCCACATCCCCGACTTCGTCACGCCGGAATTCGTCCGCAAGGAAGTCGCAAGCGGCCGGGCGATCATTCCCGCCAACATCAACCACCCGGAAGCCGAGCCGATGATCATCGGCCGGAATTTCCTGGTGAAGATCAACGCCAATATCGGCAATTCCGCCGTCACCTCCTCCATGGCGGAAGAGGTCGAGAAGATGGTCTGGGCGATCCGCTGGGGCGGCGATACGGTCATGGACCTCTCCACCGGCCGAAACATCCACAACATCCGCGAATGGATCATCCGCAATTCACCGGTCCCGATCGGCACCGTGCCGCTCTACCAGGCGCTGGAAAAGGTCAACGGCATTGCCGAGGACCTCACCTGGGAGGTTTTCCGCGATACGCTGATCGAGCAGGCCGAACAGGGCGTCGATTATTTCACCATCCATGCCGGCGTGCGGCTCGCCTATATTCCGCTCACCGTCAACCGCGTCACCGGCATCGTCTCGCGTGGCGGCTCGATCATGGCCAAGTGGTGTCTTCATCACCACCGGGAAAGCTTCCTCTACGAACATTTCGAGGAAATCTGCGACATCTGCCGCGCCTATGACGTCTCCTTCTCGCTCGGTGACGGCCTGCGCCCCGGCTCGATCGCTGACGCCAACGACGCCGCGCAGTTCGCCGAACTCGAAACGCTCGGCGAGCTGACGCAGATCGCCTGGGCAAAGGACTGCCAGGTCATGATCGAAGGCCCCGGCCATGTGCCGATGCACAAGATCAAGGAGAACATGGACAAGCAGTTGAAGGTCTGTGGCGAGGCGCCCTTCTACACGCTCGGGCCGCTGACGACCGACATCGCCCCCGGCTACGACCACATCACCTCGGGCATCGGTGCGGCAATGATCGGCTGGTTCGGCACCGCCATGCTCTGCTACGTCACGCCGAAGGAACATCTCGGCCTACCGGACCGCGACGACGTGAAGGTCGGCGTCATCACCTACAAGATCGCCGCCCACGCCGCCGATCTCGCCAAGGGCCATCCGGCGGCGAAGATCCGCGACGACGCGCTGTCGCGCGCCCGTTTCGAGTTCCGTTGGGAGGACCAGTTCAACCTTTCGCTCGACCCGGAAACCGCCCGCGCCTTCCACGACGAGACGCTGCCGAAGGAGGCACACAAGGTGGCGCATTTCTGCTCCATGTGCGGCCCGAAATTCTGCTCCATGCGCATCTCGCACGATATCCGTGCCGAGGCGCAGAAGGAGGGGCTGGAGGCCATGGCCGCGAAATATCGCGACGGCGGCGACCTCTACATGCCGCTTGCTGAAGCCCCCGCCGGAGAATGACCATGCGCGTCCTCGTCAAAGGGGCCGGCGTTGCCGGCCTCACCGTCGCCTGGCAGCTCTATCGCCACGGCTTCGACGTCACCATCACCGAACGCGCCGAAAAGGTCGGCCTCGGTGCCTCCGGCTTCGCCGGCGGCATGCTGGCCCCCTGGTGCGAGCGGGAAAGCGCGGAAGAGCCCGTTCTGGCGCTCGGCCGCTCGGCCGCAGACTGGTGGGAAGCGGCCGTGCCCGGTCATGTCAAGCGCCGGGGAACGCTGGTCGTTGCCGCCGGCCGCGATGCCGCGGAGCTCGAGCGCTTCGCCCGCCGCACGAGCGGCTGGGAATGGCTCGACGGCGCGGCCATTGCCGAGCTGGAACCGGATCTCGCCGGCCGCTTCCCCAAGGCCCTGTTCTTCCGGCAGGAAGCCCATCTCGACCCGCAGCGGGCGCTTTCGGCGCTCACCGCCGGGCTCGAGGAGGCGCGGATGCGCTTCCTGTTCGGCGCCGGCCCGGATGCCGCTCGCTACGACCGCGTGATCGACTGCACCGGCGCAGCCCGGATCGGCCAGCTGCCGGACCTTCGGGGCGTGCGCGGCGAAATGCTCTATGTGGAAACCCCGGAAATCAACCTCTCCCGCCCCGTCCGGCTGTTGCATCCGCGCCACCCGATCTACATCGTGCCACGCGGAAGGAACCGCTTCATGGTGGGCGCGACCATGATCGAGAGCGCCGACGACGGCGGCATCACCGCCCGCTCGCTCATGGAACTGCTGAACGCCGCCTACACGCTGCACCCGGCTTTCGGTGAGGCACGGCTTACGGATACCGGCGCAGGCATCCGCCCGGCCTTTCCCGACAACCTGCCACGCGTGAGCGAACATGACGGCACGCTCCATGTGAACGGCCTTTATCGACACGGCTTCCTGCTGGCTCCCGCAATGGCGGCGGAGGTCGCGCGGCGACTTCTTGCAGAACAGGCCCCATCGGAAAGGAGGGCATCATGACCCTCATCATCAACGGCGAGGAACAGGAGATCGCGGCAACCACGCTCGCCGATCTTCTCTCCGCCCTCGATTACGAGGGCGAGTGGCTGGCGACGGCCGTCAACGGCGAGCTGGTGCACCGCGAGGATCGCGCCGGCTTCACGCTCGGCACACGCGACCGCATCGAAATCCTCTCGCCCATGCAGGGAGGCTGACATGCTGAAACTCTACGACATCGAGGTTCAATCCCGCCTGCTGCTCGGAACCGCGCGCTATCCCTCCCCCGCAATCCTCGCCGAGGCCGTGCGGCGCGCGAAAGCGGAGATCGTTACCGTGTCGCTGCGGCGGGAAACTGCCGGCGGCAAGGCGGGCGGCGCATTCTTCGAGCTGATCCATGCGCTCGGTGTGCATGTCCTGCCCAACACCGCCGGCTGCCACAGCGTGCAGGAGGCCGTGCTGACGGCGAAGATGGCGCGCGAGGTCTTCCGCACGGACTGGATCAAGCTCGAAGTAATCGGCCATCACGACACGCTGCAGCCCGATGTCTTCGGCCTCGTGGAAGCCGCACGCATCCTGACGGGCGAAGGTTTTCAAGTCTTCCCCTATACGACGGACGACCTCGTCGTCGCAGAAAAGCTGATCGAGGCCGGCTGCCGCGTGCTGATGCCCTGGTGCGCGCCGATTGGCTCGGCCATGGGGCCGGTCAACCCGATGGCGCTGCGCACTTTCCGGGCGCATTTCCCTGATGTGCCACTGATTGTCGATGCCGGCATCGGCCGCCCCTCGCACGCCGCCGGCGTCATGGAATTCGGCTATGACGCCGTGCTGCTCAACACCGCCGTCGCCGGCGCCGGCGATCCGGCTGCGATGGCCGAAGCCTTCGCACTCGCCATCGATGCCGGCCGCCTTGCCCACGCCGCCGTACCGCTGGAGCCGCGCGACATGGCCGTCCCCTCCACCCCCGTCATCGGAAAGGCGGTCTTCTCATGACGCTCGATCCCTTCTACCTCATCGTCGACAGTGCCGACTGGATCGACCGGCTGGTGCCCATCGGCGTGAAACTCGTGCAGCTGCGCATGAAGAACACCCCGGACCATCAGCTGCGCGACGAAATCCGACGGGCGAAAGCCACCTGCGCGAAGCATGGTTGCCAGCTCATCGTCAACGATTATTGGCAGATCGCCATCGAGGAGGGCTGCGACTACGTGCATCTCGGTCAGGAGGATCTGGCGAGCGCCGATGCCAGCGCCATTCGTGCGGCCGGCATGAAGCTCGGCCTTTCCACCCATGACGAAGCAGAGCTCGACATCGCCCTCGCGGCAAGGCCTGACTACATCGCGCTCGGCCCGGTCTGGCCGACGATCCTCAAGAAGATGAAATGGGCGCCGCAGGGTGTCGAGCGGCTCAGCGACTGGAAGGCGCGCATCGCGCCCGTTCCCCTCGTCGCGATCGGCGGCCTCAACCCGGATCGCCTGGAAGCCGTCTTCAAAAACGGCGCCGACAGCGCCGCGGTGGTGACCGACATCACGCTGAGCGCAGATCCGGAGGCGCGCACACGCGAATGGATCGCGCGCACGGCGCGCTGGCGTGAACGGAGCTTGCAGAAGGGCGGTACCGCCTGACGTCAGGCTCCCGGCGCAATTTTCCAGAGCCGCCGGGCATTTTCCGAGAGCACGCGGCACTTGTCTTCCAGACTGACGCCGGACAGCAGCGCCTGCGTCGCGCCGATCCAGGTGGAAAGCCCACCGCCGAGCGTGCAGACCGGCCAGTCACTGCCCCAAACAATGCGCTGGAAGCCGAAGCTTTCCGCCACATGGGCGAAATAGGGTTTCAGGTCCTCCAGGGTCCAGTCTTCCCCACCATAGGCGGGGATGCCGGACAGCTTTACCGTGACATTCGGCCGGCGCGCGATCTCCGCGACCGGCCCCTTCCAGGTATCGAAGCCGCCACTCTTGATGTCGGGTACGCCGCAATGGTCGAGCACGAAGGAAACATCGGGGGCAAGGTCGGCGAGCGCAATCGCCTTCTCGATCTGGTGCGGCAGAACGCAAAGGTCGAAACTGAGGCCGGTGCCCGCCAGCCGTCCTATGTTTTCGCGGAAGAGAGTGCCTTCGGAGATATCATCCGGCACGACATGCAGCACGCGACGGAAACCGCGAACGAAGGGATTGGCAAGGACCGTCTCGAGATAGGTCGGGAAATCCGGCGATTCCGGCCGGCAAGCGGCGATGGCACCGACGAGAAGGCTGCCCGCCTCCCCCGCAAGCCCTTCAACCATGGCCGTCTCGTGCGCGATATCACCCTCCGCGACGTCCACTTCCATATGCAGCGCCGCGACGATGCCGAGGCGGCACGCCTCCCGCGCATAAATCTCCTGCGTGAAATCGGCATCGAGCGACGGCGCGCCGGCAAGCCAGGGATAGGACAGCCGGTCCCGGTAGATGAGATGCAGGTGCGTATCGACGATCATGCCGGCCTCCTCCAAGCAGGGCGAACACTGCCATAGAAGAATTCTCTATTCAAATACGAATTTATACGCCTATAGCAGCCCATTCCATCCAGCAAAAAAGCACCGCGAGGACTACCAATCCGGCCCGGTTCTCCTACCTCCCTTCCAGCAACAGGAGGAACCGCATGAAGGTCAGCGCGCGCAACCGCCTCAAGGGCAAGATCGTCGAAGTCGTCCTCGGCGCGACAACGGCTCATGTCCGCATCGATGTCGGCGGCTCGATCATCACCGCCGCCATCACCAATGATGCGGTGAACGAACTCGGCCTCGCTGCCGGCCATGAGGCCTATGCGCTGATCAAGGCATCGGACGTGATGGTGGCGATCGACGACTAGTGTGTTTCGGCATGGTTCCGGGCGCAAAACCAAATCGCGCCTTATGAGAATTCCGTTAATCGCCGATCTTCGTGCACATAGATACGGGCTCGGTCGCGAAATCGCCCTTCTGGGGCGGCGCAATCGGTTTGAACAGGCTGCGATCCGGCTTCAGGTCGATCAGCGGCGTGCCATCGAGGCAGTCGAGGCCGCGCACGAAGAGCCGGCTGCCTTCGATCTTCTCCAGCACGACGATCGACGTGCCGATCGGATTGGGCCGGACAGGCGAGCGCAGCGAGAAGGTGCCGTGCACTTCGCCGTTCGAAGCGGGGCTCTGCAACACGAGGTCGCGGCGCGACTGGTGAAGCCAGTAGAGCACCTCCAGCCGTTCAAAACGCTCTGCCCCCTTCAGTGCCTGCACCCAGGGCTCGAAGACCTCGATGGTGCAGACCGGACCATCTGGGCGCCCCTGACGCGGCGTTTCCATGCGCGAGGTCCAGGGCGTCGAAATCCGGCCGATGAAAACAATCTGCGCATCCGCTGTCTCCGGCAGAGTGATGGCCACTTCATTCTCGCGGATTTCATTCAGCCGGACCATGCAACGCTCCATCGCTATATTTATAAGGATACGACGATAGCCGGCTGGCGCCGCGAGGGAAAGAGGCCAGCAGGCTCAAAGACGGCGACAGATTGACACCGGACACAAGCAGCCTCAGCCGGCACCGGACGCCTCGGCATTGCGCAAACGCCAGTCTGTCGGGGAAAGCCCGGCCCGCTTGCGGAAAAAACGCGAGAAATAGGCGGGGTCCTCGAAGCCGATCTCCCGGCCAATGTCCTCCACCGGGCGAATGGTGAAACGCAGCAGACGCTTGGCCTCCAGCAAGCGCCGCTCCAGCACCATATCCTTCACCGTCTGGCCAAAGACCGTACGCGCCGCCTTGTCGAGTAGGTGCGGCGTCGTCGCCAGCCGTTCGACATAGTGCCCGACCGGCCAATCCTCCCGGTAGTGCCGGTCGATGGCACGGCGCAGCTCCAGCCCCAGTGCAACCGCAGGCGAGGCCGCCGCAAAGCCGCCCGGGCCGCCAAGTCGCGCCATCAGCGAGAGGACGACCGCGATCAGCCCGGCGAGCACCCGTTCGCTCGCTCCCGCGCCGCCGCGATATTCCTCCATCACCATGGCGAGCAGCGTATCGATCCGCATCCAGCCGGGGGCATCCACCGCGCCGGAAAGCAGCACCGGCGCATCGAGCGCCAGATCCACCTGCGGCGCCATCGCCCTCAGCTGGTCGTCCGAGATGGAGACGACGATGGCATCCGACCGGTCGTCGACATCGAAGCCGTGCACGACGTTGCTCGGCACAAAGCTGATCGCCGGAGCAGAAAAACTCCAAGTCCGATCCTCGATCCTGTAGCGGCCCTCGCCCTTGAACCAGTAAGTGACCTGCCCCATCAGCGGATGTTTGTGCGGCGCGACCCGACCGAAATGCAGGCTTTTCCGCTCCATAACCGTCTCGACATGCAGGAACCCGACGTCGAGCACACGGCTCGGTTCACCATAAACGAAGAAGGCGGGAACATCTTTGCGAGCGATCATGCCGGAAAAAGTACCAGCGAATTACCGTGTTTGTCCATGGCACTCCAGACGCTCCCGACTTAGCGTTTGTCAGGATTTTCAAGGAGGAGATCACCATGCGCGCGGAAGACCATCGCAGCGACAAGACCCGGCCGTTCACCGGCGCCGAATATCTCGCAAGCCTGCGCGACGGGCGCGAGGTCTATATCAATGGCGAGCGCATCGCCGATGTCACCAGACACCCGGCCATGCGCAACTCAGCCCGCTCCATCGCCCGCATGTACGATGCGCTGCACGATCCGGCACGCAAAGAGCGCCTGACATCGCCGACCGACACCGGTTCCGGCGGCTATACGCACAAATATTTCCGCGTCGCCCATTCTTCAGCCGATCTCGTCGCCCAGCAGGGCGCCATCGCCGACTGGGCGCGCATGTCCTACGGCTGGATGGGTCGCACGGCCGACTACAAGGCGGCACTGATGAACACGCTCGGCGCCAATGCCGACTGGTACGGTCCGTTCAAGGACAATGCACTTTCCTGGCACAGCCGAGCGCAGGAAAGCGTGCTCTTCATGAACCACGCCATCGTCAACCCGCCGATCGACCGCCACAAACCGGCCGATGCAGTGAAGGACGTCTTCGTGCACATCACGAAGGAAACGGATGCCGGCATCTACGTCTCGGGCGCCAAGGTCGTCGCCACCTCCTCGGCGCTGACCCACTACAATTTCCTCGCCCAGAGTTCGGCGACCGTCACCGAGGACCCGTCGCTGTCGGTCATGTTCATCCTGCCGATGAATGCGCCCGGCGTGAAGATGTTCTGCCGCACCTCCTACGAACAGACAGCGGCAACCGCGGCCCACCCCTTCGACTACCCGCTCTCCTCGCGTTTCGACGAGAACGATGCGATCCTGGTGCTCGACAATGTCTTCGTGCCCTGGGAGGACGTGCTGGTGCTGCGCGACGCGGCCAAGATCCTGTCCTTCCACCCGGCCTCGGGCTTCATGCACGGCTATTGCTTCCAGGGTTGCACGCGGCTTGCGGTGAAGATGGACTTTCTCGCCGGCCTGCTCGCGAAGGCCCTGCGCGCCACCGGCGGCGATGCGTTCCGCGGCAACCAGGCGATGCTTGGCGAGGTGATCGCCATCCGCCACCAGTTCTGGTCCTTCTCCAACGCCATGGCCTACAACCCGATTCCCTGGGCGAACGGCGCGGTGCTGCCGAACCTCGAGGCGGCGCTCTGCTACCGCACCTTCATGTCGGAGGCCTATCCGAAGGTCATCGACATCGTTCGCCGCACGGTGGCCTCCGGCCTCATCTACCTGCCCTCCTCGGCAAAAGACTTCTCGAACCCGGAGATCGACCGCTATCTCGCGCAATATGTGCGCGGCTCGAACGACATGGGCCATGTCGAGCGCATCAAGATCATGAAGCTGTTGTGGGATGCGACCGGCACGGAATTCGGCGGCCGCCACGCGCTCTACGAGCTGAACTATGCCGGCGCGCCGGAAGAAGTGCGCCTGCAGGTGCTGAAGGGCGCCGAGCGCGGCGGGCGGCTGAAGGAGATGGAGGCGCTGGTCGACCAGTGCATGGCCGACTACGACGAAAGTGGCTGGACCGGCGACACCTGGCTGCCGCCGCTTGGCAGCGATGCCGTCCGCGACGCGGCCGAATGAGGAGCGCGCCATGGACACCGGCATTTCCAGAACCGAGTTCCGCAATGCGATGGCCCGGGTCTGCGCCCCGGTCAACGTGATCACCACCAAGGGGGGCGCCGGGCGCGGCGGCTTCACCGCCACCGCCATGTGCTCGGTGACCGACGAACCGCCAACGCTGCTCGTCTGCATGAACAGCCGCTCGGCACAAAGCGGCCTCTTCATCGAGAACCGCCGCTTCTGCGTCAACGTGCTGACGCAGGAGCACAAAACACTCGCCGCCTCCTTCGCCGGGCGCGAGGCCGATATGGAGGCGCGCTATGCCGATGCGGCCTGGACCGATCTCCCCTCCGGTAACCAGGCACTCACCGACGCGATCGTTTCCTTCGACTGCCGGCTGACGGAGGCCCGGCTGGTGGGCACACACAACATCCTGATCGGCGAGGTCGTGGACATCCGTAGCCGGCGCGACGGGCATGCACTGCTCTATTTCGACCGCAACTACGTGCATGTGCCGACCCAGACCGGCAGCTTCGGCGGCTAAAGGCGGCGGTAGCCTCTTGACAAGCGACTCTCTATTTAACATGTTAAATAAAATTGCCGTACGCGGGAGGAACCATGCCGCATCTGACAGTGGAGTATTCGGCCAATCTGGAAGGCCGCGCGGATCCTGACGCCCTCTGCGCGGCGCTGCTCCAGACAGTGCTGGAAACCGGGCTTTTCGAGATCGGCGCGGTGCGCGTGCGGGCGTTCAGGGCCGAGCACTATGCCATTGCCGACCTTCTGCCAGAAAACGCCTTCGTCGACCTCAACCTGCGCATAGGCAAGGGCCGCAGCGCGGAAGAAAAGAAGCGCACGGGCGAAGCGCTGTTTGCCACCGCAAGCAGGCTCCTCGCCCCGCTCCTCGAGACGCCGCACTTCGCGCTTTCGCTGGAAATCCGCGAGATTGATGCGGAACTGAGCTGGAAGAAGAACGCCATCCATCCGCGCCTGCGCGCCAAATAACGGACATTCCCAGGAAGATCTCATGTCGAAATACCAGGAAAACATGGCGAAGGCGGCGGCCTATCTCGCCCGCTTCAAGGATAAGGGCGTCCTGAACCGCATCGCCGGCGAGGATCTGCCGGCCGAAGGCGGCGCGACCTTCGAGACCATCTCCCCCGTCGATCTGGCGCCGCTCGCGGTGGTGGCAAAGGGCACCGCCGCGGACATCGACCGTGCGGCAAAGGCCGCCAGGGCCGCCTTCGCAGACTGGGCCGCCATGTCGGGCGGAACGCGCAAAAAGCTGCTGCACAAGATTGCCGATGCCATCGTGGCACGGGCGGAGGAAATCGCCTTCGTCGAATGCATGGACACCGGGCAGTCGCTGCGCTTCATGGCCAAGGCCGCGCTACGCGGCGCAGAGAACTTCCGCTTCTTCGCCGACCGCGCTCCTGAGGCCCGCGACGGCAAGACGCTGCGCACTGAGGGCCAGGTCAACATGACGACCCGCGTGCCGATCGGCCCCGTCGGCATTATCACACCGTGGAACACGCCCTTCATGCTGTCCACCTGGAAGATCGCCCCGGCGCTCGCTGCCGGCTGCACCATCGTGCACAAGCCGGCCGAATTCTCGCCGCTGACGGCGCGCCTGCTGGTGGAGATAGCCGAGGATGCGGGCCTGCCAAAGGGGGTGTGGAACCTCGTCAACGGCTTTGGCGAAGATGCCGGCAAGGCGCTGACCGAACATCCCCTGATCAAGGCCATCGGCTTCGTCGGCGAAAGTCGCACCGGATCGATGATCATGAAACAGGGCGCCGACACGCTGAAGCGCGTGCATTTCGAGCTTGGCGGCAAGAACCCGGTCATCGTCTTCGCCGATGCGGATCTCGAACGCGCAGCGGACGCCGTCGTCTTCATGATCTATTCGCTGAATGGCGAGCGCTGCACCTCCTCCTCCCGCCTGCTGGTGGAGGAGAGCATCTACGAGCGCTTCACCGCCCTTGTTGCGGAGAAGGCGAAACGCATCAAGGTCGGCCATCCGCTCGATCCGGAAACCGTCGTCGGCCCGCTCATCCATCCCGTGCACGAGAAGAAGGTTCTCGAATACATCGCGATCGGCCGGTCCGAGGGCGCGACGGCCGCCGCTGGCGGAGAAAAATTCGACGGACCGGGTGGCGGCTGCTATGTCGCGCCGACGCTCTTCACCGGCGCGAACAACGGTATGCGCATCGCCCAGGAGGAGATTTTCGGGCCGGTGCTGACCGCCATTCCCTTCAAGGACGAAGCCGAGGCGCTCACCCTCGCCAACGACGTCCAGTACGGCCTCACCGGCTATCTCTGGACATCGGATGTCACGCGCGCGTTCCGCTTCACCGATCATCTCGATGCCGGCATGATCTGGGTAAATTCGGAGAATGTGCGCCACCTGCCGACGCCTTTTGGCGGCGTCAAGAATTCCGGCATCGGCCGCGATGGCGGCGACTGGTCCTTCGACTTCTATATGGAGACGAAGAACATCGCCTTTGCCACCGGCGCCCACGCCATCCCGAAGCTCGCCGGCTGATCGCCGGAAAACCAGATTGCACCCGCTCTCGCCCGTCGAGGCGGGCTTGAGGAGGAACCCATGCCCGTACCCCAGCCAAACCTCTACCCGCCCTTCAACATCGTGCGCCTCAGCCATGTCGAGTTCGGCGTTACCGACCTTGCAAAGTCCCGCGCCTTCTATGTCGATACGCTCGGCCTACAGGTGACGGACGAGACCGCAGACACGATCTATCTGCGCGCCATGGAAGAGCGCGGCCACCATTGCATCGTGCTGAAGAAATCCGGAAAATCGGAAGCCCGCGACCTCGGCTTCAAGGTCTTCGACGAGGAGGACCTCGAAAAGGCGGTGCACTTCTTCAAGGGCAAGGGCCTGCCGGTGGAATGGGTCGAGCGCCCTTACCAGGGCCGCACCTTCCGCACGCGCGATCCGCACGGCATCCCCCTGGAATTCTACACCAAGATGGACCGCCTGCCGCCGATCCACCAGAAATATGCGCTCTATCGCGGCGTCAAGCCGCTGCGCATCGACCACTTCAACTGCTTCTCGCCCGATGTCGACGCCTCCGTCGCCTTCTACAACGAACTCGGCTTCCGCGTGACGGAATATACGGAAGACGAAGAGACCGGGAAGCTCTGGGCCGCCTGGACCCATCGCAAGGGCGGCGTGCACGACATCGCCTTCACCAACGGCCGCGGACCCCGCCTGCACCACACCGCCTTCTGGGTGCCGACGCCGCTCAACATCATCGACCTGCTCGACCTGATGGCGACGACCGGCTGGGTTTCCAACATCGAGCGCGGCCCCGGCCGCCATGGCATTTCCAATGCCTTCTTCCTGTACATCCTCGACCCCGACGGGCACCGCATCGAGATCTACTGCTCGGACTACCAGACCGTCGACCCCGATCTCGAACCGATCAAGTGGGATCTGAAGGACCCGCAGCGCCAGACCCTCTGGGGCGCTCCGGCACCGAAATCCTGGTTCGAACACGGCAGCCTCTTCGCCGGCACAGAGGTCATGGAACCGCAGCTCAAGGCCCAGCCCATCATTGCACCGTGAGGCGCAAACCGGCCGCAGAGATGAAGGAAGACAGGATGAACCACCCGAAATTTGCCAGCTTCAGCATCGGCCCACGCAAGGGCTACGGCCTGATCGTCGCGGACGGCGTGATCGACCTTTCCGCCCGGTTTGCCGACCGTTTCCCGACCCTGAAGGAGGTGGTGGAAGCCGGTGCCTTCGGTGAACTGCTAACCGCGGCCGCCGGGCAAAAGCCGGATCATGCGCTGGATGCGATCACCTACGAGATCCCGATCCCAGCGCCGGAGAAGATCATCTGCGTCGGCGTGAATTTTCCTGATCGCAACGAGGAGTACAAGGACGGCCAGGCTGCGCCGGCAAATCCGTCGCTGTTCATCCGCTTCCCGCGCTCTTTCACCAGCCACGACCGGCCGCTGATCCGTCCGCCGGAAAGCCCGCAGCTAGACTATGAGGGCGAGATCGTCATCGTCATCGGCAAGGGCGGACGACGGATCACCGAGGCAGACGCACTGGACCACATCGCGGCACTCTCGCTCTGCAACGAGGGCACGATCCGCGACTGGGTGCGCCATGCCAAGTTCAACGTCACCCAGGGCAAGAACTTCGACCGAACCGGCTCGATCGGCCCCTGGCTCGTACCCTATGCGAACGAACGCCAGCTCGCCGACATCAAGCTCGAAACACGCGTCAACGGCGAGGTGCGCCAGAGCGACCGCACCAGCCGCATGATCTTTTCCTTCCGCAAGATCATCGCCTATATCTCCACCTTCACCACGCTGGTGCCGGGTGACGTCATCGTGACAGGCACCCCGACCGGCGCCGGTGCACGCTTCGATCCGCCGATCTGGCTGAAGCCGGGCGATGTGGTCGAAGTGGAGGCAGAGGGTATCGGCACGCTCCGCAACACTATCGCCGACGAGGCCACCCCATGATGACGCCCGAGGAGATCCACGCCGCCGCGGCAAGCCTCGACGAGGCCGAGCGCACCCGCATCCAGACCGGCCTTCTCTCGCTGAAGCACCCCGCGATCACCATGGGCGATGCCTATGCGGTCCAGGGCGCCTGGGTGAAGAAGAAGATCGCCGACGGCCGCCGGGTCGTCGGCTGGAAGATCGGCCTCACCTCCAAGGCCATGCAATATGCGCTGAACATCGACATTCCCGATTCCGGCGTGCTGTTCGACGACATGGTCTTCGAGGACGGCGCGACCGTGCCGGCCGGCCGCTTCATCCAGCCGCGCGTCGAGGCGGAGATTGCCTTCGTCATGAAGGCGCCGCTGAAGGGACCGGGCGTCACCGTCTTCGACGTGCTGAACGCCACGGACTATGTAACCCCGGCGCTGGAAATCCTCGATACACGCATCCTGCGCGTCGATCCCGAGACGAAGAAGGCGCGCACCATCTTCGACACGATCTCCGACAATGCCGCCAATGCCGGCATCGTCACGGGCGGGCGCGCCGTGCGTCCTGATCAGATCGACATGCGCTGGATGGGCGCCATCGTCAGCCGCAATGCGGAAGTGGAGGAAACCGGCCTCGGCGCCGGCGTGCTCAACCAGCCCGCCCGCGGCGTCGCCTGGCTCGCCAACCGGCTGGCGCAATATGGTGACGGCATCGAGGCCGGGCAGATCGTGCTCGCCGGCTCGTTCATCCGCCCGGTGGAAGCCCGCCACGGCGATACGATATCAGGCGATTTCGGCCCCTACGGCACCGTCAGCCTGTTCTTCGCATAGGAGTTTTCGATGCCCGCCCCGAAAAACCGCTTCAAACAGGCGCTCCAGGAAGGCCGGGCGCAGATCGGCCTCTGGCAGGCGCTCGCCAATCCCTACACGGTCGAAATCTGCGCCGAAGCCGGCTACGACTGGCTGCTGCTCGATGCCGAACACGCGCCGAACGACGTGCCCCTGCTCGTCTCGCAGCTCCAGGCGATGAAGGGGACCCCAAGCCACGCCGTCATCCGTCCAGCGATCGGCGAGACCTGGATCGTCAAGCAACTGCTCGACATCGGCGCGCAAACGCTGCTGATCCCGATGGTCGACAGCAAAGCGATGGCAAAGACGATGGTGAAGGCCGTGCGCTACCCGCCGCATGGCGTACGGGGCGTCGGTGCGGCACTCGCCATAGCCTCCGCCTTCAACCGCACAACGGACTATCTGCAGACGGCAAACGCAGAGATCTGCCTGCTGCTGCAGGTCGAAAGCCGCGCCGGGCTGGAGGCGCTCGATGACATCGCCGGAACCGAGGGGGTTGACGGCGTCTTCATCGGCCCGGCCGACCTTGCCGCCGACATGGGTTTCCTCGGCAAGCCGGGTGCGCCCGAAGTGCAGGCGGAGGTGGAAAAGGCACTGAAGAAGATCCAGGGGCACGGCAAGGCAGCCGGCATCCTGATCGGCGACCTCGGGCTCGCCAAGCGCTATCTGGAGCTCGGCGCCACCTTCGTCGCCATCGGCAACGACGTGACGCTGCTCGCCAATGCCACGACCAAGCTCCTTGCCGATTTCAGAGCTGCCGAGCCGGCAAAAGCTCCGGCCGGCGCCAAGGTCTACTGAGCCGATAAAACGCTATTCTTCGCCGCCTGCCTTGCCGTCGAGCTTGAGGGCGGCGAGCTCCTCCAGCATGTCGAGCAGCGCTTCGACACGCTCGGCACCGAAACGGGCATCGATATCCGCATAGACACGGCGGGAATCCGGCATGACCTCGTCGATGACCGCCTGGCCGGCCGGCGCGAGCCGCAGCAGAACGCGGCGGCCGTCTTCCTTGTCCTTGTGTCGGGTGATCAGACCGCGCTCCTCAAGCGAGCGCAGCATGCGCGTCAGGCTCGGCGCCAGGATGAAGGCCTTCTCGGCCACTTCCGTCGCATCGAGCGTGCCGGCCTGCGAGAGCACCCGGATGACCCGCCACTGCTGCTCGGTCACGTCGTGATCGGCAAGGATCGGCCGGAAATGGCTCATCACCGCTTCGCGGGCCTTCAGGAGGCCGATGGCGAGCGACCGCCGCCGCTCACGCGGCAGGGAATCCTTCGTTTCGTCGGGATTGGTCATGTCGAGAGGGCACCGTTCGTCTTCCTGCCTCTATCCGCGATTTTTCCGGCCTGCGCAATGCGCGGGGAACAGTATAGAACAAGATCAACGGATCGATTGCAGCTGTCCGGCATGCTAGCGTCGCCGGTGAAGCCAGCCCAGCGAAAGTGCAACAGCCCATGACGCCTGAAACATCCATGCCAGAGACAAACTATATCTTCCCGCCATCGCCGGTTCCGACCCTGCCGATCCGGGGCAGCACCGCGCTCTTTCCCATCCATCGCATCTATTGTGTCGGGCGCAATTTCGCGGACCATGCGATCGAGATGGGTCATGACCCCGACAAGGAGCCGCCCTTCTTCTTCCAGAAGAACCCCGACAGCGTGGTGTTGCCCGGCAACCCCTTCCCCTATCCTGCTGCCAGCCGCGATGTCCACCACGAGGTCGAGCTGGTCGTCGCCCTCCAGAGCGGCGGCACGGACATTCCCGTCGAGCAAGCTCTCGACTGCGTCTACGGCTATGCGGTCGGCCTCGACATGACGCGCCGCGACCTGCAAGCGGAGGCCAAGAAACACGGCCGGCCCTGGGAAATCGCAAAGGCCTTCGAGCAATCCGCGCCGTGCGGCCCGGTTCACACGGCCGCCGAGATCGGCCATCCCGGGGAAGGCACAATCCGGCTTACGATCAGCGGCACGATCCGCCAGGACGGCAACCTCAATCAGATGATCTGGAAAGTGCCGGAGATGATCGCCTATCTCTCGCGCCTCTTCACCTTGAAGCCCGGCGACCTGATCTTCGCGGGCACGCCGGCCGGCGTCGGCGCAGTGGCAAAGGGCGACACGATGATCGCGCATATCGACGGGTTGGACGAGGTGCGCTTCACCGTCGCCTGATCAACGGACCGCAAGCCGGAGGATGGCGCGGCTCCCTGGTTCAGGGAGCCCTCTGGGCCTGCGACAGGACGCCACGCACCATCGCCGCGTTGTTTGATTAAAGTCAAAGAGCGAGACCTCCGGCGGGTCTACTTCCTTGCTCATGAACGAAAGACGTTCGTCAGCAAGGAGAATTCCAGTGCGTACCATGGCAAAGAGCATCGTCGGCGCGGCAGCAGTCATTCTGGCGCTTGCGCTTCCGGCAGCAGCGGCAGATTTCGAAGTGCATATGCTGAACAAGGGCGCCGAGGGCGCCATGGTGTTCGAGCCCGCCTTCGTGAAGGTCGCACCCGGCGATACCATCACCTTCATCCCCACCGACAAGGGCCACAATGTCGAGACGATCAAGGGCATGATTCCCGAGGGTGCCGAAGCCTTCAAGAGCAAGATCAACGAGAACTTCAAGGTCACTTTCGACAAGGCCGGCGCCTATGGCGTCAAATGCACGCCGCATGTCGGCATGGGCATGGTGGGCGTGGTGGTCGTCGGCGACGCGCCGGCCAATCTCGATGCGGTCAAGACGGGCAAGCTGCCGAAAAAGGCCCGCGAGCGCATGGACGCCGCCATCGCGGCAGCCGGCCTGTAACGGCTCTCCCTTCGGGGCGGGGGGCGGAACCCGGGGCGGAGCGATCCGCACCGGGTTTTCTTTTCACCCGTCAATCGGCCCATTCCGGATCGGTGGTGAAGGCGATGGTCAACCAGCGATCCGGCCCCTCGTCGCCGATCGCCGCGCCGACCTCATTGCGGATATCATCCCATTCCTGCAGCTTCTTGGCCGGAAAATCCTCCGGAGCGATGAAAAAGAGCTCGATCTGCCGGCCGCGACCGACCCTTGCGACATAGGCCCGATGGGAGAGAAAGCCATACCGCTCGACGATGGTCTTCGCGACCGTATCGACGTGGCTCTTCAGGTCGGACGGGGTCACCAGCAGGATATCGGCCAGTGCCTGGCGGATCGTGCCGGCCGGAATGGGAATAATGACGAGGCAGACGAGCGCCAGTGCCAAGGGGTCGATATAGGGCGATAGCCACTCATAGGCCGAGCCCTGGATGAGAAAACCGAAGACGAAGGCGATGAGCAGAGCGCCGGTCAGTCCCGCCGACATCATCCAGGCCTTGGCGTCGAGGGCGACGAAATCGGACTGGATCGTGCGGTTGGCCCGACTGGCCATGATCGCCATCGCGGTGGTGACGGCAAGCGTGACGACGGCATAGAGGATCGCCTGGTCGAAGTCGAGCGGCCGGCCACCGTCCAGAAGGCTGCTGACGGCATTGATCAGTGCGTAGATCGCCGCGCCCGTCAGCAGGATGCCGTTGAGGCCGAGCACCATGGGTTCGAGGTGCCAGAAGCCCATGGTGAAATGCTTGACCAGCCGGCCCTTGCCGGCCCCACCGGCCGCCGAGGCAGCGATCAGGTTCGAGACGAGCAGGGCAATCACCGTCATGACAGCATCCGTCAACGCATAGACACCATCGAAAATGATGGCGAAGGAGCCTGAGAGAATGCCGAAAAGGATGCCGACGCCGGCCAGGAGGATGGTGACCAGGATGGAAATGCGCAGAAGCCCCTGTTCCGTCTTCATGGCCGGTCCTTTCCGTTGTTCGAGGGTGCCTTCGGCTTATAGCCGGCACCTCGGACAAATTCCATCTTCTGCATGATCCGGATTTACACATTTAATTTTCTAATGCCCCCGGCCCCTGCTAGTTTGCCGCCATGAACCAACGGGAACGCGCATGCTGAAACTTGCCCTGCTGTCGGCCTGGCTCTTCCTTGCCGCCCTCTGCCCTCCCCTTCTTGCCGCTGAAAACACCATGGATACGCAACTGCACAAGGCCGCCGCGGCAGACAACGTCGCCGCCATCAAGACGCTGCTCGCCAAGGGTGCGGACATCGACGCGCGCGACACCAGCGGTGCGACGGCACTGCTCGTCGCCACGCATGGCAACAAGGTGAACGCCGCACGCGCGCTGATCGAGGCCGGCGCCGACGTCAACGCCAAGGACGACATCAGCGACAGCCCCTATCTCTATGCCGGGGCACGCGGCCATCTCGAAATTCTCAAGCTGACGCTCGCCCACGGCGCTGATCTCAAGAGCATCAACCGCTATGGCGGCACCGCCATCATTCCGGCTGCCGAACGCGGCCATGTCGAGACCGTCGAGGCGCTGATCAAGGCCGGCACCGACGTCGACCACGTCAACCGCCTCGGCTGGACGGCACTCCTGGAAGCAATCATCCTCGGCGATGGCGGCCCACGCCACGTCAAGATCGTCGCATTGCTGATCGCCGCCGGCGCCAAGATCGAGCTTGCCGACAATGACGGCGTCAGCCCGCTGCAGCACGCCCGCGGCCGCGGCTATGACTAGATCGCCGCGCTGCTGGAAAAGGCCGGCGCGAAGAAATAAGGGGCGGCCAACGCCCGCTGAGACCACCGGAAACACTCAACCAAAGGGCCTGAGACGATGCAACGAAGCTATTACTCCTCCCTCGGCGGCCACCCCCCGCAGAGCGACCTCCTGACCGGCCGCGCCGTCTTCACCGAGGCCTATGCTGTGATCCCCAAGGGGGTGATGCAGGACATCGTCACCAGCTTCCTGCCCTTCTGGAACGACACGCGCTGCTGGGTCATCGCTCGCCCGCTTTCCGGCTTTGCCGAGACCTTTTCACAATATGTCATGGAAGTGGCGCCGGGTGGCGGCAGCGACCGACCGGAACAGGATCCCGAGGCCGAGGGCGTGCTCTTCGTCGTCGATGGCGAGGTGGAACTGACGCTGCCGACCGGCAAACACACGCTGCAACAAGGCGGTTACGCCTTCCTGCCGCCAGCCCTGAAATGGTCGCTGCACAACCGCTCGGGCGCCCATGCCCGCGTCCACTGGATCCGCAAGGCCTATGAGGCCGTCGATGGCCTTGCTCATCCCGAGCCGCTGATCCTCAACGAAAGGGACATCACCCCGAACGCGATGCCCGGCACAAACGGGGGATGGGCGACAACGCGCTTCGTCGATCCGAACGACCTGCGCCACGACATGCATGTGACGATCGTCACGCTGATGCCCGGCGCCGTCATTCCTTTTGCGGAAACCCATGTCATGGAGCACGGCCTCTATGTGCTGCAGGGCAAGGCCGTCTACCGCCTCAACCAGGACTGGGTGGAAGTGGAAGCCGGTGACTTCATGTGGCTGCGCGCCTTCTGCCCGCAGGCCTGCTATGCCGGCGGCCCCGAGCCATTCCGCTACCTGCTCTACAAGGACGTCAACCGCCACATGAACCTGCGCCCGTTCGGCAGCCGCCGTTAGGTCCGACGCCCCGCGACGAGAAAACCCGCGCTGCATCCGGCGCGGGTTTTTTCGTTCACGGCATGAATGGCATCGCCGCCGAATAGTGCCGAGGATCGAAGCGCAGATAGAGCAGTGCCGTTGCAAGCACGCAGCCGAGATGCAGCACCCAGCCCGCCGCAAAGCCACCCGTCCAGTCATGCAGCAACGCCATCGCATAGGGGCCGAGTGCGGCGATGAGAAAGCCCCCGCCCTGCATCAGCGCGGCAAGCGCACCGGCCTGTTCGGGCCGCGGCAGGTGGTCGAGCGCCGTGACGATGGCAAGCGCGAAGCTGCCACCAAGGCCCGTGCCACACAGCCCGGCCCACACGGCCGGCGCCATGCCGGGAAGACAGGCAAGGCCGAAGAAGCCGACAGCCTGGAAAAAGATCGTCAGCCAAAGCCAGCGGCGACGGTCGACATTGCGGCGCGCCAGGATGGGAAGGCCAAGCGCCGCGACGGCCTGGCAGACCGCCATGACCGCGACGAGATTGCTGCTGTCGGCGCTCGTCCAGCCCTGTGCCTGGTAATAGGGTGCAAGCCAGGCGATCAGCGAGGAATAGCCGGCATTGATCAGCCCGAAGGCGCCCATCAGCACCCAGGTCCGCGGCCGGCACAGGAGCCGACGCGTCAGCGTCCCATCGGGCCGGCTCGCTTTCACGTCGGACAGGATGCGCCAGGATGCGGCGAGCGCGACGGCAACCGGCAACGCCAGCCAGGCAAGCGCCGCCCGCCAGCTATAGCCGGCATGCACGAGCACCGGCATCATCCGCGCCCCGAAAGCGCCGCCAGCCATGATCATCGCCGAATAGAGCCCTGTCACGACAGGCACGCTCGTCGGAAAGCGTGCCTTGATGATGCCGGGAAAGGCAGCCTGGATGAAAGCGACGCCGACGCCACAGAGCGCCGCCGTCACGATCAGCGACGGGCCATCCCCTGCAACGAGGCGCAGCGCCGAGCCAGCGAAAAGCACGGTCAGCGCAATCAGCAAGCCACGCCGGGCACCCAGCCGCACCAGAAGACCCGGTGCGACAAAGGCGCCGAGGCCCATCAGAAGCATGGGGAGGAGCGTCAGCATGGCGATGCCGCCAAGACCGAGGCCGGTATCCGCACCGATCTCCGCAAGGATCGGGGCCGGAGCCGCCAGGAAGGGCCTGAGATTGAGGCCGATCAGGACCACCAGTGCAAGCATTGCCCAATCGCGGCCGGAGCGCGTATCCGTCATGGTTCGACTTTCGTGCTGAAAAGACAGGCCGAGGCACAGGCATCAACCCTCGCCTATCGCTATCACTGGCTTGAATCATGCGCAAATTAGATGTTTAGATAGCTGCCATTCCGATTTTCGATGGAGACCCCGTGCTCGATCCGCGCCTGCTCCGGGCTTTCGTGGCAATTGCCGATGCCGGCAGCTTCACTGCCGCGGCCGACCGTCTGCACATGACTCAATCGACGATGAGCCAGCAGATCGCCCGTCTCGAGGAGGCGATCGGCCGGGAGCTGGTTGATCGCGCCGCGCGACCCGTGCGCCTGACGGTGACCGGCGAGCGCCTGCTCGGCCACGCCCGGCGCATCCTCACGCTGCAGACCGAGGTGCTGGCACTGGTCGCCGAGACCTCCGGCACCACTTCGGTGCGTATCGGCATGCCCGACGACATCGCAACGCCCGAAATGGCCCACGCCTTCGCGGCCTTCGCCAAGCGCCACAAGGAGGCGCGTCTCGACGTCACCACGGGGCTGCGTGCGGACCTCACGCGGCGCTATCGTTCCGGTGAACTCGATATCGTCGTGCTCAAGGAGGACACGCCGAGCGCCGACAGCTGGGCAAGTTTCGAAGAGCCGATCGCCTGGTTCGCCGCGCTGGACGCACCAGCGGACTTGCCCGATCCCGTGCCGCTCGTCACCTTCCCGCCCGGCGGGCTTTATCGCGATGCCATGTTCGACAGGCTGGAGCGAGAGCGGCAGCGCTGGTATGTCGCCTTCACCTCTGCCAGCCTGCGCAACGTGCTGATGGCTATCGAGGCCGGCCTCGGCCTCTCGCTGCTGCCCGTCGATGCGGCAAAGGGTTGGCGGGTAAAACGCTTTGCCGATTTCCCGCCTGAGCCACCGGTCGTCGCCTCACTTTATTCCTGGGAGCGGAACGGCATCGTCGGTGAACTCGCAAGCGAGGTTCTCGACATCCTCAAGCGGCATTTTGCCCGTGAAAGGAACTCCATCGCCTAGCAGAAAGCGCTCGCTGCCCGGCCTGTTTTTTATCTGCTGCGGAGAACGGATCGGGCATCCGGCACACTCTGAAAATTGCGTTGGAACAATTCGGGGGTATCTGCGTTTTCTGGGCGAGAAAACGCACATTTCAGGACCCCATGACCCGCCCTTCCTCCACCTACCGCCTGCAGTTCCGAAACGGCATGGACTTCGCGAGGGCACGTCAGTTGGTGCCCTATCTCCAGCATCTGGGCATCAGTCATCTGCACGCTTCGCCGGTGATGACGGTGGTGAAGGGATCGCCCCATGGCCGCGATGTCATCGATCCCAATGCTGTCGATCCTGCCCTCGGCGGCCTCGATGGCCTTCGCCAGCTTGCCGGCGATCTGAAGGCGAAAGGCCTAGGCCTCATCCTCGACATCGCACCGAACCACGTGGCCGCAAGCCTTGAAAACCCCTGGTGGCACAGCGTCCTCACCTGGGGAAAGGAAAGTCCGTTTTCCGGGCATTTCGATATCGACTGGTCGGAAAAACTGACCCTGCCCATACTCGACAGGGATTTCGCGGCGGAAGCCGCGAGCGGCAGGATCCGCCTCGCGCTGGATCCGGAGCGAGGCGTCCTGTCGCTGTGCTACCGCGGCGACTTCTATCCCCTGCATCCCGAGACAGGCCCGCAAGCTCTCGCAGCACGCGGCGACGACCTCCTGCTGATCGCCGCCCCGACAGCAGCCTTCGAGGGTGCCGCTGCCAGCACGCGTGCCGTCATCGACGAGAAGGAGGTCGTGGCGCGCATACTTGCCGAAATCTCGCACGATCCGGGGCGAATCACGGCCATCCACGAGGCACAGCCCTGGCGGCTGGTGGAACGAAAGACGGCGCGCCGACAGGCCGGCTACCGACGACTGTCCCGATCCGCAGACCTTGTCGGACTGCGCCTCGACGACACCAGGGTCTTTGACGACAGCCACCGGCTGATCATCGACCTCGTGCGCGAAGGCACGGTGGACGGGCTGGCGATCCTTCACATCGACGGGTTCAGCGATCCGCGTGCCTATCTGGAACGGCTGCGCGCCGCCGTCGGTTCGGCCTATCTGATCGTCGACAAGCGCCTTGCAGGCAGCGAGCGGCTGGCGGCGGAATGGCCGGTTCACGGCACGACCGGCGGCGAAATCATCACCGCACTCACCGGCATGATGGCCTGCCGTCCCGGCGAGGCATCCGGCCCCGGCAACGATGGCCTGCGAGCGGAAACGGTCCGGGAGGCCTGCAAGCGGCAGATCCTCACGAGGGACCTGGAGAGCGAGACGGCACAGCTGACCCTCCTTGCAAAGGCTCTCGCCGACCGATCCCATGCCGACCTCTCCCGCAGCTCGCTTGCCGAGGCGATCCGCGCCTTGATCATCGCCCTGCCCGTCGCACGGACATACGCAACCGCCACGCATATCAGCGAACGCGACCGCGAGATCATCGCAACGGCCCGACAGCAGGCCCAGGAGGGAAACCGACCGGAGGTCCGCGAGGCAATCGACTTCATCTGGGAACTGCTGGCCGACGACCGGATCGCGGTTACTCTTGCAGGCTGCACCGAGTTTCGCGCGCGTTTCCAACAATTGAGCGGCTGCGTTGCGGCAAGAGTGCCTGACGACGCGCTTCTCTCAACGGACACCGGCAGCACTGCGCGCGACGGATTGCCGGACGGCCCCGCGGCGTTTCACGCATCCATGCGGGCCCGCGCAGAAGCCATGCCGCACGGCCTGTCCGCTGTCGCCCCGTTCGGCGCTGCCTGTGGCGGAGACACCAGAGCCCGGCTCCACGCCCTCGCAGAGGCGCCGGACCTCTGGCACACAGCGACGGGGCGCTGGTCTGCCCTCGGCGCCGCCGTGATCCGCGACCCGGCCGGCGGGACCGCACCGGAGCCGGATACGGAACGGCTGCTTTACAATGCAATCGCAGCCATCTGGCCGGTCGCGGGGCTTGAGGACAGCGCGGCCATCCGGTCCCTTGCCGCCGATCTAAAGGTTTTCGTGCAAAGCCAGAGGCATGTCAGCCCGCAAGGCCGGCTGCCGGGCACCCATCCTGCGCGGGCGCTTGCCGGTCTCATCGAAGGCCTGTTCGGCAATGACGCTTTCCTGCGCGATCTAGACGCGACACTGCCGCCCTTTATCGATGCCGGGCTGATGAACGCCCTTGCACAGACGCTGATCAAACTGACCATGCCGGGCGTTCCGGATATAAGGCAGGGCAGCGAGCGCGGCGACTTTTCCTTGCGGAAGGCTGGGCACCGCGTGTTCATGCTGCCATCCGGCATCCTGTCGGAAAAGCGGCCCGCGACAAGGACTGCCTTCGCCTCCTACAAGCAATGGCTGGTGGCAACCGTGCTCGCCACACGAATGAAACATCCCGAAGGTCCGTTCGCCGGCCCTTACCTTCCACTCGACCTTTCGGATGGCGGCGCGCAAGCTCTCGCCTTCCTGCGTGGCGCCCCACAGGCGTTTGCCATTACCGTGGCGCCGCGCCACACTTTCGGCAAGACGCATCCCGGCAGCCTGCACCTGACGGAGGACGCGATGCGCGGCATTTCCATCACCATTCCCGACCGCTTCTACGGGCGCACCGTGCAATCCGTACTCGATGGCCGAAAATTGGTTCTGGGTGGCGAAATGCCGCTCACCGAAGCCCTTGCTGGGGAGCCTGTCGCTCTCTTCGTCAGCGCCTAAAGCACTCTCGCCAAGGCGGCCAGGGGCGAACAGAGGCTTGGAGTCCGTCAGCTTTATACTGATATGAGGGACCCTAGGATTCTTTGTTTTCGTTTGTCCTTTCGGGAAAACCGGGCTTCATTTTTCCCTGACAAACCCTAGCGGATCTCCCGCGCCAGCGTCTGAAGCCGCGTGAAGGCATCGTAGCGCTCCGTGTGCAGAGCCGCGATATCGGCACCGGCCGGCTGGTAGGTGCGGTCGGTCGCCGAAAGGGCTGCCATTGCCGCTCGCACATCCGGGAAGGCGCCCGCGGCGACGCTTCCGAGAATGGCGGCACCCAGCAGCACCGGCTCCTCCGCCCGTGTCGCAAGCAAGGCCTTGCCGGTTGCATCGGACAGGAGCTGGCGAACGAGATCGAGCTGGCCCGCACCACCGCTGATCACGATCCTGTCAATGGGCGCACCGGCCGTCGCCTGCGCGTCGATGATCTGGCGCAAGCCATAGCCAATGCCGCAAAGCCCGGCGATATAGAGCGAGACGAGATTGGCAAGGTCACGCTCCATGCCGAGGCCGACGATCGCCGCGCGGGCGTGCGGATCGGCGAAGGGCGCGCGATTGCCGAGAAATTCAGGCACGACATGTACGCCATCCGCCAGCTCTGCCGCGGCTGAAAGCGTCGGCACGTTCTCTGCAGCAAGCCCCGCCAGGAAGGCCGGCAAGGAAAGGCCCCGTACCTTCGCCAGCGCAGCGGCTTCGCCCGCCGCCGGGTGGAAGGAGAGAAGCTGCTCGATGGCAGCGCCGGCCGCCGATTGCCCACCCTCGTTCAACCACATGCCCGGCACCATGGCAGAATAATATGGCCCCCAGACACCCGGCACGAAGACCGGCTCTCGAGTCGAGGTCATGGTGCAGGAGGACGTGCCGAAGACATAGCCGAGATTGTTTTCCGGCGGGCCATCGACCCCAACCGTGCCGATGCCGCCCGCATGGGCATCGATCATGCCGGCACCGACCGGTGTACCCACGGCAAGACCGAGCTCTGCCGCCGCCTTTGCCGTCAGGCCGCTGCCAAGCGGCGTGCCCGGCTCGACGACGCGTTGGCCGATACGGACAAAATCCTCATCTGCGAGCAGACCGAGGCCGATGTCATGGAAATAGCTCGGATCCCACCGCTTTTCGTGCGCAAGATAGGTCCATTTGCAGGTCACAGTGCAGGTAGAACGCGCAAGGTCGTCCGTCGCGCGCCAGGTCAGGAAGTCTGCAAGGTCGAAAAACTGCCAGGCAGCATCGAAGACCTGCGGACGATTTTCCTTGAGCCACAGCAGCTTCGGCGTTTCCATCTCCGGTGAGATGATGCCGCCGACATAGCGCAACACCTCGTGCCCCTTGGCGTTGATGCGCTCGACCTGTTCGACCGCCCTGTGGTCCATCCAGACGATGATGTCGCGCTGCGGATCTTCCGAAGGGCCGACGGGTAGCGGCTTGCCCCCATCTCCAAGCACGACCAGCGAACACGTCGCGTCGAAGCCGAGACTGATGATCTGCTCGGGCGCAACGCCGGCCTTGGCGACGGCTTCACGCACCGAAGCGCAGACGGCGGCCCAGATCTCCGTGCTCGACTGCTCGACCATCGCACCCGGCTCGCGGAACAGCGAAATGTCGCGTTTTCCCGAGGCCAGCATGCGCCCGGTCATGTCGAAGAGGCCGGCTCGGGCGCTTCCGGTGCCGACATCGACGCCGACAAGGTAGCGTTCGCCGCCCGCGGGACGTGCGGAGGAAGGAGTGTTCATGGGTCTACCGCCTGCAATCGGAAATTCTTCGGGCAGGCGGCCACAAGCCGCCTGCGGGTTTTGCTTCAGAGATCGACGCTGTTCGGCAGGATCACCAGGTCACGGATCGTGACATTGCGCGGCCGGGTCAGCATGAAGAGCACGGCATCGGCCACCTCCTTCGGCTGCATCAGGCTGCCATTGGCGAGCGCTTCGTCCATCTTCTCCTTCGGCCAGTCATCGAGCAGCGCCGTCACAACCGGTCCCGGCAGCACCGCGCCGACACGCACGCCATGTTGTGCCACCTGCCGGCGCGTCGAATGCACGAAGGCCTGTACCGCGAATTTCGAGGCCGTGTAGATCGGCTCCCAGACGACGGGCACGACACCTGCAATCGACGAGGTGAAGAGGATATCACCGGTCTTCTTCCCGATCATGTAGGGCAGAACTGCGTGGACCGAGCGGAAGGCCGCGTTGATGTTGAGGTTCAGCATGCGGTCCCAGGCGTCGGGGTCACCCTCTGCCACCGGCCCGCCGATATAGGCACCGGCATTGGCGTGGAAGATGTCAAGCCCGCCGGCAATCTCCAGGATACGAGGCATCATGCCCGAAACGTCGGCGGGATCCAGGAGATCGACGACGAACGGCAGGGCATTGGGGCCGAGCTCCTTGCAGAGCTGTTCCAGCTTGTCCTTCGCGCGGTCGACGAGCACCACCTTCGCGCCTTCGGCAAGGAGGGTCCTGGCGCATTCCAGGCCGATGCCGGAGGCGGCACCGGTGATGGCGGCAATCTTGCCCTTCATGAGGTCAGCCATATCGAAAACTCCATTCAAAAATTATGCACGGCCGTGGCTGACGCGTGAGCGTCGGGCGAGCGAATCGACGATGACGGCGATGGCGAGAACGCCCCCGGTGATCATGTAGCGCAGCGATGACGAGAGATTGAGCAGCGTCAGGCCGTTCGAGATCGCCTGGATGACGATGATGCCGAGCAGGGCCGAATAGGCGCTGCCGCGACCACCGAAGAGGCTGGTACCGCCGATAACCGCCGCGGCGATCGCGTTGAGGTTGACGTCGCCCGTGCCGGCCTGCTGGCTGGAGGAGGCAAGCCGCGAAGCCGAGAGGATGCCGCCGAGCGCGGCCAGCGTCGAGCAAAGCATGAAGGCGCTCATATAGATGCGGCGCACGTTGATGCCCGAGCGGCGCGCCGCCTCCTTGTTGCCGCCGACGGCGAACATCGAGCGGCCCCATTTGGTGCGCGTCAGCGCATAGTTGAGGACAACGGCGAGCGCGATGAAGAGCGCGAACATCCACGGGATGCCGCGGCCGAGATTGAGATAGAAGACGGCGATCTCCAGCGCTGCCGTCAGCACAACGGCCTTGAGGATCAGCGCCCGCATCGGCTGGGCGGAGAGGTTCGCCGCAAGACGCTGCGTGCGGGTGCGAAGGCCGCGGCCGATCATCACCAGGCCGGGAACCAGCGCCAGGGTGTAGGACAGCCAGTCGGGCATGATCAGGATCTGGCCGAAACGCACCAGCGAGGATGCATAGGGCAGATTGATCGAGCCGGTCGGGCCGAGAATGAAGAGCTGCAGGCCGAGCAGCGCCAGCAGACCTGCGAGCGTGGCGACGAAGCTCGGCATGCCCAGCCGGTTGTAGAGCGTCGCATAAAGAAGGCCGACGCCCGCACCGACGACAAGTGCGGCAAGGATGGCCCCGACGATCGGCCAGCCCTGATTGACCCAGAGGACGCCCACCATGGCGGAAGCAAGACCGCTCATCGAGCCCACCGAAAGATCGATCTCGCCAAGAACGAGCACGCAGACGATGCCGAGCGAGATGACGCCGACGGTGGCGCAATCGAACAACAGGTTCACAAGATTGTTCGGCGCGTGGAAAATCGGATTCAGGGCGGAAAAGACGACGGAGATGACGACGAGGCCGACGGCGACCGGCAACATACCGAGATCGCCGGAGCGTACGCGGTCGATGAACCCGCGTGCCATGGCGGACAGGCTGTCGTCGTGGCGCACGCGCTCGTCGCTGCGGTCGAGCGTCGGCTGGGAGGGATTCTGGCTCATGCGGCGCCCCCGTGATTTTCCTGGATGTGAGACTTGCGTTCGGCGCGGCGCGAGACGGAATTGTCGGTCGCGCCTGTGATGGCGGAAACGAGCTCCTGATTGGAGGAGTCGGGCGTGAAGACACCGTTGTTGCGCCCGAGCCGGAGCACGACGATGCGGTCGGCGACGGCGCGCACGTCCTCCATGTTGTGGCTGATGATGATGACGCCGAGGCCGCGATCGCGCACGCGCTCGATGAGGTTCAGCACCTCCGCCGTCTGCGCGACGCCGAGCGCGGCGGTCGGCTCGTCCAGCATGATGAGCTTCGGATTGAGCAGCAGCGAGCGGGCGATGGCGACCGTCTGGCGCTGGCCGCCGGAAAGCGAGGCGATCGGCTCGCGCACCGAGGGGATGCGCGCGGCAAGCTCGCGCAGCAGCGTCCAGGCGCGCACTTCCATCGCCACTTCGTCGAGCGCCCAGGGCGACAGCTCGTGGCCGAGATAGAGATTGGCGACGACATCGAGGTTTTCGCACAGTGCGAGGTCCTGGAAGACGGTGGCGATGCCCAGGTCCAGCGCCTTGGCCGGGCTGTCGAGCGTCACCTGTCGGCCGCAGAATTCGATCGTGCCCGAGGACGGCTGATGCACGCCGGCAAGCACCTTGACCAGTGTCGACTTGCCGGCGCCATTGTCGCCAACCAGCGCGACCACTTCGCCGGCCTTCACGTCGAGCTCGATGTCCGTCAATGCGGAAACGGCCCCGAAATTCTTCGATACGCCGCTGAGACGCAGCACGGATTCTCCCTTGGAGGGAGCATTTTGAAGCGTGGCTGTCATGGCCCGGAACCTTCAGACTGACCTTTCGACGGCAGGAAATGTCCGGCCGCCTTGTGCGGCCGGACACAGATGGCGGCGCTTACTGGATGATGCCCAGTTTGCGGCAACCTTCAACATACTCGCCGGTGCAGACCTCTTCCGGCTTGTTGATGCCCTTGTCGAAGATCTCGGCCTTGATGTTCTCCGCCGTCACGACCGCCGGAACGAAAAGCTGTGAGGGCGTTTCGTAGAGCTTGTGCGTCGCTTCCGGCGTCTCGCCCTTGAGGAGCTTGACGGCGACATTCGCCGCCGCTGCCGCAACGATTTCCGAAGGCTTGGAGATCGTGTTGTACTGGTCGCCGGAGATGATGAGCTGGAGCGCCGCGATGGTCGCGTCGTTGCCCGTCACCGGCGGCATTTCCTTGACGCCGGCCGCCTTCAGTGCCGCGATCGCGCCGCCGCCCGTGCCGTCATTGGCCGCGACGATGCCCTTGATCTCCTCGCCGAAGCGAGTGATCTGGCCAGCCGCCCATTCCTGCGCCTTCGGCGGCGCCCAGTCCGGCGTGTCGAATTCGGCGAGCGTCTTGTAGGGCGAGGCGTCGAGGGCGGAATCGATGCCGTCGCGGATGAGCCCGGCGGCCGCATCGGTCGGCGAGCCGTTGATCTGCAGCACGCCGGCACCATCGGGAACACCCTTCGCCTTCAGGTGATCGACAAGCGACTGCGCAATGGCCTTGCCGATGCCTTCATTGTCGAAGGAGACGTAATAGTCGGCCGGCTTGTCCGGGATCGGGCGGTCATAGGCGATGACCTTGACGTCCTGCGACTGGGCGATCTCGACGAGGGCAGCGGCAGCGGCGGAATCAACAGGGTCGAGCACGACGACCTTGGCACCCTGCGCGATCACCGAGTTGAATTGCTGCTGCTGGAGCGCGACGTCGGCATTGGCGTTCTGGTAGATCACCGTGCAGCTCGGGCACAGCTTTTCCATCTCGGCCTTGAAGCCGGGATAGTCATGCTGCTCGTAACGGGTCGAAGCCTGGTCGGGCATCAGGAAGGCAACGGTCGCGCCCTCCTGGGCAAAGGCGGCGCTGCCGAGCGACAGGACGAGGCCGGTCGAGGCGAGCAAATGGGTAAGCGTCTTCATTGGGTTCCTCCACGGTTGATATTTCGCCAGTTCCCTCAAGCCGTCCAGGGCGACAGGACCGACAATCTCCGCGCACCGAATGGGCAAAGATCATCGTTCGCTGCGGCGAGGCCACAACGTCCGGTTCGTCGATGCTCCGTCTGACTCCTCCCTTGGGTCAGCCTTACTGTTCAGGCAACTTCATCGATGGAGCATATCTGCTCAATCGATGAAGCAAGAATTGCCACCAAACACCATTGGTGTCAAGGTGGCTCACGAAACGGAGATGACGTGTGAATAGAACGACGCAGACGAAAAGGACGACGATCTACGATCTGGCGGAGCTGGCAGGCACCTCGGCAAGCGCCGTCAGCGCGGTTTTGAACGGCAACTGGAAGAAGCGGCGCATCAGCGCGAAGCTCGCCGAAAAGATCACGAAACTCGCCGAGGAACAGGGCTATGCGCTCAACATGCAGGCGAGCGTGCTGCGCCGCGAGCGGTCCAAAATCATCGGCATGATCGTGCCGAAATACGACAACCGCTACTTCGCCTCGATCGTCGAGCAATTCGAGATGCTGGCCCGCGCGCGCGGCCTCTTTCCCATCATCACCTGCACGCAGCGCGATCCGGCGCTGGAGGTGGAGGCGGCGCGTGCCATGCTCTCCTACCAGGTCGACTGCCTGATCGCGACGGGCGCCACCGACCCGGACCATATCGTCGACCTCTGCGCTGCCGCGGGCGTACGCACCATCAATCTCGATCTTCCAGGCACGCGCGCGCCCTCCGTCATCTCCGACAATTACGGCGGCGCCTTGGAACTCACACGCCGGGTGCTCGCCAACTGCAAGCGGGAATTCGGTGAAAAAAGCCCCCTGCTCTTCGTCGGCGGCCGCGGCAGCGACCACAACACGATGGAGCGCGTCCGCGGTTTTCGCGATGCGCATGCCGAGGCGGGCGTGACGGTGGATGAGACGCTGGTGATGACCTGCGGCTATGCGCCCGAAAAGGCGGAAAACGCCATGAAGCAGCTCGCCGAGCGCAAAGAGCCACTGCCACGCGGCATGTTCGTCAATTCCACCATCTCGCTGGAAGGCGTCATGCGCTGGATCCGCCGCTCCGGCCGCTATGCCGACCGGGTGCCGCAGCTCGGCTGCTTCGACTGGGACCCCTTCGTCGCCATGCTGGGCGACCATATCGAGATGGTCCGCCAGGACGTCCCCAAAATGCTGGAAGCCGTGTTCGGCATCATCGATTCCGGCGCGACGGACCGCACCGTGGTGCAAATCCCTCCCATCGTCGAAAAGATCGGCTGAGGCAGCGGAAAGCTCAATCCGCCTCGACGACGAGCCGGTATCCGACACCCGGCTCCGTGCGCACGACGGCCGGATGGGTCGGGTCGCGCTCGATCTTCTGGCGAAGCTGGCCGATGAAGACCCGGAGGTAATGCAGGTCCTCGCCATGGGCCGGGCCCCAGACGGAGGTAAGCAGCGTCTTGTGTGTGACGACCCGCCCGGCGTGGCGCGCCAGCAACGTCAGGAGATCGTATTCCTTCGGCGTCAGGCGGATCGCTTCCTCGTCTCGCGACACCAGCCGGCGCACCGTGTCGATGACGAGGCCGTCGGTGACGAGCGTTGCCGGAGGCGCCTCAGACCGCTCGCGGTGACGCAGCGCATTGCGGATGCGGGCGGTAAGCTCGCCGATGCCGAAGGGTTTTTCGATATAGTCGTCGGCGCCGAGGTCGAGGGCGGCGATCTTCTCGCTCTCCCGCTCGCGGGCGGAGAGGATGATGATCGGAATCTGCGTCCAGCCGCGAAGACTGGTAACGACGTCCTTGCCGTCCATGTCCGGCAGGCCGAGATCGAGAATGACGAGGTCGGGCGCTGCCGTTGCCACGGCCTTCAGTGCCTCGCCGCCGGTTGCCGCCTCCACCACGTCATACCCCGCGGCCTTGAGGGCAGGCTTGAGGAACCGCTGGATCTGCGGCTCGTCGTCCACCACCAGAATGCGCTCGTTCATCATGTCGCCTTGCCAGTCCTTGCCTTTTCACCCACCGGGAAGCGGATGACGATGCGGGTGCCCTTCTTCTTCACTGCCGGGCTCTCCGCATGGATCTTGCCGCCCATCGCCTCGATGAAACCACGGGCGATGGATAGGCCGAGACCTGTTCCGGGCGAGCGGCCGTCCGGCTTGCCGCGACGATAGAATTTTTCGAAGACGCGGTCGATCTCCGAGGGCGGAATGCCCCTGCCGAGGTCGGTGACGGAGATGAGGACATCCTGTCCATCCCGCCGCGCATAGACATTGACCGGCTCCTCGCCACCATATTTCACCGCATTGTCGAGCAGGTTGAACAGCACCTGGCCAAGCAGCACGCTGTCGCCCTCGATGAGTGGCAGGTCGGTCGCAATGCCGGTCTCGATCACCTTGCCCGGGAAATACTTGCGCGCCCGCTCGACGGCGGACTGCACGACATCGGAAACGTCCACCCAGTCACCCTTGGGCTTCAACGTGCCGGATTCGATGCGCGTCATGTCGAGCAGGTTGGCGACGAAGCGGCTCATGCGGCTGCCCTCCTCCTCGATCGACTGGAGAAGATCGTTGCGGCTTTCCGCAGTCATGCGCCCGCCGAGTTGGCGCAGGCTTGTGACAGCCCCCATGATGGTGGCGAGCGGCGTCCTGAGGTCGTGCGAGATCGAGGAGAGCAGAGCCTCCCGGTAGCGCTCGCCCTCGATCTTGGCCGCCTGCATCACGCTTTCTTCCGAAAGCCGCGCCCTGTCGAGCGCAATCGCCGTCTGATCGAGGATGGCGGACAGCGCACGCTCCGCATTGAGGTCGAGGCGTTCGTCTCCCAGCTGAATGCCGCACACGCCGACCAGGCCGTGCGGCCCCATCAACGGGCGGAACTCGAAGCGGCTGTTGGGCAGCGTGCCCGTGCCCAAGCCGGCCTTCTCCTGCTTGTCGCAGGTCCAGCGTGCCGCCGTGAAATCAGTGACGTCGAGCTCGGTATCCGGCGGCCAGACCGCGGCGACCTTGAGATCGTTCTTGTCGGGCAGAAGCAACACGATGTTGCGCTTGAGGCTTGCCTGCAGATGCGACACCGCCACCCAGTTCGCATCGTCGGCCTTGCCTGCGGTCGAGAGCTTTCGCGAAAAATCGTAGAGCGATTGCAAAGCCGTGGCGCGCACACGGGCAACTCTCGCCTGCTCCTTGATACGCGAGGCGAAACCGCCGGCGATGATTGCCACCGTCAGGAAGACGAAGAGCGCGAAAACCTCGTGCGGCGCGGTGATCGTGAAGGTGTGCACCGGATCGATGAAGAGAAAATTGTAGGCGAGCGCCGAAAGGAAGGCGGCAATGAAGGCGGAGGCATAACCGCCCAGCACCGCGGCACCGAGAACCGCAAGCAGGAAGAGCAGCGAGATGTTCGGCAATTCGGCAAAGAGATAGACAAGCTTGCCCAACGCCGCCGTGGCGGCCACGAGCGCGAGCGCGACAAGCGCCGACTGCCGGTAGGAGGCGATCGCCGGCATGGCGGGGCGTGCGGGGGCGACCGACTTTTCCTTCCTGTCGGGCGTAACGAAATAGACACCAAGGCCTGCCGCGTTACGCGAGAGCGCATCGGGCAGCGACGGCGAGACGAGCCGTCGCCAGCCGCGGTTGCGCCGGGCGCCGATGACGATCTGCGTCGCGTGCTCGCGGCGCGCCAGCTTCAGGATTTCCTCGACGAAATCGTTGCCGACCACCCGGCGCGTTTCCGCGCCCAGCTGCTCGGCGAGCCGGAACAGCGCCTCGATGCGGTGCAGATGTTCGGTCGTGCCGACCTCCCGGTCCGCCCGCTCTATCGACACGACGATCCACGGCGCGTTGAGGCCGGAGGCGAGCCGGCTCGCCACACGAACCACCTTTTCCGACAATTCGTCCGGCCCGACACAGACAAGCAGGCGTTCGCCGGCCGCCCAGGGCCCTTCGATCGCATGCTGCTTGAGATAGTCGACCATCTGGTCGTCGACCCGGTCTGCCGTGCGCCGCAGCGCAAGCTCGCGCAGCGCCGTCAGGTTGCCGAGCCGGAAGAAGCGGTCAATCGCGCGGCTGGCGCTGTCCGGCAGATAGACCTTGCCCTCCTTCAGCCGCTCGATCAGCTCCGTCGGCGGCAGATCGACGAGCAGGACCTCGTCCGCCTTCTTCAGCATGACATCGGGCACGCGCTCGCGCACCGTGACACCGGTGATCTCCGCGACGAGATCGGCGAGGCTTTCGAGATGCTGGATGTTCAGCGCCGTCCAGACATCGATGCCGGCCGCGATCAGCTCCTCGATATCCTGGTAGCGCTTGGGATGCCGGCTACCTTCGGGATTGGAATGGGCCAGTTCGTCGACGAGCACGATGCGCGGACGGCGGGCGAGCGCACCATCGAGGTCGAACTCCTCCAGTGCACGGCCGCGATGGGTGATCTGTTTGCGCGGCAAAACCTCCAGACCGGCAAGCAATGCGGCGGTTTCCCCGCGCCCGTGGGTCTCGACGAGGCCGACGACGACATCCACGCCCTCTGCCTTGAGACGGCCGGCACGCGACAGCATGGCATAGGTCTTTCCGACGCCGGGAGCTGCGCCCAGAAAAACAGTCAATTTGCCCCGGCGGTCTTTCTCCGCCAGGGCAAGCAATGTGTCGGGATCCGGTCTGCGGCTGTCGTCGTCCGCCATTCGTCCTCTCATGATCCGAGTGTGTCGAGCGCCATGTTGAGCTGTAGCACGTTCACTTGCGGTTCGCCGAACACGCCGAGGAGCCGGCCCTCGACCTGCCGCCCGACAAGGGCCTCGACCGTCGTTTCCTCCATACCACGCGCCTTTGCAACCCGCGCGACCTGCGCCCGCGCAAAAGCGGGCGAGATATGCGGATCGAGGCCGGAACCGGAGGTCGTCACCGCGTCGGCCGGGATCGGCGTCGCCATGCCCGCCGCCGTCAGCCGGGCGACATCCGCCTCGACACGATCCCGAAGCTTGACGGAGGTCGTGCCCAGGTTCGAGCCGGACGAGGCGGCCGCGTTGTAGGCGTCCGGTCCGGTGGCCGAAGGACGCGGCCAGAAATACTTGTCCGAGGCAAAGGCCTGCCCGATGAGGTCGGAGCCGACGACGGCTCCGTTCCTTTCGACGAGAGAACCATTGGCGGCGGACGGCATCACGACCTGCGCGATGCCGGTCACGGCGAGCGGATAGGCAAGGCCGAGAAGCGCCGTCAGGGCGAAGACGAGAGTGAGGGCCGGGCGAAGTTGTTTCAGCATGATCACACCAGATTTAGGGCGCTGACGGCAAGATCGATAGCCTTGATGCCTGCAAAAGGCAGGACGAGACCACCGAGACCGTAGACGAGAAGGTTACGGCGCAACAGGGCGGCCGCTCCCGCCGGACGATAGGCGACACCGCGCAGCGCCAGCGGAATGAGCGCCACGATGATCAGCGCATTGAAGATGACGGCCGAAAGGATGGCCGATTGCGGCGAGGCGAGTTGCATGATGTTGAGTGCATCGAGCGCCGGATAGGTCGCGACGAAGAGGGCCGGGATGATCGCGAAATATTTGGCGACATCGTTGGCGATCGAGAAGGTGGTCAGCGAACCGCGCGTCATCAGCAATTGCTTGCCGATCTCGACGATCTCGATGAGCTTGGTCGGGCTCGAATCGAGGTCCACCATGTTGGCCGCCTCGCGGGCCGCCTGCGTGCCCGTCTGCATGGCAACGCCGACATCTGCCTGGGCGAGTGCAGGAGCGTCGTTGGTGCCGTCGCCGCACATGGCGATCAGGCGGCCGCCCTGCTGTTCGCGGCGGATATAGGCCAGCTTGTCCTCCGGCGTCGCCTGGGCAAGGAAATCGTCGACGCCGGCTTCCGAGGCGATGGCTGCGGCCGTCACCGGATTGTCGCCTGTCACCATGACGGTGCGGATGCCCATGGCGCGCAGTGCCGCAAAGCGCTCCTTGATACCCGGCTTGACGATGTCCTTGAGGTGGATGACGCCGAGCAGGCGCGAACCGTCGGCAACGGCGAGCGGCGTGCCGCCGCTGCGCGCGATCGTCTCGACGGCACGACGGAATTCGGCGGGCGCATCACCCTCCTGAACGCCGGCAAAACGCAGCACGGCATCGACCGCGCCTTTGCGCAGCCGGCGGTCACCGAGATCGACGCCGGAAAGGCGGGTCTCGGCGGTGAATTCGATCACGGCATCGAAACGCACCTGCGGCATCGCTACCGAAAACTCACCCGTTGCAAGAGCCACGATCGAACGGCCTTCCGGCGTCTCGTCGGACAGGCTGGCGAGAAGCGCGGCTTCCGCGAGTTCCGAGGGGCTCACGCCCGGCGCCGGCAGGAAATCGCTCGCCATGCGGTTGCCGAAGGTGATGGTGCCCGTCTTGTCGAGCAGCAGCGTATCGACGTCGCCGGCCGCCTCCACCGCCCGGCCGGAGGTGGCAATGACGTTGAAGCGGACGAGGCGATCCATGCCGGCAATGCCGATGGCCGAGAGAAGGCCGCCGATGGTCGTCGGGATGAGCGTGACGAGAAGCGCGGCAAGCACCGTGACCGTCAGGATCGTGCCGGAATAGCCGGCCAGGCCCCAGATGGCGACGCAGACGAAGAGGAAGATCAGCGTCAGGCCCGAAAGCAGGATCGACAGCGCGATCTCGTTCGGCGTCTTCTGCCGCTGCGCGCCCTCGATGAGCGCGATCATGCGATCGACGAAGGAGGAGCCGGGCGCAACGGTGATCTTCACCGTGATCTCGTCGGAAAGCACCTGCGTGCCGCCGGTAACGGCAGAGCGGTCACCGCCGGATTCGCGGATGACGGGAGCGGATTCGCCGGTGATTGCGCTTTCATTGACCGAAGCAACCCCTTCGATCACCTCGCCGTCGCCGGGAATGAGTTCGCCGGCGGCAACAAGCACGACATCGCCGATGGCAAGGCTGGTTGCCGGGATCGTTTCGACCGCGCCGGAGGCCGACCGCCGCCTTGCGACGAGTTCCGACTTGGTCCGCTTCAGGCTGTCGGCCTGGGCGCGGCCGCGCCCTTCGGCGACGGCCTCTGCAAAGGTCGCAAAGAGCACGGTAAACCAGAGCCAGGCCGCAATCTGGCCGGAAAAGCCCGCCTGCGCGCTGCCGGTAAAAAGATCGCGCAGGAAAAGCACGGTGACGACGGCGGCGACAGCCTCGGTGACGAAGATCACCGGATTGCGCACCAGCTGGCGCGGGTCGAGCTTGACGAAAGCATCGCGCGCGGCCGGCAGGAGGATGGCTGGGTCGAGAAGGCCCGGCGCGTGGTGGTCCTTTGACATGATCTGTTCCTTCAGAAGGTCTGGCCGGCAAGCATCGCCAGATGTTCGACGATGGGGCCGAGGGCAAGCGCAGGGAAGAACTGCAGGCCGCCGAGAATGAGGATGATGCCGATGAGGAGGCCGACGAAGAGCGGCCCGTCCGTCGGGAAGGTGCCGGAGGACGGGGGCACCTTCACCTTGGCCGCCAGCGAACCGGCGATCGCCATGACGGGTATCATATAGGCGAAGCGGCCGAGCAGCATGGCGATGCCGAGCGTCGTGTTGTACCAGACGGTGTTGCCCGTCAGCCCGCCGAAGGCCGAGCCGTTGTTGCCGGCCGCGGACGTATAGGCATAGAGGATTTCCGACAGGCCGTGCGGGCCGGCCGTGCCGATGCTGGCGACGGCGAAGGGCAGCATGGCGGAAACTGCGGTGAAGCCGAGGATGGTGAGCGGCAGGACGAGCACGGCGAGCATGGCATATTTCATCTCGCGGCCCTCGATCTTCTTGCCGAGGAATTCCGGCGTGCGGCCGACCATCAGGCCGGACACGAAGACGGAAAGCAGCGCGAAGACGAGCATGCCGTACAGACCGGACCCGACACCACCCGGCAAAACCTCACCGAGCTGCATCAGGAACATCGGCACAAGACCGCCGAGACCGGTGAAGGAGCCGTGCATGCCGTTGACGCCACCGTCTGAAAGGCCGGTCGTGACGGCGGCATAGAGCGCGGTCATCGCCTGGCCGAAGCGCACTTCCTTGCCTTCCATATTGCCGGCGGAAGCATCGACGCCAAGAGCGGTCAGGATCGGATTGCCCGCGGCCTCCGCCCAGTAGACGACGGCAACGCCTGATATCAGCAGGATCGCCATGGCGCTGATGATCGCCCAGCCCTGGCGGCGGTTACCGACGAGCTGGCCGAACGTGTAGACCAGCGCGGCCGAGATCGACAGCATGGCGAAGATGTTGAGATAGTTGGAGAACGTCGTGGGGTTCTCGAAGGGATGGGCGGCGTTGACGTTGAAGAAGCCGCCACCATTGGTGCCGAGCTGCTTGATCGCCTCCTGCGAGGCGACCGGGCCGAGCGAGATCGTCTGGCTCGTGCCCTCGAGCGTGGTCGCCGTCACGGCACCGTCCAGCGTCTGCGGCAAGCCCATGGCGACGAAAGCAAGCGCGACGACGATCGCCATCGGCAGCAGCACATAGAGCACCGCCCGCGTCATATCCACCCAGAAATTGCCAAGCGTTGCGACCTTCGAGCGGACGAAAGCCCGCGTCAGCGCCATGGCGAGCGCGATGCCCGTTGCGGCGGACAGGAAGTTCTGCACCGTCAGGCCGGCCATCTGGCTGAAATGGCTGAGCGTGGTTTCGCCGCCATAGTTCTGCCAGTTGGTGTTGGTGACGAAGGATACCGTCGTGTTGAAGGCGAGGTCCGGTGCCATGCCGGCAAAACCCTGCGGGTTGAGCGGCAAATACGCCTGCAGACGCAGGATCGCATAGAGCGCGACAAAGCCGGCGATGGAGAAGGCCAGCATCGAGGCCGTATAGGCGAGCCAGCCCTGCTCTTTGCCGGGGTTTATGCCGGAAACGCGATAGAGGTCCGTTTCCAGACGTCCGAGAACCGGCGACAGCGCAGTGCGCTCGCCGGCAAAGACGCGGGCCATGTACAATCCGAGCGGCTTGATCGTGACGAGCACCGCGAGGAAGAAGAGGGCGATTTGCAGCCACCCGATCGTGGTCATCAAAATTCTCCAGAAAACTCAGAAGCGTTCGGGCCGCAGCAGCGTGACCACGAGATAGGCGCCAAGGGCAAGCGCGACGAAAAGGCCGAAAAGGGGTTCAAGCACTGTCGTCTCCTCAAAGCCGGTCGAGCGCGCGGGCATAGGCTGCGAACACGACGAACGTGGCGCAGCCAAGCGCGAGGAATATGAAATCGGACATGTCCGTCTCCTGTTTATGCTGGCGGCACACTAGGAGCGGACGGGGTCAGGTTTCGATTGGGAAGGCAGGGAAGCGACGTAAGGAAAAGATAAAGATGCGTTTTCCGGTCCGCAGCGTATTTTTTCAAAGCGGTAGGGAATAATCCGGCAGGCATCGGTGTCTTGGCAGGGGCGGCTCAGGAAAGTCGCCGTAACGATGGGAGACGACCATGAAGTTCCTAGTCCTCGTACCATTCGCCGTCGCGGTCCTTGCGGGCACGGCTTTCGCTGCCGAACCGTTCACGGCCGTCAAGACCGACAAGGGCGAGGTGCTTGCCGGCGAGAAGGGCATGACCCTCTATACCTTCAAGAAAGACAAGCCCGGCACCTCGAACTGCTACGACAAATGCGCGGCGAACTGGCCGCCGGCCATCGCCGCTTCCGATGCGGCCGCAGAGGGTGCATACTCCCTCGTCACCCGCAAGGACGGGGCGAAACAATGGGCCAAGGACGGCATGCCGCTCTACTACTGGGTCAAGGACAAGAAGGAAGGCGATACGACCGGCGACGGTGTGAACGGCGTCTGGGATGTCGCAAAGCCCTGACCCGCACGGCGTCGGGATGGGCAGCGGGCGGGAGGGCGTATCCTCCTCGCCCGTCTCTTTCGACGCCGAGATCCTGGCCCTCTTGCCACAGCTCCGGCGCTACTCCCGCAGCCTGACGCGATCGGATGCGGAAAGCGAGGATCTGCTGCAGGACTGTGTCGAAAAGGCGCTGAGCCACCGGGGGCAATGGCGCGGCGCAAACATTCGCGCTTGGGCCTACCGGATCATGACCAACCTGCATCTCAACGCCCGCCGCGCCGTCGCGCGCCGCCCGTCCGTCGGCATCGAGGCGGCCGAGAGCATCGCCGAAGGCGCCCCGCCCTCCGATCCGCTGGCGCGGAACCGGCTCGTTCAGGCGCTCGACACCCTGCCGAAGGAGGCGCGGGCCGTGCTGATGCTGGTTGCGGTCGAAGGCCACACCTATCAGGAAGTTGCCGAAATCCTGGATGTCCCGGCCGGCACCGTCATGTCGCGCCTCTCCCGCGCCCGGCAGATGCTGCGGGAGAAACTGGCAGCCGAAAACGTCATTCACCTGCGGAGCCCCCGATGAGCGAGAGCCGCCCCGTGACCGAAACGGACCTGCACGCCTTTGCCGACGGCTTTCTGGAGGGAGCTGAACACGAACGTGTGGAAGCCCATCTCGCCGACAACCCGGAAGCCGCACGACTGGTGGCCGACTGGCAGGCGCAGAACGATGGCCTGAGAGACGCCTTTACCGCCTATGCCACCGCCCGCCCCTCCGATCTCCAGCTCATCACCGGACATCGTGCCGCTAAAAGGGTCGCAACGCCGCACCTTGCAATGGCCGCCGCGGCAATGCTCGTCTTCATGCTCGGCGGCCTTGCCGGCCATTTCGGCCCGATGCTCCTTGAAAGGGCGCCGACGATGACGGCCATGGATGCCCTCCCGCACGAGGCGCGCAATGCCTATCTCATCTATGCGAGCGAGGTGCGCCATCCCGTCGAGGTCTTTGCCGACCAGGAGGCGCATCTGGCACGATGGCTCGGAAAACGCCTTGCCATCGACGACCTGAAGGTCCCGGACCTAACGACGCTCGGCTTCAAGCTGGTGGGCGGTCGCCTCTTGCCCGTCACCGACAAGCCCGGCGCCCTGTTCATGTACGAGGACGAAACCGGGCGCCGCGTCACGGTCCTCGTTGCCCGCAACGAGGAAAACCGGACGACCAGCTTCCGCTTTGCTTCTACCAGCGGCGTGGAAACCTTCTACTGGATCGATGGCGATCTCGGCTATGCGGTGACCGGCGACATTTCCCGCGAACGGCTCCAACAGATCGCGGAGGAATGCTACCGGCAGTTCCCGACATAAGGCCGTCACAAGTCGGGCCAGGACCCGGCGGTTCTAGAGATAGGACAGGAACAGCACGATCCCCGTTGCAATGACGGCGAGCCGGAGGGCGATGGCTGGCACATGGGCCGCAAGCCGCCCGCCGAGGAACCCGCCGGCCAAGGCACCGGCAAAAACGGGCAAACCCTGCCGCCAGGCAATGCTGCCGCTTGCGATGAACACCGCCGCCGCAAGCGAGGTCACCACCGCCGCCCGAAAATTCTTGCGCAGATTGGCACGCCGGAGCACCGCCTCCCCCTCCAGCATGATCAGCGCCATCAGCACGACACCGAGCCCGGCGCCGAAATAGCCGCCATACAGCGCCGCAGCGAAATCGAGAAACCGGCACCGCAGCCCTTTCCCTCCGGCAAGGCGCCCCACGAGCCGATGCAACGGTGCGGCAAAGGTAAAGAGCAGCGTCGCCGTCAGGATGAGCCAGGGCACGAGCACGCGAAACACATCGTTTCCGCCAAGGAGCAGCAAGGCCGCACCCGCAAGTGCACCTCCCGCCACCCAGGGCATGCTGTCGCTCTCTCCTGCCGGCAGCCGCTCCGGTGCCCCGACGACTGCCAGCGCGTGGCCCGGCCAGATGGCGACCGCGCTCGTCGCCGCGGCCGAAACGGGCGGCACACCCACTGCGATGAGGGCAGGCAGCGTGAAGAAGGTGCCACCGCCGGCGATGGCATTGCAGAGGCCGCCGATCAGGCCGGCCCCTGCGAGAAGAAGGAAATCTGTCAGGATCATCGTCACCTCTGCGGCAAGAATAGACTTGCAGCCGGCGGGCAGTGTCGCGAAGATGCCAAGTGCCATCGCGGAGGTGCCAGAATGCAGGTCGATCCGGTCGCGGGATACGAGGACGGCGCAGCACGGCTCATCGGCCTTTCCACCCGCTTCGAGACGGCGCGCGAGCCGCCGCCACACCGCCATCGCCGCGGGCAATTCGCCTATTGCCCGGATGCGCCTCTCTTGGTGCAGGCCGCAGAGCGTTTCGTCGTGCTCGGTCCCGGCGAGGCGATCTGGATACCCGGCGGCCTGCCGCATGCTCTGAGCGCGCGCAGCGCCCGCACGGCGCACAATCTCTATGTCGAGCCGGGCGCAACGGTGCTTCTCGGCGACCGGCCGATGCTTTTCCGGATCGGTGGACTGGAACGGGAGCTCGTGCACACACTCGCCTCCAGCGATCGCAGGGCTTCCGGCCAACCGGCGCATGAGCGTCTCATCGACGTGTTCTTCGACCGGCTGCGCCCGGCCCGACCTGTCGCGACGCTGGCAATTCCCGCCGATCCCGCACTCGCCGCCATGCAGCGCCAATGGCATGCCGGCGAAGAACGCCTGCTGGAGCTTTCCGATTGGGCCAACAGGCTGGCACTGTCGCCGCGCAGCCTGCAAAGGCGCATTACCACCACCACCGGGCTCTCCTTCCGTGCCTGGCGGCAACGGGTGGTGCTGGCTGCGGGTTTCGATCCGCTGATGCGTGGCCTACCGGTAAAAGTGGTGGCGGCCGATGCCGGCTATGGCTCGGCCAGCGCCTTCGTTTCCGCCTTCCGCAAGGCTTTCGGCGTAACGCCGGGCGCCCTTGCCGAGATGGGCGCGACAGAGCATCCGGGCCGGTGAAAACCGCTCAGGCCCGGCCGGCGCGGATCATCGAGAAATAGTCGTCGCCGCCAACCTGCCCGCCCTTCAGCGCGATCTCGAGGCCATCCGCCGCCCCGCCATGGGCAATGCAGAGCGGCGAACCCGGCGTCTGCGGCAAGGGCATTTTCAGCGTGAGTGCCGCGATCCCCATTTCACCAAGCGCATGGCTTGATGTGTCGCCACCGGCGACGACCGCGCGAACAAGACCGGCACGTGCGACGATCTCCGACTGGATACGCCCCAAGGCACGCCCGAGACGATGACGGGCGCCTGCCGCAGAATCGAGTTCACCGCCGCGGTCCGCCGCAGGCCCGAGCGCGGTATAGAGCACGACGCTGCGCCCTTCCTGCAAGATCCTGAGACCAGCCTCGACGGCCGCAGCAACCGCCGTCGCGTTGTTCTCGCCCGACAGCACGAGCGGATCGAGCGTGACGCCACCAAAGCCGTTTTCCAGCGCATGGCGGATCTGCCGTTCGGTGGTGGGCGAGACGCTGCCCGAAACGACAGCGATGCGATCCACCGGCCCGGCTGCGGGAAAGGCGGGCTTCTCACCGACCAGGCCCTGGTCCCGCCATGTCGGGATCAGGGCGTATTCCAGACCGGAGGAGCCGCAGACAAAGCGGCTCCTCTCCCGCAGCCGGTTCCAGAGCAGGGCACCGGCCGCAACCTGCGTCGCCGCATCGAGCACGTCGACGAGAAGGATATCGGCGTTTTCCGGCTGCGCATCGGCCAGCAGCGCAACCATGTCGATGAGGGTGGAGGAGAGCGTCGTCTGCCGCGAGAGATGCAACAGGAGATTGGCCTCGTTCATCGGCGTCACCGGGTGACGTGCCATGACCGGATGGCGATCGATGCGATAGTTACGCCCCTGATAGGCCGCAAAAAGGTCGCCAAAGGCCGTGTAGCGCCGGATCTGCGGCGCACCGACGATGAGCGGCACCGTCGCCTCGCCGAAGACGGCACGGCCGATCTCTATTGCGCGGCCGATGTTGCCGACATGGGGGGCGGAATCGAAGGTCGAGCAGATCTTGTAGTGGCAAAGCTCGGCATCGAGCGTCTTCAGCCAGCCGAAGGCCGCACGAAGATGCACGTCCATCCAGCCCGGTGTCTCGCTGCGGCTGGTGCCGGCCAGGCCGAAGGCCCGCGCACCGGCAAACCGTGACAGGAGGTCCGCATCCGGCACATCGAGGAAAAGCACGGTCTCCACGCCATTGGACGCGAGGGCCTCCATGACGTCCGTCGAGCCGGTGAAATCGTCGCCGTAGTAGCTGATCAGGGGACGTGTCATCGTCTAGGCTCCCTTGCCATCGGCAAACTTTTCGATGGACTGCGCAAGTTCCGCGTGGTCCTTCGCATAGGCTTCGAGCGGCACGCCCGCGACGGCCGCTTCCCAGGCCTGCCGTACGGCCTTGACGCCCGCCCCCGGCCCGCCCGGATGACTGACGATGCCACCGCCGCACAAGTACAGCAAATCCGTCGAACCCTCCGTCGCCGCGATCGTTTCCGGCGCCTGCCCGCCCCACTGGCCGGAGCCGATGACCGGGAGCGCCACGTCCTTCGTCGAAAACAGCGGCGTGCTGACGGCCTTGTAGGAGCGCACGAAACTCTCGTCGGGCTCCCAGTATTTCACGCGGATGCCGTTGATCTGGAACTGGTCGACACCGAGCAGCCGCCAGAACTGCTGCCAGACGGAAAACTCGAAGCCGAGACCGGCATGGCGGGTCAGGATATCCCACCCGTTGCGGTGGGCATGCAGCACGAGACCCGAGCGCTTGCGCAGAAAGGAAAGGCCGCCGAAGCCGATGGAGTTGATGTTGACGACCGCGCAGTTGCCGCCGGCTGCCAGTACCAGATCATGGTTGCGCATCATCTCGTCGGGATCGGCGTGGCTGATGCCGAACGCATACATGACCTTCTTGCCGGTCTTCTGCTCGTGGTCGAGGATCCTCGGCATGATCGTCGCCACGCGGTCCTTCAGCGGCGAATAGGCCGGGCTCATCAGCTTCTCGTCGTCCTTGATGAAGTCGACGCCCGCAGCGATCAGCTCTCCGACCATCTCGGCCGTCTCGTGCGGCCGAAGGCCGAGTGCCGGCTTGACGATGGTGCCGATGATCGGCCTGTCTTTCACACCCGTCAGCGCGAAGCTTCCGGAAACGCCAAATTGCGGGCCGGGATGCGCGTCAGCGAACTCCGGCGGCAGCTTCATGCCGACGACGCGGATGCCCGTCATACCCTTGATGGAGAACACACCGCCGATCGCGATGGTCATCAGCGCCGAAAGATCGGTCCCGACAGCATCCAGCGGAAAATCGATATCGACATCCGCCCGATGAAAGAGGTGCGCCCCAACGGCTTCATCCGGAAAGGAGGCCCGCTCGGCGGGCGGCAGGGGGCGAATGGCGGCAACGCGCGCTGCAACACGGGCCTTCAGCTCCTCCGTCTCCCCGGGAAGGGCCACGAAGGTGCCGGTCGACTGGTCGCTGGCGATCTTCGCCGCCATGGCCTCGGGCGAACCCGCCGTCTCTATCCGATAGGTCAGACGGATCACGTTTTCTCCTCCCGCACGCGCTTGTGAAAATCCATCAACTGGTATAATGAGTATTTATGTTATTGCAAGCCGACTTTCTCGTGAAAGCTGTTGCGGCAATGAAACTTGATGCATATTCAAACCTGTCGAAACCAGGTGCCCCATGAACGTCGTTTCCGAACCGATCGTCCGCAAGAAACTCTCCGACGAAGTCTTCGCCCGGCTGAAGCACATGATCGAGACCGGCGAACTGAAAGCCGGCGACGACATGCCCTCCGAACGCGAGCTGATGGAGCGCTACGGTGTCGGCCGCCCGGCCATCCGCGAGGCGATGCAGGCGCTCGCCGGCAAGGGGCTGGTGGAGATTTCGCAGGGCGAGCGCGCCAAGGTGCTGCGCATCACCGCCGAATCCATCATCCGCCAGGTCGACCTGCCGGCAAAACTCATGCTCTCCGGCTCCTCCGACACGCTGGAGCATCTGAAAAGCGCCCGCATCTTCTTCGAGCGCGGCATGATCCGCGAGGCCGCCACCAAGGCGAGCCCCACCCAGATTGCCGAACTGCGCGCCCTGCTCGACACGCAGAAACAAAGCCTCGGCGATGCGGATGCCTTCATCGAAGCGGACATGGAGTTCCACCAATGCATTGCGCGGATCTCCGGCAATCCGATCTTCGCGGCCGTCAGCGGTGCGATGCTGGGATGGTTGAAGTCCTATCATACGGAAATGCTCATCTGGACGGGCCGCGAGAATTTCACGCTGGCCGAACACGAGGAAATCATCCGCGCCATCGAGAAGGGTGACGCCGACCTTTCCGAAAAGGCGATGATCAAGCACCTCGAACGCTCCCGCGCGCTCTATGCGCTCAAGGGGCAGAAATAAGGTTCACAGCAGGACCTCGACCGTGCCGTAGGGCGGCAGGCTGATCCTTTGGGCCGCCGGCATCTCCACGCCGCCGCCACCGATCAGCGAAACCGTGCGCGGCATTGCCGGAAGAACTACAACCTGCGCCTCTCGCGTGATGTTCGCCAAAAACAACCGGCTTTCCGCAGCAAGGCCCAGCACCGCATCCGGGCGGGACGTCTCGACGGCGACCAGCGCCGCACCCGAAAGGCTGCCGAGCCGCGCCAGCACATGGGCGAGCGGCCGAAGCGCCCCTTCGGGCGTTGCCTCCCCCTCGCTTGCCACAAGCCCGAACGGCCCCGCCAGCGTCGACAGCGTCAGGACCTCAAGCCCGGCCGAGGCAACCGTAGCGGCATAGGCCAGCGTCCAGGCTGCACCGAACGCCCCGTTATGACGAAGATCCACATTGGCCATCGGAATGCGGCCGCCCGCTGGATTGGCCTTCGTCGCGCTGCCATAGGGATTTTGCCGCATGGCGATTGTCGAAGGGCCGATACGGTACGGCTTGTCACCGTAGAGCGTGCGAACCGAACGCGTGACAAAACGCAGCGCCTCGAAGGTCTGCATGACTGAGAGGTCATCGGCCGCGTGCACGATCGGATTGGTGCAATGACTGACATAATCCAGCAACGCGCCCGGCACACGCTTACGGTTGAGCTCGGTGAAATAACTCATCATGCCGCCACCGAGCCGCACGCCCGAAAAGGCTGCCCGCGCTGCGGCATAAACCGCCTCCAGCGGCGGACACTCCGGCCAGACGCTGCCGGGCGGCGTCGACTGCCGGTCCACCGCAGGACAGACGAACAGCGTATCGAGCACCAGCCCTGCCTTACCGACGAGTGACGCGATATCAGACATTTCATCATCGAGCGGACGTTGGCACGGCACGGCAAATTCCAGCGTCACCTTCAGGCCGGACCGTGCTGCGATCTCAGCATAGCCAGCCAGCGCTTCGATGCCATGGCCGGCGGCAGGATCGAAATGGGCGATCAAATGCCGGGCGCCCACAACGCTCAAGGCATTGAGTGCGGCCCGCTCGCCAGCAAGGCATTCCGGCCTCAGTCCGACGCCGATCTCGGGAAGCCGGTGTGTCGTCGGCACCATCAGCAGCGAAACGGCATCCCCGGCACCGGCCGCGGGCGCTGCATCCTCATCCGCCTCGATCGCAACAGAAACCTGCTGGCTGAACGGTTCGCTCTTCGGCACGCGATAAGGCCAGGGCAGCGCCAGCGGCCGCACATAGGTTTTGTAGGAGCCGTCGGTCCAGTTGCGCTGGTCCTCCATCTCGAAGACATCGCCGAAGAATTCCGTCGTTGCCGCGATACCGGGGGCAACGTGATGGGTAATGGCGGCGATATCCTTGAAGGGCTGCCAGGGCTCTATCCGGTCCGGCCAACGCGCCTGTTCGACGCTGCCGTCACTGTGCTGCACCTCGACCGGTTCGCCCGCAACGCCGACAACCGGATGCAGCACGACGAAGCCCGCGCGCGCAGTTTCAAAATCCGCATCGCTGACGCAATCGGCAGAGAAGGTCACGCTCTCGGCGTTGCCGGTGATCGTGATGGTGCAGTCGAGGTTGGCGCCGGAAGGCGCGCTGAAACGGGCATCATAGCAAACAGAAAAACCCGTTGCCGTTTCTTCGAGCGCAAGATTGGCGATAGCGGCGCCGCAAGTACCCCAATCCCTGTCGCGCACGAGAAATGCAATGGCGCGCAGCACCTCATGGCCACGAAACCGCAGTGTGCGCAGGTTGCCGTCCTGAAGGCCCACACTCAGGTCGCCGGCCGAAAGCGTTCGGCTCTCCGGCTCGCGCTCGCTTGTGCCGTAGAGCCGGAGCAGGTCCCCGCTCATCCCAAAAGATCTCCCAGCGCGATGGTCTCGCCGCGCTTGGCACTGAGATAGGCAGCCTCCACCAAGGCAAAGGTTTTCAGGTTGTCGTGGCCGGAGGTGTCCGGTTCGTGTCCCGTCGCCAGCCGCTCGATCCAGTGTTTCTGGATGAGCGCAACACTCTCCTGGATATTGTGCCAGGGCCGCGAGGCCCAGGGCAGCAGGTTCGGCGCGACGACCGTGTCCGTCGTGCCATCTGGACCATGAACGATGAGCTTGTAGTCCTTGCCGAGCCGCAGCGTGCCCTTGCTGCCGTCGATCTCGACGAAGGTTTCCGGAAAGGGTTCCTGCGGCAGCTTCGTCGCATAGCTGACATCGACAATCGAGGTGATGCCGTTGTCATGGTCGAGCAGCATCGTCGCCACGTCCTCGCCGGCGATATCAGGGTTGATGCGGCGTGTGCGGGCGGTCATGTGGCTGGCATCGCCGAAGAGGAAGCGGGCGATGTCGAGCGAGTGGATGCCGAGGTCCTCGATGATGAAGCGATTGCCCTTGGCGAGATAGGGCTGACCGGAGAACACATCGAAGCCGGAACGGAAGGAGACGCGACCCCAGAAGGGATCACCGATCGCGCCACTATCGAGCACCGCCTTTACGGCTAAGATAGGCGTCTGCCAGCGAAAATTCTCGTGGATCATCAGGGGGATGCCGGCCGTCTGCGCAGCGGCGACCATGGCCTTGGCATCCTCAAGCGTCGGCGCGAACGGTTTCTGGCAGATCGCCGGGATCGAGTGGCTTGCAGCAAGCTCGACCAGTGCGCGATGGCTGCCGACCGTCGTGGCGATATCAACGAAATCGAAGCCGCCATCGGCAAACATCGCTCCCGCCGACTGATAGCGCCTTTCGACGCCGAAGTCGTCACCGACGATACACAGCCGCTCCGGATCGCGGTCGCAGATGGCCACGATGTCCACGTCGGCCAAGTCCCGCCAGCCATGCATCTGGTTGACGGCGAAGAAGCCGCAACCGATCAACGCACCCTTGAACCGCGCCATGCTCAACCTGCCTTTGCCATCTGCATCAAGGTGACGCGCTGCTGGAGCCGGCGCTGCGCCTGGTCCACGACGACGGCCACGATGATCACCAGCCCCTTGATCACCATCTGCCAGAAGGAACTGACACCCATCATCACCAACCCGTCCGAGAGAATGCCGATCACGAAGGCGCCGATGATCGTGCCGCCGATCGTGCCGCGTCCGCCCGACATGGATGTACCACCGAGAACGGCCGCCGCAATGGCGTTAAGCTCCAAATTGGTGCCGGTCGCCGGGTGCGAGGCCATCAGTTCGGAGGAGATGATGAGGCCGACGATCGCCGCGCAGAAGCCGGAGAACATGTAGACGAACATCTTGACGCGGTTGACGCGGATGCCGGACATGCGGGAGGCACGTTCATTGCCACCGACCGCGAAGATGTGCCGGCCGAGGGGCACGAAGCGGGCGAAGTAGGCAGCCCCCAACGCGACGACGATCAGAATCCAGACGGAAACCGGAAGACCGAGGATCGAGCCGGAGCCGAGATAGGAAAAGCCCTGGTTGCCGAGGTCTTCGCGGCCCGTGAGATTGGGCAGCGTCTGGCCATCGGAATAGAGCAGCGCCATGCCGCGCGCCACATAGAGCGTGCCGAGCGTCGCGATGAAGGGCGCGACGTTGAGGCGGGTGATGAGCAGACCGTTGATCGCACCGATCAGAATACCGACTGCCATGACGATGACGGCGACCTCGACGATGTTGAAATAGACCGTGTAGCCGAGCGGCAGCGCCACGCCATACATGATGAGCCCGCCGGCGATCATGCCGCACAGGCCGACGATCGAGCCGACCGAAAGGTCGATGCCGCCGGTGATGATGACGAAGGTCATGCCGATGGCAAGGAACGCGTTCTGCGTCGCGTGTTTCGACATCAGGATCATGTTCGCAGTCGACAAAAAGTTCGGCGCGAAGATCGAGAAGAAGATGATCACCGCGAAGAGCGCGATGAAGGTTCTCAGCTTCATGATCGTGAGCAGGGCGGCGCCCGTGGAAAGGTGGTTGCCGGCGGCGGCAGTTTGCGTTGCTGTCGTCATCACGCGTGCATCCTTTTGGTTTTATGTCCCTCCGCGGAGGCCGAAACGATCATGTCCTCGGTGGCGTCCTTGCGGTCCACCACCGTCACCAGCCGGCCGTTGCTCATCACGGCGATACGGTCGGACAGCGCCATGACCTCTTCGAGGTCGGAGGTGGAGAAGAGGATGGCGAGCCCCTCGCCCGCCAGCCGCCGCATGGTGCGGAAGACGTCCGCCTTGGCCCCGACATCGATGCCGCGGCTGGGCTCGTCCATCAAAAGCACTTTTGGGCCGGTCATCAGCGCCTTGCCGATGACGACCTTCTGCTGGTTGCCGCCAGACATCGAGGTAACGTCGAATTCGGGGTTCTTCGCCTTGATCGAAAGGCTGCGGATCGCCTCGAGGATCGCCTTCTTCTCGAGCTTCAGATCGATATGGAAGCCGCCCTTCAGGAACTGGCCGAGGCTTGCCATCGAGAGGTTGTCCGCAATCGACATGGATTGCACAAGCCCCTCGCGCTGCCGGTCCTCCGGGATCAACGCCAGGCCCTCGCGGATGCGCCGGGTCGTATCACGCCCTTTCAGCTCCTCGCCCTCGACGAAGATTTTTCCCGTATAGTGCTCGTGCCGGCCCATGATGCACTCGAAAAGCTCCGAGCGCCCGGCGCCCATCAAACCATAGATGCCGAGGATTTCGCCCTTGCGCACGCCGATCGAGACATGATCGACGGCATAGCCGCCCTGCGCGCGCGGCAGGCAGATGTCTTCGGTGCGAAACACTTCAGCGCCCGGCTCGTGATCGACCTGCTTGGCAAAATCCTTGGCGTCCGAACCGATCATCGAACGCACGATCCAGCGCGTGTCGATGTCCTTGACCATGGCGTGACCGGTGATCTGGCCGTCCTTCAAGACGGTGATGTAGTCTCCGATACGCATCAGCTCTTCCAGCCGGTGCGAGATGTAGACGATGGCGACGCCGCGCGCCTTGAGGTCGGCGATGACGCGGAAGAGCACGTCGACTTCCGCGGCACTGAGGGCGGACGTCGGTTCGTCCATGATGAGGATGCGCGTATCAAGCGAGACGGCGCGGGCGATCTCGACGAGCTGCTGCTGGCCGATCGGCAGGTCTTCCGCCAGCGTATCGGCGGAAATGCCGGCTTCCAGGCGATTGAGGAATTCGTTCGCCTTTTCGACCTGCGCCTTGTGGTCGATCCCGCGAAGGCCGCGTGTGATCTCGCGCGTCGCAAAGATGTTTTCGGCAACGGAGAGGTTGCCGAAGAGGTTCAGCTCCTGGAAGACGATGCCGATACCGTGGCGCACCGCGTCGGCGGGGCTGTTCAGATGAATGCGCTCGCCGTCCATCCAGATCTCGCCGAGGGTCGGCCGCTCCACGCCGGCGATGATGCGCATCATCGTCGACTTGCCGGCGCCGTTTTCGCCGACGAGCACATTGACCGCGCCGCGCCTGAGCTTCAGGTCCGCCTTCTTCAGCGCCACGATGCCGGAATAGGCCTTCGTGATGTCCTTCAATTCGAGAATGACGTCGCCGTCGTCGATGCCGCTCATCTCAGCCTCCGACGGTGATCGTAACGGGTACGAATTGCGGCAACTGCCCCTTGGCCGGCAGCGGATAGGCGCCCATCGCCTTGATCGTCTTGCCGTTCAGGCTTTCGCGGGGCAGTTTTTCCAGCAACAGGCCGTTCACATGGGTGTTGAACGACTTGCCGTATTGCGCCCACTCGATCTGGTTCTTGAACTCGTTAAAGTTCACGAACTTCAGGCTGTCACGGATGGCCGTGCCGCGAATGGCCGGGCCGATCGAGACGCGCACATCCGCCTTCTTGTCGCCGTCGACGTCCACATCGACATAGGCTGCGCGCGATTTCGTTTCTTCAGCAACGATCACCCCGTCGACCTTGGCCGCGAACGTCCAGGGCGCATTGCCCTGCTTTTCCTTGTGACCGTATTTTTCGGCGGCGGCATTCAGGTCGCTTGCCGCGAGAGCGGAAACCGCCTGAAATGCACCGGCACGCTCGTCGAGATAGGGCACGACCTTGGCGTCCCAGATATCGGCGACCAGCTTGTCCGGATTGAAGGCCCCGGCCGCCGCCTGCTTCTGCTCGTCTTCCGTCTTGACGAACTTGCAGCCGCCAAGCGCCAGCGCGCCGGCCAGCAGAACCGGAAAGGCAGCCTGAAACCTCAGCATTCCCATTCTCCGTCATGAATGAAATGCGAGGCGGGACCGTACCCCGCCTCGCACCGTCGCGGGGGAGGATTATTCCGCGAGCGCGAAGGTTTCGAGCTTGCCAGCGTTGTCAGCGGTGATCAGCACGCAGTCCATGAGCTGCTTTTCCTCGGCCGGCGCCTTGCCGGTCGTGATGTATTCATGCGCCTGGGTGACGGCGAGCTGGGCCTGGGCATAGGCCGGCTGCATGACGGTGGCCTTGATGCCGCCCGCCTTGATCGAGTCGCGAACGTCGTTCGAACCGTCGAAGCCGACGACGATGACGTCCTTGCGGCCGGCCGCCTGAAGCGCCGCGATCGCGCCCATGGCCATCGTGTCGTTGCCGGCGATCACGCCCTGGATATCCGGGTTGGCCTGAAGGATCGTCTCCATCTTGGAGTAGCCTTCGGTCTGGCTCCAGTTGGCCGACTGCTGGGCGACCATCTTCATGTCGGGGTACTCGTCGATGACGTCGTGATAGCCCTTGGAGCGAATGCCGGCATTGAGATCGGCTTCGCGGCCGAGCAGCTCGACATAATTGCCCTTCTCGCCCATCAGCTTGACGAACTCTTCCGCGCCGAGCTGCGCGCCCTGATAGTTGTTCGAGACGATCTGCGAGACGGCAACGCCGGTGGCGTTGATTTCGCGGTCGATCAGGAAGGACGGAACACCCGCATCCTTCGCCTTCTGCACGGCAGCGATCGAGGCTTCCGAGCCGGCATTGTCGAGGATGATCGCCTTCGCGCCGCGGCCGATCGCGGTGTCGATGAGCTGCGACTGCTTGTTGGCGTCGTCATCGTGCACGAGCACCAGCGTCTCGTAGCCGAGTTCCTTGGCCTTCGCCTCGGCACCGACGGCTTCCGCCTTGAAGAACGGATTGTCGTGGCTCGGCGTGATGATGGCGATGAGATCCGCTGCAAAGGACGGCATGGCAACGCCGGCAGCCATGACAGCGGCGAAACCGACGGTGATCAGTCTACGGGTAATGTTCATATTTTTCCTCCCTGTTAGGCACCGGTCTCTCCAGCGGCCATTCCTCCATTGAAAAGGGCCGCCCCGGTGCAAGTCGCTTCATCGGCGGGCGAACCCGCCGGATATCAGGTGATGCGGTGGATGCTGGCCGCGATTTCCTCGGGCTCGAACACACGCTTCCAGTCGTCCTTCATCAGCACGGGCTTGCCGAACTCGATCGCCTTGTTGCAGGCATCGGAGAAGACGCCGGGCGTCTCTTCGAAGATGACCGCGCCGAGCACGTTCATATGGCCGAGCAGGAAGTCGCGGGCGGCCTCCTTGGCAACGCCACGCCTGACGCATTCGTCCATCGCTTCCCGCATGACGACGAGCAACGAGGCGCAAACGGTCTCGGAAAGCCCGGGCTCCAGCAGCGCCATCTGCTCGACGGTGACACGGTGCGAGCGCATGACCGGCGCCCAGATAACCTTCGCGATCTCCTCACCGAGCGAATACGCTTCTTCCGGCCCCTGCATCAGGGCGGAAACGATGTGCTGCTTGGCGGCGATGCCGCCGAAGAAATCGCGCTTGGCGGCCGGATCCGTCTCGTCGTTGAAGATCGGCGGATGGCAGGGATGCGTGACGAAATAGGTAAGGTCCGCACGATCCGGCAGATGGCCGGCGAAGGGGGCGGCGGCGTCGAGCGCAACGACCATCGTGCCCGGCTTCAGCTTGTCGGCGATGCCGGCTGCGACCTTGCCGATCGCCGTATCCGGAACCGCGAGGATGACGACGTCGGCACCATCGAGGCCTTCGTCGGCGGAAACGCAGGCGAGGCCCAATTCATCGGAAAGGCGCGCCTTTCCGGCCTCGCTCACCTCGATATGACGGACATCGAAGCGCGAACCCTTGAGATTCTTGGCGAGCCGATAGCCCATTTTGCCACCGGCGCCGAACAACGCGATCGATGTCATCGAAGACCTCCCTGAATGCAGCGGCCGGACATTTGGGCTCCAGCCGGAATTTCCTCCACCGGGCGTCCGGCGTGAGCCTATATTTCTCAACTGGTATAACATGTCAACAACTATATCTTAGAATATGTGATCGCACGATGAACATAACATCGCGTCTTGACGGCGACGGAAAACGGAGCTCAATCCCAACCATTTGAAAAACCGCTGGTTCTTGACGAAACCGGACACGCGAAAAAGCCGAACGTCACACGACGTTCGGCTCAAAATCACGCGGGCGATGGGACGCAGACCGCTTCCGATCCAAAGAAAACCCGTTAAAAGCCGTCAGAGGCGGCCGGCGATCGTCCTTGCGATCAACGCCAGCGACACCGCGCCGGCATCCGGATGGCCGATGCTGCGCGCGGCGAGCGGGCGTGCGCGCCCGAGCCGCGGCGACAGCGGCGCGGTGGCCTCAGCCGCCTCCGCGCAAACAAGGGCGGCCTTCTGCCAGGCCTCTTTCCGCGAAAGGCCATCCGCTTTCGCCGTTTCGAGCGCCGCGACGAAGGGAACGAAGGCATCGACAAGCGTCTTGTCGCCCGGCTTCGCCCCGCCGAGGCGCATCACGTCCTCCAGTGCAAGGCGGGCGCCGCGCACGATATCCGCGTCCTGCAAGGCCGCCTCATCGGAAAAAGCCGAGCTCCAGGAGCGCAGCAGCAGGCCCCAGATAGCGCCGGACGTTCCGCCGGCCCGATCCGCCCAGGCATCGCCGGCCGCGGCAAGCGCGCTTTTCGCACCGGCACCACCTGCCACGGCCTGATGGAGGACGTCGCGGGCCGCAGTCGCGCCACGGCGCATGCCCTGGCCGTGGTCGCCGTCGCCGGCAAAGGCATCGATCCGCCCAAGGTCGGCTTCCGCCTCGGTCAGAGCCGCCACCATGGCATCGAGGACACCGGCGAGGCAGCGGGCGCTCTCCCGCGCAGTGCCGGAGGCCGGCCCGAAGGTCGGCGCCGCGTCCTCGGCATTTTCCGCAAAGTCGGCCGGCTGCGTCTCGAACCCCGCACCGCGGCGGAAGACCGGCGTATCGCAAGGGGCGAGCCAGAAACGCTCCAGCTCCGCGTCGAGCCACATCACCGTCAGCGAACATCCCTGCATATCGAGGCTGGTGACATATTCGCCGGCCTCCGGCGCGACAAGCTCGACACCCGCCGCCTGAAGCCGGCTCTCCACCGCGCCCCAGAGCACGAACAGCTCCTCATACTTGGTCGCGCCGAGGCCGTTGAGCAGCACGGCGGCGCGGCGCGCGCCCGCCGGGCGCTCGGCGAGCACGGTCTCCACCAGCAAGGTTGCAAGATCGCCCGCCGGCACGATTTTCGCATCACGGATACCCGGCTCGCCATGGATGCCGAGGCCGAGCGCCATCATGCCCTTGGGCACGGTGAAGAGCGGCTCCGTCGCGCCCGGCAGCGTGCAACCGCCGAAGGCGACACCAAAGGAGAAGATGCGGGCATTGGCAAGCCGCGTCACGCGCTCGACCTCATCGAGGGAAAGCCCCGCCTCTGCTGCCGCGCCTGCCACCTTGAAGACGAGGAAGTCGCCGGCGATGCCGCGCCGTTGCAGGTGACGGTCCGCCGGTGCGCTCGCCACGTCATCCGTCACGGTGACGATGCGCACGTCGATGCCCTCAGCCCTCAACCGCTCCGCCGCCACGCCGAAATTCAGGACGTCGCCGGCATAATTGCCGAAGCCGAGGAGAATGCCGCCGCCGTGGTTGGCATTGCGGCAGACGCGGGCGACCGCCGCCGTCGAGGGGGAGGCGAAAATCTCGCCCGCCACCGCCGCATCCGCCATGCCCGGCCCGACATAGCCGGCAAAGGCCGGATAGTGTCCCGATCCACCACCGACGATAACGGAGACTTTTCCGCGCGGCACGGCCGTGGCGCGAACCACGCCGCCTTTCACCAGCCGGACATATCTCCCATAAATCCTGGAAAAGCCCGCCAGCGCCGAAGACGCAAACCGTTCCGGATCATCGACAATTTTTGTCATGGGTTTCCTCCTCGCAGGCAATCGGGCCGCGAGGATGCAACATCGACCGGAGAGAAGAAAGAGGTCTCAGGCCACGCGCTCGGCATCCGCCACGATGACGTTGATGCCCGCCGAGCGCATGCGCGACAGATGCGAGATCGGAATGTCCTCGTCGACAACGACGGCATCGAATTCCTGAAGCGTCGCGAAGTGATGCAGCGCGCGCCGCTCGAACTTGGTGTGATCTGCGAGAAGCACCCGCTTTGCCGAACTTTCGAACATCGCCCGTTTCGTTTCCACCGTCTCCGGCGACTGGTGGTAGACCGCATCGCCGACGATGGCCGAGAGCGACATGAACACCGTATCGGCCCGCAGGCGGCGGATCTCGTTGGTGGTAATATGGCCCATGAAGGCGTTGCACCAATTGTAGAACTGGCCGCCGAGACAGATCAGGTTGACGTCGTTGACGTCCTTCAATTCGTTGATGAGCACGAGCGAATTGGTGATGACCGTGAGCGGCACCTTGGCCGGCAGGAAGGCGGTCATCTCGTGCACGGTGGTGGCGTCGTCGAGGAAGATCGCCTGGCCCGGCTCCACGAAGCGCATCGCCGCCCTGGCGATCGCCTTCTTTTCCTTCGCCTGCTTCGTCGCGCGGTAGACGTCGGAGGATTCGATCAGGCTGGTGGGCGCAGCAGAGACGATGCCGCGCGTCTTGCGGAAAAGGCCGCGGCTGACGAGTTCATCGACGTCGCGATGCGCCGTCATCAGGCTGATGCCGAAGCGTTCGGTCAGGTCTTCGATGCGGATGGAGCCTTCGGCGATGACCGTCTCGGCGATCATCTGGCGGCGCACGAGCTGGCGCGCATGCCGGCTGTCGCTCGGCAGCTCTTCCGAAAGCAAATCCTTGACGTCGACTTTCTTGTTCACCGGAGGCCCTGCCATGCTTCGAGGATAGCGTGTCGTATCTCGTTTCGGGCGGCAAGGGAAATGCCAAGCGGAAAGGGGCGCCCGCGACGGGCGCCCCCCTGTCGATCACTCGCTCAGAACGAAGGGAGCGGTGTATTTGTCGACATTGTCCTTGGTGATCAGCAGGCAATCGAAGAGCTGCTTTTCGGTATCGACACCGGTGGAGCCGGTCTTGATCACATTGTCGGCCTGCTTGACGGCCGCTTCCGAGAAGACGGCGACCGGCTGGAGGACGGTGTACTGCAGCTCTCCCGCCTTGATGGCCGCGACGGCATCCGGCGAGCCGTCGAAGCCGCCGACCTTCACCTGTTCCAGCTTGCCGGCTTCCTTGAGCGCCGCGATGGCGCCGAGGGCCATTTCGTCATTGCCGCTGATCACGCCGATGATGTCGGGATTGGCCTGAAGCAGCGACTGCATCTTGGCGTGGCCCTTGGTGCGATCCCAATCAGCCACTTCCTTGCCGGACTTTTCGAGATCGGGATACTGCGTCAGGACGGTTTCGTAACCGTTCGAACGGGTTGCGGCGTTGTTGTCGGAGGGTGCACCGAAGAGTTCGACATACTTGCCCTTGTCGCCGACCGCTTCGACCCACTGCTGGGCGCCGAGAGCGGCGCCCTGGGCGTTGTTCGAAACGAGCTGCGCCTTGGCGAGGCCTTCCTGGTTGATCTCGGCGTTGACGAGGATGACCGGGATGCCGGCGGCAACCGCCTTCTTGACCGCGCCCACCGAGCCATCGGCGTTTGCCGGGTCGAGGATGATGGCGACGGACTTGTTGGTAATGGCCGTGTCGATCAGGTTGCTCTCGGTGTTGGTATCGCCCTTGTGCGCGCCGACATTGGCCGTGTAGCCGAGGCCTTCCGCCGTCTTCTTCGCCACTTCGCCTTCCGTGAACCAGTAGGGGTTGGACGGATCGTTGACGATGACGGTGATCAGACCTTCGGCCCAGGCCGTGCTGAACAGCAGCGGCAGTGCGGCGGTCGCAGCGAAAAGTACACGCATTCCTTTTTTGAACATGGTCTCACTCCCTTGTTGAGTCCGGTTGCGCCGATTTTCGGCAATACTTTCCACTGCCGGGGCTTCGATGGTCCGCCTCCCCCAGCCGCAGTCAGTTCCTGTCAGTCGCCGCTTTCCCTAGCGGCGACCGTATTTGATGCTGTTCAACAGAACGGCGGTGACGATGACGGCACCGGTGAAAACCGTCTGCCAGTAGGCCGAGACGCCGATGATCACGAGACCATCCGACAGGAAGCCGATCACGAAAGCGCCGAGCATGGTGCCGATGACCGTGCCGCGACCGCCCGTCAGCGCCGCCCCGCCGATCACGACGGCGGCGATCGCCGTCAGCTCGTAGGTCGTGCCGGCCGTCGGACCTGCGGATGTGAGCTGCGAGGACAGCACCAGGCCGGCAACGGCGGCGCAGACGCCCGACAGCACATAGACGGTGATTTTCACGCGCTTGACCGGCACGCCCGACAGTTCCGCCGCACGCTCGTTGCCACCGGAGGAATAGAGCCAGCGGCCGAACGCCGTGCGGGCAAGCAGGATGTGGCAGACGACGGCGAAGACGAGGAGCACGATGACGCCGATCGGCACGCCGGCGAGACGGTTGAAGCCGAGCCAGTCGAAGCCGGTATTGCCGAGTTCCGGGCGCCCGCCGAGATTGTTGTAGGTGAGGCCGTTGGTCATCAGGAGCGCGATGCCGCGGGCGACATAGAGCACGCCGAGCGTCGCAACGAAGGCCGGCACCCGCAGATAGGCGATCAGCACGCCGTTGACCGCGCCGACGACGGCGCCGAGCAGGCAGGTCAGCACGACCACGACCCAGACCGAGGGATAGAGGATGATGCCGAGCTGCGGCAGCGTTACGCCCTGCATGAGGAAGCCCGCGACGACGCCGGCAAGCCCCAGCGTCGAGCCGACGGAAAGGTCGATACCGCCATTGAGGATGACGAGCAGCATACCGATGGCGAGCAGGCCGAAAATCGCGACATGCGAGGCCATGATCAGGAAATTGCTGACCGTGAAATAGTTCGGCGACATCAACGAGAAGACGACGATGATGGCAATGAGCGCGAAGAAGGCGCGGCCCTCGAACAGGAGCTCGATAAAGCTCTTCTTGCGCTTGCCGCCGCTCGCCGCCGCCTTCGTCTGGATTGCAGGTGTGACTGACATTGCTTCAGCGCTCCTAGAGCATTTCCAGCCGGAACATCGCCTCGGCGTCGGAGAATGCGGTAAAACAAGTATCTAGAATGAACCCGGCTGGGTTCGTTCTAGTGGGCGTGCACGGCTTCGCCCGAGGCGGCCATAATCTGTTCCTTGGTCACGTCAGGACCGAATTCCGCCGAAATGCGGCCGCGCCGCATGACGATGATGCGGTGGGCGATGCTGAGGCATTCGCCGACCTCCGACGTGGTGTAGACAACGGCAAGGCCCTGCTTCGCACGCTCGGCGAGCAGCTTGAACACCTCGGCCTTTGCGCCGATGTCGATGCCGCGGCTCGGCTCGTCGAGCAGGATCACCTCCGGATCGGTCGCCAGCATCTTGCCGATCACCACCTTCTGCTGGTTGCCGCCGGAGAGCGAGCCGATCGTAGCATCACCGCCATCGGTCTTGATATGCACCTTGCGGATCGCCTCGCCGATAAGGCCGGCCTCGCGCGCGGTCGAGGTGAAGAGGCCGCGCGTGAACGCGCCGAGGCTGGCGAGCGACAGGTTGCGGCCGACCGTCATGGTCTGCACCAGGCCGTCGCGCTGCCGGTCCTCCGGCACGAGCACGAGGCCGTCGCGAATGCAGGCGGCAATCGACTGGCCGGTGACGTCCCGGCCCTTCAGCTTGACCTTGCCGGCCGTCGCCTTCAGGCGGCCGGCAACGGTTTCGAGCAGCTCGGTGCGCCCGGCACCCATCAGGCCGTAGATGCAGACGATCTCCCCCGCACGCACGGCAAGCGACATGCCGTCAACGACGGAATAGCCCGCGCCGCCCGGATCCGGCACGGTCAGCCCCTCGATGGAGAGCGCGACGTCGCCCTTGTCGTAGCCTGACGGCGGCGAGCCGAGGTCGAAATTGTCGCCGACCATATGCCGCACGATCCATTCGAGATCGATGTCCTTGCGCTCGGCATAGGCGGTCATCGCCCCGTCGCGCAGCACCACCGCATGGTTGGTGATCTGCAGCGCCTCTTCGAGATGGTGCGAGATGTAGACGATCGAGACGCCGCGGTTCATCAGGTCGCGGATGACCTTGAACAGGACGTCGACTTCCGAGGCCGAGAGCGCCGAGGTCGGCTCGTCCATGATCAGGATGCGTGAATTGACCGAAAGTGCGCGTGCGATCTCGACGATCTGCTGCTGGCCGAGACGCAGGTCCTCGACCGGGGTCAGAGGATCGATATCCTCTTCGAGTTCTTCCATCAGGAGCCGCGTCTGGCGCTCTTCTTCGGCGAAGTCGACACCCGTCGCCGTCATGATTTCGCGACCCATGAAGATGTTGTCGCGAACGTTCATGTTCGGCGCGAGGCTGAGCTCCTGATGGATGATGGAGATACCGCGGTCACGTGCTTGGGAGGATGACGCGAAAACGATAGGTTCTCCATCGAGAATGATTTCACCCGATGTGGGCTGCACCACGCCGGAGAGGATTTTCATCAGCGTCGACTTGCCGGCGCCGTTTTCGCCGAACAGCGTCGTCACCTGGCCGCGATGGATGTCGAAGTTGACGCCCTTGAGGGCATGCACACTACCGTAGGATTTCGCCACGTTGCGCGCGGCAAGCACGACTTCACCCTTCCGGCCGGTTTCCGCAAGCGCGCTCATTGGACGTCGAGCCTCACCGGGGTGACGATCCAGCTCTTCGGGTTGACGAGCTTGATGACGCCGATCACCGAGACCGTCTTGCCGCTGAGCGCCGCCGGATCGATGCCCGACAGCACGACCTTCTTGACCTCGTTGTTGATGGCCGAACCGGCATCCTGGTATTCGATCTGGTTCTTGAACTGGCCGAATTCGATCTGGCCGGTGGCATCGCGCAGATCCGTGCCGTTGAGCGCCGGGCCGGTCTGCACACGCACGGTCAGCTCGGCGGGCAGCCCCTCGACCGCGACGACGTTGTAGTTCGCCTTGCGCTCGCCGACGACGCCGGTGAATTTCACCGGAATGACCGGACCGACGGAGGTGGCGACGCCGTATTTCTCACCCGCCGCCTTCTTGTCCGCGGCGACCGCCTGCGACAGCTCGACGGCGTCGACAGCCCGCGTCTCGACGCTCTGCTTGATCAGCGGGAACTGTTCCGCGCCATACGCTTCCGGCGAAAACTTCTGGACCTGCACGTCGGCCTCCGAGCCGATGCGCACGATCGTCGTGTCGAAGACCATGGCGCCGAGCAGCACGACGGCGGCGGCGACACCGATCCAGCGATAGCTTTTCGCAGGCTGGGGCGATTTTGCGAGCGCAGCGTCAGTCATGTCGGTTGGCCTTGCAGTTGAACGAGGGATTTTCCGGGCGGACACGTCGATAGGGCGACGGCAAAAGGGACAAGCCCAAAGCGTTGCGGCCGCAGGTCGAATTCTTTCGAACAGAACATGTCACGATGTCCTCCCCATGAACGGCGCCGGCCCGGCCTCCTCACCTGCCTTGCGCTGCAGTGCACACAATTTCGCACTTGCGATATATGCGTGTTATATGTCGCAGTATATATGTTAAATTAACACAGGCTGTCAATCGGCGTTTTTTAACAACATCGTGTACAGCCCTGGTCCTGAGCGATAGTTCGGCGGCAAAGGAATGGGCATCGACGCGTCCTTCTGACCCACACGATCGCAGATCACCGTCACCGCCAGTGCATATCGGAAAATAAACTAAAATGTTGATATTAAACGAGAAAAATGGAACTTATCGAATAGCAAGGAAGCCCGATCGACAGCCTTCGGGCAACAAAAGCACGCTACGCGACAGCGCCGCCCCATAAAAAGCGAGCCGCAACGAATTCCCCGATAGCTACCCATCATAACTGAAAAAAAATTCGTTGTTCGAAAAATTTTACGAGACACATGATAACTTTGTGTTATGTTCCTGTGTGAAATTCGGGCGGCCCGTGGTAGGTTCTTGAGGCAAGTCGAAAGAATTCGATTTGGGAACCCACACACATTTCCAGAGAGACTGTCGGGAGGATCGAATGCTCTCAATCGGATCAGGTGAGACGACGCGGGCAACCGCGGGCGCTGCGGGCCTTTCCCATGGCTGACGCGGCGGATCTGATCATCGGCGTCGATGCCGGCACATCCGTCATGAAGGCCGTCGCCTTCACGCTCTCCGGACGCCAGATCGCCAGCGCCTCCGTGCGTAACACCTACACGACCGCCGATAACGGCGCCGTGACCCAATCACTCGACCAGACCTGGCTTGACTGCACCCGCGCACTGCGTGGCCTTGCGGAGAAGGTCGAAAACCTCGCCGGCCGCACCGCTGCCATCGCCGTGACCGGCCAGGGTGACGGCACCTGGCTCGTCGGCGCCGGAAACCGCCCGGCCAGCGACGCCTGGCTGTGGCTCGACGCCCGCGCCGCGCCGACCGTCGAGCGCCTTGCCGCCTCTGATGCCGACCATGCGCGTTTTGCGGCGACCGGCACCGGCCTCAACACCTGCCAGCAGGGCGCGCAACTCGCCCATATGGACCGGTATTTTCCGGACCTGCTGGCCGGCGCCGAAACGGCGATGCACTGCAAGGACTGGCTCTACCTGAACCTGACCGGCGTGCGCGCCACCGACCCGTCGGAAGTGAGCTTCACCTTCGGCAATTTCCGCACCCGCGCCTATGACGGCGACGTGCTCGCCGCCCTCGGCCTTACCCATCGTCGCAAACTGCTGCCGGAGGTGATCGAGGGCACGGAAACCGTTCACCCTTTGACGGCGGAAGCTGCCGCGGCAGCCGGCCTGAAACCTGGAACACCCGTCTGCCTCGGTTATGTCGACATGTGCATGACGGCGCTTGGCGCGGGCGTGCGCAGCGAGGGCCGCAACGCCGCCTGCTCCGCCATCGGCTCCACGGGTGTGCACCTGCTGGCAAAACCGGTTTCCGAGGTCGTGCTCAACGCCCAGCGCACCGGCTATGTCATCGCCCTGCCGATCCCCGGCGTCGTCACCCAGGTCCAGACCAATATGGGCGCGACGATCAACCTCGACTGGCTGCTCCAGCTTGGTGCCGATCTCCTGGGCGAATTCGGCGTCACCGCCAGCCTCAACGAGATGATCGGCCGCGTCGACCAATGGTTCGCGGCAAGCAAACCCGGCAATATCCTTTACCATCCCTATATTTCCGAGGCGGGCGAGCGTGGCCCCTTCGTCAACGCCCGTGCCCGCGCGAATTTCACCGGGCTTTCCAGCCGCCACCGCTATCCCGACCTCGTGCGCGCCGTCGTCGAAGGCCTCGGCATGGCGACGCGCGATTGTTATGCCGCCATGGGCACGCTTCCCTCGGAGCTTCGCGTTTCCGGTGGCGCCGCCCGGTCGGCCTCGCTGCGCGGCACGCTCGGCGCAGCGCTGGGCGCGCCGGTGCGCGTCTCGACGCGCGAGGAGGCGGGCGCCGCGGGCGCATCGATGATGGCGGCCGTTGCCATCGGCGCGTATCGCACGATGGACGACTGCATCGCCGATTGGGTGACGCCTGAGCTCGGCGCGGCCGAGCCCCCGAAGCCTGAAGACACCGAACGCATGACGCGCCTCTTCGCCGCCTATTCGGACGCGCGTCGAGGCATCGCGCCCGCCTGGGACATTCTGGCGGCGCGCTGAAGCAAGGAGATTGAGATGAACGAGCCTGAGCTTATTGACCTCTTCGTGATCGGCGGCGGCATCAACGGCGCGGGCATCGCGCGCGATGCGGCCGGCCGAGGCTTGAAGGTCGTGCTCTGCGAAAAGGACGACCTGGCGGAAGGCACCTCTTCCCGCTCGGGAAAGCTGGTACACGGTGGCCTGCGCTATCTCGAATATTACGAGTTCCGCCTGGTGCGCGAGGCGCTGATCGAGCGTGAGGTGCTGCTCAACGCCGCGCCGCACATCATCTGGCCGATGCGCTTCGTGCTGCCGCACAGCCCGCAGGATCGCCCCGCCTGGCTCGTCCGCCTCGGCCTCTTCCTCTATGATCATCTCGGCGGCCGCAAGAAACTGCCGGGAACACGCACGCTCGACCTCGCACGCGATCCCGAGGGCACGCCGATCCTCGACCAGTACACCCGCGGCTTCGAATATTCCGACTGCTGGGTGGACGACGCCCGCCTCGTCACCCTCAACGCCATCGGCGCCGCCGAAAAGGGAGCGGTTGTCTTGACCCGCTCGCCCGCCGTCTCGGCCCGCCGCGAAAATGGCGCCTGGACCGTCACGACGAAGAATAGCCTGACCGGCGAAAACCGCAGCTTCCGCGCCAAGTGCCTCATCAACTGCGCTGGCCCCTGGGTTTCCGACGTCATCAACCGCGTTGCCGGCTCCAACTCGACGCGCAATGTGCGCCTCGTCAAGGGCAGCCACATCATCGTGCCCAAATTCTGGGCGGGATCCAATGCCTATCTCGTGCAGAACCACGACAAGCGCGTCATCTTCATCAACCCCTACGAGGGCGACAAGGCGCTGATCGGCACCACCGACATCGCCTATGAAGGCCGCGCCGAGGATGTCTCTGCCGACGAGGGTGAGATCGACTACCTGCTGAAGGCGGTGAACCGCTACTTCAAGGAGAAGCTGCGCCGGCAGGATGTGCTGCATTCCTTCTCCGGCGTGCGCCCGCTCTTCGACGACGGCAAAGGCAACCCGTCTGCCGTCACGCGTGACTACGTCTTCGACCTCGACGAAACCGGCGGCGCACCGCTGCTCAATGTCTTCGGCGGCAAGATCACCACCTTCCGCGAGCTTGCCGAACGCGGCCTGCAGCGGCTCAAGCATGTTTTCCCGAACATGGGAGGCGACTGGACCGAAAAGGCGCCTCTTCCCGGCGGCGACATGCCGAACGCCGACTACGAAACCTTCGCCAACAGCCTGCGCGACACCTATCCCTGGATGCCGCGCAAGCTGGTGCACCACTACGGCCGCCTCTATGGCACGCGCACGAAAGCCGTCGTCGCCGGCGCGAGCGGCCTCGACGGTCTCGGCCGGCATTTCGGCGGGCAATTTTATGAGGCAGAGGCGCGCTATCTCGTCGCCAGCGAATGGGCGGAGACGCCAGAGGACATCCTCTACCGCCGCACCAAACACTACCTGCATCTGACGGAAGCCGAACGCGCGGCCTTCGCCGACTGGTTCAACGCCGCTCGCCTCGCCGCGGCCTGAGGATTGTTATGCCGCTGACGCTCTCGCTCAACACCAATCCGCTGGTCAACCGTTTCGCCGATCCCGACGACCTGATCGACACCGTCGCGCGCGATCTCAAGCTGCGCGACCTCCAATTGACCCATGAATTCATCAATCCGAGCTGGAACGCCGCGACCATCCGCCGGCTGACGCGGCAGATGGACCGGGCGCTGGAGCGCACCGGCGTGCGCGTCACCTCGGGCATGACCGGACCCTATGGCCGCCTCAACCATTTCGGCCATCCGGATGCGGATGTGCGCCGCTACTATGTCGACTGGTTCAAGACCTTCGCCGATATCATCGGCGATCTCGGAGGAACCTCCGTCGGCACCCAGTTCGCCATTTTCACCTACAAGGATTTTGACGACCCCGCCCGCCGCGAAGAGCTGATCCGGATCGCCATCAACTGTTGGACCGAAGTTGCGGAGCATGCGAAACGCGCCGGTCTTTCCTATGTCTTCTGGGAGCCGATGAGTATCGGCCGCGAATTCGGCGAGACGATCGACGCCTGCCTGTCGCTGCAGGACCGGCTGACCGCCGCGAACATGGCGATCCCCATGTGGATGATGGCCGACATCGACCACGGCGACGTCACCTCGGAAAACCCCGACGACTTCAATCCCTACGCCTGGGCACGCGCGGTACCGAAAGTGTCGCCGATCATCCACATCAAGCAGAGCCTGATGGACAAGGGTGGTCACAGGCCCTTCACCGCCGAATTCAACGCCCGGGGACGCATCCAGCCGGAGCCCCTGCTGCAAGCCTTCGCCGAGGGCGGAGCAGTCGATAACGAAATCTGCCTCGAACTCTCCTTCAAGGAGCGCGAACCGAACGACCGCGAGGTCGTTCCGCAGATCGCCGAAAGCATCGCCTTCTGGGCGCCGCACATCGATACCGGTGCGTCGGACCTCAAGCTGGGCTGACCATTTTGTACGTGCTTGCTAAGACTGGGCCTGAAGACCGCTTCCGGTTGCAAGGCACGACAGGACATCGCTGATGACCGACAATGAAGATTCCCTCGCCGTCCGCGCCGCCTGGCTGCACTATGTCGGCGGCTTCACCCAGTCCGCCGTCGCCAAACGGCTGGGCATCCCCTCGGTCAAGGCGCATCGGCTGATCGCGCGCGCGGTCGCCGAGGGCGTAGTGAAGGTCAGCATCGATGGTGACATCGCCGAATGTGCCAATCTGGAGATGGAGCTTTCGACCCGCTACGGGCTCGATTACTGCGAAGTGTCGCCCGACATCGACGACGATCCGCTGGCGCTGACGACGCTCGGCCATGCCGGCGCGAACTTCCTACGCCGCGAGATCGAACGAGGCGAAGCCGCCGTCATCGGCCTTGGCCATGGCCGCACGCTCTCTGCCGCCGTCCGTCATCTGCCGCGGATCGGCGCGAGCGGCACCCGCTTCGTCTCGCTGCTCGGCGGCCTCACCCGCAACTACGCCGCCAATCCCTATGACGTGATGCATCGCCTCGCGGAAAAAACCGGCACGCAGGCCTATGTAATGCCCGTGCCCTTCTTCGCCAACACGGAAGAGGACCGCGAGGTGCTGCTCTCCCAGCGCGGCGTCAGCGAGGTGTTCAACCTCGCTCGCAGCGCCGATCTGAAAATCGTCGGCATCGGAACGGTCGACAACCAGGCCCATCTCGTCAAATCCGGCATGTTGCAGCCGGATGAGCTGGAGGAGATCGCGGCGCTCGGCGGCGTCGGCGAACTTTTAGGCCATTTCTTCGACGCCAGGGGCCGCATCCTTGAGACAGCCGTGACAGCGCGCACGCTGGCCGCTTCCTTCTCCGAGGCGGGCGGCGACCGGATCGTCGCCATCGCCGGCGGTCCTGTCAAAACCGAGGCCATCCGCGCCGTGCTCTACAGCCACAAGCTGTATGGGCTCATCACGGACGAGCGGACGGCCCGGCAGCTCCTGCAAAACTCAACATAAGAAAAATCTCAAAATCACATTTTTAATGTTATAATCTGGAAGAAACGATGTTATAAGCCGCGCCATGCGACGGAGGACGCCTTGAAACGGGAAGAGCGCAGGCAGGAAATCATCAATCTGCTGGTCGAAAGTCGGGCCGTCGAGCTCGACGACATCGCGGCGCGCTTCGGCGTCTCCAAGATGACCATCCACCGCGACCTCGACGATCTCGAGAAGGCCGGCGTGCTTCGAAAAGTGCGCGGCGGCGCAACGATCGACGCGGGCACCCAGTTCGAAAGCGATTTCCGGTTCCGTGAATTGCAGGAGGCCGACGTCAAGCGGGAACTCGCCGAAACAGCCGCCGAACTGGTCGAGCCCGGCATGACCGTCATGATCAACGACGGCTCCATGGCCTCCGTGCTCGGCGACGTGTTGTGCGAGAAGAAGCCGATCACCCTCATCACCAACAACGCCGCTATCCTGGAGCGTGCCAAGGGCCTGTCCGGCGTGACGTTGATCGGTCTCGGCGGCGTCTATTCCGCAAAATTCAACGCCTATTCCGGCATCGTGACAGAGGAGGCACTATCGCGCCTCAGGGCCGACATCGCCTTCATCTCCGCGCCGGCGGCGTCGGGGCGCCTTGCCTATCACATGGACGAGGCGGTGGTGCGCACCAAGCGGGCGATGATGGCCGCGAGCCGCCAGAAGTGCCTGATGATCAACAGCCGCCGCTTCGGCCATACGGCGTTGCATGTGCTCGCCGATCTTTCCGAATTCGACACGGTCGTTTCAGACAAACCCCTGCCACACGACACAACCGCGGAACTCATCGGCGGAAAAACGACGGTCAGGATCACACAGGAGAAAACGCCATGAGCCGGAAATTCTGGGTCGGCACGAGTTGGAAGATGAACAAGACGCTGGCCGAGGCAAAGCTCTTTGCCGAAGGCCTCAAGGCGGCTGACGGCAACCGCGATGCCCGCATCCAGCGCTTCGTCATCCCGCCCTTCACTGCCGTGCGCGAGGTCAAATCACTGCTTGCCGACACCTCCGTGAAGGTCGGCGCACAGAACATGCACTGGGCGAACGACGGCGCCTGGACCGGCGAAATCTCGCCCGTCATGCTGAGGGACTGCAATCTCGACCTCGTCGAACTCGGCCATTCCGAGCGCCGCGAGCATTTCGGCGAGACCGACGAGACGGTCGGCCTCAAGACCGAGGCGGCGGTGCGCCATGGCCTCGTGCCGCTGATCTGCATCGGCGAAACACTCGCCGATCGCGAGGGCGGCCATGCGACCGAAGTGCTCGCCCAGCAGGTGCGCGGCGCGCTCTCGCGGCTCGACGCTACGCAGAAGCAGGCAACAATCCTGCTCGCCTACGAGCCCGTCTGGGCGATCGGCGAAAAGGGCATCCCGGCCACCGCCGACTACGCCAATGCACGCCATGCCGAGATCGCCGAAGTTGCGGAAAACATGCTCGGTCGGCGCATTCCCTGCCTCTATGGCGGTTCGGTCAATCCGCAGAACTGCGAGGAACTGATCGCCTGCCCCGATATCGACGGGCTCTTCATCGGCCGCTCAGCCTGGAAGGTTGAAGGCTATCTCGACATTCTGGCGCGCTGCGCCGCCAAGATCTGAAAAGGAGATCTCCCATGAAACTCGCCATTGCCGGTGACAGCGCGGGCGAAGGCCTCGCAAAGGTTCTCGCCGATCATCTGAAGGACCGCCATGAGGTGCACGAAGTATCGCGCACCGATGCCGGCCCGGACGCCTTCTACGCCAATCTTTCCGACAGGGTCGGCTCCGCCGTCATCGCCGGCGAATACGATCGCGCGATCCTTGTTTGCGGCACCGGTATCGGTGTGTGCATCTCCGCCAACAAGGTGCCGGGCATTCGCGCCGCGCTGACGCACGACACCTATTCGGCCGAACGCGCCGCACTGTCCAACAACGCGCAGATCATCACGATGGGCGCGCGCGTCATCGGCTCGGCACTGGCAAAGGCCATCGCCGACGCCTTCCTCGCCCAGACCTTTGACGAAAACGGCCGCTCGGCCGGTAACGTTCAGGCGATCAACGACGTCGACGCCAAATACAACGCGGGCAAATAAACCCGGTCGCGAAAGCGGAATGCGATCTCCCGCATTCCGCTTTTCGTAGAGCTTACGAACCGAATGCCGTCGCGAGCTTGCTGGCCGGCGGCGGGGCATAGCCGCCAAGGCGCGAGGTGCGCATGTTGAGGGCGCCCATGGCCTCGGCGAGTTTCACGGCACAGGTCACGCCATCGAGCACGGGCAGGCCGTGTTCCTGTGCGAGATCATTGGCAAGGCCGGCCATGCCGGCGCAGCCGAGCACGATCGCCTCCGCCCGATCCTCGGCGACGGCGATCCCGATCTCCGCGCTGATCTTCTGGCGCGCATTGGAACCGGGCTGCTCCAGTTCCAGCACTGCAACTTCCGAGGAGCGCACCCGCGCGCAACGCGCCGCAAGGCCGTAGCGCGCAAGATTGTGCTCCAGTGCCGGCACGGAACGGGCCAGCGTCGTGACGACGGAGAACTTGTTCGAGATCATCGAGGCAAAATGATAGGCCGCCTCGCCGATGCCGATGACGGGTTTGTCTGTCAGGCAGCGCGCAGCATCGAGCCCCGTGTCGTCGAAACAGGCGATGACGACAGCGTCGCAATCCGGATTGTCCTTGATGACGCCGAGCAGACCGGCGAGGCTCATCGCCTCGTCGAAATAGCCTTCGATGGAAACCGGACCATTCGCCGGATTGACCGCGACGATCTCGGTCCCGGCAGAGGCGGCGCCAAGCGCCGCCTTGCCGATATGGTCCGTCATCGATGCTGTCGTGTTGGGGTTGATGACGAGGATTTTCATTTTAGAGTTCGCCTCCGAGGTAGGCAGCCTTGATGCGGTCGTCGTTCATCAGATCCTTGGAATTGCCTGACAGCGCGATCGACCCGGTGGAAAGCGCGTAAGCGCGGTTGGAGATGGACAGCGCCATGCGGCTGTTCTGCTCGACGAGGAGGATCGAAACCTTCTCGTCGCGGCTGATGGCGACGATGGCGCGGGCGATGTCCTGCACCAGTTTCGGCGCGATGCCGAGCGAGGGTTCGTCGAGGAGCAACAGTTTCGGACGGGCCATCAGCGCGCGGCCGATCACCATCATCTGCTGCTCGCCGCCCGACATGGTGTTGGCCTGCTGGTGGTAGCGTTCGCGCAGGCGCGGGAAACGCGTCAGCACGTTTTCCAGCGTCTGCTCGATCTCCGCCTTGTCGGTGCGTGTGAACGCCCCCATCAGGAGGTTGTCCTTCACCGACATCAGCGGAAAGGCGCGCCGTCCCTCGGGCACCATGGAGATGCCCTTGCGCACCACATCGGCGGCGGAGGTGCCGTCAAGGCGCTCCCCATGGTAGAAGATCTGGCCGGACTTGACGGGACGCAGGCCCGTGATCGCCCGGAGGATCGAGGACTTGCCCGCCCCGTTCGCGCCGATCAGCGCGACGGTTTCGCCTTCGTCCACATCGATGGAAACGCCCTTCAGCGCATAGATGTGGTCGTAGTAGAGTTGGATATTCTCAACGCTCAATATCTTCGTCATGGCTTACATCCCGATCGCCGCATCTTCGGAGCCGAGATAGGCCTCGATGACCTTCTCGTTCTCGCGGATTTCCTGGGGGGTGCCCTCGGCCAGCTTCTGGCCGAAGTTGATGCACACGATGCGGTCGCTGATCTTCATGACAGCGGGCATGTCGTGCTCGACGAGAAGCACGGTGACGCCGCGCTCGTCGCGCAGACGCCGCACGAGGCCGACCATCTTCATCGTCTCGTCATGGTTCATGCCGGCGAAGGGTTCGTCGAGCAGGATGACCTTCGGATCGGTGGCAAGGCCGATCGCCATGCCGAGGGCGCGCAGATGCCCCTGCGGCAGGTTGGAGGCGAGTTCGTTGCGGATCGCCTGCAGGCCGAGGAAGTCGACGATGTCGTCCGCCGAGGCCGCAAACGCCGCCTCGTCGTCCTTGGCCTGCTTCGTGCCGAGGAAGAAGCCGAAGAGGCTCGCCTTGGAGCGCAGGTGATGGGAGACGATGATGTTTTCGCGCACCGTCATGGAGCGGAAGATCGTCGTTTCCTGGAAGGTGCGCACCACGCCCATGCGGGCAACCTTGTGCGGGGCGAGACTGGAGATGCGCGTGCCGTTGAACAGCACCTCCCCGCTGGTCGCCGGCACGAAGGAGGAGATCAGCTTGAACAGCGTCGATTTCCCCGCGCCGTTCGGGCCGATCACCGAGAGGATTTCGCCCTTGTTGACGTCGAAGGAGACGTCGTTGACAGCCGTCAGACCACCGTAGCGCTTGGTGATGTTGCGGATTTGCAGGATGGTGCTCATGCGCGTCCCTCCTTCTTGTCGAGAAGGCTCAAAATCCCGTTCGGCAGGACAAGCATGAGCAGGATCATGACGCCGGAATAGATGAGGAGCTGATATTCCCGGGCGATCGACAGGAGGTCCCAGCCGAAATAGAGCAGGAGCGTGCCGAGCATCGGGCCAAAGACATAACCGAGGCCGCCGAGGAAGCAGTAGAGCATGAAGTTCACGCTGTCGGCGACCACGAAGGAGGACGGATAGATCGACTGGGCGATGGAGGCGAACATGGCGCCCGCAATGCCGCCGAAGAACGAGGAAATCGCATAGGCAAGCACCCGGAGATAGGCGGTGTTGACGCCGATCGAGGCCGAAAGCTCCTCGTTCTGCTGGAGGCTGCGGCAGAGATGCCCAAGCCGCGAATTCACGATGCGCCACAGCACCAGGTAGGTGATGACCATCAGCACCACGGCCATGAGGTAGAAACCGAAGCGCGGGTTGGAGAGCGTGCCGAAGGCCGGGATGATCGTCAGGCCGAAGATGGAGAGCTCGCCGGGCAGCGGGATCGAGGTGATGCCCTTGGCGCCGTTGGTGACGGGCAAGGCAAGCGCGGAAAGGCGTGCGACCTCGGTCAGGACGAGCGTCACCATGGCGAAGTAGACGCCGCGGAGCCTGAGGATCGGAAAGCCGATCAGCACGGAGATGACGGCGCAGAACAGGCCCGCCAGCGGCAGCGTCAGCCAGAAGGAGACGCCGGCCTGGGTGACCAGGATCGCCGAAACATAGCCGCCGACCAGCGCGTAGGCGCCCTGACCGATATTGATGCGGCCGATGTAGAAGGTGAGCCACACGCCGGCAGCACCGACGGAGAGCAGCGCGACCGAGGTCAGCGTGTAGAAGAAATCCACGCGTCCGGTGGCGCTGATGAACAGCGGCACGAGCACGAAGACAGCGAGAAGGAGGATGGCGAAGCCGAGAAGCTTTTTCGTGTTCATGATCTCAACCCCACGGCTTGCCCATCAGCCCCTGCGGGCGGATGGCCAGGAACACCATCAGCGAGGCGAAGATCACGAGATAGGTGATGTCGCCATAGGCCGAGAGCACGGTGAGGCCGACGCTCTCCATCATGCCGAGGATGAAACCACCGGCAATCGCCCCGGAAATCACGCCCGCACCACCGATCATGATCATCAGGAAGGCCTTGACCGAGGTCGGGCCGCCCATGCCCAGATTGACGCCGGTGATGGTGACGAGGAGGCCCCCGACGAGGCCAGCCAACATGGCGCCGAGCGCAAAGCCGATCATCGAATAGCGCGAGACGTTCACGCCCATCAGCTGGGCGGCCATCTTGTCCTGCGCCAGCGCCCGCATGGCGCGGCCGGTCTTGGAGTAGTTCATGAAGCCGATGAAGGCCACGATGAGCAGGATGGCGAGCACGCCGATCAGGATACGGTCGTAGGGCATGATGATGCGCATATCGAGGTTGAGCACGCCGTTGACGATCTTCGGCACGCCGCGCTGCTTTTCCCCGAAGAGCAGCAGGATGACGGCATCGAGGAAGAAGGCGACGCCCGCTGCAAGCAGCATGGTCGATTCATCCCGCTTCGAGCGGCGCACGACCGGCGCGAAGAGGAACTTCTCGATGGCCGCGCCCATGACCGCCAGTACGATCGCCGAGGCGAAAAGGCCGACAATGAAAGGCAGGCCGAGCTGAACGACGACGGTGTAGGTGACGAAGCCGCCGAAGACGTACATCTGCCCGTGGGCGAAGTTCAGCACGTTCATCAGCGAGAAGATCAGCGTCAGCCCGAGGGCGATCAACGCATATTGCGCACCAAGGTAGAGACCGTTGGCAATTATCTGTTCCATCGTGAGCCTCCAATGGAAAGAAGGTTCAGGCAAAAAGGGACCCGGCCGGACGACGCGCCGTCCGGATCCCCCATCTTATCAATGCCTAGGCTCCGATCAGTCGACCTGACCGACGAACAACGTCTCGAACTTGCCGCCCTTGTACTCGTTCACGACGAGCGGGACGGAGATCTGCCGCTTCTGGCCAAAGGACGTCATGCCGACATATTTCAGCTTGGCGTCGCCCTTCATGAAGGGGTTGGCGGCTTCGAACGTGTCCATCGTCTTCTTGAATTCATCGACATTGTCGATCGCAGCGGGGTTCGCCTTGAGCGTCTCGATGATGTATTCGAGCGCATAGACCTTGGTGTTCGACTCATCATTATACTCACCGAACATCTTCGTATAGCGCTCGACGAATTCCCGCATCGCGTCGCTCGCAAGCTCCGGCGTGGACGCGCCACCAACGGAAATGAAGCCGTCCGCGAGTTCTCCCGCACCTTCCTGCAGAACGCTGGCATCCTGCCCGGTTTCCGTCGAGATGAGGCCGGTATAGCCGAGTTCGCGTGCCGAGCGGATCAGCTGCGGGGCATTGGCCGGCGAAACACCGGAGAGCACCAGCAGGTCTGGCGAAGCCTGAATAACGGGCAGCAGCACCGGGGTGAAATCGGTGGTGTCCACCTGATAGGTCACGTTGCCCGACACGACTTCAAGCCCGAGCGCCTCGGCGGCGGCAATACCGGATTCCCGCTGGCTCAGCGGATCGGATTCGTTGGCGGCAACGAAGGCCACCTTCTTCACGCCCTTGGTTTCCTTCAGGAACTTGTAGATGGCAGGACCGGACTGGTAGTTCGCCACCATGCCAAGGATCGCGTTCGATGCCGGCGCCGTGAAGAGTTCCTTCGGGAAGGCATAGGGGAAATACATGATGCCGTTCTGCTCGGCGACCGGGCGCACGGCGGCGGCACCGTCATCGACGTTCGGGCCGACGACATAGTGCACGCCGTCCTGCGCCATCTTCTCCATGCCTGCAATGGCACGCTTGGGGTCCTTCTGGTCGTCGAAGGGCACGATCTCGATATTGTAGGTCTTGTCACCGATCTTGACGCCGCCAAGCTCGTTCAGCCAGGCCGCCCGCGCTTCCATCGAGCGCTGGTTCGAAACACCCCAGGACGCGGCCGGGCCGGAGGTGACGCCGACGAAACCGACCTTCAGCGTGGCGTTCTCGGCATAAGCCATCATCGGCATCGACAGCATGGTCGCGGCGGCAAGGGCGGAGATCTTCAGAAATGTGCGCTTGTGCATGATGTTCTTCCTCTGGGCCATTGATCTGTTTTTGATAGGCGCATGGGTCGCAAGCGGCGGCCCCAATCGGCCTTGGCAGAAGCATTGAGCGCATTGTTAACGATCTTGTCAAGTGGTTGTGAACACGCGATACTATTCCGTGTCAACGAAATCGGCGCTTGTTGGTCAACCAAATCGGTCTTATTTAGGGGCTGTGCAACAGACTGCGCGTGTCAGGGTGAATTCGGTGGTTGATGTAGGCAGGGAAAACCTGGTTGAGGCGGAAGAGATCGACGAGAGCGATATCGTCGATCGCATTTTCGAAGCGGTCATCGAACAGCGATTGCCGCCGGGTACGAAGCTTTCGGAATCGGCCCTGTGCGACGCTTTCGGCGTCGGGCGCATGCGCATCCGCCGCAGCCTGCTCCTGCTGGCGAGCCGCGAAGTCGTGGAACTGCATGCCAATCGCGGCGCCTTCGTCGCCTCGCCGACGCCCGAGCAGGCCCGCGAAGTCTTCGAAGCCCGCCTCGCGCTGGAGCCGAACATCGCCCGTCTTGCCGTCCAGCGCGCAAACGAGGCGGACATTGCCGCACTGACCCGCCATCTGGAAATGGAATATGTGGCGCACAAGGAGCGCCACCGCCACGACGCGATTCGCCTGTCCGGCCAGTTTCACACGCTGCTGGCGCAGATCGCCGGCAATGCCATCCTCATCCGCACGATGAAGGAACTGGTGACCCGTACTTCGCTGATCATCGGCCTGTTCGGGGCACCCGGCGTCAGCAATTGTCGCGACGACGACCACGCCGCCATCGTTGGCGCCTTCCACACGCGCGATGCGGAAAAGGCAGCCTGGATGATGACCCTGCATCTGCGCCACATCCAGGAGCACCTGGAAGCGGGCGCAAAGACCTCCGACAGCGTCGATCTCATGGCCCTGTTCGGTAAGGCGTGATCCGCCGGATCTCCAGCAGGCAGCATGGCCCGCGCCAGTCCTCGGCCGTGCCTGCCGGCGATGCGCAGGGAGGACACAGACGAAACGTCAGGGCGATGATGCCTTTTCCTCCGGCTGCTCGATGCGGATGGCCGGATCGAACCGGTAGCGCGTCGTTATGGCGAGCCGGTAGCCGTTGACATCGGCATCCGAGACGGTCGCCACCGGACGGTAGCTGGCAGGGTCGAAATAGGCCGTGACACGCGTATCCAGCGTGCCGATCTTCTGACGGAAGACGAAACCACGGTAGGACTTGCCCTCGAAGGTCGCCTCGCCGGGGCACTCGATTTCCCTTGCGTTTTGATCGTAAACATAACGATCGGCCACCACGCTCTCAAGCGACTGCTGCAACTGCTCCACCGGCATCGGAACCCAGGCCCCCTTCGCCAGGGTCCACCCCTCCTCGCCGATAATGATGAAATCTGCCTGGGTATTGAGCCCCGACGTCTTCATGCGCAGGCCTTGCGTCATGTCGAAAAGCGAGGACGAAGCCATGCGCCGCACCACCGCTCCATCCGATGCCAGCACGTCGGCCACCACTTCGACCCCGTAGCGCACCGCATCCGGACGGTGCCGGTTGATCCCGGTGAAATCCGAAAGGCAGTCGGCCCAGCCATCCTGCCCTGTCGAAACCAGAAGGACCCCCACCAGAAAAGCGACCCTGATGTTCAACTGCCTCTCCCCCGCCACGAGCACGCTGCTTCCCCGAAAGGGAACGCATCAGCCGCCCCGCCTATTCACGTTGCCCCCGCGTCTTCCCGCGGCACGCAGGTACCCGCCAAGAGAGGCTCTTTCGGCTCAGCTGCGCTCGATATCCCGCCTGAGCACGATGGAGGTCGTCAGGTCTTCGACATTGTCCATGGTCGAGACCTCGTTTCGCAGCTCGTTGAGCGCGTTGATCGAGCCGACCTCCACCTCCACCACGAGATCAAGCTGGCCGCTGACGGAGGAGACCTTGCGCACCGCGGAAAAACCGGCAAGGCGATCGAGCACGCCGATCGAGGGCGTGCGCTTGAGGGTGACGAGCAGGAAGGCCTGGATCTGCCCGTCATCGAGCTGGCCGATGTCCGCCCGGTAGCCGCGGATGATGCCGGCCTTTTCCAGCCGGCTGACACGCTCGGTGGTGGCGCTGCGCGACAGGCCGATCCGCCCCGCCAGCGACTTCATTGGAATGCGCGCCTCGCGGGAGAGAATGCTGAGGATCGTGCGGTCGATGGCGTCCGTATCCTGCATGGCCCCTTCCCAATTCGCGCCGACAAGATGACGGTTATTATAAACAGAGTGCCGGCACAACCGGCATAATGCCGGATGCGCCGCCGCGTCGTCCATGCAACTCTTTCGGCAGGAACGAGGATAACCATGAACGACATGCTGAAGACGACCCCGGATTTCTCCATCGACGCCGCCGCAGCGCTGCTTGCAGAGCACTACGGTCTCTCGGGCACGCTTTCGCCGCTGGCCAGCGAACGGGACCAGAACTTCAAGGTGGAGACGACGGAAGGCACCTTCATCCTGAAGATCATCAACGCCGCGGAGCCGGAGATCGAGAGCGACTTCCAGACAGCGCTGCTCGCCCATCTCGGCACCCATGCCGGCGACCTGCCGGTACCCCATATCCGTCCGACACTGTCGGGCGGAAGCCTTGCCTCCACCACCAGCTCGCACGGCGTCCAGCATCGTATCCGGCTGGTGAGCTGGGTCGAAGGCAGGCCACTCGCCGAGACGGAGCGCAGCGATGCCGCGCTTCAGTCCCTCGGCCGGATGCTTGGCCGCTTCGATGCCGCGCTGAAGGGCTTCATGCATCCGGGTGCCCTGCGCGATCTCGACTGGGACATCCGCCATGCCGGCCGCTCCGCCGCACGCCTGCAGCATGTCGCCGCCGCCGAGGACCGGGCATTGATCGAGCGCTTCCTCAAGCGCTTCGCCGCCATCGCCCCGCGCCTTGCAACGCTGCGCGCCGCGGTGATCCACAATGACGCCAACGACTGGAATGTGCTCGTCGACGCAGCCGATGCCGACCGCATTTCCGGCCTGATCGATTTCGGCGATGCGCTGCATGCACCCGTCATCGCCGAAGTTGCCATCGCAGCCGCCTATGCCGGCCTCGACCACGGCGACCCGATCGGCGCGGCTGCCGCCATTGTCAGCGGTTTTCATGCCGAATATCCGCTGCAGGAAGAAGAGGTCGATCTGCTCTACGACCTCATCGCCATCCGCCTCGTCACCTCGGTGACCATCTCCGCCTCCCGCCGCAGCCATGCGGAGGACAACCCCTATCTCGCGATCAGCGAGCGTCCGGCCTGGACGCTGCTGCGCAAGCTCGACCGCATGAACCCGCGTTTCGCCACCGCCATCCTGCGCAAGGCCTGTGGTTTCGAGACCGCACCGGGCGCCCGCACCGTCGCCGGCTGGATCGCGAAGAACCGCAAGACACTCGCCCCCCTGCTGGAGCGCCCGGCCGCGACCTATCCGGCAGCCCTTGTCCCCTACGGCGACCCAGCCCACCCGATGACCGTCAAGTCCGCCGCCGAGCAGCCGGACGAGGCGCAGGCGATCTGGGAAGCACATTGCCGCGAGAACGGCATCGAGCTCGGCATCGGCCCGTTCGGCGAGGAGCGCACCGTCTATGCCGGCGATATGTTCGTCTCGCGCTTCATCGAAAAGACGCGCCGCACCCGCCATCTCGGCCTTGACCTCTTCATGGCCTCCGGCACGAAGCTCTACACGCCCCTGCCGGCGACTGTCGTCAGCGTTGAGATCGAGAAGGACCCGCTCGGTTACGGCTGCCTGATCGCGCTTCGCCACGAGCCGGAGGACTGCCCGCCCTTCGTCAGCCTCTGGGGTCACCTCGCACATGAAGCCCTGGGGCGGCTCAAGGCAGGGGAGCGGCTAGAAGCAGGCGCGCTCGTCGGCGAAATGGGCGCACCGACGGAAAACGGCGGCTGGGCGCCGCATCTCCATCTCCAGCTCTCTGCCGACACCAACCTCTCCGCCACCGAAATCCTCGGCGTCGGCGAACCGCGCTATCTCGACGTTTGGGCAGAGCTTTTCCCCGATGCCAGCACCTTTGCCGGCATCGCCGGGGAATTCTACGAACGCCACGGCCGCTCGCATGAGGAGATCGTCAAGCTCAGGCGCGAATTGCTGCTGCCGAACCTGTCCATCTCCTATGACAAGCCGATCAAGTTCGTACGCGGCGAAGGCGTCTTCCTGATCGATGACAGCGGCCGGGCCTATCTCGACTGCTTCAACAATGTCTGCCACATCGGCCATGCCCATCCGGTCGTGGTGGAGGCGATGGCGAAGCAGGCGGAAACGCTCAACACCAACACCCGCTACCTGCATGACAATATCGTCGCCTATGCCGAGCGTCTGACGGCAACGCTGCCGAAGGAGCTGACGGTCGCCGGCTTCGTCAACAGCGGCTCGGAGGCCAACAGCCTGGCGCTGAGACTGATGCGGGCGCATACCGGCCGCGAGAATGCCATCACGCTCGACTGGTCCTATCACGGCACGACACAGGAGCTTATCGACATCAGCCCCTACAAGTTCCGCCGCAAGGGCGGCAAGGGACCGAAGCCCCATGTCCATGTCGCGACCGTTCCCGACAGCTATCGCGCGCCCGACAACTGGTCGGTCGAAGAGCACGGCAAGCGCTTTGCCGAAAGCGTCGCGGAACTGATCGCCGGCATGCAGGCGAAGGGCGAAGGTCCGGGCTTCTTCATCGCCGAATCCATTCCGAGCGTCGCCGGCCAGGTCTTCCTGCCGGAAGGCTACCTGAAGGAGGTCTACCGGCTGGTGCGCGAGGCTGGCGGCGTGTGCATCGCCGACGAGGTGCAGGTCGGCTTCGGCCGCGTCGGCAGCCATTGGTGGGCCTTCGAGACGCAGGGTGTCGTGCCCGATATCGTCACCATGGGCAAGCCGATCGGCGACGGCCACCCCATGGCCGCCGTGGTGACGACCCGCGAGGTGACCGACAGCTTCAACAACGGCATGGAATATTTCAACACCTTCGGCGGAAACCCGGTTTCCTGCGCCGTCGGCCTTGCCGTGCTCGACGTCATCGAAAGCCAGGACCTGCGCGGCAATGCACTGACCATCGGCAACTATCTGATGGACGCCTTCCGCGCCATGCAGACACGCTACGACGTGATCGGCGACGTGCGCGGCCTCGGCCTCTTCCTCGGCATCGAGCTCGTCACCGACCGCAGGACGAAGGCACCCGCCACCGAGTTCGCCCGTGCCGTCTCCAACGGTGCCCGCCGCCGCGGCGTTCTGATGGGAACGGAAGGGCCGCATGACAATGTCCTGAAGATGCGCCCGCCGATGATCTTCTCGAAGCGGGACGCCGACCACCTGATCGCCGTGCTCGAGGAAACCTTCGCCGACGTCGCCAAGACGCTCGGCTAAGGCAAACGCCACCACCACGCAACAACTTGCCGCCGGGAAAGATCGCCTTCCCGGCCAGGATGACGCATGCCCAAAATCAACAAGGAGGAGAACCAATGAAGATCGCAACTTTGGCCATGGCAGCCGCCACGCTCGCCGCCGGCACGCCCGCCCATGCGGGCACACTCGATATCATCAAACAACGCGGCGAGGTGCGCTGCGGCGTCAGCCAGGGCGTGCTCGGCTTTTCCGTGCCGGACAAGAACGGCGTCTGGGGCGGCTTTGACGTCGACTTCTGCCGCGCCGTCGCCGCCGCCACGCTCGGCAATCCGGACAAGGTGGCTTATGTGCCGCTCTCCACGAAGGACCGTTTCACGGCGCTGCAATCCGGTGAAGTGGACCTGCTCTCGCGCCAGACGACCTGGACTCTGTCGCGCGACACCGATCTCGGCATGAGCTTCGTCGGCGTCAACTACTATGACGGCCAGGCCTTCATGGTCAGCAAGGAGATCGGCGTGAAGAGCGTCAAGGACATCTCCGGCGCGTCCGTCTGCACGGAAACCGGCACGACGACCGAGCAGAACATGGCCGACTACTTCAGCGCCAACAAGATCGAATACCAGGTCATCGCCTTCGAAAAACCGGACCAGACGGTGCAGGCTTTCAACACCGGCCGCTGCGACGTCTATTCGACCGACGCCTCCGCGCTCTACGCCCAGCGCCTGACGCTCAACGACCCCCAACGCTTCGAGGTGCTGCCGGAAGTCATCTCCAAGGAGCCGCTCGGCCCGGCCGTGCGCCAGGGCGACGACCAGTGGTTCAAGATCGTGCGCTGGACGCTGTACGCGCTGATCGAAGCAGAAGAGATGGGCATCGGCAAGGACAACGCGGCGACACTCGTCGAAAGCGGCACCATCGCGCAGAAGCGCTTTCTCGGCATCGAGAACGAGGCCGGCAAGGCGATGGGCCTCGATCCGAAATGGGCCTATCAGGCCGTCTCCGCTGTCGGTAACTACGGCGAGATCTTCGAGCGCCACCTCGGCAAGGACAGCCCGCTGAAAATCGACCGCGGCCTCAACCGGCTGTGGAGCGACGGCGGCCTGATGTACGCCCCGCCCGCCCGCTAAAAATCAGGGAACGCCGCAGGATCGCTCCTGCGGCGTTCCGCATTCTATTCGCGCGCGCCGTCGGCAAGCGCCGAGAGCCCCGCCATGTCGCGGATCAAAAGCTTCTGCCGCCCGCCCTCGACGAGGCCGCGCGCCTCCCAGGCGCTGAGAATGCGCGAGACCGTGTGCAGCGTCGTGCCGGTCATCTCCGCAATATCCTGCCGCGAAATGGGGAAATCGATACGGATGCCGGCCTCCTCCTTCCGCCCAGCCTGCTGGGACAGGCGAAGCACGGCATGCGCCACCCGGCGCTCGACCTCCTGCGTCGACATCTCCCGGATGCGGGTATGAGCCTCCTCCAGCCGCTGGCCGATCGTCTGCATGGCCGTGACGGCAAGGCGAGGATTCTGCTCGACGAAATGCGGCCAGAGATCCGTCGGCCAGCCGAGGATGACGCTTTCCGTCGCCGCCCGCGCGGTGCCCGGATAGTCCGTGCGCTGCAGCGCCTTGGCGAAGCCGAAGAGATCGCCCGGATGCACGACCCGAACGATGATCTGCTGGCCGTCTTCCGTCACCTGCGTCACTTTCAGCCGGCCATGCAGCAGAAGAAAGAAGCTCGCCGCCTGCTGGCCCTGCTCGAAAACGGCATCGCCCTGCGCCACGCGACGCGCCGTCGCATGGGTCAGCAGCCTGTCGAGGTCCTCGTCGCTCATCCTGTCGAACAGGGCGAGCGATCGGACGACGGTCCGGTCGATCTTCACAGCCAAATCCCTCTCGCGTGAAAGCTACCGGCTTCTATCACGCCATCCCGTCACCTGAAAGTTTGAACATCCCCGTCAGAAAGAAACCCCCTTTTCCTTCAAGGCCACGAGCAGGGGCGCATACCAGCGCGTGTCCTTGACGAGGCGGAAGCCGACATTGTCCGGCGGCACGCCGACGGCACAGCCGCCGCCCTTCGGGTTGCGCACGAACGAGCTCATCGCCGCCCGGTGCTTGCCGCTGGCAATGTAGATGCCGCACGACGACACGTCGTTCAGCACCTTGCCAGCCTTGTCGAGATTGACGCGGCGGTGGCAGGTCGCGGTCCATTCCCAGACGTTGCCGGCGAAATCGGCAAGGCCGAATTCGTTTTCACCGAAGCGTCCGAGCGGCTGGGGAACGGGATCGCGCGAGGCCTTGCGCGCCGCTTCGCGGCGATAGTCCGCAAGCCAGCGCTCGGCCGGATTGGTGCTGTTGATGTCGACACCGAGCGCGTCGTCGGGAAAGCGCGTGCCGGCGGCGAAGGCGAGCTCCTCGTCGCTCGGCAGGGTCCAGATCTCGCCGGTGCGGGCGCCCAGCCAGCCGGCATAGGCCATCGCATCGTCATAGCTGACACCCGTCACCGGCGTCTCGGCCGCTTCGGCCGGCACGAAGCCGGGCTCGGCCCGCGCGCAAACGCCATCCGCAACACAGCGCCGGTAGTCGGCCGCGGTGACCTGGTATTTCATGATGGTGAGCGGGCTTCGAACGGTAACGGTCTTGACCGGCCCGTCGACGGCAAAGCCGTTGCGGAAGAATTCCCCGCTCTCACGGTATTCGAAGCGGCGCGGCGCGATTTCCACGGTGATTGGCTCGTCCAGCACGGGACCGGCGGGCGCTGCGCCGATGAGATCGGCCTTCACCGCGATCCCGCCGACTAGCGCGGCGAGGAGCAGCGCGGGAAGGGCGAGCGATGTCCAGGAAATGGCGGGCTTCGAAATCAATGCAGCCATGACGGCCTCCTTGCGCATCGCCCGGACGATCCTTCGACGTCCGGGACGGGCGCCACATTTGGTTCGGGTCGCCGGTGGCGGCCCGCATCGGCAGGCCCACCTCCAGGGGCAGGCCTGCCGGCAGCAGGGGTGTCAGGCGCCGCTTGGCGGCATGACCGAGGTCATCAAATCGTCGTTCCACTCGCCGGTGACCGTGAAGTGTGCAGCGGCGCCCAGCTCGAAGGCCTCGATCAGGTTGTGGTTGACATAGGCGTAGATGCCGGGCTGCTCGAAGGTGTAGAAGGCCGCACCCGCCGTGCCGCCCGGAATGAACCAGGTCTCCTGATCGACATCAGGCACGTTGCGGAACTTGCCGGTCGCCCAGACATAGTCGCCATGCCCGCCGATGAGGTGCGGCCGGGTATCGCGGTTGGCCTGCGAATGCACGATGAGCACCTTCTCGCCCACCTTGGCCTGCAGGGCACTGTCACCCGTCAGCGCGCCGACGGCACCGTTGAAGACGATGTGGCTCGGGGTCAGCGTGCGCATGACTTCGAGCGTATCGGCATACGATTCCCCGACGCTCGGATACTTCTTGTAGTTCCCTGCCGCATCCTTCGGCACGTAGAAGTCCTGCTCGCCGACATAGTAGACGCGGTCATAGGTCAGCTCCTTGCCGTGCCCGTCCGTCAGGCCTTCGCGCGGCAGCACCATGATGGCGCCGTTCATGCCCGAGGTGACGTGCCAGGGCACCATTCCGGGAGGTGCGCAATGGTAGACGAAGACGCCGGCCTTGGTGGCCTTGAAGCGCAGCACCGTGCGTTCACCCGGGTTGACCACGGTCAGCGCGCCGCCGCCAAGCGCACCCGTCGCCGAGTGGAAGTCGATATTGTGCTGCAACTCGTTGGTTTCGGGGTTGATCAGCGTCAGTTCGACATAGTCGTTCTGGTGCACCACCATCAGTGGGCCCGGGACCGAGCCGTCGAAGGTCATCGCATGGACCTCGGTGCCCTTGTCGTCGAGGATCATCTTCTTTTCCTCGATCGTCATGGTGAATTCGTAGACTTTCGGTCCGCCTTCGGCCTTCTGGGTGTGGGCGTGAACGAAGGGCGGCTTGACCAGCTCGACCTTCACGCGTTCCAGCTTGGCGATGTCGGCCGCCGTCGCGGCTGCATTTGTCTCGATGGCGCCGCCTTCCGCTCGCGCCATCGACGCCGCAATGATCGGCGTCAGGACGCCGGCAAAGGCGGCTCCGCCCAGAATGGTGCGGCGTGTCATCTGAAGCTGCTCGGTCATTGTGTCTCTCCTTTTTGAAAGGACGGAGCGGTGTATCGCCCGGTCCTCTCTGTTCTAGGAGCATTCGCGCCAACCTCTTTGAGATGGGACAAACAGGCCTTTCCGGCCGCTGCGGCATTTTGGCAGGTGCTGATTTGCTCTTTGCCATCTCGCAAAGAAGCCTCTGCCCGGCTGCCCTAGAAAGAGCTGACAAATGCAAAGGAGCAGACCCAAAATGAGCGCAAGCCAACCCGCAGCGCGCGTCAGCCGCGCCGTTCCCCGCGGCCTTTCCCGCACCGGCCCGGTGCTGTTCTCCTACGGCTTCCGGCCATTCTTCCTCGGCGCCGGCCTCTGGGCCATCGCGGCGATGTCCTTGTGGATCGCGGCGATCACCGGGCATGTCGAAATCGGCGGCGACTATGGCGCGCCCAACTGGCACGCGCATGAAATGCTGTTCGGCTTTGCCTCCGCCGTGCTCGCCGGTTTCCTGCTGACCGCGGTGCCGAACTGGACGGGCCGCCTGCCCGTCTCCGGCTGGCCGCTCTTCGCGCTCTTTGCGCTCTGGTGCGCCGGACGCGCCGTGCTGCTCGTGCCGGATGCGGTCGGCGTGACCACGGCCGCTATTATCGACGCACTCTTCCTGCCGGTGCTGCTTGCCATCTGCACGCGCGAGGTCGTGGCGGGGCGCAAGTGGAAGGACCTGAAGGTGCTCGGCGGCCTCCTCGCCTTGTCGATCGCCAACGGCATCTTCCATGTGGCGGCGATCGACGGAGAACATGACCGCATGGCGATCCGCCTGGCCGTTGCCGCCTATGTCGTGCTGGTGATGATCGTCGGCGGCCGCATCCTGCCGAGCTTCACCCGCAACTGGCTCAACAAGTCCGGCCGCACGGATTTTCCCGTGCCCTACAACCGCTTCGACATGGTCGCGATCCTTGTCGGCGTCGGCGCGCTTGCCGCCTGGACGCTCGTGCCCGAACACCCCGGCACCGCCGGCCTCGGCCTGGGTGCAGCCGTGCTGCATTGCATCCGTCTTCACCGTTGGCGGGGCTGGACGACGCGGCCGGAAAAGCTGCTCGTCGTCCTGCACATTGCCTATGCCTTCGTGCCGATCGGCTTCGCCTCCATCGCCCTCAGCGCACTCGGTTTCCTGGAGGAGCGCTCCGTCCTGCATCTCCTCTCGGTCGGCGCCATCGCCTGCATGATGCTTGCCGTCATGACGCGGGCGAGCCTCGGCCATACCGGCCGGCCGCTGCAGGCCTCGCGCCTCACCGTCGCAGCCTATGGCGCGCTTATCCTCTGCGCGCTCATCCGCCCGCTCGGCGAGGTTTTCCCGGAAGCGAGCGACCTCGTCTACGCCGCTTCAGGACTTCTCTGGATCGCAGCCTTCGGGCTCTTCTGCCTGGAATATGCGCCGATCCTTGCCTGCAAGCGCCGCACACCGCTCTGAACGCGAAGCGGCCCGGAAGCATTTCCGGGCCGTTTTCCCTACCTAGAGTTCCACCGTCATCATCTCCGGCGTCCAGGGCGGCTCATAGGTCAGCCGCACCTCGGCATATTCGACGCCCGGCACGTACCACACGCAATTGCCCACTGCATCCTTGAGGTAATCGCTCGCCGGGCAACCGCGTGTCGTCGTCGTCATGGCGATGCGCACAATGCCACCTTCTTCCACCGAAATCTCGTAGATCAGGCCGAGATCGACGATGTTGCGGCCGATCTCCGGGTCAATGATCATGCGCAGGGCATTGCGGATGGCCTCGGTCAATGCGGCCTTCTCGTCCTCGTCCATCGGATCACCCCCTCGCCCGGCCGGTCCGCACGAGAATGCGGTAGGCCGAACCCGTCTCGTCGAAATTGCCGGCCCACTGGTGGCCACGCTTCGTCAGTTCGGGGAACAGGAACAGCGGCTCGCGGGACAGGAGCGCGAAGAGAACCTCCCCCGGCTCCAGCGTCTCGGCCGCTGCAAGGATACGGACCATGGGCTCGGGCGGGTCTAGGTCGCTGAGGTCGAGATGGAGGGAGGGATCGGGCCAGGCTTCCGGACGGTCCGCATCGCCGGAGGTTTCGACGGGCGCCGTCACCTGCTGCGGAGTGAAGAGGACCTCCCAATCGCCGCCCTCGATCTCATGGGCCTCGTGGTCGAAACCGCGGCTTGCCATGACGCGGAACAGCGGTTGCGGGCGGAAGGTGGCGAAGAGCCGGAGCCCCTGCCCGGGGCCGAGCGACTGCACCGCCTCCATGATCGCCTGGAACGGCTCGCCGCCGCTTTCCAGGATCGGCCGCACATCGAGGGTCTTGGGGGCAGTGGCGTTTGAAACGTCGGACATCGGTTATCTCCTTGAAACAGGTAAAGGCAGGAAGAGATGGGGGCGCACCATGCCGGCCGGCGCTCGCAGCGCCTGCGGCACGACACAAAGCCGGCGCGCGCGAATGAATTCTCCGATCAGCCCCAGCGTCGCTGCCAGTTGCACGAGGACCGCCCATCGGAAAGCACCGGAAGCCTCCGCGAAAAGTGCGAGCGTGGCCGCTGCAACCGCGCCGTAGTAGAACCAGAACAGGACACGCCCGCGCCGTTCATCGACAAGATCCTGCACGCGCGGCACCGGGGCACGGCCCAGCACCGGCCCATAGGCCTCCAACCATGTCAGGAAGGCGACGATCTTGTAGAGCTGGGCAAGCCCCAGCCCCGTCAGCCAGCCGAAGACGAAGAGGTAGACGGCCGCTGCAAGCCCCCCGCCCGCCCGGACGGCCGGCAGGTTGATGAGGGCGACGGACAGCACAAGTGCACCAAAGGCCGCGAATGTCGCCCGGATGTTCAGCTCCGCCTGCCTGCGCTTGCGCGTCCGGTAGAGATGCACGACATCGCCGCCATAGAGCAGCACCGCGGCAAGCGTCAGGAGGAGGGCGACGGCAAAGAGCACCGTCGCGCCGGGGGCGGCAACAAGGACGACGGGAATGCCGGCCGCGACAAGCCCGATGGCAAGGCTTGCCGCCCACCAGACGATGCGGCTCGTCGGCCGCTCCGTCTCTGGCGCCAAAAGGAACATGGCAAGCAGTCGGTAGCTGACGCCGACCGCGGTAACGCTCAGCCAGCCGCCAAGGCCAAGCGCCGCATGCAGATCCACGCCATCGGCGACGAGCCGGACAAGCAAGAGATTGTCACTGGTGCCGGAAAGAGCCAACGTGAAGGCGAAGCCGGCAAGCGCCGCCCCAATGAGCGCCGCCAGCCCGACGGCGACGAAGCGCGCAGGTAGCGGCAAGGGCCGCGCCGCAAGAAGCGTGGCGGCCAGGATAGCGGCGAGAAGGACGAAACCGGCCAGCAGCAATCCGCCCCCCAACGGCAGAAGGGCAAGCGGCAGGTCGATGGCGCCGGACAGCGCCACGAAACCGCCGACCAGCGCGCAGAGCCCGGCGACAATCAGCAGCAGAGCGGGCGCCGCAAACCGCCCGCCGACCAGCGGACGGGCGATCAGCACCGGCACGAATTGCAGGAGCGCGCCCGCCATCAGGAGGCTCAGCCAGCCGATGGCGAGGACATGCACGAGCACCAGGGTTTCCAGCGCACTGACGGCAGCGCCCGGATAACCGTAGCCGGCCAGCATCAGGCCCTGTCCCGCAACGAGCATCAGGCAGGCCAGGGCGAAATAGGACATGGTCCAGCGGGAGAGCGTTGCACCCTGCATGTGGTTTCCCTTTCGCCGTACACCGTCTGCCGCCTAGTGGTCCGAGCCGCAGCAGCAATCGCAGCCACGGTCCTCGATCCGGTCGATCTCGACGCGCCAGACCTCCGGGCCCTGTTCGAGATAGTCCCAACCGAACTGCCCCGGAAAATTCGTCTCCAACTGGTAGTGCAGCGGCCGCGGGTCATGATCGCTGGTGATCAACATCGATTTGCCCGGAAGCAGCGCGCCGAGCATGCCAAAGATCCGCGGATGACGCTCGCGCGGGGCAATGGTGCGGACATCGATGGAGGGCTTGGCCTGGTCGTCGTCTGACATGGTTTTCTGTTCCGTCCCGGCCGTTCCGAATCCCGTTCCGGAAGGCACGGCTCGACCGACCGGAACCAGCCGACGCTAACCCCGCGGCCGGCCCACCACTTTGACGTTGCGCAAACAATTCCGGAAATACGCGACCGCGATGCCCTGCTGCTTGGCTTTTCGCAAAGAAGCACTCCCGTCCGGCCCCTAGGCTCCTGCCACCATCCATTCCGGACAAAGGAAAGCGCCATGCAACAGGCCCTGATCGAAAAATACGGCGAAGCGCGGCTACCACGCTATACGAGCTATCCGACGGCTCCGGGCTTTTCGCCTACGGTCGGTGCCGGCACCCACAGCGACTGGCTTGCCGCCATCAAGCCCGGCACCGATGCCTCGCTCTACCTGCACATCCCGTTCTGCCGCTCCATGTGCTGGTACTGCGGCTGTCACACGACAATCACCCAGCGCGACGAACCGATTCTCGACTACATCGACATGCTCCGCAAGGAGATCGACCTCGTCTCCAGGACGGTCGGTGGTCGGCCGAACATCCGCCACGTCCACTTCGGCGGCGGCACGCCCACCATCATGCAGCCGGAGGAATTCCGCGACCTGATCGGCCTTCTGCGCGCCCGCTTCGCCTTCGCCGCCGGCGCGGAAATCGCCGTCGAGATCGACCCGCGCACCCTCACCGCCGAGATGGCGACGGCGCTCGGCGAGGCGGGCGTCACCCGCGCGAGCCTCGGCGTGCAGAGCTTCGACCCCGTCGTGCAGAAGGCGATCAACCGCATCCAGAGCGAGGCGCAGACGGCCGAAGCCGCAACAAGACTGCGCAAGGCCGGCATCACCGGCATCAATTTCGACCTCATCTACGGCCTGCCGCACCAGACGGTGGCTTCCTGCATCGAGACGGCCCAAGCGGCGATCCGCATGCGGCCGGAGCGTTTCGCCGTCTTCGGCTATGCGCATATCCCCTCCTTCAAGAAACACCAGCGGCTGATCGACGAACGGGCGCTGCCCGACGCCGCCATGCGCAGCGAGCAGGCCGAGGCGATCGCCGAAACGCTTGCCGGCGCCGGTTATGTCCGCATCGGCCTCGACCACTATGCCCTGCCGGACGACAGCCTCACCCTTGCCGCCAAGCGCGGCCGGCTACGCCGCAATTTCCAGGGCTATACGACGGATGCCTGCACCACCCTCATCGGCTTCGGCGCCTCGTCGATCGGCCGCACGGCGGACGGTTATGTGCAGAACGAGGTGCCGCCCGGCCTCTATGCCCAGCGCATCGCCTCCGGCCGCCTCGCCACCGCCAAGGGCTACCGGCTGACGGCGGAGGACCGGCTGCGCGCCGAGATCATCGAGCGCCTGATGTGCGATTTCCGCGTCGACGTGACGGGCATCGCCGCGCGGCACGGTTTCGACGCAGCCCCGCTTCTCGACGGCAATGCCCGGCTGGCGGCGCTGAAGGAGGATGGCGCGATCGATATCCGCGGCGGCACCGTCACCGTGCGACAGGACCATCGCTTCATCATCCGTGCGGTCGCCGCCGCCTTCGACGCCTATATCGACCAGTCGGCCCGCACGCACAGCAAAGCAGCTTGAGACAAAAAGGGCCCGGCATGGTGCGGCATGCCGGGCCCTTCCTCGCCGATCTTGCGCCTCTATCCGACAAGACCGCGATAAATCGCCGGCAGCGCCGCAGGCAGCCGGGCGATATTGCTGACGATGGCATAGCCGTTGCGGCCGAAGATCGCCGGCACATAGGCCTGTGCCTCCCGGTCGACCGTCACCCCGAACACGCTGACGCCGGTGCGTCGCGCCTCGTTCACCGCCCGGCGGCTGTCCTCCAGCGCGAAGCGGCCCTCATAGTGATCGACGTCGTTCGGCTTGCCGTCGGTGAGCAGCAGGAGGAGCTTTCGGCGGTTCGGCTGCTCGCGCAGCTTTGCCGCCGCATGGCGGACCGCCGGGCCGATCCGGGTATAGAAGCCCGGCTTCAGCGCCGCGATGCGCGCCTCCACGGCGTGGTTCATCGTCTCGCCGAAATCCTTGACCGTCTCGACCCGCACCCAGGAGCGGCGGCGCGAGGTGAAGGTGAGGATCGAATGGCTGTCGCCACAGGCCGCAAGACCGTGTGCCAGAACCAGCAGCGCCTCCTTCTCCACGTCGAGCACCCGGCGGTTGTCGAACCAGGCGTCCGTCGAAAGCGAGACATCGACGAGGATGGTGACGGCAAGATCATGCGCCTGCGGCCGGCTCATCAGGTGGATGCGGTCGCTGCCCTGTCCGCCGGCGGCAAGGTCGCACCGGGCGCGCACCACGGCGTCAAGGTCGAGTTCCACCCCGTCGAGCTGCGCGCGCAGCATTTCATGGCGCGGCCGCAGCACCTCGAACTGCCGGCGCACGCGGCGGATCAGGCTCTTCGTGTCCGCATCGGCCTCGGGCACGGCGGCCATATCCGGCGCCGGAGAGGCAACCACACGGCAATGATCCGGCAGATAGGTGCCCGTACGGAAATCCCATTCGGGATAGGTGTGTTCGCCAGTCAGGCGCGTACGGTCGAGCGCTTCCGGCGGCAGGTCGAGATCGAAATGGAAGCGGGCGGAAGGCCGGCCCTTGCGCTCGCCGAGCGTCATGTCGTCCAGCTCGTCGGCGGCACTCGAATCGTGGTCGTCGCTGTCCTCGCCGGGACGGTCGACATTGACCATCTCCGCCATGGCGAGGATCTTCTCGAAGCGGTTGAGGATGAAGGGGCTGCGCTCGTTCTTGCGGTTCTCGGCCTTTTCGCGCAGCGCGACATGGCGACCGGTCTCCGGCGTCTCGGGCGTGCCGCCCGTCGCGGGCTGATCCTCCTCGCCACGCCCCTCGCCCTCTTCGCGCAGAAGCGCATCCGGCCACAGCGGAACCGGCAGCATCGGCAGGTAGCCGGCCGGTGCGCGGTGCGGGAAGATGACCGGCAGCGTATCGTCCGCAAGACCGGCGCCCTTCCTCAGAAGGCTGAGGATACGGCTCTCCACATGCCGCTCGATGGAGGGCAGCGGCCGGCTGCGACGCGCGTCCAGCACGGCGGCCGAAAGCCGCCGGTAACGCCGCGCAAGACCCGGAAAGGCCAAGAGCACCGCCTTCACCGTCGTCTCCGCCCGCTGGAGAACAGCAAGGTCGCGCTGGAGCGGATCACTCTCCGTGACCGGATCCAGCGGCATCACCGCCATCGCCGCAGCGAGCCAGACATAGAGGTCCCGGTTGAGGCCGCGATCGGCGAAGAGGTCGATCGCGCCGGGCAGCATCAAGGCCGCATGGTCGCGGCCAGGCTGCACCAGCTTTTCCTCGCCGAGCCCCATGCGCTGGCGCAACCGGAGGCGATGCGCCGAGGTGCGCCCCCGGGCGGGCGCGATCTGCACCGCCCCTTCGCCGCCGAAACCGCGGAAGCAGACGGCGAGCACCGGCCGGACATCCTCCAGCCGCACGGCATGCTCCGGATAGCGCGGCCAGGTGCCGGTCTTGCCGACGAGCCGGTGCCAGGCCCGGCCGACCGTTTCCTCAAGCTCCAGGAAATCCAGCATGGCGGTTCCTCAGCGGATCATCGCATCGGCGATTTCAAGAAGGGCGACGCGGACATCCGGCTCGTCGGTCAGCGGCTCGATCATCGCCGCTCGCACCGCCTCGCGCATGGTCATGCCGCTGTCGATGAGGCAGGCGCAGTAGACGAGGAGACGGGTGGAAACGCCCTCTTCCAGGTCGTGACCCTTGAGAGCCCGCAGCCGATGCGCCAGTTCGACGAGCGGCGCGACCTGCGCTTCGTCCAGCCCGCTTTCCGTGGCGACGACGGCGATTTCCTGGGGCTTCGGTAGGAAGTCGAACTCGATGGCGACGAAGCGCTGGCGCGTGGAGGGCTTCAGCGCCTTCAGGAGATTCTGGTAGCCGGGATTGTAGGAGACGACGAGCATGAAGCCGGACGGCGCCTCCAGTACCTCGCCGGTGCGCTCCAGCGGCAGGATGCGCCGGTCGTCGGTAAGCGGGTGCAGCACGACGGCAACGTCCTTGCGCGCCTCGACGATCTCGTCGAGATAGCACACGCCGCCCTGGCGCACCGCCCGGGTCAGGGGCCCGTCCACCCAGACCGTATCGCCGCCCTTCAGGAGGTAGCGGCCAGTGAGGTCGGCGGCCGAAAGGTCGTCATGGCAGGAGACGGTGGAGAGCGGCAGGCCGAGCCTTGCCGCCATATGGCTGACGAAGCGGGTCTTGCCGCAGCCGGTCGGCCCCTTCAGGAGCAGCGGAAGCTGACGCGTCCAGGCCGTCTCGAACAGGGCGCATTCATTGCCGGAGGGGCTGTAGGCCGGGATCTCCGAAACGGGACGGGGCGTATCCTTGAGCAGGACGTTCATTCTGATCTCCAAGAAACTGTCGGGAAAAGGTGCCGGCCCCGTGGGATGACGGGACCGGCCAGCACTCACTCGGCCGGTTGGACCATGCGGGTGAGGCTGTCGCTACGCTCCCGGCCGGGCACGAGCACCGCCCAGATGAACATCAGCGCCGAGACGAGCACAACGACGCCCGAGCCGAGGCGGACCCAGTAGAACAGCGCAAGCTGGTCCTGGACGTCCATGAAGCCCTCGCCGAGCACGCGCTGCAGGTGGACCTGCACGACGCCGGCGAAGGTGAGCGCGAAGGTCATCACCGACATGGCCGTGCACATGATCCAGAAGCTGGCGATCGAGAGCCACTGGTTGAACGGCGCCCGGCCGCGGATTTCCGGGATCGCATAGGCCATCATGGCAAGGTTCAGCATGACATAGGCACCGAAGAAGGCGAGGTGCCCGTGTGCGGCGGTGACCTGCGTGCCGTGGGTGTAGTAGTTCACCGACGACAGCGTGTGCAGGAAGCCCCAGACACCCGCGCCGAAGAAGGCCATGACCGAGCAGCCGATCGACCACAGCAGCGCCGCCTTGTTCGGATGGTTGCGGCCGGCCTTCCAGGTCATCACGAAGGTGAAGATGACCATGGTGAAGAAGGGCGCCACTTCCAGCGTCGAGAACAGCGAACCGATCCACTGCCAGTAGCCTGGCGCGCCGATCCAGTAGTAGTGGTGACCCGTACCGAGGATGCCCGAGAAGAGGGCGAGGCCGACGATGACATAGAGCCACTTTTCCACGACCTCGCGGTCGATGCCGTTGAGCTTGATCATCAGGAAGGCGAGCACGGAGGCCATGATCAGCTCCCAGACACCCTCGACCCACAGGTGGATGACGTACCACCAGTACATCTTGTCGAGCGCGAGGTTGATCGGGTTGTAGAAAGCGAAGAGGAAGAAGAGGGCAAGGCCCCACAGGCCGAACAGCAGGATGTTGATGACCGTGGTCTTGCGACCCTTCAGCGCCGTCATGGTGATGTTGAAGAGGAACATCAGCACGACGACGACGATACCGACCTTGGCGATGAAGGTCTGCTCGAGGAATTCGCGGCCCTCATGGATGCGGAACATGTAGCCGACGACCGTCAGCCCTGCCGCCACGAAGAACATCCAGAACTGGAGGACGGCGAGTTTGGGGCTGTAAAGCTCCGTCTCGGTCTCCTCCGGGATCATGTAGTAGGTCGCACCCATGAAGCCCATGAGCAACCAGACGACAAGCGCATTGGTGTGGATCATGCGCACGATGTTGAAGGGCAGAAGCTCAGACAGCACGTTCGGCAGCACGTAGATCGTGCCGGCCACGACGCCGAAGAGAACCTGGGCGAGGAAGAGGCCAAGCGCGCCGTAGAAGTACAGCATCGCGACCTTTTGCGTTTGATATTTCATCTTTTTTCTCCTGAAACGCGTGTCGCTCAACCGGCGTCGTTCGGCGGCCAGTTCTGGGTCAAGATGCGGCTCGTCCATTCGAGGAAGTCGGCCAGATCGTTGAGTTCCTGTTCGGTGAGGTTGAACTGCGGCATCTGCCGCCGGCCTTCCGCGCCGCTCGGCTGCGCGGCCATCCAGGCTTTCAGCGCTTCACGCGCACCTTCAGGGTCGTCGACACCGCCGTAGCGCTTCCACACATTGCCGAGTTCGGGCGCGAAATAGGCGCCTTCACCCAGCAGCGTGTGGCAGTTGATACAGGCGTTCTTCTCCCAGACATGCTTGCCGCGCGCCACGCTGTCGGTCAGCGTCGTCTCGTCGGTGGAGGTCGTTCGTATGAAATAGTGCGAGTGGGCCGTCAGCCCCACGAAGATCGCGAAGAAGAAGATGGACCCGCCATAGAAGACGTTGCGGGCCCCGGTCTTGGTAAGGCGCTCTGCCATCCCATGGTCCTTTCCTTGCCGGAAACCCCATGGCCCCGGCGAAAACCCCCGCCGACTTTCTGCCGGCGATCCCCTCGCCGACACTGCGGGACGTCTTCGTTCTAGCGGGAGGAAAAAAGCCTTCTTTGCGCATTGGCAAAGAGCCAGGCGGTTCGTCAGCCGATAAACGCGACGAAGATGGAACGGGCGAGCGCCAGCGACAACAGCAGCGCCGGCCAGGCGAGGAGGGCCGGCCGCAGGGCGCTGCGGCTGGTGCGCAATTCCATGAAATCGAGGATGACGAAACGGCCCTTGGCATAGGCCATGACCAGCACAGCGGCAATCGGCACGAGAAGCCCGCCGCTGTGCCCGCCCACAAGGGCGCCACCGACAGCGAGTGTCAACAGCATGGCAACGGTGGCGATGAACTGTTCGCGGGCCTGTCGGGTCATGGCGGTCTCAGGTGAGATAGACGATCGGGAACATCACGAGCCAGACGAGGTCGATCGCATGCCACAACGTCGCGATCATCACGACATTGCCGCGCGACGGGCGCCAGGCGACGAGGAAGAGGACGACCGCGCCGAAGACGACGTGCAGCAGATGAAAGCCGGTGACGAGAAAATAGAGTTCGGCCAGCGTGCCGGCCGCGCCGATGCCGGAGCGGGCCTCGATTCCATATTCGGTGAGCTTCACCGCCGCGAAGACGAGGCCAAGGAGGCCTGCAAGGACGAGAGAACGGCGAACGCCCGAAAGGTCCGCGCCGCGGCGCACTGCCAGCGCCGCCTGCCAGCCGCTGAGGACGAGGAGAACCGTGTTGAGCGCGGCAAGGCCGGGATGGAGATGCGCCCGCAGGAGCGACGCATTTCCGACATCCACCAGCGTCAGCACCATGAAGGCGACGAGCAGCGCGCCGAAGGCCGCAAGTTCGCTCCACACCAGGATCCAGAGAAGAAGGCAATCGCCCTCCCCGCTCTCCGTGTTCGCAATCGCCGTGCGCATATCGTCCATTGTCGCCATGAGCCAGCCCTAGCTCATGAAGCCGCGGGCTTCTTTGCGCCGGCGCAAAGAGCGGCGATGCCGGGCGCCGCATGATGGCGGCAACAGAAAGGACCTTCCCATGACGGATGCACAGTTCGGTCTCCTCATCGCCGCTCCGGTTATCGCCGGCTTCGCCCTGATGCTCTACCGCATGGGCGTGCTGCAGGGCGCGGGAACGCTCTCTGCCGTCAGCGCCTCGGTGGTCATCGCAGCCGTGCTCTTCTTCGGCCAGTAGGAGGCGGCGATGGACGAACCGACGCTCAACGCCGCCGACATCGGCCGGCTGGAAAAGCTTCATCAGGCCCTGCTCGGTCTCTGCCTGCGCCTTGAAGAGGCAGCAAGCGAGCCGGGCACCGCCAGTGAACTTCAGGCGCTCGCCGAGGCCATTCCACCCGCGCTCAAGGCCGTGCACGAGCTGGAAGAGCGCCTGCTCTTTCCGGATTTCGATCGCCATGCCGGGTCCTGTTTCGCCGCCTTGGCGATTGAGCGCCTGAAGGCGGAACACCGCTGCGACCGGCTTGCAGCCGAGGAACTCGCGCTGACGCTGAAGGCCGTGGCCAACGGTCGTTGCGGACTGTCGCCCGAGACCGTGTCGCGCATGATAGGCGGCTTCCAGGAAAGCCTGCGCAGACATGTCTTCTCCGAACAGATGATCCTCGAAACGCTCCTCGCCGCCAAGGCGGAAGCACGCGACGTCTTCGCCTGACGGCCGTCAGTCCCGCCCCATCGCCGCGTTGCGCCCGCGCGACACCCAGGCCGCGCCCTCCTGCCGGTGCAGGAAACCGTTCGAAAAGCGAACGCCGGGATAGACTTTTGCCAGGTCTGCAATCGCCTCCTCGCCATTGATCCTGCCGTCGAGTACCGCGCGGTAAAGGCTCGCAACCTTCACCATGTCGCAATCCTGCGGCGAGAGCCGCACGCGCGACAGGCCCGCCTCGACGAGCGGCGCAAGATCGTCGACAAGCACGACGCAGCTGTTCGACAGGGTCTGCACACCGTTCAGCACAAGGAAGGACTGACGATCGAGCGTGCGCAGCGGCAGGCCATCAGGCTCCTCGCCGCAGACGAACTGGCAATTGTCCTTGGTCAGCCCCTTGGAGCGGGCATGGGCGCAGCGTGCGGAAATGGCAAGTGGCATGCGGCCGAAGGCGAAGACCTCGAAGGAGAAATCCGGCATGGCCTCCAGCATCTGCCGGATGGAGCCGGCGGGCAGCTCCGGCGGCAGACAGATGTTCTGCGCACCGCGGGCGGCAAGCGTGCGGGCCGTCGCCGCATTGTAGACATTGACCAGCGGGCCGATCGAATGCGGCCGGTCCTTGAGAAGGCCGAGCGCGGAAAGATCGTTCGCCTCCACCGGATGCAGGCTATCGGCGATCAGGTCGCGCACATGCCGGCTTTCGCGCGGCAGCGTCACCATGGCGAGCGTCGAGAGCGTCACGCGCTTGCCCGCCGCCTCCAGCCGCTCGACGACCTCGGCGACATGCGGCTCGCTGAAATGCTGGCGCTTGGAACAGACCGTCTCGCCGAGCGTGACATGTTCCACCGCCGCCTCGTCGGCGATGCGGAGGTAGAAATCCCGCCATTTCGGTCCGTCCCAGAGGAAATAGACCGGCCCGAGGCTCAGCGCCGGTTTGCCTGTCGTCGCCATCAGCGTCTCCTATCGCCAGCGTTTGTCATAGGCGCCCGTCGTCGTGCGCTGGCCCTCGCTCATCGCACGCAGCCGGGCGACAAGCGCGGCGCGCTCGCCGGACGATGCACCGAGCGCCTTCTTGAGCGACGACACCACCTCGGCGACATAGGCCTTGCCGCGCTGGCGCCCCTCGATCTTCAGCGCCGAGACGCCGGCCTCCCGCAGCGCGTCGATCTCGTCGATGACATCGAGCGAGACGGGATCTTCGAAGGCGTAGCCCTCGACATCGCCGATCTCGAAACGCCCCTTGCAGAGCGTCGGATAGCCCGACGCTTCGTCGGGGCCGAAGCGGTTGATCGTATAGGCGCCGAGCTCGGAGACGAGGTCCGCGCCGTCCTGCCGGTAGCGCACATGGCTCGCCGGCGAGCAGACGCCGTTCATGTTGGGTGATTTTCCCGTCGCATAGGAGGAAAGCGAGCATCGCCCCTCCGCCATGACACAGAGCCCGCCGAAGGCGAAGACCTCGACCTCGCAGTCGATCTGGCGCGTCAGTCGGGCGATGTCCTGCACGGTCAAAACGCGCGGCAGCACGACGCGCTTTGCCCCGAAGGCCTCGACAAGGAAGCGGATCGCCTCCGGGTTCGAGGCGGAGGCCTGGACGGAAACGTGCAGCCGCTGGTCCGGATATTTTTCCGCCACATAGGCCATCAGGCCGAAATCGGCGAGGATCAGCGCATCGGCGCCCATCGCCACCGCGTCATCGGCGGCCGAGTACCACAGCGCCTCGTCACCCGCGCGCATGAAGGTGTTGAGCGCGACGAAGGTCTCAACATGCTTGCGGCGGGCGAGCATGATCGACTGGCGCAATTCCTCGCGGCTGAAATTGAGGCCCGGGAAGTTGCGGGCATTGGTCTCGTCGCGAAAGCCGCAATAGACGGCATCGGCACCGGCCTCCACCGCCTCACGGAAGGCGGCGGGGGTGCCGGCGGGGCAGATCAGTTCCATGTCGCGTCCCTTCCTTCGAGCGCCTTGCTGCGAATGTAGCGCGCCGTGCCGGCAATGAGCGGCGACAGCGGGCCGGCCAGCGCACCGAGTTCGCGCGGCAGGTCGATGGCGCTGTCGTCGAGTGCGTTGCGCAGCGCCAGCATCGCCTCCATGTCTCCGGTGACCGAAAGGTCGCGCGAGAAGAACAGCGCATCGGCATCGCAGCGGCCTTCGAGCAGGCCGAGAAGCAGCACCAGCGGCCCCTCGATGCGCGCATCGACCAGCGGAGCCGCGCCGCGCGAGACGGCCAGCGCCTTCATGGCAGGCACGACGGTGAAATGCAGCGGCAGATCGACCGGCGAGAATCCGTAGCGGGTCTGGCGATACTCACCAAGTCGCTCGAAGAGATCGGGATGGGCCTTCAGCACACCGGAAAACAGGTGGCGCGCCACCCGTTCTACGAGCCAGAGAGGCGCAAGATCGACCGGTTTGACGAGAAGAGGCGGAAGCGATGGCATGCAGGACTTTCCAGAAACGAACGGCCGGACCCTAGGCAGCCTCGGGCGCCAAGAGTTTGCGCCAGCACAAAGACCGTGACGTTTTTCCCCGGCAAGGGAGCACCATGAAAGCCGATTCACCCGTTCCGCGCCGTTTCGACAGTCTTCAGGATTTCATCGCCCTCCTTGAGCGGCGGGCGCGGTTGACGCGCATCCGCGAGCCGGTCTCGCTCGTCCACGAGGTGACAGAAATCCATCGCCGCGTTTTGGCCGAGGGCGGGCCGGCGCTGCTCTTCGAGCGGCCGGTGGATGCCGCGGGCCGCATTCAGCCCATTCCACTTCTCGCCAATCTCTTCGGTACACGCGAACGCATCGAATGGGGTTTCGGCCTTGAGGCCGGCGACCTGCCGCACCTTGCCGCCTTCCTCGCCGACCTGCGCGACCCCAGGCCGCCACGCTCCCTGCGCGATGCCTGGCAGAAGTTGCCGCATCTGAAGGCCGCCCTGTCGATGAACCCGCGCACGGTCCGTCGCGCCCCCTGTCAGGCGACCGTCTGGCAAGGCCAAGACGCCGATCTCGACCGCCTGCCGATCCAGACCTGCTGGCCGGGCGAACCCGCCCCCCTCGTCAGCTGGCCGCTCGTCATCACGCAGGCACCGGACGATCCGGCAGACATCAATGTCGGCATCTACCGCATGCAGAAGCTCGGCAAGAACCGGCTCATCCTGCGCTGGCTCGCCCATCGCGGCGGCGCGCGTCACCATCGCCTCTGGCAGGCGGCAGGGCGCGACATGCCGGTTGCGGTCGTCATCGGCGCCGACCCGGCGACGATCCTCTCCGCCGTCATGCCGCTGCCCGACGGCATGAGCGAGCTCAGCTTTGCCGGCGCGCTCAGCGGCCGCCGGCAGGAGACGGCCTGCGGCCTTACCGTCCCGCTGCCCATTCCCGCCAGCGCGGAGATCGTGCTCGAAGGCACAGTCTCGGCCGACGAGACGGCGGAGGAAGGCCCCTATGGCGACCACACCGGCTACTACAATGCCGTCGAGCCCTTCCCGGTCATGACGCTTTCGGCGATCACCCTGCGCAAGGACCCGCTCTATCTTTCCACCTATACCGGCCGGCCGCCGGACGAGCCGTCAAGACTCGGCGAGGCGATGAACGAACTCTTCGTGCCGCTGGTCAAGCGGCAGTTCCCGGAAATCCTCGACCTGTGGCTACCGCCCGAGGCCTGCTCCTACCGTGCCATGGTGGTTTCCATCGACAAGCGCTATCCCGGCCAGGCTCGGCGGGTGATGATGGGCCTCTGGTCCATGCTGCCGCAATTCAGCTACACCAAGCTGATCATCGCCGTCGACGGCGATATCGACGTGAAAAGCTGGCCGGACGTGATCTGGGCGCTCTCCACCCGCTTCGATGCCGGCCGCGACCTGATGCTCGTGGAAAACACGCCGATCGACTATCTCGACTTCGCCTCCCCCAAATCCGGACTCGGCGGCAAGCTCGGGCTGGATGCGACGCGGAAGATCGGCACGGAGAGCGAGCGGGAATGGGGGCGGGTCCTCACTATGACACCCGACGTCGTCGCGAGGGTAGACCACCTCTGGGCTTCTCTCGGCCTTTCGGAGCCGTCTGCATGAGCTTAGAACGGGTGATCGTCGGCGTAACCGGCGCCTCCGGTGCAGGACTTGCCGTGCGCATCGTCGAGCGGCTCGCCGCGCTCGGCGACGTCGAGATCCATCTCGTGGTCTCCGATGCCGCGCGCCGCACGCTGGATCTCGAATGCGGCACGGACGCGCTGGAACGCCTGCTGCCGCTCGTCCATCGCCACCATCCGACAAACGATATCGGCGCGTCGATTGCCAGCGGCTCGTTCCCCGTCCGCGGCATGATCGTCGCGCCCTGCTCCATGCAGACGCTCTCGGCCATCGCCACCGGCCGGACGGACACGCTGATCGGCCGTGCTGCCGATGTGCAACTGAAGGAACGCCGCCGGCTCGTTCTTCTCGCGCGCGAGACGCCGTTGCATCTCGGCCATCTGCGCAACATGTGCGCCGTGACGGAGATGGGTGCCATCGTCATGCCCCCGGTGCCGGCCTTCTACCATTGCCCGCAATCCGTGGCCGATATCGTCGACCACCTTGCCGCCCGCGCCATCGATCTTCTGGCAATGCCGCACCCGTCTCTTGCGCGCCCCTGGGAGGGGGCCGAGGGCGCGGGATAACGGAAAAGGCAAGGTATGAAACCGGGCCGCTCGAAGGAGCAGCCCGGTTTTTTGATGCCTTAGCCGATGCTCATCAGGCTCGCATTGCCACCGGCGGCGGCCGTGTTGATGGAGGTCGAGACCTCCTCGAGCAGCCAGTTGAGGCAATAGGCTTCCGCGCCCGCCCGGATTTCCGCCGTGGTGGCGGCCTGCGTCAGGACAAGCGGGCCGGGCAGCGCCGCGATGCGGCGGGCGGCCTCGACCACCCTCTCCCCGTCCCCTTCGATGAGCGCACCCGCATAGGGACCATCCGCCACCCACTCGGTCGACCAGGAAGTCAGGGCCGCAAGGCTCGCCGGAAGGCCGGCAAGTGTGGACTGGAGCCCGGAAGCGGCATCGATCACCGCCCTGTTGCCCGTGGCGAACACCGCGCCGAGCTGGGCGAGCAACCCTTCTTCCGTCATCGGCGCGAGAAGGATCCGGCCGCGCGGATGGAGCGCGTAAAGGTTCTTCTCGCCGACGGGGCCGGGAAGTTCGAGGTCCAGTCCGAGCGCCGAATTGCTGCCGAGATCCCGCACTCGATCCGAAAGTTCCGACTTACCATTTCCGCGCAGCCACTGCGCAAAATCGAGCGCTGCCGGCTGGATATGGACGGAGCTGTGTTGCGGGGGAACCGGCGGGACCTGCACGAGACGGCCGATGTAGAGAGGGCCGCCGGCCTTGGGCCCGGTGCCCGAGAGCCCCCGGCCGCCGAACGGCTGCACGCCGACAATGGCGCCGATGATGTTGCGGTTGACGTAGATATTGCCAGCCTTCACACGGCCGGTGACATGGGCAATCGTCTCATCGAGGCGCGTGTGCAGGCCGAAAGTCAGGCCGTAACCCGTCGCATTGATGTCGTCGATCAGGCGGTCGACGTCTTCGCGCTTGTAGCGGATGACATGCAGGACCGGGCCGAACACTTCGCGCTCCAGATCGGCAAGCGACTGCAGCTCGATGATGGTGGGCGAAACGAAGGTGCCAAGGGCGGCCTCCGCGGGAAGCGCCACCTGCTCGATCTTTCGACCGCGCGCACGCATCTTCTCGATATGCGCCTCGATCGTCTGCTTGGCCTCCGCGGTGATGACCGGGCCGGTGTCGACACTGAGCTTGTCTGTGCGGCCGATCTTCAGTTCGGCAAGCGCGCCCTTCAACATGGTGAGCGTACGATCGGCGACGTCCTCCTGCAGGCACAGCACGCGTAGCGCCGAGCAGCGCTGGCCAGCACTGTCGAAGGCCGAGGCGATGACGTCGAACACCACCTGTTCGGCGAGCGCCGAGGAATCGACGATCATCGCATTCTGTCCGCCGGTCTCGGCGATCAGCGGAATCGGCTTGCCGACAGCCGACAGGCGGCCGGAGAGTTCCTTCTGAATGAGGCGGGCGACTTCCGTCGAGCCGGTGAACATCACGCCTGCCGTTTCCGGCGCACCGACAAGCGCGGCGCCGACGCGGCCGTCGCCCGGCAGCAGTTGCAGCGCACCGACCGGAATGCCGGCTTCATGCAGAATGCGCACGGCCTCGGCGGCGATCAGCGGCGTTTCCTCCGCCGGCTTTGCCAGCACCGGGTTGCCGGCGACGAGCGCGGCCGCGATCTGACCGGAGAAGATCGCCAGCGGGAAGTTCCACGGGCTGATGCAGACAATGGGGCCGAGCGGCGGATGGCCGGCACCCAGCGTGCGCCGCGCCTGTTCGGCATAGTAGCGCAGGAAGTCGATCGCCTCGCGCACTTCGGCAATGGCATTGGCGGCGGACTTGCCCGCCTCGCGGATGGCAAGGCCGATCAGGGTCGCGATCTCCGCCTGCATCAGGTCGGCGGCGCGGTCGAGCCGGTCGCCGCGCTCGCGCGGCGGCACCGCCGCCCAGGCCGGAGCCGCTTCCAGCGCAAGCCTCGCGGCCTTCGCGACGCCTGCATCCGTGGTCTCGATGACGGTACCGACCATGTCCCTGTGATCGGCCGGATTGAGCACCGCCCGCCGCTCGCCCTCGCTGGAACCGTCGGCGATGACAGGCACGGCCTGCCATTCGACGGCAGCCGTCTTCGCAAGGTCCTGCGCCAGCCTCGCCAGCACAGTCTCGTTGGAAAGATCGAGGCCGGCGGAATTCAGGCGGCCCTTGCCGTAGAGGTCTGCGGGAAGCGCGATCTTGTCATGCTTGCCGCCCGGCACTGGCATGGCGCGCACCACGCCCGCCGGATCGGCGATGAGCTCGTCGACCGAGATGGCCGGATCGGCAATGCGGTTGACGAAGGAGGAATTCGCACCGTTTTCCAGCAGGCGGCGGACGAGATAGGCGAGCAGCGTCTCATGCGTGCCGACCGGTGCATAAATGCGGCACGGGCGGTTCAGCTTCTCCTGGCCGACGACCTCGTCATAGAGCGGTTCGCCCATGCCGTGCAGGCACTGGAACTCATAGTCGCCGACGCGGAAATCCGGACCGGCAAGCTGGTAGATCGTGGCGAGCGACTGGGCGTTGTGCGTGGCAAACTGCGGGAAGACCACATCCTTCGCCGCCAGCAGCTTCTGGGCGCAGGCGATGTAGGAGATGTCCGTGTGGATTTTCCGCGTGAAGACGGGGAACTCTTCCAGCCCGTCGAGCTGCGCGCGCTTGATCTCGGCGTCCCAATAGGCGCCCTTGACGAGGCGCACCATGATGCGCCGGTTGGAACGTCGGGCAAGATCGATGATGAAATCAAGCACGAAGGGGCAGCGCTTGCCATAGGCCTGCACCACGAAGCCGACGCCATCCCAGCCTGCGAGGGCCGGATCGTGGCAAAGCTCCTCCAGCAGATCGAGCGACAGCTCCAGCCGGTCGGCCTCCTCGGCATCGATGTTGAGGCCGATATTGTAGGACTTCGCGATGGCGGCCAGCGCCTTCACCTTGGGCAGCAGCTCGCCCATCACCCGCTCTGCCTGGGCGCGCACATAGCGCGGATGCAGCGCAGACAGCTTGATCGAGATGCCGGGGCCTTCATAGATGCCGCGGCCGGCCGAGGCCTTGCCGATGGCGTGGATGGCGTTTTCGTAGTCGCGATAATAGCGCTCCGCATCCGCGGCCGTCGTCGCCGCCTCGCCGAGCATGTCGTAGGAATAGCGGAAGCCCTTGCGCTCCATGGCACGCGAATTGCGCAGCGCCTCGTCGATCGTCTCGCCAGTGACGAACTGCTCGCCCATCATGCGCATGGCCATATCGACACCGCGGCGGATGACAGGCTCGCCGCAGCGGGCGATGAGGCGCGTGAGGGCAGCGGAAAGGCCGCGATCATTGACGGTGGAGGTGAGCTTGCCCGTGACCACGAGGCCCCAGGTGGCGGCATTGACGAAGAGCGAACGACCGCCCCCCATATGCGACTTCCAGTCGCCTTCCGAAATCTTGTCGCGGATCAGCGCGTCGCGGGTCGCGTTGTCGGGAATGCGCAGCAGCGCCTCGGCAAGGCACATCAGCGCGACGCCCTCCTGGCTGGAGAGCGAATATTCGTGCACCAGCCCCTCGACGCCGGAGCCCTTGTGCTTGGCACGCAGCGCGACGATCAGCGTGCGGGCGGTCTCCCGGATGCGCGCGACAGCATCTGCCGGAAGGGTGGCCTTTTCGAGCAGAGGGCGAACCGCGTCCTCTTCCGGCGTACGATAGGCGGCGGTGATGCGCTGGCGCAGCTCGCTCTGCGGCCGGATCGGCGGCGCAAAATCAGCGAAAGCGGAGATTTGTTGTTCGTTTGCAGACTGGACCATTTCCATCACCATCTCGGGTTCGGCCACTGGATGCGAGGAGAGGATACACCGCTTGCCGATGCATTCCAGCCTCATGGCGCTGGCGCGGAAGATAGTCGATTGCCTTGCGATTTTCTCACCATTATGGGAACATAAACAGGATCTATCTCCATATATTCGCGCCAGAAGTGAGATTAATGTCCAAGATAAAGCCTATCTATAGTGAAATAGACGCGATCGACCGCAAGATCCTCGATCTTCTCGTTGAAAATGCACGGATTTCCATCACAGAAATGTCCGAAATCGTCGGGCTTTCGAAGACACCCTGCACGCTGCGTCTGCAACGCCTGATCAATGACGGCTATATCGACGGCTTCCGCGCCGTGCTCAACCCGAAGAAACTCGGGCTCGATCATGTCGCCTTCGCCGAGGTGAAGCTTTCGGACACCAAGGAAGCGGCGCTCAACGCCTTCAACAGTGCGGTGCGCAAGATCAAGGAGGTCGAGGAGTGCCACATGATCGCCGGCCGCTTCGACTATCTGATCAAGATCCGCACCGCCGATATCCGCCGCTACCGGGAGGTGCTGGGCGAGAAGATCTCGAGCCTACCGAATGTCGCCAGCACCTCGACCTCCGTCGCCATGGAATCCATCAAGGAAGGCGGGCGATGAACCCGGTCAGCCGTTGCGACGGAAGCCTTCGCTGGCCGTGAGCAGGCTGCGCGTATAGTCCTGTGTCACCCGGTGCGCCGCAAGGTCCGTGGAGGCGAGTTGTTCCACCGCCTGCCCGTGCTGCATGACCATCAGCCGGTCGCACATATGGGTGACGACGGCAAGGTCGTGGCTGACCATGACGAAAGTGAGCTTGCGCGCCGCGCGCACCTGTTCGAGCAGGTTCAGCACCTCGGCCTGCACCGAGGCATCGAGTGCGGAGGTCGGCTCGTCGAGCAGCAGGATGGACGGTTCGAGGATCAGGGCCCGGGCAATCGCCACGCGCTGGCGCTGGCCGCCGGAAAGCTGGTGCGAATAGCGGAAGCGGAAGCTCGCGCCGAGCCCCACCTCGTCCAGCGCCCGCACGATGCGGCTTTCAGAATTGTCGAAGCCGTGGATGGCGAGCGGTTCCAGCAACAGCCGGTCGACCGTCTGGCGCGGGTGCAGCGATCCATAGGGATCCTGAAACACCATCTGCACCTGTCGATAAAAGGCCTTGTCGCGCTTGTCGCCAAGCACCTTGCCGTCAACGGTGATCGTGCCACCGGAAACCGGCGCGAGCCCGGCAACCGCCCGCAGCAGCGTCGACTTGCCGGAGCCGGATTCGCCGACCAGCCCGAAAGATTCGCCCGGCGCCACCACGAGGCTGACATTCTCAAGGGCGACGAAATCGTCGAAGACGACGCTGAGGCCGTCGATGGCAAGAGCCGCGGTCATAGCGCCCACTCCGGCTTGCGGTCGAGAACCGGCAAGGGATGCCGATCGACACCGATCTTCGGCATGCAGTTGAGCAGGCCCCGCGTATAGGGGTGCTCGGCCTCGGAAAGCCGGGAGGCCGGCAACTCCTCGACGATGCGCCCGGCATACATGACAATGACCCGGTCGCAGAAAGACGACACCAGCCTGAGATCGTGCGAGATGAAGATCAGCCCCATACCGCGATCGGCGACCAGCCGGTGGAGGATGCCGAGTACCTCGAGCTGGACGGTCACGTCGAGCGCCGAGGTCGGTTCGTCGGCGATCAAAAGCTCCGGTCCCGCCACCAGCATCATGGCGATCATCGCGCGCTGGCCCATACCGCCGGAGACCTCGTGCGGATAAAGGTCGAAGACACGTTCGGGGTCGCGAATCTGCACGGCGGCCAGCATGTCGAGCGCTCGCCTGCGCGCTTCCGCCTTGCCGACCGGCTCGTGTGTGCGCAGCGTCTCGATGATCTGGCGGCCGATGCTCATGACCGGATTGAGCGAATATTTCGGATCCTGCAGGATCATGGCGATGCGCTTGCCGCGCAGGGCGCGCCGCTCCGCCTTCGAGGCCGCGGTGAGATCGATGCCGTTGAAATCCAGCTTTTCCGCCGAGATCCGGCCGTGCTCCGGCGTCAGCCCCATGATGGCGCGGCCGGTCTGCGACTTGCCCGAGCCGCTTTCGCCGACAATGCCGAGCCGTTCTCGGCCGAGCGTGAAGGACACGCCACGCACCGCCTCGACTACGCCGGTGCGGGTGGGGAACGTGACGCGAAGCTCCTTGACGTCGAGAAGCGCGCTCATTGGCTGCTCCCGCGGGGATCCAGCGCATCGCGCAGGCCATCGCCCAAGAGGTTGAAGCCGAGGCTGACGACGAGGATGGCAAAACCCGGCATGGCGGCCACCCACCACTGGTCGAGGATGAAGCGGCGGCCAGAGGCGATCATCGCGCCCCATTCCGGCAGCGGCGGCTGCGCGCCGAGACCGAGGAAGCCGAGGCCTGCCGCCGTCAGGATGATGCCCGCCATGTCGAGCGTCACGCGCACGATAAGCGAGGAGATGCAGAGCGGCATGATGTGACGCAGCACGATGCGCCAGGGCGAGGCGCCCATCAGCCGCACGGCCGAGATATAGTCGGAGTTTCGCACCGTCAGCGTCTCGGCGCGGGCAATGCGCGCATAGGGCGGCCAGGAGGTGATGGCAATGGCGATGATGGCATTGCCGATGCCGGGCCCGAGCGCCGCGACGAAGGCGAGCGCCAGCACGAGCTTCGGGAAGGCGAGGAAGATGTCGGTGATGCGCATCAGCACGGCATCCACCCAGCCGCCGGCATAACCGGCGACGGTGCCGACCAGAAGGCCGAGCGGCGCGGCGATGATGGCGACCAGCAGCACGACCTGAAGCGTCAGGCGCGAGCCGTAGACAAGGCGCGAAAGGATATCGCGGCCCTGGTCATCCGTGCCGAGCCAATGGGTGGCGTCCGGCGACAGCAGGCGAGACTTGGCAAGGTCCCCGACATAGGGCGAATGCGGCGCCAGCAGCGGCGCGAAAACCGCAAGCACGATCAGTGCAAGGATGATCAGCAAGCCGATAACGGCAAGCCGGTTGGCGGCAAACCGCCGCCAGGTGACATAGGCGCGGCCGAGCCGGGCCTGCAGGCGCGATTGCGGCCGGTCGGTCAAAAGCCATTCACGGCGGGTCATGGCAGTCTCGTTCATCGTGTCCTCGTCCGCGGATCGAGCATGCGGTAGAGCACGTCGGATAACAGGTTGATGGCGATGAAGACGGAACCGATGACGATGGTACCGCCGAGAACCGCGTTCATGTCGGCATTCTGCAGCGAATTTGTGATGTAGAGGCCAAGGCCCGGCCAGGCGAAGACGGTCTCCGTCAGCACCGAGCCCTCCAGCAGGCCGGCATAGGAGAGCGCGATCACCGTAACGAGCGGCACGGCCGCATTGCGCAGCGCATGGCCCCAGATGATGCGGGTTTCCGACAGGCCCTTGGCGCGCGCCGCGACGATGTATTCCTGGCCGAGTTCATTCAGCATGAAGGACCGCGTCATGCGGCTGATATAGGCAAGCGAGAAATAGCCGAGCAGCGAGCCCGGCAGCACGATATGCGAGACGATGTCGCGGAAGGCCGCCCAGTCGCGGTTGAGGATCGCGTCGAGCAGGAAAAAGCCGGTGATCGGCGTGAAGGTATATTCGAACACCACATCGATGCGGCCGGGACCGGATGCCCAGCCGAGGCGGGCATAGAACACCAGGAGAGCAAGGAGGCCGAGCCAGAAGATCGGCACCGAGTAGCCAACGAGACCCACGATGCGCACGATCTGGTCGGCAAGGCTGCCGCGCCGGACGGCCGCAAGCACCCCGAGCGGAATGCCGAAGAACGCCCCGATGAGCGTACCGACGGTGGCAAGTTCCATGGTCGCCGGGAAAACGCGGCGAATATCGGTCATCACCGGATTGGTGGTAAGCACCGAGGTGCCGAAGTCGCCCTGCAGCACGCCTTTCACATAGAGGAAGAACTGCTGGTAGTAGGGCAGGTTAAAGCCCATTTCCTGCCGCACGCGTTCAACGACATGGGCGGGCGCCCGGTCACCGACGATCGCCAGCACCGGATCGATCGGCACGACACGGCCGATGAAGAAGGTGACGGCGAGAAGGCCGAGATAGGTGGTGGCGACGACCACGACGAAGCCGGCGATCGACTTGAGGGTCGCAAAGGCGCGCCGGTTGGCGCGCCTTGCCGGCATTTGTCTTTCAGCAGTGCTCAAGGAACCGATCCTTCCGGGTCATTCCTTGGACACGGTGGCGAGGAAGTTCGTGTCCATGGTCGGGCCGAGCTTGTAGTTCTTCACCGCGCCGCGCACACCGGCCACTTCGGTCTGCTGGAAGATCATGACGAAGGGGCTTGTATCCAGCGCCTGCTGCTGCAGCTTCTTGTACATCTCGGCGCGCTTGTCGTTGTCGCGCTCCAGAAGCGCAGCTTTCGCCTCTGCGGTCAGCTCAGGGATATCCCATGCGTTACGCCAGGCCAGCGTCTTGACCGAGGCCTCGTCGCCATTGTCGGGGTTCGACGTGAAGGCTTCCGCGTTCGAGTTCGGATCCCAGTAATCCATGCCCCACTGGCCGATATACATATCGTGGTTGCGGGCGCGGTACTTGGTCAGCGTCTGCTTACCATCCCCAGGAATGATCTCGACCTTCACGCCGGCCTGGCCTGCGGTCTGCTGGAAGGATTCGGCGATGCCGGTCACGGGCTGCGTGTTGCGCACGTCGAAGGTGACGGAGAAGCCGTCCTTCAGGCCCGCCTTTTCCAGAAGCTCCTTCGCCTTGGCAACGTCGAACTTGTAAGGGCTCGCATCGAGCGCACCGAGCACGCCCTTGGCCTGATAGGTCTGGCGAATCTCGCCGATACCCTTGATCAGCGTGGCACCGATCGCATCATAATCGACGAGATATTTGAGCGCCTCGCGCACTTCCGGCTTGGAGAGGTTCTCGTTCTTCTGGTTGAGGCTGATATAGTAGACCGTGCCCTTTGCCGCGCTGGTGGTGGCAAGATCGGCATTCTTGGAAACGGCCTCGAAATCGCCCGGCTCGAGATTACGCGCGACGTCAATATCGCCGGCCTCGAGCATCAGGCGCTGGGTCGCGCTTTCCTTGACGTGGCGGTAAATGACGCGGGTGAGCGCCGGCTTGTCACCGTAGTAGTTGTCGTTGCGCTCCATCACGAGGATTTCGTTGGCGCGCCAGTCGCGAATCTTGAACGGGCCGGAGCCGGCATAGTTGGTCTTCAGCCATGCATAGCCGAAATCGGTATCGTATTTGTATTCATCGCTCGGCGTCTTGGCTTCGGCATGCTCCATGACAAGCTTCTTGTCGAGCACCGCGCCCACCGTCGCGGTGAGGCAGTTGAGCACAAAGCTCGGCGCATAGGCCTTGTCGACGGTGAAGACGAATGTGCCCGCGTCCACTGCCTTGGCTTTTTCGGCGACATTGTCGCCGGTCAGGCCGAACTGGGTGAGGATGAAGGCCGGGCTTTTGTCGAGCTTGACGACACGCTCGAACGACCAGGCGACATCCTCGGCGGTGACCGGGTTGCCGGACGCGAATTTGATGCCGGGCTTCAGCTTGAACGTATAGGTCAGGCCGTCCTCGGAGACCTCCCAGCTCTCGGCGATGCCACCCTTGACCTTGGTCGTATCCGCAACATCAAGGCGCACCAGCATGTCATAACCGTTGCCGAGGAATTCGGCAGGGCTCAGCTCGAAGGATTCGGCCGGGTCGAGCGTGATCGTGTCATCGATCGCCCAGGCCTGCACCAGCGTATCGGCCGGCGTCTCGGCAAAGGCCGGCGCCACGCCGCCGGACGCTAGCAACAACGAAAAGGCTACGCCGGCAAGCAGCGGACTAACGCGTACGGTGATGTTTTCCCTGATCATTCCAGTTCCCCGTTTCACACGATTTTCCCTTGGCGCCCCATGCACGCGCGTGCATCCGATGCCATTTTTAAAATTCAATCACGATATCGACGGCAAAGACAATCCCCCTTCAGGACGATACAGGGGAAATCATCCGGCGCCACTCCTGCGGGAACGACAGGAATGACGATTGCCAAGCAATATGAAAGCCTTTGCTAACGAAAGCGGCGCGACACCGCTTGCATCACACGGCCGAAAGACGCAACCATTCCGCGCAACCCTGAAGTGCTGTGCGGTCGTCAAGAAGCAGGTGAACGGGGAAGCTTTCCATGAAATCCGCCTGACGGCCCTTCGCCAGGAAGGCTTCGAGGAACGTCTGATCTTGCGAGAGAGGCCCGGCAAAGGCGCGGGAGACGCCGCCCGAGAGATAGACGCCCGAAAAGGGCAGATAGGCGAGCGCAAGATCGCCGCAGACCCGCCCGAGCAGGCGCATGAACACATGACCTGCCTCTTCACAGTCCCTGTCCGCCTTCGCGACCGCAAGCCGCGACACCTCAACCGCAGTCGTTGCAAGGGGCCCGCGCCTGGCTTGGGCGCATTGCCATTGATAGATCTCGAAGAGGCCGCGGCCCGACAGGGCACGCTCCACCGACGCCCGCCCGCGCCCCACCGAAAGCGCGCCCTGCAGCGAAAACTCCACTTCGCCGGCGAGCGGCAGCGTCATGTGCCCGCATTCCGCCGCCACGACACGGGGCGCTCCACCAAAACGGGAGGGGCACCAGGCCGAAGCATTGAAGCCCGTACCGGCACCGAGCACCAGCCGTGGCCCCGGCTGCCCGGATGCCCTGCCCGGCGTCAGGCATTGCGTCTCCAGCCTTTCCACCTGACCCATCGCGTAGCCGAGCGCCTCGAAATCGTTGATGAAATCGACCCGGTCAGCACCGGAGGTCAACGCCACGCGATCTCGTCTGATGGTCCAGTCCCGGTTCGTCAGCGTGGCCCCTTCGGCCGTCGCCACGGCCGCAAGTGCGATGCAGACACGGTCGACGCGGCTTTCCCCGCGCTCGCGCAGGAACGCCGCCGCCACGGCATAAAAGTCCTCGAAATCATCATTGGCATAACTGCTCGTGCTCTCGGAGAGCAGGACGCCGTCACGAACGAGGCCAAGGCGGGTATTGGTTCCACCGATATCGCAGGCAAGTGCAAGCATGGGGATCCGCCTATCGTGCAATCGGCTGGGCCGTGCCGGCGGCAGCGGCACGATAGGCCGCATCGATCATCGCGAAGGCCCTGCGGCCGTCTTCCAGGGTGACGGGCATCGGACCACCGTGCTTCAGGGCATCGACGAAAGCCCAGGCGACATGCTCGTGAAACACGCCCGTCTTGAACGAAGGCACGATCGGCGAGGCCGACCATCCCCCCTCCTCGCCGCGCCGGAAAACACGCAAAAAATCGGTCTCGCGTGTCGGACGCGAGGCAATGTCCACGCCGGAAAGCAGGATCGATCCTTCCGTGCCGTAGATCTCGATCGATGTATCGGCGCCGGCAAAACACCAGCTCGTCGTCACCTCGGCAATCATGCCATCCGCATAGCGGAAGGTGGCGACTGCCGTGTCCTCCACCGGCAGGCCGAGCGTGGACGAGAGCGTGGCATAGGCGGTTTCCGGCTCGCCGAACATCCAGCGCAGGAAATCAGCGGCGTGCACGCCTTCGTCGAGCAGCGTGCCGCCGCCCGAGCGCGCCGGATCGACGAACCAGGCAGAGCGGAAGGTCTCCGTCAGGCCGTGACTGTGACCATGCCGCACACGGCACAGCGTTATCCGGCCAAGCGTCTTCTCTTTCAGGAGGCGCGCGATCTCATGGTTGGCGGGATCGAAGCGCTTCGGGAAACTCTGCATGAAGCGGATGCCCGTGCGGGCCACCACGTCGGCGATGGCATCGCACTGCGCCTGATCGATGCCGAGCGGCTTTTCGCAAAGCACCGGCCGGCCGGCCGCGGCGGCCGCCTCCACCAGTGGCAAATGCGCATCCGTCGCCGAGCAGATGGCGACCGCGTGGCTCTTGCGGATGAGGGTCGCAAGATCGTGTGCAACCTCAAGGCCGTGACGGGCGGCAAAGTCCGCAGCCGCCGTTTCGGACGCATCCCAGACGCCGACGACCTTCACCTCGGGCCGCTCCAGAAAGGCACGGGTCCAGAAGTTGGCGTGGTAGTGCTCGACGCCGAGTATCGCGATCTTCAGGCGCATCCGGCCTTCTCCCCTTCCCCGCCGACCGGCATTCGCGTGCCGGCCTGCGCTGCTGCATAAAGTGTTTCCGCCACCTCGATCGAGCGCAGCCCGGCGGCGGCCGTGTCGTCGGCCGGCGCCTCGCCACGCACAGTCGACAACCAGTGGCGATGATGGGCCGCACCAAGCGGCTCATCCGGCAGGTCGGGCCCCGACCAGCCCGCCATGCCGGTAACGGATGGCGCGTTGATGGCTGCTCCGCCACGCTCGGTGCGCAGCCAGACCGTGCCATGCTCGGCATAGAGTTCCAGGCGGAAACGGTCACATCCGGCAAGTTCGGTGTAGCTCATCTCATGGCTCACCCGTGTGCCGCCGGCCACCCTGTAGGTGGCGAGTACATTGTCTTCGAGCTCCGTCCGCACCGTTCTCCCGTCGGCCAGCCGGCGCTCGGGCCGCGCCGTCATCATGTCGGCGGCAACAGACTCGATCGGGCCGAGGAGATGTTGCATGAGGTCGATGCCATGCACCCCGAGCTGCATGACGACGCCGCCCGAAACGTTGCCGGGCTTGAAGAACCAGTCGTTCCAGTCCGCTCCCGGCGTGGCGTTGCGAAGGCGCACGGAGTGGATGGCGCCAAGCGTACCGGCCTCGATCTGGCTGCGCAGCCAGCGCACCTCGGGAAAATAACGATGCATGAAACTGACGGTAAGGTGCCGTCCCGCCCGCTCATCTGCAGCAAGGATGGCACGGCATTGTTCGCTGGAGAGCGCCATCGGCTTCTGCAGGAGCACCCGCTTACCAGCCCCCAGCGCATCGATCGCGATACGCTCATGCGTGTCGTCGGGCGTCGCGATGACGACGGCGTCGATCGTGCCGTCGTCCAGCACGCGGCGATAATCGGTCTCGGCCCGGCCGATGCCGAGCGCAGCAGCCTTCGCCTCTGTTGCCTCCGCTCGCCTTCCGACAAGAACGGCGATATCGGCCCCGCCGGCGGCACGAAGACCGTTGATGTGGTAGTCGGCGATGAAACCCGCGCCGATGACAGCGACGGCGATCCGATCGGCAGCCGAACGGGACATGATGATCAATCCGCTTGGGTGACAAGGGAACGCCCGCCATGGCAGGCGCCCGGTTTCTTCAGGAGGTCAGGGTGCCCACTGGCCCTCAACCGACACAGCTGCGGCGTTCGCCGCCTTCAGTGGGGCGGTGTAGGTGTACGTGAGCGCGTCCTTCGCCTCGCCCGGAATACGGTTCGTCGCCTTGAGGTAGTCGGCGATTGCCGCCATGTCCTCGACATAGGACGCATCGACATCCGGCTTGAAGGTGTAGTCGCCGAGGAGCGCACTGTTCATCTCCACCGGCTGCTTCTGGAAATCGGAGAAGATCTTCAGGACCTCGTCCTTGTTGGCCGGATCGGCGACATAGGCTTGCGCCTTGGTGAGAACCTTCACCAGCGCCTCGGTCGCGACGGGATGGGCGCGCACCCAATCCTGCGAGGCGACCCAGACGGTCCGGTTGTTGGAGACGGCGACATCCTCGCCGCTGTTCCTGGCAAAGAAGCTCTTCGTGCCCGTATGCACGATCTTGGCGCCCTGCTCCTGCACCGCACGATAGGGGAAGGGTTCCCAGAAGATGATGCCCTGGATCTCGTTGTTGGCCATGGCGGCCATGGCCTCCGGCGGCGCAAGGTTCACCGTCTGGAGCTTTGCCGCATCGAGGCCGTAGTGCTTGGCGACATTGGCAAGCAAGGCGCCCGAGGTGGAGGAGACCAGCAGGCCGAACTTCACCTTTGCGAGGTCTTCCGGGTTCTCGACGCCGGCATCCTTGCGGACCACGATCTTTTCCAGCCCGTGGCTGACGGCATTCGTGCCGAGGATCACGACGGGCACGCCATTGTGCGCCATCGAGACCGGCGGCAGGTTGCCGGGTGTCCAGAGCTGGATCTCGTCGGCGAGCAGCGCCTCACCGGCGAGATTGCCGGACGCAAAGGTCTTGAACTCGACAGTCTTGAAGCCGGCCTCGTCGAACCAGCCTTTCTCCTTGGCAACGATATGGACGAGGAACGGCAGGTCCGGACCGATGCTGATGGACAGCGTGTCGGTTTCAACCTCCGTGGCGGCGGACGGGCCGGCTGCAAGGAGCAGGCCGGCCATGGCGGCGGATATCAGGGATTTCAAGACGATGCGCATGTGGTTCTCCCTCTTGTTGTGTGAATGAGGCCTGCGTTCAGGCGCCATGCCAGCGCCCGATCCAGCGTTTGATCGCGGCGCCGATCGCCGCGTCGGTGACAAGGTTGAGCGCGCCGATGAGCAGGATGCCGACGACGATGACGCCAACGGAACCACCGGTGTTGCGCTCGTTGATGATCATGTAGCCAAGCCCCCGGTCGGCGGCGATCAGCTCGGCGGCGACCAGCACCCCGAAGCTCAGCCCCCAGCCGATACGCACGCCCGTTGCCAGATCGGGCGCGGCGGCCGGTACGGCGACACGCAGGAGAAGCGGCACGCCGCTGAGACCGAAGGTCTGCGCCGCCTTCAGCAGCATAGGATCGATGCTGCGCATACCCTGATAAGCGGCCGTGACGACCGGGAAGAAGGCGCCGAGGAAGATGATGAAGAACTTCGACGGCTCGCCGAGACCGAACCAGATGATCGCAAGCGGGATCCAGGCGAGCGGCGGGATCGGGCGCAGCAGCTCGATCAGCGGCCGCGCGATGGCGCCGAAGCCACGATACCATCCCGCCGCGATGCCGACTGCCGCACCCACCAGCGCACCGAGCAGGAAGCCGGAAAAGACGCGCAGCAGGCTCCAAAACAGGTTGTCGGCGACAGTTTCAGCCGTCAGGCGCTCGGCCGCGGCGCGGATCGCGAGCGACGGGCTCGGGAAGATCGCCGGATCGATCAGCCCGGTGCCGGCGCTGATTTCCCAGGCGGCGACGGCAAGGACCGCGCCGATAAGGCCGAGGGTCAGGTCGCTTGCTGCGGAAAGGCGGGAAAACGGCTTCATCGGCGCACCCGTTCGAGCTCAGCCGCCCAGGGCAGCATGGCGCGCTCCAGCGCCATCAGGCCGGCTGAGATGACAAAGCCGATGAGGCCGATGACCAGCATGCCGATGATGGTGATCTCGCTGCGGTAGAAGGTACGGGCCTCCATGATCAGCGCACCGAGCCCCTCGATGGTGCCGATCATCTCGGCCCCGACGATGACCATGAAGCCGACGCCGAGCGCCATGCGCGCGCCGGCGAAGACGCGCGGCAGGGCGGCGGGCAGCACGACGCTGCGATAGAGCTCCAGCCCCCTCAGCCCGAAAATTCGCGCCGCGCGGACAAGCATCGGATCGACATAGCGCACGCCGGCAATCACATTGGACAGCATGACCCAGAAGCAGCCGTAGCCGATGAGGAAAACCCTGGTCAGCTCGCCCGCGCCGAACCAGACGATGACCAGCGGCAGGAGGCTGAGCGTCGCGACCGAGCGGCAGAAGACGATCAGCGGTGCCGTCAGCTTGTCCACGACAGGCAGGGCGCCGACGACGAGACCGAGCGGGATCGCAAGGACCAGCGCCGCGCCGTAGCCCTGCAGCACACGCAGGATGGTGGTCAGTGCATGCGACCAGATCGAGACGCCGGTCGGAAAGCCCGTCGTCGACAACTCGACGAAACCCTGCGCGATACGGCTGACGGGCGGGAACTGGTAGGGCTTGAGGACACCGTAGCGCACGCCGGCCTCCCAGAGGAGGAGGAGTGCCGCAAAGGCGGCAAGCGGCGGAAGTGTCCGGACGAGTTTGCGCGTCATGTCGAAAGCTCGTTCCAGATGGCCTGGTAGAGCGCATTGAAGGTCGGATCGGTGCGCAGGCGCGGACGCGGCAGGTCGACCGGGAAGATGCGCTTGATACGTCCCGGATTGGGCGCCAGAAGCACGATCCGGTCCGACAGCATCAAGGCCTCGCTGATCGAATGGGTGACGAAGACGATCGTTTTGCGCCGCGCCTCCCAGATACGCAGCAGCTCCTGCTGCAGTTCGATGCGCGTCAGCTCGTCGAGCGCACCGAAGGGCTCGTCCATCAGGAGGATCTGCGGATCGAGCGCCAGCGCGCGGGCAATGGAGACGCGCTGCTGCATGCCGCCCGACATTTCCCGCGGATAGCGCCCCGCCGCCGCTTCAAGGCCGACGAGCGCCAGGAGTTCCAGGGCGCGCCGCCGGCGCTCGGCCTTGGCAAGGCCGGATTTACGGAAACCGAAGGCGACATTGTCCACCGCCGTCAGCCAGGGAAACAGCGCATGCTGCTGGAAGACGACGCCCTGCCCCTGTCCCGGTCCAGTAACGACCTTGCCGGCAATGGTGATCCGGCCGGCCGAAACGTCCTCAAGTCCGGCGATCATGTTGAGGAGGGTCGTCTTGCCGCAGCCGCTGCGGCCGATGAACGAAACGAATTCGTTCTCTGCGATGGAAAGATCGATGCTGTCGAGCACCGGAACGGCGCCGCCGCTGCGCTGCGTGAACACCTTGCGCGCACTGTCGATGCGGATGAAGTCCGTTCCGGCAGGATTCTGGCCTTCCGCCCGGCCGACCGGGCTGCGTCGTTCGATGACTTGGCTTTGCGACACGACGGACTCCCCTTCCGATCGCTGCGACGGACGGTCTTTGCCGATCCGGAAGCCAAGCGTATACGTGAAAATCAAATTGTAAAGTGCAATTTGTATCCGCTATAATACAATCAAACACGAACAGGAGGCCCGCCTCCCCCGACCATCCGCGGGAACGGCGGGATTGCCGGGGCGGGATTCAAAATGTATCCGGTTAGAAGCAACAAGAAACACACACGAATCGACGAACGGGGCAGACCCTTGCGCGCAGCCTCTTCACATGCGGTCCTTGTGTCCCTCAGGGACCAGATTGCCCGACTCGACGACGGCGCGCGGCTGCCGACGGTGCGTGAGCTGATGCGCAGCCATCAGGTCAGCCAGGCGACCGTGCAGGAGGCGCTGACGCGTCTGCGCGAAGAAGGGCTTCTCACCTCGCAGGTCGGCCGCGGAACCTATGTTGTCAAGGACGGCGACGCGGCCACGCAGGATAGCGCCGGCCCCGCCAGACACCTCGACAGCCTTCTGATCCTGTCGAATGCCAGCCTCAACGAGCGCTGCGTGCTGGTGCAGAACCACATCGTCGGGCACCTGTCGCGCACCGGCAGCAAGGTGGTGCAGATCTCCTACCACAATACGGGCCATCTGCTGGACATCCTGACATCGGTTCCGGATTTCGACGCTGCGATCCTCCAGTCCCACTACGAGAACATCCCGATCCGGCTGCTCAATCTGCTCCAGGGCAAGACGCGCGCCCTCGTCGTCGACGGCAACTCCGTCGCGGGCGTCGATATCGACCGGGTCGGCACCGACTGGGAGGAGGCGCTGGACCTCGCGCTCGAGCATCTTTCGGAGCTGGGACACAGCTCCATCGCCCTGGTTTCGCTGGATTCAATGGCGCAGCCGATCCTCTCCGTGCGGCGCGCCTTCGACCGCATTGGCCGCCGCCACAAGACGGACTGGGAGCACACCGAAAGCATCGCGCTCGGCGGTGTGTTGCACCCCACGCAGCGGGTCGGTGACGCCTTGAAAACAGCGCTCGGCGCACTTGTCGACCGGCACGGCCGGCTTCCTTTCACGGCAATGGCAACGCTCGGCATTTCCGACTCGCTCGGCATCCGGCAATGCCTCACCGAAATGGGCATCTCCTGCCCGCAGGACCTCAGCCTCGTCGTACTCGGCCACCACGACGTTCCGACCGAACATTTCGGCTTCATGAGCATGGCCGGCAGTTCGTATCTGGCGGCCGCAAGGAGCCTGATCGAGGTCATCCACAAGCGTATCGAAACGCCGCGCGAGGCGCCCCAGATCGTCTATCTCGACTGCGTTGCCGAGTTCCGCGAAAGCACCGGCGCGCCGTCCCGCTGACAGACACACGCCAGCCGGACGACGACATACATCATCAGCCCAAAAACACGCTTGCATCAAGAAATGCATCTGTTACGGTACAATACATATTGTATCAGCCGAATTTGCCTGGAGCACGACGCTTCCTGGCCATTCGCAATGGGGAGGGGTGCGATATGTTGGGTGAGCGTCTGCCGGAACGGCTACAGCCACTTGCCTCGCGCTTTGGCGTCCGGCCGTTCTATGGCGACATCCACAATCACTGCGACATTTCCTATGGCCACGGCAGCCTCGAGCAGGCTTTGCGCCGCGCCCGCCGCCAGCTGGACTTCGTCTCCGTCACGGGGCACGCCTACTGGCCCGACATGCCGGTCGACGACCCGCGTGTCGCCCATATCGTCGATTTCCACGTCAAGGGTTTCGCCAAGCTCGAAAAGCTGTGGGATGCCCATTTCGATACACTGGCGGCAGCCGACGAACCCGGCGCCTTCACCGTCTTTCCAGGCTACGAAATCCATTCCTTCGCCCATGGCGACTACACGATCGTCTATCGCGACATCGCCCGCCAGGAGGTCATCAAGGCCGATACGCCGGCCGAGCTGCATGCCAAGCTGCGCGCCACCTATGGCGACGGCGTTTTCGCCTTTCCGCACCATATCGGCTACCGCCTTGGCGCGCGCGGCGTGAACTGGGACACGGTCGTCGAAGACCTGTCGCCGGTCATGGAGATCATCTCCATGCACGGCTGTTCCGAGACATCCGTCATGGACCGGCCGTTCCTGCACTCCATGGGCCCGAGCGACGGCCAGTCCACCGCCCGCCATGGCCTCAACCGCGGCATACGCTTCGGCTTTCTCGGCAATACCGACCATCACAGCGGCTATCCCGGCTCCTACGGCCATGGCCGCTCGGCCGTCTATGCACCGGAGAATTCCCGCACGGCCCTCTGGAACGGCATCCACCGGCGCCGCACCAATGCCCTTACCGGCGATGCAAGCCACCTCTTCTTCGCGATCGGCGACACCATGCAGGGCGGCAGCGTTGCGGCCGGCGGCCAAGCGGCGCTTGAACTCGAAGCGGTCGCAGGCGGCGCCATCGACTATATCGACCTCATCCGCAACGGCGATGTCATCGGCCGGGTGACCCCGGACCTGCAGCAAAACCCGATCGACAATGCCGGGAGCGGCATGGAAACCCTGCTCGTGCTGGAACTCGGCTGGGGCGCTCGCGGAAAATTCCACGACTGGCAAGGTTCTTTGGAACTTGCCGGCGGCGACATCCTCTCCGTCGAGCCGCGCCTGCGCGGTTCCGAAGTGGTCTCGCCGCTCGAGGGCGGCGGCGACGCGAAGGACGAAAACGATATCCGCCTTTCCGGCAACCGCATCGACTTTGCGATCCGCTCGATCGCCAACCCCAACAACACCACAGCCTCGATGCAGGCGATTGCGGCGCGCATCCGCATCACACCGGATGCGAAGGTCCGACTGGTGCTCGACGGCCAGAATTTCGAGGTAAGCGCCGAGCGTCTGCTCCAGGGCGCGCTTTCGGGCAATCTCGGCCCGATCGACAGCCCCGCCTTCCGCCTGCATCCGCTGCCGCGCCCGCATCAATGGCAGTGGCGCGGAAAGCTCGCCATCGACCCCTTGCGCACGGGCGACTGGATCTACGCCCGCATGCGCCAGGCCAATGGCCAGTGGAACTGGGCAAGTCCGATCTTTTGCGAATAGGAAGGCGGAGAGGCCCTCCGTTTTCCGCGACGTTGAAAGCAAGCAATGAAGATTCATGAGGCAATGGGAGACTCATCGATGACCTCTACGACCCGCATTCCAAGACGCAACGTCCTCAAGGGCATGGGGCTGGCCGCAGGCGCCAGCCTTGTGCCGAGCGCATTCCGGCCGCTCTACGCCGCCAGCGTCGCGCCGATCACCATCGTGATCAACCAGTCGCCCTGGTTCGAAAGCTTCCGCAAGACGGTGGAGGCCTATGAGGCCGAGACCGGCAACAAGGTGGAACTTGACGTCAACCCTTTCGCTGGCTCGCTTGAAAAGCAGCGCAACTCCGTGCGCGCAAGCGAGGGCCAGTACGACATCCTGATCATGAATTCCGGCTGGTTCGCCGAAATGTATGCCGGCGGCTTCGTGGAGGCCATCACCGATATCGACCCCGGCTTCAAGCTCGACCCTGACGTTTACACGCTCGGCGACACGATCTATTACGACGCCGCCAACAAGACGATGACCAAGGCCGGCAAGCTGATGTCGATGCCGGTCTCGCCGTTGATCCCGATGCTCTACTATCGCGGCGACCTCTATCAGGAGGCCGGCCTTTCGGCACCGAAGACCTTTGCGGAACTCGAAGCCAACGCGAAGAAGTTCCACAACCCGCCGGGCATGTACGGCATCGTGCAGCGCGGCGCGCGCGGGCCACATACCGTCGCCTACGACTTCTACCCCTATCTCTACGGTTTCGGCGGCGGCATCTTCAAGGACCAATCGGCGGGCGACTACTCCGTCACGCTGAACTCCGATCACGGCCGCGAAGCGCTCGACTACTATGTGCGACTCGCCAAGGAGGCCGGTCATCCGAAGACGGCGGCCGCCGACCAGGCCGAGGTCATCCAGGCCATGGTCACCGGCCATTCCGCTCATATCATGATGGTCATCGCCGCCTGGTCTCAGATGGATGACCCGAACAAGTCGGCCATCGTCGACAAGGTCGAGTGGGCGCCGACGCCTTCCGTGGAAGGCATCCCCACCTCGCCGGGCCTCGGCCACTGGCTGGCCGGCATTTCCAGGAACGTGCCCGACGACCGCAAGCGCGCCGCCGTGGAGTTCCTGCGCTGGTTCCAGACAAAGGCCGCGCAGCTCGAGACGGCCAAGGCCGGCGGCATTCCCGTCAATGCGGCGGTCTACAAGGAACCGATCGCCGACGAGCGCCGCTATCGCTGGATGAAGCCGCTCGCCGAAGCCCTGCCGCATGCAGTCAACATCTACCAGTTCCCGGAGGCAAGCGAGGTCATCTCGGTGCTGGAGCTCGGGCTCAACCGGGCCGTCGCCGGCGAAATCACGACCATCGACGCCCTGAACGGCATGTCCGACGAGATCGAGAAGATCATGGCCGGCCATTCCTACAAGACCGGCAAGCTCGATCCGCTGAAGTAAGGACCGGACCATGGCCGCCGCGCAAGCACAGATACCATCGTCCCCGCGGCGGCCGGCAAAGGTCTCCGAAGACCGCGGCCAGCGTCTCTGGCGCTGGCTGACCTTCGGGCCAGCCCTCGCCATGATGCTCGCCCTCAGTGTCCTTCCCATCGCGAACCTGTTCCTCACCAGCTTCCAGAACATCGCCTGGGCGGACGGGCAGCAGGTGCGCAGCTGGGTGGGCCTTACCCATTACCAGGCGCTGTTCTCCGACAGCCTTTTCGGCGCCGGCATTTCCAATACGCTGATCTTCGCCTTCGGCGCCGTCGCTGGCCAGATGATCCTCGGCTTCGCCATGGCTCTGCTCTGCACCAAGATCGTGCGCGGCCGCGTGCTCTACAGGGCGATCTTCATCCTGCCGATCCTCATCCCCGGCATCGTCATCGGGGCCATCTGGAAGCTGATGCTCAATTTCGATTTCGGCCTCGTCAACAAGGCCTTCGGCCTCCTTGGCATCTTGCCGCACGACTGGCTGGGCAGTCCCGAGACTGCGCTGCTCTCGGTCATCGCTGTCGATATCTGGCACTGGACGCCGTTCTGCTTCCTCCTGTTTCTCGCAGGGCTCGAATCCCTGCCGCAGGATGTCTTCGAAGCCGCCAAGATGGACGGTGCAGGCGCCTGGCAGGAGCTGATCTACGTCACGCTGCCATTGATGATCCCGACGATCATCGTCACCTTCGCCTTCCGCCTCGTGCTCGCCTTCAAGGTCTTCGACGAGGTCTACCTGCTCACCAGCGGCGGCCCCGGCACCTCGACGGAGGTGATCAGCTTCACGCTCTACCAGCGCTTCTTCACCGAGGACAAGGCGGGCTACGGCTCGGCGATGTCGGTCGCCGTCATCTTCCTCGTCTCGTTGCTTCTCGTCGTCGCCCTTTCGGCACGCCGCCGCACGGGAGCCGCCTCATGAGCCGGCGCACCAACTCCGCCCTTCCCGTCCATATCGTGCTGGCGGTCACCGCCGCCCTCGTCCTCGTGCCGATCTTCTGGACCGTCGCCGCCGGTTTCCGCACGCAGATCTCGCTTCTGATGGGGGACGTGCTCTTCACACCGATCGGCAGCAACTTTGCCGAGGTGCTCTGGTCGAAGACCTCCGACTTCCTGCTCAACTATCGCAACTCGATCATCGTCGGCGTGGTCAGCACCGTCCTTTGCGTTGTCGTCGCCACGCTCGCCGCCTTCTCGCTGAACAGGATGCGCTGGCCGACCTGGACCGTGCATCTCTTCCTCGCCTGGACGATGATCTTCCACATGATCCCGCCGGTGGCGCTGGCAAGCGCCTGGTTCTCCATGGCGCGAGCGGTGGGGCTGGAAAACACCTTCACCGGCCTGATCCTTGCCCATGCAACGCTCAACCTGCCGATGGCGATCTGGCTGATGGCTGTCTTCGTGCGCGACGTGCCGAAGGAGCTGGAGGAAGCCGCGATCATGGATGGAGCCGATACGCCGCATATCCTGTGGCATGTCATCCTGCCGCTGATCACGCCGGGCCTCGCGGCCACGTCGATTCTCACCTTCATCTTCTCCTGGAACGAATTCGCCGTCGCCCTGACGCTAACGATGAAACAGACGGCCACCGTACCAGTCGCCATCGCCAAGTTCGCCCAGGATTTCGAGATTCAATACACCCAGATGGCGGCCAGCGCCGCGCTGGCAATGGTTCCGGCCATTCTCGTGCTGCTCGTTGCGCAGCGCTACATCGTCAAGGGCCTCACGCAAGGAGCGGTGAAATAGCATGAAGGCGGTTTTTGTTCTGTTCGATTCCCTCAACCGGCACCTGCTGGGGCCCTATGGCGGAACACGTATCCCCACGCCGAATTTCGATCGGCTCGCCGCCCGCAGCGTGACCTACGACAAGCACTATGTCGGCAGCCTGCCCTGCATGCCGGCAAGGCGCGACATGCTGACCGGCCGCCTCACCTTCCTGCACCGGAGCTGGGGACCGCTGGAGCCCTTCGACAATGCCTTTCCCGAAATCCTGCATCGGGAATGCGGTACCTACAGCCATCTGGTGACCGACCACTTCCACTATTGGGAGGATGGCGGCGCGACCTATCACAACCGCTACGATTCCTATGAATTCGTGCGCGGCCAGGAAGGCGATCGCTGGAAGGCGATGGTGCAGCCGCACTGGGAGCGCCTGCGCGAGAAATACCATGCCCGCCAGTTCAGCGACCAGCGGCGCTCCTATTTCGGCCAGAACATCATCAACCGCGAGTTCATCAAGGAAGAGAAGGACTTCCCGTCCGTGCGCTGCTTTGCCGAGGGTTTCGACTTCCTCGACCGCAACCGCGACGCCGACAACTGGATGCTGCAGATCGAGACCTTCGATCCGCACGAGCCCTTCACGGCACCGGAGCGCTTCAAGGCGCAGTTCGACACCGGCTGGGAAGGCCCGATCCGCGACTGGCCGCGTTACGGCCGTGTCGACGAGCTGCCCGAGGAATGCGAGGAGCTGCGTGCCAACTACTATGCGGTGGTGGCCATGTGCGATCACCTGCTTGGCGAACTGCTCGACTATTTCGACCGTCACGACCTGTGGAAGGACACCGCCCTCGTCGTCACCACCGACCATGGCTTCCTGCTCGGCGAGCACGATTTCTGGGCGAAGAACCGCATGAACCTCTATGAGGAAGTGGCGCATATCCCGCTCTTCCTGCACGACCCCCGCCATGCCGAGCGCGCCGGAAGCCGCACGGAGGCGCTCAGCCAGTCGATCGACCTGGCAGCCACCTTCCTCGACCTTTTCGGCGCCACGCCACCGGCCGAGAACGAAGGCTTCTCCCTGTGCGCAATGGCCGACGGCACATCGCCGCGCCAGGGCGCCCTGTTCGGCTATTTCGGCGGTGCGGTGAATGTCGCCGACGGCCGCTACACCTATCACCGCTTCCCGGAGGACCTGTCGCAGCAGGAGCTCTACCAGTACACGCTGATGCCGACACATATCTTCTCGCCGTTCTCACCGGACGAGCTGGCCAATGTCGAACTCTCGCCGCCGCTCGATTTCACCAAGGGCACGACGCTGCTGAAGGTGCCGGTGATCGAGCGCTCGCCGATGTACAACAATTACGGCCCCGGGGCACTGCTCGAATCCGAAACGCGCCTCTACGACCTTGCGAGCGATCCCGGCCAGGAAAAGCCGCTCGCCGATCCCGACGAAGAAAAGCGCCTCACCGACCTGATGACCCGCCTGATGCAGGCAAACGGGGCACCGCTCGAAGCCTTTTCCCGCCTCGCATTCAACACCGTCTCGGGAGGCGACCGTGGCTGAAGTGCAGATCCGGGATGCCCGCAAATCCTATGGTGCCGTAGAAGTCCTGCGCGGTGTCGACGTCGAGGTCAGGGACGGCGAATTCGTTGCGCTGGTCGGCCCGTCCGGCTGCGGCAAGTCCACCCTCTTGCGCATGATCGCCGGACTGGAGGGCATTTCCGGCGGCGAGATCCGCATCAGTGCGCGTGTCGTCAACGACATCCCGCCGAAACAGCGCGACGTCGCCATGGTGTTCCAGAACTACGCGCTCTATCCGCACATGACCGTCGCGAAGAACATGGGCTTCTCGCTGAAACTTGCCGGCAAGCCGAAGGAGGAGATCGACAGGCGTGTGGCGGCGGCCGCCGAGATCCTCGACCTCTCGGCCCTGCTCGACCGCCTGCCGCGCCAGCTCTCCGGCGGGCAGCGCCAGCGTGTCGCAATGGGCCGCGCCATCGTGCGCGATCCGCGCGTCTTCCTGTTCGACGAGCCCCTGTCTAATCTCGACGCCAAGCTGCGCGTGCAGATGCGTGCGGAAATCAAGGCGCTGCACCAGCGCCTCGGCACCACGACGGTCTATGTCACCCATGACCAGGTCGAGGCGATGACCATGGCAGACAAGATCGTCGTCATGCGGGCGGGCATCGTCGAGCAGGTGGGATCGCCGCTCGAGCTCTACGACAGCCCCGCCAACATGTTCGTCGCCGGCTTCATCGGCTCACCGGCGATGAATTTCGTCGAGGGGCGCATCGAAAGGGGGCATTTCGTCGCCGGCTGCGGCCTGTCGGCTCCAACCGGCACCGCTGTAGACAGCGCCCGGGCCGTACTCGGCATCCGACCCGAGCACCTGACGCTCGATCCCGCGGGCACGGCGGCAACCGTCGTGGTGGTCGAGCAGACCGGTTCGGAAACCCTGCTCCTGCTCGACATGGCCGGGCAGAAGCTCACCTATCTCGGCCGCGAGCGCCTGCATATCCGGCCCGGCGAAACCGTGCACATCCTACCCGACAGCGCGCACTTGCATCTCTTCGACCCGCAAGACGGCCATCGATTGGGCGCCACTTCGGCGACGTGAGCATCCCGCACACGGCTGCCGCAATGACGTCCGGAGGCGTACACCTCCCCGATCCCGGGGAGGTGTTGCCGTTTACGCAACATGCCTGGGTTCAGGATTTGTATTCGAAACGGTGCCTCGCTCCTGTTCACCGAAGCGTCGGCAACGGACCCACTCCAACCGTCGGATTGCCTTGTCCTGGCCTCTGAAAGCCTTGGGTCACAGCACCGCATAGCTTCTGTTGTTTCTCTTCCGAAAAGAGAACCGGCAGACCTTGGCTTTCCTATTCCGCCAGGTAGGCCCTTATCCAGGCGCGGACCAGGCTTGAATAAGGGGCCTGCGGCTGGGCCATCTCGCGGATACGTGCCTGCGCCTCCTCCGCGTAGCGGCCGATCTTGCCTGCAATTCGCTCATCCATGGCGATATCTTCGGAAAGGCGCTCTCTTGCTGCGCCATGCAGGGTAGCAAGTTCGGTCGACCGAGCTGCCACCCTTTCGGCCAGGTCCGCAGCGATCTCATGGAGATTCAGGCTCATTGCCAGAAGGAACTCGAGGTCGCGCAGCACGCGCGTGCGCGCCTGCACCAAGCCAAGCCGGTTCAGCCCGTAGACCTGGATCGACACCGCGCCCGCAGCACTGCTCCTTGACGCGACGGCTGCGCTCGCGATCGCGGCAGGATCGGCCAGGGCATCGGGGAGACCTGCGGCTCCGCCGGGATCGAGGGATTTTGGATGGATGAGGCTGATCAGGTGCGCGCGATCAACGTGGAAGGCGAGGTGCAGGTCAGGGTCGTCACGCGTTGGGTCGAGCAGGAGACGCTTCTCGGCCTCGATGTCGTCGCCGGGGCGGGCCACGTGCACACTCCCCTCCTCGAGCGGGAACGCGCTCTGCTTTCCGGTCAGGATGCTGCGGGAGCGGTCGAAATCACCGTCGGCACGCAAGGCGACCAGCCGGTCCTCGCCCGGCTTCGGCGTCTTCTGGCTGCGGCGCCGGTTGCAGTCGATGCAGCTCGGCAGGAGGTTGCTCCACTCCATCGCCAGCCACCAGTAGCCGGGATGGCCGGGAGCGCCCTCGACCTCGCCTTTGGGCCGGTAATGTTCGACATCCACCGGCTGGAGGCCGGCATAAACGCTCTCGCAGTAGGCACATTTGCCATGGAACAGCGTCTCGAGGGCGGTCTTGACGGACGCTTCCTTGTATCGGGCGAAATCGAACGCCTCCAGTTTCTCCCCGGCCGCGATCCTTTCCATATGCTCCGTGACGAGCTGAAGTTCGGACTTGCCGTCCGACGGGCGCGGCTTGCGCAGGATCGCCGGTTCCGTTGCCAGCGAGCGGTTGGCGCGCCTCATTCCAGCAATCCTTGAAGGAATCTTTTGACTTCCGTCTTCGCAGCCTCGCGGGCCGCACTGACGCGCGTGCTGGCGGCGGTGCGCCGCATCGCAAGGTACTCGGCGACCGCCTCTTGCACGACGCGCGTCACCTCGGTGCGGCCATAGGGCAATCCGTCGACGATGGCGGCGTTGAAATCGGCCAGAACGGCCCGCTCCCTTTCGTCGAGGATGCTCCTATCGCGGGCCAGAAGGTCGGCCACCGCGGCAAAGGTATGATCGGTCCGCCGGTCGTCGGCCGAGAAGAGCTGGAACATGTCCGAGGTCAGAAGCTGCTCGACGGTCATCGTTTCGATATGATCGAAATCGGCAACGCGCTCGACCACTTCGGGCATCGAACTCGGGCCGTCACCGGTGTTCTGGTAACGGTGCAGCATCATCACCTCACCGTCGCGCATGCCCCTGACACAGAGCGGATCATGCGACGTGAAGATGAAGGTAACGCGCGGCAGCGCCTTGCGCAGGCCCGCAACGATCTGCAATTTCCAGCGCGGATGCAGATGCGCTTCGATCTCGTCGACAAGCACGATCGCCTCGCCATGGCGCGCGTCACGCGGGGAAAGATGCGGCGCGGCATCCATCAGCCCTTCGAGCACGTCGCAGACCAGTGCCAGAACGGCCCGATAACCGGACGAGACGATGTCGAGCCGCTGCGGCACGATATAGTCGCTGCCATCCTGCTTCTTCTTGCGCACATTGATGATGCAACGGCCGGCTTCGCTTTCCTTGCCCGGCTTCACCTCGATGTCACGGAAATCACCGTCGATGCGGATGATATGGCGCAGCGCACTGACCACCTCGCCGAGTGCCTCCGGCCGCCGCTTTGCCAATCCGGCAAGCCATGGCTCGGGGTTGGAGATCTGGCGGTCGTTTCGGAACAGCGTCTCGATCCGGCGGGCATAGCTTTTCTGCCGTGCCCTGCCGAAAAGCCGGTGTGCGCCATAGGCGAAGATCGGCGGCCGCAGGCTCTTCAGCTTCGATCGGGTACGCATGCGGCCATCCTTCGCACCGATCGTCAGGCTCGTGCCGCCGCCGTCGCGAAACTCCAGTTCGATACGGCAGTCACGCGTGGCGCTCGTTCCGGTTTCGCCCATATATTCCGGATTGAGCGTCATGTTGCGGCCGTTCAGATCGAGTTCGTCACGCATGTCTTCCGGGATTGCGGCAAGCACGATCGCTTCGAGGATTGAGCTCTTGCCGGTCGAGTTTTCTCCAAGGATGAGCAGGCATGGGGTCGGCGGCAGTTCGTCGGGGTTGCTGCCCATGGCCGGGTCATGCGGCGGGTCCGGCAAGGCGAAGGAGATCGCCTCCAACGATTTGTAGTTCTTGATGGTTGCGGCGCAGAGTTGCGAGTATGTCGGGCGCGGTTGGGAAACCGCCTTCTGTTCGTTGGTGCCTTGCAGCCCCCGCGCCATGTCCTTGTCTTCACTGCGCAATTCGCGAAGGGTTTCGCGAACCGCCGCCGCAAAATCACTCCGCCGAGACCAGCTGCTGAGGGTCGCGCCGATGCGTTCGGTGGACAACGGACCGGATGCTTGGAAGCGTCCGGAAAGTTTGTCCGCAATCCGGCGCAGGAGCAGGTAGAGCGCTCCGCCGAATTCGACTTCCTTGTAGGAGCGGTCCTCTTCCATCCACCGTGCAAGGTCGAAGAACGCGAGCGGAGCGCGGCGTATCTCGCCGATCCACCCCGTCAAGGCTGCCGCGCGGCGGCGGACGAGATCGGCACGGTTGAGATTGAACTGGACGATCGTCGGTTCGGCACGGCGGTTCTTGCCGAGCAGAAAACCATCAAGCTTCATGTTGAAGGCGGCGGCCGGTTTCGTGACTTCACCGGGAAAGTAGAGGCGCGGCGTCTCGTCGATCTGCAGCCCCGCCGTGCCGAAGGGTGCCAGGGAGGAAGGAGGAGGCGCGGCGCGCGGGCCATCGACGGGGAAATAGGCCTTGTCTTGCGGCAGGCATCCCTCGCAGATCGGGAAAAGGTTTTCCCATTGAAAGGCGAGCCACAGGTAACATTCCCTGTCTTCCGGCCGCTTCATCGGGGTCGCATAGGCCGGCGGGCGAAACCGGTATGGCTGCAGCCGCAGATCGGCCTGCTCACAGAAGGGGCACTTGCCGTAGGAAAGCGCTGCCAACGCGTCGAGAACGTCGCGCCCGAGCGGAGACTTCCAGACCCAGGGCACATCGGTCTGCAGGCGCTCCCTCCGATCGAGCGCATAATAGGCGGTCATGTCGTGCAGCCCGCTGTCTCGCCCTTGCAGGCTGCCGGGGAATACCCGGCCCCGGCTCCCATGATCGAAGAAGAACACCGTCCGCTCCTCCTTCGCCTAGTTGGAGGACGACGTCTTGCGCACCGGCGCACGGTCGGCACCGGCGACAAGGCGCAGATTGCTGTCGGCGCTCGGCACCGCACCCTTGCGCACAGAGCCGGCCCCGTCCGCAGCCTGGGCGTCGGCGGCCTTTTCGCCGATCCCGGCCAAAGCGGTGACAAACGGCACCAGCACCTCCTCGCGCCATTTCTGGGTATTCCTGTAGGCGCGGGGGGTGTGGTCGGTCAGCAGCGTTTCGTAGATCGGCCCGCCACCGGCAGGTGGGGCGCGATAGGCGGTCGCCATGCCGTCCAGCGCGCCTTCCAGCTTGGGCATCAGCGAGACCGCGCGCAGCCAGCGATGTTCGTCAAAATCGAAGCGTTCGACCAAGGCCCGTCCCGCCTGACGGCCATAGTCACCGAGTTGGCGGATGGTGCTCTCGTCCATCGCAAGGTTCATGCCGCCCTCCCGGCTTTCGTCGAGGCGGATCTCGACGATACGGTCTGCGTAGCCGGGCAACAGCGACTGCAGCGTGTCCTGCCAGTCCTTCGCAGTGTTGAGGATCGAGCTCAAGGCGTTGCCGATACCGGTGATGGTCCGAACCGGAAGGTGCGTGCTCTGGCGCGGATGACTGGGGAGCTCGACGCGCACGTCGCCGTGACGGGCCTCCTCCCAAGGGGAAAGCGTAATGCCGAATGTCGGCCGCGACGGCAGGAAGGAATCGAAGAAATGGATGGGGAAGTTGCTGGAGATGCCGCCATCCGAGAACAGGCAGCGCCGCACCTTTGACCGGCCCGGCCCCTCGGGAAGCAGGTCATCGAAACGGTAAAGCGGCACCGCACTGATCAGCCCCGGGAAGCTCAGGCTCATGCGCGCGACCAGCAGGACCGGGAAATCCCTGCCACTGGCAAGCGGATAGAGATCGGCTGGGAGCTGCGGGCCGACATCAGCCAGCGGCGCCCTGCCGCGGACCAGATAATCAACCACGCGCTTTGGAAAAAGCGCCTCGAATTCGCGCCGGGAGAAATAGTGGTGGTCGCTTTTCAGCGGCAGCTGGTAGGGCCGGCCCGACGACAGGTCGGTCGTCATGGTTGCGACCTCGATGCCGTGATCGGCAAGCTGGCCGATAGTAAGCGGGTCGCCAGCAATGCCGTCAGGGTCGAGATTGCCGGCCACCCTGTCGATGCGGTCCGCAAGCCAGTCGGTCAGCGCGGGCTTGCCATTGCCATTCTGGGTCAGGCCGGGGCAGATCCCGAAATCGTGCGCCGGCAGGTCGGCCTTGACTGCACGCCACAGGGCCAAACCCATGGCGGTCACCAGCAGGACGATCCCGGCAACGATCCCCAGGACAGCAAGAGATACGTCCGAACGGCAGATGCCAACCACCACCACGGCAAGGCCAAGGACCGCTGCGGTCAACGCCCGGCCGCGGTAGGCTGCAAGCATCGCCTTCATCACTGCCATCAGTTTGCCGGCAATGCCGGCGGCCGATGCGGCCATCAGGATGTCGAACAGGGGCTTCAACTTCGGCGCGGGCTGGAACAGCGAGGCCATGTCACGGCCGATCTCGTCGGCAATGGCGACAATGCCGTCATAGCCGGTAAAATCATTCTTGCCGGCCGAGCGCTCGCGGCGGTACTCCGCGGCGGCGGCCACCGCGGCGGCGATGGCACCCGCCGAAGTCCCGCCGATGCTGCGCAGCCGGTAGGCACGGGCGATTTCCACGATCGCGTGCGGGTAGACCACCCCTGACGTGATCCCGCCTTTCATGACCAGGTCGCATTCGCGCATGACGCCTCCGTTCAATGCAAACCCGCTTCGGTGTGCTCGGACTGAAAGAGATCAATTCAAGATTGCTAACCCAGTTGCCGCCCATCGTACAGAGCCTTCGTTCCGCTCCCCCGAAAGCGGGGCGTGCCTGCAACGGGCAGAACGGTGGAAATCGAAATTCATGCCATGGATATCTCGACGAGATCACCGAGAGGCCAGGCTTCGGACAAGGCTTGCCTGAGAGCCACCTTTAAGCGTGCGAGGTCATCGTCGGCAGTATCGTGAAAGGCTTCGGCGACGACAAGGACGGACCGCGTTTGCGGCCTTATGACGGAACGGCCGCTCTGACGGTTGGACCAACGGCGTGCATGGGCATGTCCGGTACGATCCGCAAAAATCACCTCCCCCGCATCCGGCGTCTCGATGGCGCCGGAGAAGGTCTCGTAGATTTCTGTTCCCACGGCATGCCGCACTTCGAGGTGCCCCTGAACCTTCTCGGTGTCGAAGAGCGCAATGGGGATGGCGAAGGCGACGGAAACCGCGTTGCAGAGATCGACGAGGGGATGGATGGATGGAAGCCCCTCTTCCTTTCGCAGCCGGCGAAGCAGAGCTTCCGAAGCGCACCTGTATTGTGTCGGCTTCAGGCCCATCTTCGCGAAGGTCCGCCGCCATGCCTGAATCTCGGGGAACTCGCCTTCGGGTCCTTCGGCGAGGCGTTGCTGTGCGGTGCGAGTGAACATCTGCTGCGGCCGGGACACATCGGCCTCGGCCGTGACACCGGTGAAAAGCATGACCTGTGAGGACAGGTCGCCGAACTTCTGCCTGAGGGCGGCGGAGTAACCGAAGGTGATCAAAGGCATTCCTTTCATTGAGCTGGCCTTGCAGATCGCAACTCGAATCCACTTCGGTCTTGAACGAAATTGCGGCAGGTCTGCCGCTAAATCCTTTTCTTGTGCCGAATAGACGGTCGTCGCCGCGCGTGCTGATCTTGTCGCCGGAAACCGCGACACTGAAATCGGGCACGCGGGCGAAAGGCCTCTCGTGTCGCCCCCGCGAAAGGGAGACGCCGATGCGGTGCGGAACTGGAAATGGGACGCCAGGTGTGTTCGTGCCATTCGCGCTGGCGGCAGGGTTTTCCCTGCTGTCGACGGCAACGATGGCGAGCGGGCCGGAGATACGGGAGTTTCGGGACTGGAGGGCAGGCTGCGACAATGTCGGGCACTGCACGGCGCTGTCTCTGCCCGACGACGAGGACAATGCGATTGCCTATCTGCGTCTCGATCGGGCTGCTGGGGCGGATGCGCCGGTTCGGCTCGTCCTTCGCGTGCTCGGCGACTGGAAAACGGTATCAGTGCCCCTCCGGCTCACACTTGATGGTGCCGCTTTTCCGGCTACCGCCGAGGCGGCGCAGGTCGGAGCCGATAGCGGCACCATCTCACTGACCTTCCAGCCTGCCGAAGCATCGGCCTTTGTCGCGGCGGCCCGCAAGGCAACACAGCTCTCGATCAGCACCCCCGACATGACAGCACACGTTTCGCTTTCCGGATCCGTCGCCGCCATGCTGTGGATCGACGAGCAGCAGGGTCGGCTCGACACCCCATCGACCTTCATTCGCAAGGGGAGCGGCAGCCATGTTCCTGTGGCTCTCGCTTTGCCGGCCATCACCGCCAAGGTGTCGGATGGCGTGCTTGCAGACGATGCCGGCAAGGCGCTCGCCGCGGCGGTGCGCCAGGAGATGCTGCGGCGCGATTCTGATCTGTGCGAGGACGAGGAGACGCTTGCCTCCCTCGACGAGGCGTGGCTGCTTGATGGTACACGCCGCCTTGTCGGCTTGGCATGTTCACGTGGCGCCTACAATGTCACCACGGGCTTCTGGACGGTGGAGGGCGGCGATGCCGCGACGGCACAACCCGCCCTCTTCCCCTCCGGCGCAGGGGAGATGATGGAGAACATGCTGGTCAACGCGCAATTCGACCCGAAAACCGGACGGCTCGATTTCTTCTCCCGTGGGCGCGGCATCGGCGATTGCGGGGCCATTGGCGGCTATGCCTGGACCGGGGACGGCTTTGTTCGAACCCATTTCAGCATGATGGGCGAGTGCCGGGGCATTGCCCCGGACGACTGGATTGCGCTCTATCGCAGCACGGCAAAGTAGGCGCTCCGACAGGCCGCGCTCTGATCAGGCCGTGCCACCGACGATGACGTAGGCGGCCGCGCCCTGTGTGACTGCGATCACGGTATGACCATAGGGCGCGCGCCATTCGCTGTGGATATGGCTGTTCTCGCTGAGGTCCAGAACGGCGCTTGCCCGCAGGCCATCCTGGTGGAAGGCAACGGACTGGCCGTTCACCGTCAGCCAGAGCAAGGGGGCCTGGCTTTGCACCTCGATCGACAGACGCTGGAGCCCGTGACCGTCGGGTGCAATCGAAACGGTCAGTCGTAGCTCCTCCGCTTCAGGCAGCCCGATACCGCCAGGACCCGGCAGCTCCGCAAGCTCGGGCGTTCGCGGCGGTGCCATACGGTAGTCGCCGGTCTTTTCGAAGGCCGCGGCGTAAGTGAGCAGTGCGGTATCGTCGAAAGCCCGGCCGGCGAAGGTCAGGCCTGCCGGCATGCCGATATCGGCCAGCATGCCCATCGGTACGGTCACCGTCGGAATGCCGAGATGGCGGATCGCGAGGTTGCCATTGGCGACCCAGGTGCCGTTGCGCCAGGCAAGGTCGGCCGAGGCGGGATTCACGTCGGCATCGGCCGGGCCGATATCGGCAACGGCCGGGAAGATCACCGCGTCGAGCCCCAGCCGGTCCATCCAGACTTCGAGATCGATGCGCCGGGTCTCTTCCAGTCCGCGGAACCCCTCGGCAAGGCCCGGTATCTCGTCAAGGGAGGCGATGGGATGCGCACGCATATGGGCGGGATAGTCGGCGATATGGTCATCGAACCCATGGTAACGGTCAGGCAAGCTGCCTTGCGGTGCGGGAAAGATACGCGCACCGTCGATATCACCCAGCCGCCGCAGGGCTGGATCGGCATTGGCTGCCAGAAAGTCATGCCAGGCCCAAGCGGACAGGTCGACAATCTCGTGATGAAGATAGTCCGGGCTGACGAGGCCGCGCGTCGCAATGGTCGGCGCGCCTGGCCGGTCTCCCTCATAGTTGCTGACGACCGGGAAATCAGTGACCACGACCTCGGCACCGGCCGCTTCGAGGGCGGCGCGCGCCGCCGCGCACAGCGCGATCATCGAAGCGCGGGTTTCGATGCGCTGACCGGTGGCGCCGCCGATCCCGACCTTGCCGCCGGTTCCCGCCTCGGCGTCGGCGTTGATATACATTGCCGGCAGACCGAAACGCTTGCCTGCAAGGCTCGCGGTCCGGGCGACTGCCGCATAGGAGGCAGGGCGGACATCGGAGGCTTTCGGAATGTCCACCCAGGTCTGGCGACGCCAGAGGTCACCACGGGTGTCCGGATCGTCAGCGACGATGATGTCGAGGAGATCCAGCAGATCCGCCATCGAACGGCAGTGCGGCACCACGACATCCATGGTCGGCACAAGCGGCCAGTTGCCGCGTACGGAGATGACACCGCGGCTCGGCGTATAGGCGCAGAGCCCGTTGTTGGCCGCAGGCGCGCGGCCGCTCGACCAGGTTTCCTCACCAAGCCCGAAGGCAGCGAAGCTCGCGGCAGTCGCGGTGCCGGACCCGTTCGAGGAGCCCGAGCCGAAGGCGGCCGTCAACCAGTCGGCATTGTAGGGCGATTCCGCACGCCCGTAGACACCGCGCTGCATGCCGCCATTGGCCATCGGCGGCATGTTGGTGAGCCCGATCAGCACGGCCCCGGCGGCCCGCAGGCGGGAGATCGCAAAAGCATCCTCCGTCGCGATCAGGTCGGCGAAGGCCGGCGAACCGGATGCGACGCTCAACCCCTTCGCCTTGTAGCTGTCCTTGGCGGTGTATGGGATTCCGTCAAGCGGACCGAGGCTTTCGCCGCGGGCGCGCCGGAGGTCCGAAGCCCGCGCCTCGGCAAACATCTCGGGATTGAGCACCGGCACCGCATTGAGGCTGATGCCGTGCCGATCGTAACAGGCGATGCGGTTGAGATAGGCCGCGACCAGCCCGACGCTGGTTGTCTCACCCGCCTGAAGCGCTTCACGCAATGTACCGATCGAAGCTTCGACGACCTTCATCGATGCCCTCCCCTTGACGTCTGGTTCCCGGCTGATGGTGTCCCCACCGCCTTTTTTTATCCGCAAGGCCGGCGACACAGATCTCCGGCAGATGTTGCTAGACGTTTCTAGCCCTCGCATATCGTCCGGGCAATCTCCCACCGGCACGGCGCTGCCCGGGGTCGGCTACCGCAAGCCTTTCGCCCGATCCCAGGCCTGCGACCATATTTTTAGAGCCTTCTGGCTCAATGCCTTCGGCAGGTGCAGGCGCTTCTGATCCGCTTCGGAAGGGTAGAGATCGGGGTTCGTCTTGAGCGTTTCATCGAGAAGCGCGAGCGCGGCCTTGTTGGCAGTGGAAAAGCCCGTCTCGGTGGCTGCGACTGCAGCGATTTCCGGGCGCAGAAAGAAATCGATGAAGGCATGAGCCGCATCCGGATGGGCCGCATCGGCAGGTATGGCAAGCACATCGGCCCAGACAAGATTACCTTCCTTTGCAAGACGATAGGTGACGGTAAACGGCTTGCCCGCCTCCTTCGCCCGGCTGCTGGCGATCAGCATGTCGCCGGAAAAGCCGATGGCAAGGCAAAGGCCGCCGTCGGCGAGATCGTTGACATAACTGGAGCTGTGGAACTTGCGCACATAGGGGCGGACCTTGGCGACCACTTCCACCGCTTTCTCCAGCTCCTCCTTGTCGGTCGTGTCGGGGTTCAGCCCGAGATAGATGAGGGCAAGGCCCAGCACCTGCTCGGCATCATCGAGCATGCCGACGCCGCACGAGGCGAACTTCTCGACGACGGCGGGATCGAAGACCATGCGCAGGGAATCGACCGGCGCGTCAGGCATGATCGCCTTGATCTTCTCCACATTGTACCCGACACCGGTCGTGCCCCACATCCAGGGAACATTGTGGGCGTTGTCCGCGTCGACGCTTGCCCCGCGTGCAAGGACAGCAGGATCGAGATTGCCGAGATTGGCTAGGCGCGTGCGATCCAGCGGCGCCCATATGCCGACGGGAAGCTGGCGCAGGAAATGCGGGGAGAGATTGACGGTAACGAGGTCGTAACCCGACTTTCCCGTCAGCATCTTGGTCTCGACAATGTCGTTGGAATCGAACAGGTCGTAGGACACCTTGATGCCCGTCTCCTTCTCGAAGGCGGCGATCGACTGGGCGCTGAAGTAGGATTCCCAGGAGTAGAGGTAGAGAACCTTCTCTTCCGCCTGTGCCGCAGTCGTGAAAAGGCATGCCGTCGCAAGCGTGAGCCAGCGTTTCATGGTCATTCTCCGTTTCTGGTGTCGGTTCAATTTCCACCGCATTGTCCAACGCCGAAGCGCGCCGCTGCAGCGGGACATGCTCTATTCGGGCTGCTGCTGCGTGACGCAGTGGATGCCGCCGCCGTTTTCATAGATGCGGTCAACGTCGAGCTGGACGATGCGACGACCCGGATGCAGCCGGCCGAGAACGTCCTTGGCCAGCGTATCGGCCTTCCGGTCGCCGAATTGCGGCGTGTAGAGCGCGCCGTTGCCGACATAGTAGTTCGCATAGCTGCTCAGGAAATCCTCGCTTTCCGAGCGAACCTCGGTCGCCGCGGGAATGGAGACGATTTCAAGCGCACGGCCGCGCGCATCGCGGGCCTTGGCGAGGATAGCGAGGGCCTCCTTGTGGGCACGCCCCCATTCCGACCTGTCGCCGGGATAGCTGCTGGCAATGACAAGGCCGGGCTCCACGAAGCGGAACGAACCGTCGATATGCCCGTCGGTGATATCGAGCCCGCGCACGCCAGGCACCCACAGCACGGTTTCGACGCCGAGCGCGGCCTTGAGGCGCCGCTCGATCTCGGCTCGGTCCAGTCCGGGATTGCGGTTGTCGTTCACCCAGCAGCTCTCGGTGAGGAGAAGCGTGCCGTCTCCGTCATACTCGAAGCCGCCACCCTCGCCACAAAGTGCGGCATCGTGGTGTTCGACGCCGGCCAAGGCCGCGATCTTCGCGGCAAGCTTGCTGTCGCTGGCGTGCGCCTGCTTGCCGCCCCACGCGTTGAAGCCGAAATCGACGGCGGCGACACGCCCGTCGTCCGTGTGCACGAAGACCGGGGCACTGTCGCGCGCCCACATGTCGTCGGTCGGGATGTCGACGAGCTCGACCCGGGGGCCGCAAAGGCGCGCGGCCAGCGCGTGTTGCTTCGCCGGGGCCGCCATGGTGACAGGTTCGTTTTCGGCAATCGCCGCGGCCAGCCGGCCGAGCGTTTCCTGCACGCTCTCGAAATAGGCGCCGGGGCCACCGTAGAAAGCCGGCGTGCTCGGCCAGGCCATCCAGGTTCTTGCATGCGGTTCGGCTTCGGCGGGAACGGTCGGCATCCAGGTCTTCTCCTCTTGGGCACGGCTCGGCATTGCCGGCAGCAGCGCCAGGCCGGCGCTTGCCTGAACGAAGCGGCGGCGTGTCCAGGCGGTCACAGCGGCTGCTCCTGCGTGATGCAATGGATCGCCCCGCCGGCGGGAACGACGGCGCCGACATCGACGGTCACGATACGCCGGTCGGGGAAGGCCTTGGCAACGGCAGCCTTGGCCTCCTCGCCCGAGGGGCGGCCGAAGGTCGGCATCACGACGCCGCCATTGGCGAGCGCGAAGTTGATGTAGGAGCGCGCGAAGACCTCGCTGGTCGCCTCCACGTCATAGGCTTCCGGGATGGGGATGACCTCGAAGCTGCGGCCGCGCGCATCCGTCTGGCTTTTGAGCGCCGCCAGATTGTCGGCGAGGATGCGACCGTGCAGGTCGGCCGGATCGGGATTGTATTCGAACATGACGACACCCGGGCGCACGAAGCAGCACATGCCGTCCACATGGCCGTCCGTTTCGAGATCGAGCGGATCACCGGGCAGCCAGACGACCTTTTCGACATTAAGCATGCGCAGGAGTTCCAGTTCCACCCAGGCCTTCGAGAGGCCCGGATTTCGGTTGGGATGGAGCAGGCTCGTCTCGGTGACGATCAAGGTCCCGTCACCGTCGCAGGCCAGCGAACCGCCTTCGCAGTGGAGGAACGAGCGGAACATCTCCGCCTCTTCATAGGCAAGCACGCGGCCGGCCAGTGCATCGTCAGCGTCGAAGGGTTCATGTTTGCGGCCCCAGGCATTGAACCGCCAGGAAACCCCGGCGAGCCCGCCATCGGCCCGCTTCAGGAAGGTCGGACCGGAATCACGGATCCAGCAGTCGTCGATCGGCAGCGCCACGATCTCGATACCGTCGCCAAGGAGCGTGCGCGCACTTTTCGTGTGCTCAGGATGGGCCACCATGCTGACCGGCTCGAACTGGGCGATGGCTTTTGCGACGTCGGCATAGGCACGCTGCATGTCCGCCAGGCGCGTGCCGTAGAGGTCCTGCCGATGCGGCCAGGCCATCCATGTCTTGGCATGGGGCTCGAATTCGCCCGGACGGCGCAGCTTCACCTGCGGTTGCGGCCGTATCGTCGTATCCATGATTGACTCCTATTCATGTATGGCGCTCATTATCTTCCCAACGATGGCCCGATACAAACGAGAAGCATTCCTGCTTAGGATGAATGGATTTCATATATGATCAAATTCCGACACATTCCCCCGACGCAGTTCCTGAAGGGGTTCGAGGCCGCGGCGCGGCTTGAGAGCTTCAGCCGGGCCGCCGAGGAGGTCGGCCTGACGCAATCGGCCATCAGCCACCAGATGCGCCTGCTTGAAGCCCAGATCGGCCAGCCGCTGTTCCTGCGTATCGGCCGGGAGGTGCGCCTCACGGACGCGGGTCGGGATTATCACCGCACGGTGCGACGCAGCCTGGAGATGATGGAGGAAGGTTACCGGCGCCTGGAGCCCTACCGCAAGCCCGGCAGCGTCGTCATCTATGCACCGCGGGATTTCACGCGGCGCTGGCTCCTGCCGCGTCTTCCATCGCTGAAGGCGGCCGCGCCGGCCTGCGAGCCGTGGCTCGACAGCAGCGGCGCGGCCGTCGATTTCGAGACGATGGAGGCGGACATCGCCATCATCCACGCGCCCGAGCCACCGGCCGGCTGCGAAAGCCTTCTGATCGGGCACGACCATCTGTCGCCCACCGCTCTACCCGCCCTTGCCCGGGAACTTCGAAAACCTGCCGATCTCCTGTCGGCGCCGCTCATTCATGAAGAGGGCCCTGTGGGTTGGCCCGACTGGCTCGGTCATGTGGGCATCGATGCGGGGTCCGCCTGGAAGGGCACGAATTTCAGTGATCGCGACATTGCCCTTGCCGCAGCCGAACTCGGCCAGGGGGTCGCCCTTGCCAGCCTGCTTCTTGCTGACGCCGCACTCTCATCCGGTGCGCTGGCGCGTCCCTTTGGCGAGACCGTCTCTTCCGGCCTTTCCTGGTACGCCCTTTCCATCCCCCGGAAGCTGGCGGACGACGACGTACGGGATGCCTGGCGATGGTTATCGACGCAGGTCGCCGTCGATCCCCGGTGAGGCCTCGCTGGCCCGGACGTTCGGGCGACGGCCCTCAGACTTCGAAAACGTCGTCGAAGGATTCCGGGAAAGTCTGGCGGGCGGTCTTCTCGTTGATGACGAGCAGGGCCTCATAGGAGAGCGGATCGAAGTCCTTTTCGGCAGGCAGGACCTCGCGGCCGAAGAGAAGGTTGAGGCGCGCAGCATCGAGATTGCCGCGCTCGAAGGGCTCCGCACCGAAATGATGCCAGAGGGCATGGAGGAAGGCCGCGTCGATGCGGTGCTCGGCCGTGCCCGGCCGCGCTCGACGAGGAAGGGCCTTGATCGGCGTCACGCCCCGTGGATTGGCGCGCCTGATGGTGAACTGGACCCCCGTGCCCGGCATGCCGGACGGGAAGCCGCGATGTTTCGTCATGTCGGGTACGTCCGCCATCCGTCTCTCCTTCTTCGAGCCCCTTCTAACCGATCCGGCCCGGTCGGGAAACCTCAGAAACGGGGTCGGACTTCAACAGCGGCGGGGCGACAATACCGTGGAAAGACCGGGACAGGGAGGGCCGCCAAGCCAAATCTTGCCGACCCGAGGCGTATCCGCCGATCCATAGCGACGAGGGTGGTAACGCTGTTTTTGCTGGGGGCGTGGCGATGGGCAGTCTGACAAAAACCCTGTCCCGCCGCATGGATATTTCAGAAAAAAATTTCACGCCCTTTCACGTCCTTTTCCCGTATTGCGACGACAACCCTTGCATTGCGATGAAACCCGCAGGCCTTTTCCGGCACCGATTTTCACCCTTCATCAGACACCTCCCGACGGCTCCGATCGGTTGCAACTTCGGCAGGCGTCCGGGAATGGCTTGATATTCAAGCGGGATTCGAATGCCGCGAAGGTCCTTGCAAATTTTCTGCTGCGATTGCCGCCGTGAAATTTTTCCCGCCCGCACGGCAAAAAGAAAACAGATTACACGATTGCGGAGTTAACTAGGTGAATCCATTGACTTCCGAAGAAATTGCCGCATTATCGAGAAAACAAATTACATCGCCTCTGCGATGATCACTGACGGGA